>CAZNRX010000111.1:0-10883 GCA_964575455.1 uncultured Anaerolineales bacterium | reverse complement strand
TACAGAATAATACCTCATGTCCTGAGTTTCCGAACCTTATACCCTATACTAGGTGAACGTGCTCCCCACGCCCCACTCGCTCTCGGCCCATATCTCGCCGCCCAACGTCTCCACCAGCTTCTTGCAGATCGAGAGCCCCAGGCCGGTCCCCTCGTAGCGGCGCGTTATGCCGACGTCGACCTGGCGGAAGGGCTGGAAGAGCTTGTCTTCGTCCTCGGGCCTGATGCCGATGCCGGTGTCCGTCACCTGGGTGACCAGCCAGCCGTCGTCGACGTGACAGGTGACGCGCACCTCTCCCTGCTCCGTGAACTTGACGGCGTTGTTCAGCAGGTTGATGAGCACTTGCTCCACCCGCCGCCGGTCGCTGACGATCTGACCCACCTCCGGCGCCACGTCGGCCACCAGGTGCAGGCCCTTCTTCTCTGCCAGGGGGGTGACGGCGCGCACCACGCTCTCGATGGCCTGCGGGACGTCGAAGGGCTCGGAGACGATCTTCACCTGGCCGGCCTCGATCTTGGAGATATCGAGCACGTCGTTGATCAGGTCGAGCAGGTGGCGGGCGCTGCCCTGCGCCATGCGCAGCTGCTTGGCCTGCTCATCGTTCAGGGGGCCCGCGAGACCCTGGAGGAGGATGCCGATGAAGCCGATGATGGAGTTGAGGGGCGTGCGCAGCTCGTGGGACATGGTGGCCAGGAAGGCGGACTTGAGCCGATCCGACTCCTGGGCGGCCTCGTAGAGCTGGGCGTTCCGAATGGCGCGGGCGATCTGGCCGGCCATGGTCTCTATGAGCTGCTGGTCCGGGCTGAAGGCGCGCGGCCGCAGGCTGGTGACGCTGAGCACGCCCAGGGAGGCGGCGTTGGGCGTGGCCAGCGGGACGGCCAGCACGGTGCGGATCTCGTCGCGGCGGGGCAGGTGGGACGCCTGGTCCAGGTCGGGCACGTACTGGATCTGCCCGGTGGCGTAGGCCTGGCCCACAACCTCCTCCCCGGGGCGGTAGCTGAAGTCGGCCAGCCGCTCGGCCATGTAGCCGTGGACGGCCTGCACGCGGAGCGCGCCGGCCCGCGGATCGAAGAGGAAGAGGGCGGAGCGGTCGGCCTCCAGCGTGGTGGTCACCCGCTTGGCGATGACGGGCAGGAGGGCGTCCAGATCGAGCGTGACGGCCAGGCTGCGGCCCACCTCGTAGAGCGCGGCCAGCTCCTTGGCGCGCTGGCGTATCTCCTGGTTGGCGGCCTTCAGCTCGGCGGTGCGCTCGGCCACGCGCTGCTCCAGCTCCGCGCTGTACTGGCGCACCTGCTCGTAGAGGAGGGCGTTCTGCATCCCGACGGCGACGTTGTTGGCCAGCGTCTCCAGGAAGGAGGCCCGCTCCTCGAAGTCGCGCTCCGTGGCGGACGCCAGGCCGAGCACGCCGATGATCTCCTCGCCGCCGCGCAGGGGGAGCGCGGCGAAGGAGCGCAGGCCAGCCTGCTTGCATTCCTCCCAGGTGCAGCGGGGGTCGCTGTGGATGTCCGTGGCGTAGAGGGAGGTCTCCTCGCTGACGGACGATCCGCAGAGACACTCGCCCACCAGGTGGACCGGGGTCTCCTCGTGGTAGTACTCGGGGTCCTCCGGGCCGACGCCCTGGAGGAGCAGCCGGTCGCCCTCCCGCAGGTAGAGCAGCGCCAGGTCGGGGTGCGTGGTCTCGACGACGCCGTCGATGGCGGAGGCCACCACCTGATCGAGGGAGAGGCTGGCGCTGACGCGCTGGCTCAGGCTGTTGAGGGCCGTCATCTCCCTCGCGGTCTGCCGGAGCGACGCCTCCGCCCGTTCGCGCTCGGCGAGGCGCCGCTCCAGCTGGCGGATGAGCACGTGCAGCCGGTCCGTCATGGTGCCGAAGGCCTGGGCCAGGACGCCGATCTCGTCCTCCCGCTCCACGTCGACGTCGAGCGCCAGCTGGCCGCCCGCGACCCGCTCGGCGGCCCGGGCCAGCTCGCGGATGGGCTCCGTCAGTTGATTGGCCATCAGCCAGCCGGCCACGATGGCCAGGGCGACGCCGCCCAGCAGGCCGAGCGCCATGGTGCGGCGCAGGGTCGCCACCTCGGAGGCCAGCTCGCCCACGGGGGTCTGGATGACGACGCCCCAGCCGAGCTCGTCGACGGGCGCGTGGACGCCGACCACGGTGCGGCCCAGCTCGTCGGTGTAGCCCTCCGTGACGCCGGGCGGGCCCTCCACCAGGGCCTCGATGAGGGAGGGGTCGGTGAGGGCGGGCGGTTGATCCAGCTCCGCCATGCGGCTGTGGGCGACGGCGCGTCCGTTGGCAGCGAAGACGACGGCGGTCTCGCTGCGGGTGAGCGTGAGCCCCTCCAGGATGTCCTGCACGCGGGCGAAGCTGACGTCGGCCACCAGGACACCGATCACCTCGGCCTGGCGGGTGATGGGCAGGTAGACGGTGAGCATGGGCCCGCGCCCGGCGGGGGAGAGGTAGACGTCGGAGAGGAGCTCGTACCCCTCCCGGGCCACCTGGAAGCCGTAGGTGGTGGACACATCCCCCAGGGGCTGGCGATCGGTGCGGGCGATCTGCTGACCGGCGGCGTCGGCCACGTAGGCGGCAGCGATGGCGGGGAAGCGGTTCCGATAGCGCGCCAGCTCGGCCGCCGTCCCGGAGGGCTTCATGGCGCGCACGGCGTCCGACTCCGTGAGCAGGGAGAGGATGGGGCGGATGTCGTCCAGCTCCAGGTCGATCTCATCGGCGATGCGGCGCGCGAGCTGCTGGTGGCCCTGGGCGACGTTATCGGCCACGATGCGCTGGGCCAGCCGGGTGAGCGCCCATCCGGAGAGGCCCATGGCGAGGATGACGACGGCCACGAAGACGATCAGGATCTGGTGGGAGAGCCTGGTGAAGCGCACGCGCTATCCCTCCCCGTACAACGCGGCGAAGGTGGCGAGCACGTCGTCCCGGTGGGCACGGATCCAGGCCGGGTCGGCGGGTATGACCTGGAGCTGGGTGATGCTCTGGATATCGCCGGGCGGGATGACGTCGAGGCGGACGGGCACGACGCCGGCCGCGTCGCGGAGCATGGCCTGCCCCTCCTGAGAGAGGATATAGCACTCGAAGGCCTTGGCCCCCTCCAGGTTGGCGGCTGCCTCGAAGATGGCGATGGGGCTGGGCACCATCACGACGCCGCTCTCCGGATAGACGAGGTCGATGGGGGCGTCCGGCTGATCGCGCAGCAGCTCGCGCACGGTGAAGTCGATGGTGATGCCGACGTCGAGCTCGCCGGCGGCGATGCGCGCCGTGGTCTGAGTGTTGGTCTGGATGGCGGGCTGGTTGGCGGCGAGCAGGCGGAAGAAGTCCTCGCCGTAGGCCGGGTTCTGGAGCAAGGCGCCCATGAAGTAGGAGAAGGCGCCGGAGGTCTGGGGAGTGGCGTGCCCGAGACGGCCACGATAGCGAGGATCGAGCAGGTCGCGGTAGCCGCTGGGAGGCGCGGTGACGGCGTCGGTGTTGTAGGCGACCACCATGTTGAGCAGGCGGGCGGCGAAGTAGGTGTCGTCCTCGTCCTGGAGGATGGGCAGGAGCGCGTCGGCCTCGGGCGGGCGGTGGCGGAGGAGGGCCCCCCGCTCCTTCAGGTCCTCGCCCACGGTGAAGTCGGCCACCCAGATGAGGTCGGCGCCGACGCGGCCGGCGGCCAGCTCCTCCTCGACGCGGGCGACGATGTCGCCGGTGCCGGCGCGGTAGACCCGGAGGTCGAGCGCGGGGTGGGCCTGCTCGAAGGCGCGCTCGATCTCGGCGACGACGGTGGTGGGCACGGAGGTGTAGAGGTGGACGGGCGCGCGGGCGGCGTCGGTGGGCGCTTCGCAGCCGGCGAGCGGGAGGGCAAGCAGGGTCAGCGCGGCGCAGAGGGTCAGCATCCGGACGGGCGCGCGGTGGGGGAGTGGTGTGGCGCCGGACGTCCCTCGGGTGGAGGGTACAAATGGATTCGTGGTGCGGTCGTTCATACGCAGCCGTCCTGGCAAGGCGTCGGCCTCGTCCTGAGGCCGACGAGCTGGACTCAGCTTAGCATGGAACGAGGGGGCTGTCAAATGGGACGGCACTCCGGCTGAGCTCCGCTCAGCTTGGCGTGCCTGACTACAAACGGGAGGCCTTGTTCGTCGTGCGCTACGGAGAGATACGGAGTAGCGCTGTGAGCGGAGGGCCACCCCCCGCTCAGAGGGGTCTGTGACCCCGACCGGAAGGGTTTGAACCACTGACGCACTGAAGGACTGACATCACTGAGGGAGCCGTTGGATGTCGCCGTTGGGGGTGAGTCAGGCTTGCCTGGCCTTGCCCAGCGCGATGCAGTCCTCTATCAGCTGGGGAAGATTCGGCGCGGTGAAGGTGATGCCGGGGGCAGGCTTACGGTTGCGCTTGATGTTTGGAGGGTCGTGCATATGGTGAGAGAGACGGTTGCCGACCTGGTGAAGAGGTGAAGCGACGATGACGCCACCTCAGGGTGCTGCTGGGGAAGGGTATAGAGCAGATGTTCGTATGCCGAGCGCGAGAACTCGGACATCAGGCGACTTCCAGAACTGGCTCTTCGGGAAGCAGCTCGATGGTGTCTCCTGTGGCTCGACGGCGCAGATGTGTCAAGCGACGTTGCGAGATCTGCTCCAGGGCTGCCTCGCGCTTCAGTTTCAGCTTGTAGAACCCAGCCCATTCCGAGAAGTCTTCGCGGTGCTGCCCATCGTCCAACCGACCTTGGGAATACAGCTCGTAGAAGTCGGCCGAACTGATCCAGTAGCGCTGCTCAAATCCACGCAAGGCTTGGTCAGCAGCACGCAGGTCATCTAGAATGTCGCTTAGGGCAATCTTAGCCATGCTTGATCAACTCCTCGACAAGGTCGTCATCGGAGAGCACCTCACCTCTATTGCCAGGCCAGGGCCACCTGCGCCGATCTGAGGCAGGGTCTGGAGCTCTTGTCGACGGTATGATACCATCGTTCGTTGGATCGGTCAATTGGGTCCAACGCGATGCCGAGGCGGTCGCATGTGGCGGGGGGGGGGCGGTTGTAGCGCTACCGCGACGGCACTCCGGCTGAGCTCCGCTCAGCTTAGCGTGCCTGACTACGAACGGGAGGCCTTGTTCGTCGTGCGCTACGGCGTGGTACGGCAGATGATCGGGAGAAGACCTCCGAGTTCTGGGGAGAACTCGGAGGTCGGAGAGGCGGCGCCTAGTCCCTCAGGACGATGGGCAGGTAGACGCGCGTGCCGATGTAGATGGAGATCGTATCCTGCGCGACGAAGTGATCGCTATCTTTGGCCTCCAGCGTGATGGTGTGCCAACCGGGCTGCAGGTCGTCGAAGTATAACTGGCGGCCCACGCCCAGCTCGCCCTCCAGGCTCGACGACCAGGTGAAGAGCGCTTCGTCAGTCAGCGGGCCATCCTCCAGGTCGGTGCCGCTTCCCTCCAGGATCACCGGCCTCCCCGGCACCAGGAAGCTCCCGTCCACCGGATAGAGGATCTGCGGCTCTGGCGGCTTTCCCTCCACGGTGAAGGTACCGGCCGAATCCGCCCGGCTGGTGTTCACCCCGTCCGAGGCCACCACCCGCAGCAGCGCCGTCTCGCTGCCCGGAAGCTGACCGGCATCCAGCGTGTGGCTCTCCCCGGTCAGGTTGACGGCCACAGCCTTCCAGGTCTCCCCGCCATCCGCGCTGTACGACAGGACGTAGCGCAGCGGGTCGCCGTCGGCGTCGCTGCCCTCCCAGGAGACCACGTGCTCGCCGTAGGGGGGCCACGTCTCCCCGCCGCTGGGCGAAAGCAGTGTGACCTCCGGCGCGTGGGCGCTGACGTGGGTCACGTGCAGCACCGTCTCGCCCTCCTTGATCACGATGCGCGCCGTGCCCGCCTGCCAGGGGACGATCTCGTGGAAGCTATCTCCCTGCAGGGGCATGAAGGTGTCTCCACGCGTGTCGAACAGCCGGGTGAAGAGCGGTGCGCCGCTGCCATCATGCAGCTCCAGCGTGTAGGGACCCTGGCCCGGGCCGTCGTCCGTGCCGGCCGGGTAGGTGTGCCGATAGAAGGGGCGCGTCATGATCACCAGACCGTCGCTGATCGTCCCGGATCCCACGAGGTACGTCCTGTCGGCGCGCTGAGCCTGCTGAGCCGCTCGCTCTGCGGCAGAGGGGACGAAGTGGCCCACGAGGGCCTCGTAGGTGAGATCCGATATCCACCTGGGGGGGCAGTAGCTCATGATGTCGTGGTTGGTCTGGGGGTCGACGTAGAGCGGAGCCCCCGGGTTCTCCAGGTCCACGCCATACGCCCCCAGGCGAGCCTCGGGGTGCTGGTTGACACAATCGCCCTCGATCCGGCAGGGCGCGCTGCAGGTGTGCGGCCGGCCCAGATTATGGCCAACCTCGTGGGCCAGCGTCTGACCGGCGTCCTCCGTATCGGCGGGGTCGACGAGGCCGGCGGCGACGTCCCCCGGCTTCCGGCCGCAGCCACCACAGCACCACCAGCCTCCCGCGCTCGGTGCCCAGCAGTGGGGCACGGTATCGCTCACGATGCCGTAGTACTTCACGCCCCCCGACGGCAGTGTGGAGTTGTCCCGCAGGTTCTGGATATCGCTCAGCAGGCTGCCCCAGTTGGTGCCGCAGCAGAGATCGCACCCGTCGGTGCTCACGAGATCGTAGGAGACGGAAAGGGTGGCGACGCTGGGCCTCAGCCCGCTGATAGGGTAGATCTTATGCATCCAACGATAGATGTCGGCGTGGTTCACGTCGGGAGGGCTGACCCCCGCGGCCGTCACGTCGACTATGGTCACGTAGAGCGGGTTGGCGTCGCGGAACCTGCGCATCCCATGCACTTGATTGTTGACGTTGCACCCAGCGCACTCCGGCACCGAGACGACCCATCCCGCGTTGGTGTTGACGTGGACCCAGAAGTGATCGGTGGTGGCCCAGGTCACGGGCAGCAGGAAGTTGAGCGTGTGGTCCATGTTGGCGACGACGTCCGGGTTGTTCATCGGGTCGTCCTCCACCAGGAGCTCCACGGTGTCCCGGTTCATGGCCTCGATCACGTCCCGAGGGTGGTCGGCGCGCCAGAGAATGGCGTTGACGTTCCGCACCGGGTCGGCGGCGCCGGTGACCCCCACGTAGACCCGCACGAGGGTGGTCTTGTGCTCGATCAGCGTGGCATCCTGTAGTACCTGGACGAACTCCATGTCCTCGGCGATCAGGTCAAGCGTGGAAGGCGGGAGGGGCGTGCGGGTGGGCCGGGCGGCGACGCGGAAGTCCATGCCGCCCTGGTCCTCCCCAGCACCCAGCACCACCAGGTGGCGGTCAGTGCTGATCAGCCCATAATCCGCCGTAAGGGATGACGCGTAGAACGCCACCTCGTAGTCGCCGGCCGGCAGGTCGTCGAACGCATAGGTGCCGTCGCCGGACGAGAACTGATCTCCCTGGCTGACTCCCTCCCTGAAGAGCTCGACGCGCGCGTCGCTGATGCCGTCCTCGCCGGGGTCGTAGCTCCCGTTCTCGTTGGCGTCGTCGTACACGCGACCGTTGATGGAGCCCCGCAGCCCTGGATCCTCCGTGGTGAAGTCGATGATCAGCCTGGGCGTGCGCGCGGATCCCGAACCGGGTGCGGCGTACATCCCCAGCGCGTACTCGCCGCTGCGGAAGGAGCGGTGGAAGACGTGCTCCTGCTCCGGGCGAAGCTCCAGGCCGAAGTTGCCCACGTCGCCATCGACCCAGTCCTGGACCAGCTCGGTCACGTCCCACTCGTAGTAGCGGCCGACGACGCCGCCCACGTCCGCGCTGACCCCGACGTCGACGCTCCAGGGCTTGTTGTCCCAGTTGACCGTGTCCTCCTCCCAGGCGCCCGACACGCGCCGCAGGTGTATCGTCTGAACGCGAGAGGCGGAGCGGTAGAGCGAGACCCGGAAGGTGGCGTTGGCGATGGTGGTGACCGGCACGTCAGAGAGATCGAAGCGGAACAGTCCAACCTGCTCGTACGTGAACTCGTCTCGCCCCACGTACACGTGTCGCTCGTCGCCGTAGTTGGCGGTGGGATTGAGCTGATCGACGTAGGCATCGGCCACTGCGTAGAGGTGCATCGCAGAGAGCGCCTCCGCATCCACCCGCAGGGTGTACGGTTCATCCGCGTCCCAGGACGTGGGGGAGCTCCGGCCAACCCGCAGGACGAAGTTGCTCGCGGTGACCGGCGTGTAGGTCAGCTCTCGCGGTTCGGTGCCGGTGCCGCTGCCTTGCGCCACCGGCCAGCCGGTGGCGTCGAACAGGGTCAACTCGTAGGAGGCCGGCAGGTCGTAGAGCTCCGCGCGGATCTGGGCACCGCCAGGCACAGAGAAGCTGTAGTAATCGGAGTCCGTCGCGGGGCAGATGTAGGCCTCGATCGCCACCCCCGTGTCGATGGGCGCGGCCTCCCCAGCGGAATCGTTGGGCTCGTACGCGTCAGGCCCGCAACTGGGCTCCGGCGTGTCCGTCGGTGTCGGCGTGTGGGTCGGCGTTGCGGGTGGTGGACCCGGGGACAGCTCCAGGGTATACGCGTTGTCAGGGTCCGAGGCACCGGCCACGCCGAAGACGCGCACGCGATAGACTCCGCCCCGCACACCAGCCGTTATCGTGACCTCCTCGGGGTCGGTGCCCTTGTTGTGCGAACCGGCCAACAGCCTACCCTGGGGGCCATACACCTGCAGATCGTAGTTCACCGCCTCTTCGCGTATCCTCGCCTCGAGACCTCCACCCGGGCCCATCAGCCTCACGCGTAGATCCTGGAGCGGGGAGAGCATGATGCCGAACCAGTCCTGGTCGTAGGGGCTGGAGATGTAGGCCTGGTACGTGCCCTTGCCCAACGGCCAGGCGCTGCCAAAGGTCTCGTTGGGCTCGTAGGGATCGGGGGAGACGGGTGTTGTGGGCGTCGGCGTCTGCGTCAGCGTGGGGCTGCTGGTGGGCGTGGCGGTCGGCGTGCTGGTGGGCGTGCTGGTGGGCGTGCTCGTCGGCGTCCTGGTGGGTGTGTTCGTGGGCGTGTTCGTCGGCGTTGGCAGCTCGTAGGAGACGATGAGATAGGGCTCGTTTGAGCCATGGTTGTTGGAACGGAAACGCCGCAGGTAGTAGTTCCCGCTCTCCGGTCCCCGTAGCTCCAGGCCGAAGTTGGGAGAGGTGCCGAAGTCGCGGTTGACCCAGTAGTCCTGCACCAGCCTGGTCACATCCCAGCCCTTCCAGCCGGCCTTGGAGCTCACCCCCATGCTGGTGTAGGCGCTGGAGGAGGGCTTGTTGTTCCAGGTTATCTTGTTGTACAACCAGGGGGACGTGACCCGGCGCAGTGCGATGTTCACGGTGGCGAGACCTTGCGCATCGTAGAGGTAGGCCTTGAAGGCGGCCGAGGTGATAATGGCGTCGCTGGGGATGCCAGACAGATCGAACCCCACGTATGAGCGCCGATCGTCCGGGAACTCCTGACCGTCGAGGTTCTGCACGTCCAGATTGGTGGCGCTGCCGTAGTTGGTTGTAGGCGTCACCTCCGAGACGTAGGCGTCGGCCTTGAGGGTGGGATAGACGACGGCGCCGGTCTTCTCCCCATGCCTCCCACCGGGCGCTGCCTCTGTGGTCGGCAGCGGGGAGGCCAGGGCCGAGAGAGCTATGGCCCCCGCGACGAGCCCGCACACTAGCAGTGGTATGGTTTCCTTCCGCATCTTGAACCTCCTCACGCATCACGCATCACGCTTCACTTCCGACATCGGATCTGTGTCGTTCATGGTTCTGAAGGACTCCCCGGCGTAGTGCAACCACCAGATCGGACCGAAGACGGAGCAGAGGGTAAGCCTGGGCCCAGTATACACCACACTCCTCAGGGCGGCAAATCCGTACGTGGCCAAAGGCTTCCGACCATGTGCGTGCTGGTGTCGAGGGCACAATCTCGCAAGGCACGATCTGCCAACGGTATCATGAATCCAAGACCCAGCAACACGCTGCAGGGGGACTACCGTCCAACTTGAACGACAGGAAATGGCGGGGTTGGGCTTGACGTGATCTGCAGACGATACTACAATAGGGTACCGGGGGGTACTATAGCCCAGGAAGCACGGGCTGCGTCTCGAGAACTCCGACACCTGCCGGATGCGAATCATCGAAGGAGATCATCCGGCGCTTTGCGCAGCTGTTGCCAGTGTACACGTTCTTGCTGTGCACACCGGAAGATGATCACCGGCAGACTCCAAGCTAACCAAAACAACTCAGTCAAAGGATACGGCGATGACGATCATTGAGATTCCCGACATCCGTAGCACAGCACGCGAGGACTACGACCATTACCACAGACGAGGCCGTATGAAGCAGTCCTGGGCATTAGGGATCGAACAGCAGACCAGCGGGAGCGAAGGTCTCTCCATCGGCGACGGTCTCAGTTGGGGCAGCATTGGGCAGATCCTCGGCTATCTTCTCGGAGAGGTCGATGAGGACTTCCAGGATGAGCTGTATGAGAGGATGTTCGATCAATTCAAGTTGACCGATCGTGGTGAACCGCTTCGGTAGAATGCAGCACTAGGAAGCGCCCTCATGGCGAAACTTGAGGATCTGAAGCCTGGCATCAGGTTGAAGGGCATCCTACCCCGGCAGGTCGTCTCTATCGTGAACGTCGAGCGGCGAGGCACCTCCGCCGTCGAGCTCGTCTACAAAGGCCCGGATGGAACGCCGGGGAGCCAGCTGCTCTTCCGCGACGATGAACCTAAGCTGGAGATCGTCGAAACCGGGCGAGGTTGGGACTTCAACACCAACGGTGATCTGTTCCGTCTGGCGGCCGAAGCGTACCGCATCCGCCTGGCGCACCTGTTCGATCCGGTGCTCGCCGTCCACACGTCCCTGATCGAGCCGCTGCCCCACCAGATCACGGGCGTCTACGGCGAGATGCTGCCCC
>CAZNRX010000110.1:0-10984 GCA_964575455.1 uncultured Anaerolineales bacterium | reverse complement strand
GTTCATGGGTCAAGTATACCACGCGGGGAGTGGTTTGTCAATAGGGTAGGCTGGGAATACCATTTGGGAAATAGCGCAGGGGATTTGGGATATTGGGCGATGAGGCTATAGCCCTACTCGGCATTCCCGTTTGACTCCACTGAAAGAAGGCTTGCGATGGGCGTTGACAGCAGGTGCCAGGCACTGGAAAGACGGCGACTTAGCGGCTTTGCTTGGCACGCTTCGCCAAGTGCCAGGCACCGTGAGCCCCCTTTTTCAGTAGAGCCCCGTTTGAGAATGGTAAGATCCCGGGAGAAGCGCCGTTTTGCCTCACGCGGCTTTCGGACGTATAATAAGTGGTGTGGTCAGCCGTTGATCGACTGCTGGCGCAGACTGACCGGTGATCCCAGACACGGGTGTGAATGAAAGGTAGCTGATGACTAGGAGACGATTGGCCCTGATCAGCCTCGTGGTGCTCGGTGCTGCGGCCTTGAGTGGCTGTCGGGTGATTGGACTGTTCCACCGAGATGTCGCCGACACCCCGGCCCCGACGGCTGTGCCGCTTCCGACGGCGTCACCACAACCCAGCCCTCAGACAACTGAATCGCCGCCGCCAAGACCTACAGATACACCGATGCCCGCCATCGAAGCCGAGACGCCCACCGGTGAGCCGGAGACGCCTGCGCCCGAGACGGAGCTCGAGCCCACGCGAGTTGTCCCCCCGAAGGACGTGGTGACCCTTCCCCCAGGCTTCGGCATCTCCGTCTTCGCCGAGGACCTGAGGGACCCTCGTATGATGGCGTTGGGGCCGGATGACGAGATCTACGTGGCTGAGCGGGGCAGTGGGCGAGTTCTGCGCCTGCCCGATCGGGACGGAGACGGGGTGGCGGACGGCGTCGAGGTGGCAGCCGAGGGGCTCAACGGACCAAGCAGCATCGATTTCTACCAGGATGGCTCCCTCTACGTAGGCGAGACGACGCGCGTCCTCCGTCTGATCGATCCAGATGGCGATGGACTCTTCCAAGAGGAAGATGTGATCATCAGCGGGCTGCCCAGCGGGGGGCACAGCACCCGCACAGTTCTCTTCAGCCCTGAATGGGAGCATCTCTACGTCTCCGTAGGCTCCTCCTGCAACGTCTGCGTCGAAAAGGACGAGCGGCGGGCGACCATCATGCGCTACAACTCGGATGGGAGCGGGGCAGAAATCTACGCTGAGGGCCTTCGGAACGCTGTTGGGATCACGTTCCGCCCGGGCACCTCTCAACTATGGGCCACCAACAATGGGCGCGATTGGCTGGGCGACAACCAGCCCCCAGAGACGGTCTATTTGGTGGAGAAAGGCGACGATGCCGGCTGGCCGCGCTGTCACGCCGGCCGCATCGTCGATCCTGAATACGGCGAGCCCGGCGCTTGCGAGGGGGTGGAGGATCCGGTTGTCGAGATGCAGGCGCACTCGGCCCCATTAGGGTTGACCTTCTACGCTGGCGAACAATTCCCGGAAGCATATCGAGGCAATCTGTTCGTCGCCTTCCACGGTTCATGGAACCGGGCGACGCCGACGGGCTACAAGGTCGTACGCGTGCCAATAGAGGGCACGCAGGCCGGGGCGGTGCGCGATTTCGCCGCCGGTTGGCTGCGGGAGGATGGTTCTAAGTGGGGTCGTCCCGTCGACGTGCTCACCGGGCCTGATGGTAGCCTGCTCATCTCCGACGATAGCGCCGGCTTCATCTACCGCGTGTTTTACGCTGGCGAGTGACGGAGCGTTGGTCACCCATATTCCAGGTCGCGATGTCAGAAGAGACCGCCAGAAGAAGCCAGCCGACCCTCTACCGAGACCCTAACCTTCTCATCGTCTTTGGGGTCACGTTGATGGCCGTGCTGGGGGTTTCCAGCGTCACGCCTGCCTTTCCCCGGATAGGATGCGCTTTGGACCTTCCGTCTCAAACCGTGGGAAACCTTATCACCGCCTTCACGCTGCCGGGCGTCCTCTTGACCCCGATCCTGGGTGTCCTGGCCGATCGTTGGAGCCGAGAGGGCATCCTGGTTCCCGCGCTGATGGTCTTCGGCCTGGCCGGGGGTGCCTGCTCCCTGACCGCTGACTTCAATCTCCTGTTGATACTGCGCTTCATACAGGGGATTGGTGCAGCTGCGCTGAGCGTCCTTTACGTCACACTTATCGGCGATCTCTACACGGGTCAGGAGCGTACGACGGCGATGGGCTACAACGCCAGCGTGCTCAGCATGGGCACCGCCGGCTATCCAGCCATCGGAGGTGCGCTGGCCATGCTGGGATGGACCTACCCATTCGCGCTGTCCCTCCTGGCGATACCGCTTGGGATCGCGGTCTTGTTCGTGCTGAAGAACCCCAGGCCCGATAATGAACAGGAACTTGGTGCGTATCTATCCTGCGCGTGGGAGAGCGTCAGGCATCCTCGGGCGATAGGTCTGTTTATGCTGACGTTGATGACGTTCATCATCATCTACGGTGCCTACCTGACCTATCTTCCATTCTTGATGGAGAGAGCTTTCCAGGCCTCACCGCTGGTGATCGGCGTTACGATGTCGGCGATTTCCCTGACGACGGCGCTAACGTCATCTCAACTGGGTAACCTGGTGGGGCTCTGCTCTGAGAGGAGGCTGATCCAGATCTCCTGCGTTCTTTACATTCTGGCCCTTCTGACGATTCCCAGCTTTCGTACCGTCTGGTCGCTTGGAGTTCCCATCGTCCTCTTGGGCATCGCGCAGGGTCTGAGTATCCCCAATCTACAGACGCTGCTGGCCGGCCTGGCGCCAGTCGAGCATCGTGGTGCGGTCATGGCCATCAACGGAATGGCCCTCCGGCTGGGGCAGACACTCGGCCCCCCTTTGATGGGCGCCGTGTTCACCGTGTGGGGGATGGACAGCACGTTCTACGCTGCTGCGGCCGTTGCAGCAGCTATGCTTATACTAACCACCATCATGGTTGTTGTTAGCCAGAAGAGGAGGAAGAGAGATGGCAACTGACATCGAGAGGCTGCTGGACACATTCGCCGATCTGCGGAAAGAGGCGAACGTCAACGCCTGCTTCGGCGAGCCGGTGACGGTTGAGGGGCGCACTGTGATTCCCATCGCGAGGGTCGGCTACGGCCTCGGGATGGGCGCGGGGCGCGCCCCCACAGCTGAGGCAGAGGAGGAGCTGGAGATGGGCGTCGGGGGCAGTGGAGGCGCCGGCGCGGTGATGGGCTCTCCCCTGGGCGTCCTCGAGGTGACGTCGCAAGAGACCCGGGTCGAGCCCGTTATCGACAGGCAGATGGTCTCGATTGTGAGCATGCTCGTTGGGGCCTGGGGCGTTTTCTGGCTCGCCCGCGCGCTGATAGCGATCTTCGGGCGAAGGGACTAGATGCGACCGGCGGAAGACGGGTTTGCCACGAGGAATTCCCCGGTGGTATAATCTATCCCAGACTGAGGAAGAGAGGAGCCTATGCGACCACTTGTTGACCCGTTTCTGATTCACTTCACTGAGACCTGGGGTATTCACTGGTATGGGGTTCTGATTGTGAGCGGCGTCCTGCTGGGCGCCCTCTACGCCGCACTGCGAGCCAGCCGGAACGGGGATGACCCAGAGCACGTTTGGAATGCCCTCACCCTTGCCATTGTCTTGGGCATCATCGGCGCCCGCCTCTATCACGTCTTCTCCGAGCCTGAGGGCGGGATGGTGGGCTGGAGCTACTACCGTGAGCATCCGGTCGAGATTTTGTATATCTGGCAGGGTGGTCTTGGCATCTATGGCGCCATCGCCGGGGGGCTTCTTGGCGTCGTGCTCTACGCATGGCGCGCGGGGCTGCGTCCGTTGAAATGGCTGAATTACGGAGCGCCGGGCCTGGCTCTGGGACAGGCCGTGGGACGCTGGGGAAACTTCATCAATCAGGAGCTCTACGGTCCGCCCACAGACCTGCCCTGGGGGCTGAAGATCGACCCAGAGCACCGCATCCTGCCTTACAGCGATCTTGAAGCGTACCCGCCGGATACGCTTTTCCATCCCACGTTCCTCTACGAGTCGCTGTGGTGTCTGCTGTTGTTCGGGGCTTTGGCTTTCGCTGCGCACCGGCTCAAGGATCGGTTGAGAGAAGGAGATGTCCTCCTCGGTTACCTCATAGGCTATCCCCTAGGTCGCTTCTTCCTGGAGTATCTTCGTCCCGATGCCTGGATGATCGGCCCTATCGCCGCCGCCCAGCTCTTCGCCCTCATCTGCATCGTGGGGGCGGGGGCTATCCTGATCGTGCGCCACGCCACGGCGGTGGGCTCTGCTCCGGGGGAAGCGTCGGTCAGGGTGGAGGCCCCTGAATCGACCGCGGCTGAAGAGGTTCCAGAGATGGAGGAGCCATCGTAGCAGGCATCCGCTTGGACGCCAGAACTGAGCATTCCGTCGGAAGCGAGTCTAGCGCAATGCCGGGCTATTGCGTTTTCTTCCGTAGACACGAGCGTGGGCAAGAGGAGGAGAGAGGCTGATGGGCAGAGGAGAAGAACTCTATCGTTTGCAGCAACTTGACAGCGAGCGGGACGCCAACGAGCAGCGGTTGCTGGAGATAGAGGCCGCACTGAATGACGATAGAGCGCTTCAAGAGGCGCGTAGAAGCGTGGAGAAGGCGCAAGAACGCGTTCAGACCTGGCAGACCAAGCAGCGTGACCTGGAGTTGGAGACCGAGAGCCTTTCGAGCAAGATGTCTCGTTCCGAGAAGCGGCTCTACAGCGGCAAGGTCAAGAACCCCAAGGAGTTATCCGATCTCCAGGCCGAGATAGCCTCTCTCAAGCGCCGGCGCCAGAAGCTGGAGGATACCCTCCTGGAAGCCATGATCAATCGCGAGGAAGCGGAGGCCGCGCGCAATGGGGCTGAGACGCATCTTGAGGAGGTCGAGTCCAGTTGGACGGCGCGACAGGCGGATCTCGGGGCCGAGCGAGAGACGTTGGAGCAGCGCATTGAGGAGATTGGACGGAAGCGGGAGTCTGTTGTGCCCCGCATCGATGCTGAGACGTTGGCCACCTACGAAAAGGTGCGCAGGCGAAAGGGGGGGCAGGCTGTCGCGCAGATACGCGGTGATGCCTGCTCTGCGTGCGGCGTCACTGTCCCTCCGAGCATGGAGTGGAAGCTGCGCCAGGGGGAGCTGGTCCATTGCGACACATGTGGACGCATTCTCGTCTCAGTGAGGGGGGCATAAAAGCCTCATGGCCTCCCAATCGGGAGGCCATGAAAGCGAAAGGAGGGTAACCACCGATAACCTCTACAGGTTTCGGGGGACGGAAAAACCGTCCCAAAGGCTGCCTTAATGTTACCGGCCAAACCCGCTCTCGTCAATAGTACCATTGTACCAGAAGCGTGATGGGCTCCCCTGAAAGAAGGCTTTCGATGGGCGTTGACAGCAGGTGCCAGGCACTGGCTTGGCGGCTCAGCGGCTGAGCGGCTCAGCGGCTGGGCGGCTCAGCTGCTGAGCTGGGCACGCTTGATTCAGAGAGGAAGCATCCAGAGTATCTGTTGCAGCAGCAGCTGCAGGGCATAAAGGAGCAGCAGCGCTACCATCGGTGAGAAGTCCAGCCCCCCGAGGCGTGGGATGCTGCGGCGGATTGGGGCCAGCAAAGGCTCGGTGATCCGGATCAGGAACTGCACGGCGGGGTGATAAGGATCGACCTGGAACCAGGGAAGCAGCGACCGGGCGATGATGGCGAAGGAGTAGAGGGTGAAGGCCAGGTCTATGATGCGGCTTAAGGCACTCAACATAGGTATCGTTTCTCCAAAGACGTGGTAACCGGCTCAGCGGCGCGCGCCGAAGATGCCGCGTCCGATGCGCACCATCGTCGCGCCCTCCTCCACAGCGACCTCAAAGTCGTTGGTCATCCCCATGGAGAGGTGGTGCCAATCGGTAGAGGGGAAGCGCTCACGCAGCGCGTTGCGCAGTAAGCGCAGGGTGACAAACAGGGGGCGTACCTCCTCGGGATCGTCGACATACGGGGGCATGGTCATAACACCGTGCACCTGCAGGCCTGGCAGCTCCAGGATCTCCGCAACGGCGGAGAAGAAAGTTCTCTGCTTTGAGGCATCCTCCTCCCAGTCCTCCAGCGGAAAGCCGTACTTCGACTCCTCGCCAGAGACGTTGCATTCGAGGAGCACAGGGAGAGTGCGCCCTGCTTCGTCGGCATAGCGGCTCAGGCGATGGGCGATCTTGAGCCGATCGATAGAGTGGACGTAGTCGTAGTGCGCCACCACGTGCCTCGCCTTTCGGCTCTGGATGTGGCCGATCATGTGCCAGGTCGGTGGCGGATCGGAGACGTAGGGCTCGAGCGCCGTGATCTTGCTGATTCCCTCGCGCGCCCGGTTCTCGCCAAAGTGGCGTGCCCCGGCCTCATAGGCGGTGAGCACGACGTCGGCCGAGAACGTCTTGGTCACGGCCACCAAGGTTACGTCGTCGGGGGCGCGCCCAGAACGATAGGCTGCCTCTGCAATGCGTTCTCGCACGCGTTTGAGGTTGTCTGCAATGTCAGCCATGCTTCCATCCCATCACTATGCCAAAACGTCCGGTGCGTCCGTTCTCGGCCCGGTGTGAGAAGAACTCATCCACGCGGCACGAGGTACAGAGGTGGGCCTGCTCGATCCGCTCGACGCCCGCAGCCCGCAGTTGAGCCTCGACGGCGGCCGGAAGATCGGCGTGGACCTGACCGTCGACGCGGTGGACGACGTTGGCTCCGGCGGGACACGCGCCAGCGATCTTCCCTGCCACGTCAGCGCCCACTTCGTAGCAGCACGGGCCGATGGTGGGGCCGATGCCGGCCCAGATATCGCTCACGTCGCAGGAGAGCTGCTGGGTCATGGTCCGAACCGATGCCTCAACCACGCCGGCCACGACGCCGCGCCAGCCGGCGTGCGCCATGCCCACCACGCGTCGCACTGGATCGCATAGCAGGACGGGCGCGCAATCGCCAAAACGCATCATCAGGGGCACCTCTGGAGCGGCGGTGATCAGGGCGTCTGTCTCCGGGCAGATGGTGCCCACGTGCTCTGATCCGACGATCTCCACGGCCGCGCCGTGCACCTGCCAGGGGCTGACGACTCGGCCCGGATCCAGCCCCAAGGGTGTCAACGCCCGACGGTGGTTTTCCTCCACCGCTTCCTCGTCGTCTCCGACGGTGTGGCCCAGATTGAGCGTGGCGTAGGGGCCTCGGCTGACCCCCCCGATGCGGGTCAGGACAGCGTGGAGCAGCCCCTCGACCGCGTCCAGGCCGTCGAAGCGGTAATGCACAACACCATTCAGACGATTTCGTTTCATCGGCGGGCGTGTGCTGGGAGATCACGCACAATGGGGAAGCCTCTTATGTCCATCCGAAGCGGTGCTCCAACGATGCCCTCACGTCCTCCATCGACTCTTGGACGTAGGGGTAGGCGAGCCAGGCTGTGGCGCATCCGAACAGCGTCCCGGTGATTAGGCGCATCAGCGGGGTCGTCTCGTGAGGTGCCAGGGAGATGCCGGGGATGAGCCGCGGAAGGAGGTACGAAAGGAACTGATAGCCCCCGTCGAGGCCCATAGGCACGAGGCCTAGGAGAATATAGGCCCACCAGGGAAGCGGACGGACGTCCCAGTGCCGTCGCAGCAGACCATACACCAGACCGAAGAGGAAGATGGCGCCATAGATGGCGACGTCGCGCTGGCAGATGGCCACCTTGTACCCCAGAGCTTCGTTGCCGACGAAGCTGTTGGAGAAAGCATTGGTTACCTCGTCTCCAGCCAGTTCCATCAACTCCGGCAGCCGATAGGCGATCTGGGGGCCGAAGAGGAACCAGGAGCGTTGTGGCAGCTGATGGCACAGGGGGCTATACATGGCGTAGATGAACGATGCCGCCGGCTCGGCGCCGAGATGCATCAGCATCGGAGCCAGGAAGGGCAGGCCCACGTAGAGGAACGCCAGTGCGTTGAAGACGCCTAACCAGCGCTTGGAGAGCCAAAAGATGAAGCGATCAGCGGCGAGGGCGAGCTTCGGTGCGGTCTTTTTGGATTGGATGCGCCGGACCTCTTGCCGGCGCCTCACCTCTTCCATTACCTCAGCGGTGCTTGGTTGCTCTCGATCTTCTGTTTCTTTCATCACGATCTTGGATTATACCACAAAGAACTCGCTCGACAACGAAGTTCCCGATGGTATAATCTCAGCCGGGCCAGCTCATCTTGGGGGAGATGCCCGGGAGGCTGGCCGATTCTTGCATAGTGCGTCACTTGGTACTGCACCGCAGTGAAGGCTTCAGCCCTTCCTTCGTACGCGGAGCAACTTGACTCGAGGAGCGGATGGATGGCCTATGGACTTCTTGGAAACACTTAATCCTCAACAAGAGAGAGCTGTTACGGCGTCTGCCGGCCCGATCCTAGTGCTGGCCGGTCCGGGGAGCGGAAAGACGCGAGTGCTGACGTCCCGTGTGGCCTGGCTTGTGCTGGAGCACGACGTCGCGCCCTGGCGGGTGATGGCGGTCACGTTCACCAACAAGGCCGCCCGCGAGATGCGGGAGCGTCTGGAGGGGCTTCTGGGTCTCTCGCGGGCTCGCAGTCTCTCGCTCGGCACGTTCCACGCCACCTGTGCCCGGGTCCTCCGCCGCGAGGCCGAGGCCGCTGGCATCTCCCGCGATTACGTCATCTTCGACACCGATGATCAGCGGCGATTGGTCAAGCAGGCCCTGGAGGATCTGGACCTGGACGACAAGCGGTACCGCCCGCGGTCGATGCACGCTGCCATCTCTCATGCTAAGAGCGAGCTGGTGCCTCCGCAGTCTTACGCTCCCCAGACCTATTACGGTGAGATCGTCAAGCGCGTCTACGAGCGCTACCAGGCCCTGCTCGCAGCAAACAGCGGGCTGGATTTCGATGACCTGCTGATGATGACGGCCACGATGTTCAAGGATCGGCCGGACGTGCTGGCGAGGTATCAGGAGCGGTATCGCCACATCCTGGTGGACGAGTTCCAGGACACGAATCAGGCCCAGTATGTGCTGCTGCGGCAGCTCTCGGGAGAGCATCACAACCTGTTCTGCGTCGCCGACGAAGATCAGTCGATCTACCGGTGGCGCGGCGCTGATTACCGCAACATCCGGCGGCTGCGGAACGATCACCCAGAGATCGAGACCTTCTTGCTGGAGCGCAACTATCGATCCACCCAGAGGATTCTCGACGCCGCCCGGGCCGTCATCCGCCATAACCGGGACCGCGTGGACAAACACCTCTTCACCGAGCGTGGCGAGGGGCCGCAGATCGTGGTTAACGAGGCGTACGATCAGGACGATGAAGCCCACTTCGTCGTCGATACCATCGCCCAGCTGGTGGCTCAGGAGGGGAGGAGCCCTGGCGAGTTCGCCGTGATGTACCGCACCAACGCTCAGTCCCGCGCGCTGGAGGACGCCTTCGTGCGCGCTGGCTTGCCCTATAGGCTTGTCGGAGCCACGCGCTTCTACTCCCGCCGCGAGGTCAAGGACATCCTCGCTTTCCTGCGCCTGATTCAGAACCCGGACGACGACCTGAGCATGGAACGGGTGATCAACGTCCCGCCCCGCGGCATCGGCCGAAAGACGAGAATGGCCTTGGAGGAGGCGGCCAGGGAAGAGGACGTCTCTGTTTACCGGGTGTTGCAGGGCGTTCGAGATCCGGGCGTGGAGGGGCCAGGGCTTTGGACTCGGGCGGAGCGGTCGGTGCTCGATTTCTTGGAGAAGCTGGAGGGGTGGGTCGCGGCGAGTCGCGAGCTCCCGGTGGCGGACCTGATCAACCGTGTGTTGGAGGACACGCGCTACGCCGACTATCTACGCGACGGCAGCGAGGAGGGCCGGGTGGGCCACGATGAACGTTGGGCCAACGTGCTGGAGCTGCGCAACGTGGCCGCTGAGGATCCAGAGGTCTCGCTGACCGAGTTTCTGACCGACGTGGCGTTGGTCTCCGACGTCGACAACTTGAGCGCTGACGTCGACGCGCCGACGCTGCTCACGCTGCACAGCGCGAAGGGCTTGGAGTTCCCCATTGTCTTCATCACCGGGCTGGAGGACGGGCTGCTGCCGCACAGCCGCTCCTTCGATGAGCCGGAGGAGATGGCTGAGGAACGACGGCTGATGTACGTCGGGCTGACGCGGGCGGAGGACAGGCTCTTCTTGACCTACGCGTTCCGCCGCACGCGCTACGGCAGCAGCGAGGCGACGGTGCCCAGCCGCTTCCTGGAGGATATCCCCGTGGAGTTGACCAGTGGTTCCTGGCGCGCGATGCGTCAAAGTGTGCGTCAGCGCCAGACGAGCTGGGAGCGGCCGCGCACGGGGAAGGTGCCTGGCACTTCAACGGCGGCTTCGCCAAGTGCCAGGCACCAGTTCCGGGCCGGACAGCGCGTGGCGCATGATGTGTTCGGCGAGGGCATGGTGCTAGATAGCCGCGCGCAGGGTGACGATCAGATCGTGACGGTCAATTTCGAGCGAGCGGGCGAGAAGCGGCTGATGGCGAGCTTGTCGCCGATGCGGGTGCTAGAGGGCTGAAGCAATCAGATAAGAGATAGCTCTCGTAGGGCATCCAGAACCTGAGGAGGATCCCAGAGCCAAGCGACAGGTAACTCGAGTTTTGCGGTAGCTTGGCTTCTGGGACGAGATGAGGGAGAACATGCGCACTATCTACAAGGAGGTGCGTGATGCGTTTGCCCGTTGTCCAGTTCCCGAACATCGTCGTTGACAACCTGTCCTACCTTGCGCCGGTCTTTCAGGCCGATGAACAGATCAAGCATTTCTGCGAGTGCGTAACCGGCTTGATCGTCGGAGACAAGAAGACCGTCTCCGCTATCAACACCTTGTTCCTCAACAAAAACGATCAGAGTGCCCTCAACCCAGTCGACATCGCTTGCTCGCTGCGGATGGAATAGCCCGCAGTGCGTATGGCATCGCGGGCGCGATCGAGCAGCCTCTTCTTGCCGTGTCTGATGACTTCCGGTTCGCTCATTTCTACGGTGGTTTGGAAGATTGAGCACAAAGTCTCGT
>CAZNRX010000109.1:0-11156 GCA_964575455.1 uncultured Anaerolineales bacterium | reverse complement strand
GGACGCGGATGCGGGAGGACTACGAGCCGCGCCACGCCTATCCGCCGGTGGTCGTGGTCTCGCCACAAAGCGATCGGCCACAGCTCGGTGGTTGGGGCAGCGCTGCGAGGGAAGGGGCCAGCTATCCCCCGGCGTCGCTGAGGCAATTCGGGGAGCGCGAGTTCACGGTCGTCGGGGGTGCTCCGGCGGGCAGGGGGCGACCGAAAAACGCTTCAGACGCCTAGTCTCGCCGGACCCGCTCTCGTGCCCGGGAGCGAGGAGCAGAACACACGATGGCCTGCTGCGCGCAAGGCCCTGGCAGCTAAGGCCCTGGCGGCCCAAGCGCCGTCAGGGGTCGAGGAGATCCCTCAAGTATACCGACCCTTCGGCGTCGAACCACGTCTGGATGAGGCGACGCGAAATGGAGATCGAGGACGGGAGTTGGAGCGTGCCCCGCTTTAGCTCCCGCGCGATATCCTCCCGAGAGAGCCAGCGCGCGTCCGCCAGCTCGCCGTCGTTGAGCCGAATGGCGGTGCTTTCCGCTGTGGCGGTGAATCCGACCATCAGCGAGCGGGGGAAGGGCCACGGCTGGGATGAGTGGTAGCGTATCTGCCTGATCCGGATGCCGGTCTCCTCCCGCACCTCGCGGGCCACGGCGGCCTCCAGACTCTCCCCAGGCTCGACGAAGCCGGCGCTGATGGAGTAAAGGTTCTCTGGCCACGTCGGCTGTCGCCCCAGCAGGCATCGCTTCCCCGAGCTGACCAGGACGATGATGGCGGGATCCGTGCGCGGGAAGTCGTGTTGCCCGCACTGATCACTGGTGCACACGCGGCTATGGCCCCCCTCTTGGCTCCTTGTCGGAGCGCCGCACCTGCCGCAGAATCGGTGATCGTGATGGTACTGAACCATCGCCTTCGCGTAGGCCAACAGGGAAGCTGACTCCCCGTCGAGAAGCGCCGCGACGGCCCGCAGGCGCCGAAAAGCCCCGACCTCCGCCAAACGGGCCGGCGGTGGCCCATCGCTGGGGCGCAGGCCGAGGACGAAATAGGCGTGCTCTCCATCCTCTCCCAATAGGATCACCGATTCCGCCTGCTGGAGGTGCTCGCCAGCCTCCTCCGGGCTGAGCTGGATGGGGCGGGGCGTCGACTCCCCAGGGACGTCGTCTATCCCCGTGATCAACACTTTCGATCCCCACACCGGCAGAAAGCGGGTGGATGGATCCTTTGATCGTTTCGCGACCCATGCATCGTCCCGGCGTCGGCGCGAGGCCCGGTCGATCGTGAGCGAGGTGAAGGTGTTCATGGTGCTATCTCTGCCACTGCATCTACTCCAGCACCTCGCCAGGAAGACCGTGGGTCCTGGCCCAACGGACGAGCCTTTCGCCGTCGATCAGGTCTATCTTGTAGGGGGCCTTCCGCGCCTCGTGCTCGGCGCCCGCTGTGAAACCGCTTGTGGTGATCAGAAACCCTTCCTTGATCCCCACATTGGTCATCGTCCCGATCAACTCGCGGATCGTGCTGGGTCCGATGGCGTCCTCATACCGCTTGCACTGGACGATGCTCCTTGTCCCTCCTTGCTTCACCACGAGATCGACGCCGTGGTCCCCACTGCCTCCCGTTCGCCTGACGCGATACCCGGCCTTCTCGAAGAGAACGGCCACGTACTCCTCGAACTGGGATGGGGTCAGCGCACAGATGTCGCGCGTGGTGGCCAGCCTTCTCTTGCGACGCCGTTCAATCCGGAGCTGGATCAGCACCCGGGCGCCCCCCAGCGCTATGAGGAGCAAGAGGGCCAGAAGGGCCAGGCGAGCGACGGTCGCCAGGTAGCTATTCATACTGGATGAGGTCCTCTGCATCGGCACGCGCGACATAAGCGCGATAAGCCGTCGTCTCCTCCAGCAATGCTCGCAGTCGTTCTGCAATCCCGGTCGAGCCATCCGTCGTCGATCCATCTCCCGGGGCAAGGCGCATCGCGTCGTCCCTCTCCTCCAGGACGATCACGTGCCCCTGGGCTTCCAACCAGGCCAGACCGGTTCGGACCGTCTCCTCGCGCTGCGCCGTCGCTGCGGCCAGGGCTGGGAGTTCCGCGATCCCGCCCTGCTGGATGATCGCTCGCTTCGCCAGTCGCGCCAGATGGGTCAAGAAGCTCTTGGGACGGGTGAGTTCGGGATCGACGGCGAAGAGATGGACCACGGTCGGCGAGACCTGCGCCAGCGCGGATCGCAGCTCAGGGCCGCCCGGCGGCGTGGTCCAGATGGCCAGCGCTCCTGAGGGGCCTAACCCGTAACGGTCCTGACCCCCTATGGCGTCCTTTCCTTCGCTCCACACCAGGACGTCAGTTTCGGCTCGCAGGCGCTCCAGCTCGCTCCGGGGATCCGACGTGTCTCGGTAGTCCACAGTCTCGACGGTCGGGCACTCCAAGGAGGGCCCGACCGTCGGCACCTCGATCGGGCGTGCGTCGATCCACTCCACCTGTACGTTGCGCTGGCCGCGGTAGTCGCTGGCACGAACGGTGTAGGCGAGGTCAAACGGGCCCTGCGGGAGCTTGGACGCCTCGGCCCGCCACCAGAGCACCTGCTGCGTCGCGCCCTCCTCGTCCTCAACCATCAACTTGAGGTGCTCGCCGGTGCGTCCCACGGTGGTGTGCCCTCTCAAGGAGAGCCCTCGCGCTGCCAGCGTCAGGGGAGGATTGCCTGGCCCGAAAGGGGCCAGGCGTTCCATCTGCTCCACGACATCGAGGGAGAGGTCCGCCAGAGGGAGGTAACCGTCGATCTGGAGAGTAGGCTCAGACGTCAGGGCATCGGGGATAGACGACGTCCCGGGGATAGACGACATCCCGGGGATAGACGACATCCCTGGGCAGGTCTCCCGGACGGTGCGCGAGACGGCGCGCCGAAACTCGGGGATTTGCTCTAGATCGATACTCAGGCCGGCCGCCATAGGATGCCCCCCGAAGCCCTCCAGCATGTCGCCGTGGGTGGCGATGGCGGCGCTGATATCGCAGCCCTCGATGGAGCGGGCCGATCCGCGGGCCAGCTCGCCCGGTGGCGCAGCGATGAGGATTGTGGGTTGATGATACCTCTCCGCCAGACGCCCGGCCACGATGCCGATGACGCCTCCGGGCCAGGAGGGGTGGCTCAGGACCAACGCACCGCGCTCCAGAAGCGAGGGGTCACGCTCAATCTGAGCCTCAGCCGCCTTGGTGACCTGGTCGCACATCATCTTACGGCGTGCGTTCAGGCCGTCCAGTTCGTGAGCAAGCACCCTGGCTCGCTCCACGTCGTGGGTGGTGAGGAACTCGACGGCCGGTGTGGCATCCGCCAACCGTCCGAGAGCGTTGAGCCGGGGGGCGAGCTCAAAGCCGATGTGTTCCTCCGTGAGCAGCTGGGGGTTGAGCTCGGCAACCTCCATCAGGACCTGCAACCCCAAACGCTCGGTGTGGCGCAGCGCCTCCAGGCCGAGTTGGAGCAGGTATCGCACGTCGCCCGTCTGCGTCGCCACGTCGGCCACGATGCCAAGGGCTACCAGGTCGAGGTGGCGACGGGTTTCATCGGCCCGGCCGGCGCGATCATAAAGGAGCTCTGCCAGCTTGTAGGCTACGCCGACGCCGGGCAGCTCGCGGAGCACGTGGGCCTTCGGCAGCATCTTGGGATCGGTCGCCGCATAGGCCTCCGCGGGCCGTCCCGGCCGCGGCAGGTCGTGATGATCGGTGACGATCACGTCCACGCCCTTCTCCTGTGCGTAGGCGATGGGGACGTCGGCTGTGATGCCAGTGTCGCACGTCAGGAGGACGTCGATCCCCTCGGCGATCACGTCCTTCAGAACCAACAGACTGATGCCGTGTCCCTCTCGCTCCCGGTTGGGTATATGAAAACGGACGGAGGCCCCCAGGTCACGGAGTGTGGAGACGAGAACGGTGGTGGACGTCTGACCATCGACGTCGAAATCGCCCCAGACGCAGACTCTCTCAGCTCGACTTATGGCGCGCTCCAGACGCTCGGCTGCGCGGGCCACGTCAGGAAGCTCGGTTGGCGGGGCAGGCCGGTGGTGGCGAGGATCGAGGAAGGCTCTGGCCTCCCTGCTGTCGGCGATGCCGCGGCGAACGAGTGTCCTCGCCACCAGGGGGTGTCCGCCGACGACGGCCTGCAAGGAACGGGGCACCTCGACGTCTGGGGGTTCAATCCATCTTCTCATAGTCTGTGGTCGCGCAGGTAACACTGGCCGGCGCTGCTCCGTCGCTCTCTATCCCAGGTGCATCGCACGGCTAACGTGCGACGCACCGTCGCTATTCCGGCTGCAGCATCTCCACCTGGGCGAAGTCATCCGGCCCCAGGAGACCTTGGGTCTCCTGGGACGGCGGATAGTGGCTCAACATCTGCTCCTGGGTCGGCGTCGCGTCAGCCGACCAGGCCAGGTCGATGATGCGTGTGTGGTTAGTGGTATCGGCCGGAGCGCCGCCGAAGCGCCACTGCGCGGCCTCCTTCGCCACATCGCGCACGCGCCAGACGCCACTGGTCGGGAAGCCCTCCTGGCCCAGCACCACCGCGGCATAGGCCCAGTTCTCTGGGGCGTCGCCCAGGACCGCCTTTGGCACCTTGACGGTGATCTTGCTCTGACCGGGATCGGCGATGACGAACATCTCGGCGTCCACCTGCGTGGGGGCCTCATCGCCGGGGACGTAGACGCCCGGCGTCCAACCCTCCACCCATAGGGCGTAGTCCCAGGCGTAATCAGCGGTCAGCGCGGCGTTGCGCCCCGGCAGGAGCAGACGCTCGCCGCTCCCCGGGCCATCCTGGTCGATGTAGATGTCGACGGTCTGCACGGCGACGCCGCTCGGTGAGTCCCAGGGGTTCTCCAGCGGGCCGCCGAGCGTGAGCCGGAAGACGATGTTTGTGTTGTCGTACCCCACGCTGAATGAGGTGATGTCGAAGACGCCTGGCTCGAAGACGCCATCCGTAGGATAGGTGTAGCTGCCAGGCCCGTGGTCGTCTTCCTCCGGATCGGTGATCTCCAACACCTCTGTGGTCAGCCCGAGGTCGGGCACCACCACGAGGGCCGGGCCGCTACTGGGCATGAGCACCAGATCGCTGGCGTCCTCCGGAGCGTTGGGACCACGGCTGTAGACAGCCCGCATCTGCACGCGGTTGCCGCTGTCCATAGCGGTCCCCTCACCGGCCTCTGAGGGCGCCAGGACCTCCAGGGGCAGCGCCAGCTCCAGGGTGGGGCCACTGACGGCGGCGGATTCACGAACCGCTAGGGGCGACTGACGGGGGATCGCCTGCTCGCCAGGAAGCTCTTGCACGACCCACTGCTCCCCGTCGAAGGTGGAGAAGGTCAAGTCCACAATCTCGGCGTTCGCGGCGAACACCACCTCCAGCAGGCGCGTCGCACCGAAGCCGAGGTAGGTCTCGGCCTTGCCGAACCGGGAGAAGGCACTGGCCGTGCCGCCGCCTGGCGGCAGGAGGTAGATCCCGAGGTAGGCACGAGCGTTGGGGTTGCCCCCGGCGGTGGTCAACGCGCCCCAGTCGGCGCCGGCATCCACGCGCAGGTAGAGGTTCTTGCTGCTGAAGCCGTAGAGGAGATGATCCATGGGCACCCTACCGGGAGCCATCGCGCCGCCGCCAATGCTGTAGGTGCCCGCGGCCTCCCATTCCCCTTCGCCGACGAGCCCGTCGATCGTCGGTGAGATCAAGCCGGAGGCGGCCTGCTCCACCGGGGCAGGCGACTCGGCGATGATGGGCACGTTCAACCAGTCAGGCGGCTCCTCGCCTAAGGTCGTGAACACCTGCTTAAGCGTGTCGCGGTACTGGCGGTCGAAGTCCTCGTCGGAGCCGGAGTTCTGATCCGCGCCGTACCACCAGAACCAGTCGGACCCCTCGGCGATGTACATCTGGGTCATGGCCTCCTCCAGCGCCTCCTCGCTGGGAGGGGTGCGGAGGCCGGACTCGTATCTCTTGAGCGTCTCGCGCACACGCCGCAGGTAGTCCCAGGCGCGATTCTCCTCGTCCTCGCCGATCCAGGTGGAGAAGTCGTGGTTGATCCAGGAGCCTGGCCAGAGATCGTCGATCTGGCGGCTGGGCTCCTCTGGGAACTTCGCCAGGTACTCGCTAGGCGTCACCGTGATGATGCGCTCATCCTCGGAGAGCATACGATACAGATTGTGCAGAAATGCCTTGCCGTCGTTTGGGTAGTGCTCCCAAGCGTTCTCGCCATCGAGGATGACGGTGACCAGGTTCGGCTCGTCTGCCCCCTGTTCCTGCAGACGGTCGTGGATATCGTGGATGCGGTTGATGAAATCCTCGGCGGCGGCCTCCCCCGCCATGCCGGAGTAGGTGAAGCCGACCTTATCGGAGATGACCGTGTCCCGGAAGACGATCGCTACCGGGATCTCCTGGGCGCCGCCGAGGACGGTGTAGGGCCGGTAGAGCGCGTCGGTCTCTTGCACCACGTCGTCAGTGTCTCGAGGGAAGGCATCCATGCCCAGGGATTTCGCCAGCACTCCCTCGTCCGAGGCCATCCAGCGGATGCCAGCATCGCCCACCGGGTGCACGATGATCTGGGCGACGGAGCCCTCGGCAGGCCACATCCCCCGTGGATCGGTGTCGAAGTGATCTCGATACATCGCTATGCCCCGCGTCATCTGGGCCTCCGCGTCCTCCGCGTGGCGGAAGGGAGGTAGGGGCAGCTCGGCGGACGGCATGGCGACTTTCGCCAGGGTGGTGTCCACCAGCAGGGGCAGGATCGGATGGGCGAAGGGCGTCATCGTCACCTCGATCTGCCCCGCCTTCTGCATCTCTCGGTGGAGCGGAATGACGGCCTTGAGGATGCGCAGGTGCTCGTCAAGGACGATGGTCTTGTCCTCCTCGCTGTAGCCTTGCTCCTTCTGGACCAGAGGGGCCAGCGGTTCCTCGGCCAGGAAGCTCGGATCGGTCCACGCCAGGTTGAAGAGGACCTGCAGATCGCGGAAATCGTGGGTGGTCCAGCTTTCCAGCGCAGCCTCTATCTCTTCATCGCTGACGCCGGTCCGCATCCCCTGGAGCTCGACGTAGCGCGGGAAGCGCTCGATGATGCGGGGGTTGATGTCGAAGAAGCGGCGGATAAGGAAGCGTTTCTGCTCCTCTGTGAGCTCGTCGGCCGGGACGTTCGTCATCTCCCAGTACGCATCGGTGGCACCAGCCGCGAAGTGGTCCAACTGACGAATGAGGCTGGGCGTGATGTTGAAGGCTGTATGGATGTCCGGGTACTCCTTGAGGATGGCGGCCATATCGTAGTAGTCCTTGGCGGCGTGCACGCGCACCCAGGGCTTGGCGTAGACCCCTGTCTCTGGATCCTTGAAGTAGACTGGCTGATGCTGGTGCCAAACGACGGCCAGATGAACGACGTCCTCTGACGCGACCGTGGGAGCCGCGGTGGGGCTAGGTTCCTCGATGGACGGCGCGGTTGCCATCATGGTGGGGGTAGGCTCTGGCGTTGCGCGACAGGACGTCAGCAGCAGAGCCACCGATCCAATCGCCACCAGCGCAGCAAGTCGACGCAACCTGTGAGTCGTGATCATCTTCGCTCCTTCTCAGCTGATGTCTGGGTGCTTCAACTCATGATATGGTCAGCACGGCCCCGGAGCGCGGCGGCAGCGTCGCACCGGTCGCGCGGCCATCGACAACTCGTGCCTCGTGGTCCGCCCACACGTCTTGGAGGGGCTCGTCATCAGCTGGCGTCCCCAATAGGGCCTCCACATCTACGTCCAGTTCGTAGGGGGCTTTCCCGTTGTTTAGCACGACGACCAGCGTCTCCTGGTCTCCTTTCCGGGCGAAGGCGTAGACGTTGTGCTGGTCGTCGTCGAGCAGGCGGAGGTATCGCCCGCGGCGAAGCGCGGGATGCTCGTGGCGCAGGGCGATGGCGCGACGGAAGAAGGCCAGCAGATCCTCGTCCCAGCCAGCCGCATCCCAGCGGAAGCTGCGGCGAGAGTCTGGGTCAGGGCCACCTTCCATCCCCACCTCGTCGCCGTAGTAAACGGAGGGCGCGCCGGGGAAAGTCATCTGGAACAGGGTAGCCAGCTTCAGCGCGTTCTTGTCCTCATGGACCAACGTCAGGAAGCGGGGCATGTCGTGGCTGCTGAGCAGGTTGAGCTGCGCCAGCGTCACCTGCCAGTCGTAAAGGCCCAACATGTGATCGACCTCGTCGGCGAACTCGGTCGCCTTCATGTGCTTCAGCCGATAGCCTCCAGGTCGTTGGCTGACGTCCAGGCTCTCGCCGCCGAAGAAGCCGAGGCAGGCACGATTGAAGATGTAGTTCATGACCGCATCAAACTGATCACCCTGAAGCCAGTGGCTGGCCTCGTGCCAGATCTCGCCCACGATGTAGGCCTCCGGATTGGCGCCCTTGACCACGCGCCGGAACTCTCGCCAGAACGCGTCGTCATCGATCTCTTGAGGGACGTCGAGACGCCAGCCGTCAATGCCGAAGTCGATCCAATGCCGCGCCACGTTGAAGATGAATTGTCGCACGGCCTCCGTGTCGGTGTTGAGCTTGGGGAGCGCTGGCATCTGCCACCAGGCCTGATAGCCCAGGTCGTCCAATGACTCCTGTCGCCGTCGGAAGCTTGTCTCGCGCGTCTCGCCCGGGTAGGCTTCCAGCTGCTTCTCGGTCTCCAATCGTTCCAGGTCGAAGTGAAACCAATTGAGGTAGGGAGAGTCTATTCCGTTCTCCAGGGTCTGCTGGAACTGATAGAACCCGCGGCTGGCGTGGTTGAAGACCCCGTCGAGCACGACCCGAATACCTCGGGCGTGGGCCGCATCCAGCATCTCCCGGAAGGCTTCGTCTCCGCCCAGGATCGGATCCACCTGATAGTAGTCGTGAGTGTGGTAGCGGTGATTGGTCGCCGACTGGAAGATGGGGTTGAAGTAGATGGCGTCAATGCCCAATGCCTCCAGGTAATCGAGATGCTTGACGATGCCCAGCAGATCGCCGCCCTTGAAGCCGTAAATCGTAGGTGGAGCATCCCATGGCTCGAGGTTAGAGGGCTTGGGTACCCGGTCGCTCTTGGCGAAGCGGTCAGGAAAGATCTGGTAGAAGACGGCATCTTTGACCCAGCTGGGGGTCTCGGCGTTCATGGATGTTTGCCTCCAAACTCAATAGTGATGTATCCGGCGGATCCGAGAAAACGACTCTACCACTTCGTCAACCCCCCCCAGTGGTCGGCGCCTGGCTCTTCATCGGTCTCAGCGCAATGGCACTGCCTGGGGGCGGTGTCGCGCGCCGCTTAGTCAAGTCCTTTCACACAGTTCTCTGCCGCTACCTGCATGTCCTGCGCGGCCTGCCCCGGCGACTTGTTGTCGGCCAGGACGGCCTGCATCTCGGGCCTCATCGCGTCCCAGTTGCAGCGCATCTCGCTGACCGTTGGCATCGGCGTGCCGACCCTCATTTGGTCGGCTGAGCCCTTGAGGATGGGATGGTCAGCGATGAGCGGGTCATCCAGGGCCGCCTTCAGCGCGGGGAGGCGGCGGAGTTCGCGGCGGAGTTCGCCACGGAGCTTCGCCGCCAGGAGCACCTGGTTGCTCACACTGGTGGCGAAGCTCGCGAAGTCCAGCGCCGCCTCTAGCTTGGCCTGGTTCCCCTGCAGGCTGGTCATGAACATGAAGCAGGTCCCTTTGATATAGGGGTGGGGCCACTCGCCGGTTGAGCTGACCTTCGGCAGGCGAGCGACGCCCAGTCGGTTGCCCAGGGCTTCTTCATAGCTGTCCAGCGCCCAGCTGCCGTTGATGGTCATGGCAGCCTTGCCCTGGACGAACGAGACGTAGGACCCATCGTAGTCCGTTCCCGGTGGGACGATGGCGCTCTCGTGGACCATATCGCGCATGAAGCGGAGAGCAGCAACCATCTCCGGGGTGTTGAGGGTTGGGGGTCCTCCATCATCCTCGAAGACGCGACCTCCGAAGCCCCCCAGCCACGGAATTAGCCACAGCGGATCGGTCTGATTGTAGACCAGGCCATATTGGTCGCCCGTTGTCAGCTTCTGGCCTACCGTGATCATCTCATTGGTGGTCTGGGGAGGCATCGGAAGTAAGTCCTTGTTGTAGATGAGCATGAGGTGGTGACCGGCGCTTATCGGCACGGCCCAGGTCTGCTCGTGCCGCTGGACGGCCGCCAGCACCGGGTCGACGTATCGGCTTGAGTCGATCCTGCCGTCCAACGGTAAGATCAGCTCGGCATTCTGGAAAAGCGAGATGTGATCGTTGGTCGTCCACAGCACATCGGGCTTGCTGGCAGCGGATTCGGAGGTGAGCAGTAGATCCTCACGCAGGGCCTCCACGTCCTTTTGCGTGATGTCAAACGTGACGTGGGGCTTGAGCGATGTGTAGTGGTCAGCCAACGATTGCACAAACTGCAGGCCGCCGTCATCTTTGGTCTCGCTGGTCCACAGGTGGATCTGCACCGACTCCGGTTCTTCCTTCACCTCCCGGGTCACCTCGCGAGTGACCTCTCGCGTGGTCTCCCTGGTGACCTCTCGTGTGACCTCTCTGGTCACCTCTCTCTCCTCGATGACCATCTTTGTGACCACGACCTCCTGCTGCCTGGGTGATGCGCACGCCGTCAACGCCAGTGCGATGACGGTCAGAACCATGGCCAGCGTAGATACATAATCTCTCATCGCTCGTCCTCTCTCAGGGTCAAGTCTGGCTCCTCTGAAAGAAGGCTTTCGATAGGCATTGACAGCAGGTGCCAGGCACTGGCTTAGCGGCTTGGCGGCTTGGCGCTTGGCACGCTTGACGGCGGCTTCGCCAAGTGCCAGGCACCGTGAGCTCCCTTTTTTCAGTAGAGCCAAGTCTGATTGTCGCAATTGCAACAACAGGTGATGACACATCCTTGATCAGACGGTGAGCGTCGAACTCATCCGTTGAAACGTGCTCCTTCCTGCTCGGTGACAGAACCAGACACCCTACTATACCAGATGCTTGCTCGATTATCAAGATTTCTTCAGGGATAGGCAGGGTGTTATCGTTTTCGCCAACCTTGCGAGCGCGACTGGCCCTGGTGGGTGGCTTGAGGGCGGCTCCGGACAGCCAAGGCGGCGACGGCGACGCGGGCGGCGGCGACGACGTGGGCGGCGGCGCGGGCACAGGGAGAACCTCGGGATCAACATCGCGAGCGGCCGACCTGCGGTTCAAGCGGCGGGCGTCC
>CAZNRX010000108.1:0-11635 GCA_964575455.1 uncultured Anaerolineales bacterium | reverse complement strand
TCCCTGGAGAGTCAAAAAGTGTCAATCTAACTTCCCGGAGTTCTGAACCATGCCCCTAATCGACCCTGACAAACAGCCCTGCGAGGATGGGACGGCGCTGGCAGAGAGGGCCATCGCTGCCGGCGCCGATGCCCTGCTGGTCGGCGGCAGCTTCCTCTACACGGATCACCTTCATCACACACTGGCGGCGATCCGCTCGTCAGTGCGATGGTCGGGGATAGACGATATTCCTGTGATACTGTTCCCTGGCGTGTCAGGACCCGCTGCTCAGATCTCCCCCAACGCCGACGCTATCCTGCTGCTCAGTCTAGTGAGCGGGCGAAACCCGGAGTATCTGATCGGTGAGCACGTCAGAAGCGCGCTCTGGATCGACCGATGCAAGCTGAAGGTGGTCCCCACAGCCTACTTGCTGATCGAATCCGGAGGAACGACCTCAGCTCAGTTCTTCAGCGGCGCGGAACCGATCCCTCGGGACAAGAGTGACATCGCTATGGTGCATGCCCTGGCAGCTCAACAGCTAGGCATGAAGGCCGTGTACCTCGAAGCGGGAAGTGGAGCCCGCAAACCAGTGCCAGATGCGATGATCGCGGCCGTCAGAGGACGGGTCGAAATCCCCGTCATCGTGGGCGGCGGCATTGGAGATCCGGAGACGGCCCGCCAGAAGGTGGAAGCCGGCGCGCAGATGATCGTGGTGGGGACAGCGGCTGAGCGTCATCCGCACCCAGATTTCCTTCGGCTCCTGGCTGAGCAGGTTCATTGGCGCCAGGGCCGGCCTTCGGGTCGGCAAACACAAACCCGCCGCTCTCACGCGGCCTGAAAGACCGTTTTTAGGAACGAACGATGCAGCCATTGCGGGACTTGCGAGAGATCTCAGTAAAAACCGGTCACCGGTTCTTGGGCAGAGTCCTGAGCAGACTTGCCATGCCCAACGGCGGCGACTGCAACGGACTGCTCAAAATGATACAGATGCTCTCCAGACACAAGGAGCTGAACTGCTTTGTCGGGGACATCGTCGAGCTACTGGAGGACCCGGATCACCCAGCCTCAGCCTTCTTCGAAAGGGCCCTGACATCGATGACGCCAGACGGGCGCCGCAGGCTCTTCCAGACCCTCATCTACAACTCCCTTATCCGGGGCCATCAGATTCGCAAACAGCTGACGGAAGAACACGGGATCGCCAACTTCCCCTACCTGCTGGTTCTGAGTCCCACCAACCGATGCAACCTTCAGTGCCGCGGCTGCTATGCCAGCGGATACGGCCAGGTCGACTCGCTGCCTTTCCCCCTGGTGAAGAGAATCCTGGGCGAATGTGAGGACCTGGGTATCTTCCTCATCGTCCTGAGCGGGGGTGAGCCCTTCGTCTATCCGCATACGCTTGACCTGATCGAGCAGTACCCCCACGTCCTGTTTCACATCTACACCAACGGCACGCTCATCACCCCCCAGGTCGCCGAGCGGCTGTCCCATATGGGCAACGTCATCGTCGTCATCAGCATCGAGGGATTTCAGGAGAACACCGACCAGAGAAGAGGCGCTGGGGTTTTCGAGGAGATCCTCACGGCGTTTCAGCACTTGCGCCAGTCGAAGGTCCCCTTTGGAACCTCCACTACCGTCACGCGGCAGAACCTTGAAGAAGTGATCTCCTTGCCCTTCCTGAACTTCCTGGTGGATCAGGGTGCCTTGGTCAACTACTACTTCATGTACGTCCCGGTGGACGGCAACGGTGACTTCTCATCGATGCTCTCCCCTCGGCAAAGGGACCGTCTGAGGGGCGCTCTTCGGGATATCCGCGGCACCACGCCTCTCCTGGTCATCGATTTCTGGAACGACGGCCCCTACGTAAGGGGGTGTATTGCAGCCGGGAGGAGGTATTTCCACGTCAACGCCAGGGGTGATATCGAGCCATGCGTCTTCACCCACTTCGCCACGGACAACGTCAGGGACACCACCCTCCTTCAGGCCATCAAGAGCCCCCTCTTCACGGACATCAGAGCCAGGCAGCCCTACGACAGCAATCACCTCTGTCCCTGCATGATCATCGACTCCCCCTGGGTGGCGAGGGACCTGATCCAGACGCACGGGGCCAAGGCAACACATCCCGGGGCACTGAGTATCTACAACGAGCAGTACGACAGGCTCCTGGACTTCGCCCAGGAGTACCGCCGCATCGCCGAAAAGGCCTGGCAGGAGGAATGGCACGGTAAGGGGTTCTTTGAGTAGAGCCACGTTATGGGCTCCCGGCCCTGTGGTAGTGTGATGGATACTGGAACTGCAGTCCGCGTGCTGAGGTCGACGATTGGGAATCCCCTAAGCCGAAGGATGCTCTCCGGCCTGGGTTTCTGCAAGACGTGCGGGAGCAGTCGTGTTGAGGTGGCGCTGGAGTTTTTCGTCGGAGAGCGGAACAGCGCATGTCTGAGGTGTCGCCTGGCGGCGAAAGCGCTGAGCTGGGTACTGAGAACAGGCGCAAAACCATTTGGCGTCGGCGTACAGACGATGAAGGAACAATTTCGCCACCCGTACTGGCGCAAGAGCCTGGCGAACGTGTTGAGCGGTATCGCCCGGTTTGGCGTGCAGCGACCATTCGTCACCGGCATGCCTTTCCTGATCGTCTGGGACGTCACCCACGCCTGCAATCTGAGGTGCAGACACTGCTACGCTGGCGCAGGTGAGCCGTCGCCGGACGAACTGACGACCCCCGAGGCCAAGGAGCGTCATCAATGAGCTGGATCGGGTCGGTGTTCCGATCCTCGCTTTCTCCGGCGGCGAGCCGCTTGTTCGAGAGGATCTGCTCCAGCTCGTTCGGCATGCCCGCGACAAGGGGCTTTACGTAGCCCTCGCCAGCAACGGGACGTTGATCACCCAGAGCAGGGCTCGGGAACTGAAGGACGCGGGGATCCAGTTCATCTAGATCAGCCTTGACGGCGCATCGGCGACCACCCACGATCGTTTCCGGGGGATAGACGGTGTCTTCGAAAGAACGATCCAGGGGATAGAAAACTGCGTGGAGGCAGGCTTCTTCGTCAATGTCGCCGCAACGGCCACCCGGGACAATTATCGGGAGATCCCAAAGATCATCGATCTCTGTGAGGAACGCGGCGTGACCTGGTTCATGGTCTACAACTTCGTCCCCACTGGGCGGGGCGCCCTCATCGCGGACCACGATCTCACCCCCGAGGAACGGGAGGACTTGCTCAACCTACTGTGGGAACGGTCGCGGGACAGCGGCACCGTGGAGGTGCTGTCCATGGCACCGCAGTTCGATTGTGGTGGTTGCAGAGCACGGGCCTATGCCTATACAGGGGACTACCTGGCCGCCGATCCTGGATGTGTGCGCAATGCAGATCGATAACCTTGGCGAAACGATTGGCCGATTCCGCTGGTTGGCCGTGCGAGGCTTGATTCCCACGTTGGCCCTGATCCTGGTACTCGCGGGCTGCAAGGGAGAGAAAGCCGAAGGGATAGAGGAACTACCTGTCCTCAACGAGCGGGCAGTGGCACTGCATCGTCAGCGACGGCTGGCGGAGGCCAGCGCCCTCTACGCGCAGGTTCTGGAAAGCGAACCATCGCGGGAACCAACGCAGGAGGAGCAAGCGCTGGCACTGCGGCACGCCCCGCGCCTCTTTGTCACGCAGGAGGAACCGCTTCCTTTGAAGGCTTGTGCCGCCGTGTTGCATCCGGAACGACCGCTCATCGCATACCACCTGTTCTGGGAGGACGACATCGACTATCCAGACGACAACGACCCCTGTGACCACGAGGTGGTCTGGGTGGCGTACGATACGACCAGCGGCGACGTGAACGACGTCCACGCCTATTACCACGGGAGGGTTCTCACCAGCGACACGGCGGTGGCCGACGCCAACGCGCACGACGGACAGCCCTGGGTGGGCGTGCAGTGGGGCAAGCACGGCTCTCTGGTGATGGGCTGGGAGACGATGCGGGGCGAGAGCATCTGGCTCGACATGAGAGGCACCTACCGCCGGCTGCACGAGCAAGGACCCGATCAACGGGACCATCCATTGGCGCGGGGCTGGCCGCACCGCTTCGCAGGTTCATGGGACGATTTCGTGGACTTCTCGCAGCCCGTGGAACTGCGGGAGTGGCTGGCGTCAAAGGGCATGATCTTGGTCAGCCGCTGGCCCAACGCGGTCATTGACCGGTGCTTCCTGCGCTATAACTTCTATCCGAAGCCGGAATGGCCAGAATGGGAACAGGCCGAGGGCTCAATCGGGAGGAGACTTGACCTGGTGAGAAGGGCCGTCGGCTTCTCGGATTCAGGAGGAGCGCCGAAGTGAAGAGACTGCTCCTGATCGCGTGGAAAGAGGTGGTCCTACGATTCACGGACCCCGCGGTGCTGCTGTTGACCATTGCCGCGCCCCTGGCGGTCACGGTTCTCATCGATCTGGCTTTCGGGGACCTGGTGTTGAGCCGAGGCATCCCGAACCCCCGCATCCCCGTCGCCATCGTCAATCAGGATCGGGGAGGTGAGTGGGGGAATTTCGGTGAGGTCATCGTGCGAACCCTGAATCCAGACTCGGATGCCCCACCGCTACGCAGCGACACACGCTTCGACCTGTTGAGCGTGCAGGAGATGGATAGCGAGATTCAGGCACGACGCTTGGTCCGGCAGGGAAAGCTTGTGGCAGCCTTGCTCATCCCGTCTGACTTCTCCGCAGCGTGGTCCACCGAACGCGGCACCCTGGAGGTCTACGTCAACGATGTCTATGATTTTAGAGGAGAGGCCTTCACAAGTCTCATTGAGACGCTGGACAGGAGAGCCGCTGCCGCGGAAGCCACTCTCTACACGACCGTCAAGGCCCTCGCCCAACACCCCCGAGCACGTGCAGACCTGAAAGTTGGCGCTCTGGACAAAGCGCTCGCGGATCTGGCGCTGACTGCGGCGCTGCCAGAGTCAAACCCCATCAACATCAAACGCATCCAGGCCATCCCACCAGCGCCTCAAGTCCGCCTGACGCACTACCTTGCCGCCGCGCTGGCGATTTCGTTCACTAGCTTCACAGCCCTGATGGGGAGCGCCTCGCTCCTGGAGGAGAAGTCTGGTTGGACGCTGCAGCGGATGTACGTCACGCCAACCAGGCCCTGGATCGTTTTAGGAGGGAAGACACTGGGAACGTACCTCAACAGCCTGATCCAAATGGCAGCGATGGTCGGCGGCGTCGCCGCCCTGGAGCGCATCCGATTCGACACAGCCACCTTGGGCAGCAGCGCAGATCAGGGGACGGTGGGAATGTTAAGCCTTACTCTGATCATCCTGGCCGCGGTAGCGGCAGCCACGGGACTCGGAGTGACGGTGGCCAGCTTGGCTCGCACCTACGTCCAGGCCGCGACCTATGGCCGGGCCGTCGTCCTGCTGATGGGGCTGATCGGCGGCATCTTCCTTCCGGTTGCCCTGCTGCCTGGGCCGTTCGACCTGATCTCTCGGCTAACCTATCACTACTGGGCCATGGATGGGTTTCTGAGAGCGGCTGTCGGACGAAGCGTGGTCAGCATCCTGCCCCACGTATCGATCCTCTGGGTCATGGCGTCGTCCTTTTTCATCATCGGCAGCCTGCTTCTGAAGCGCCGCATCGAGTTTCTATAGCTACCAGGCGGTAGAACAACATGCACAAGGTATGGGTTGTCGCCAGCAACGATCTCCAGATGACGCTGCGAGAAAGACAAAACTGGCTCCTTCTCCTTGCGCTGCCGGTGCTCATCATCTACCTGGCTGGCGCGGGTGCTCAGGAAGTCGCTCAGCTCATCCCGGCCACCATCCGCGTGGACGTTCTGAATGAGGACGAAACACAAGCCTCGCAAGCCTTCCTGGCAGCCGTGGCAGACGCCAACGCGACCCTTCTCATCTGCCCCGGGATGCCTTCCACCCCCGCTCGGGACGAAACCAACGACGCCTGCGGCCTGGGGGGGAGGCCCCTGTCCCCTTCGTTGGCCCATCAGCGCCTCCTCAATGACGCCACTTTCGCCATCCTCACCATCCCAGAGGGATTCGCCGCTGCACTGGAGAGAGGAGAGGACGTATCCGTCGTTCTCCGGACCAGCGGGGCTTCAGCCGCTTCGGAGATCGTGTTCGGAGCGCTGCAAAGCGCTGCCGCCGACGTAAGTGGGCCCATCGTCGCCGCCCGGCTCAGCACGCAGATGGCGGAGTCGCTGGACATCGAGACCGGGCCCGCCTTCTATACAGCCCGACGGGCGGAGGCGGAAGCCACCTGGGAACGTGCGTCGCTGGTGCAGGTCACCGCGGCATCGGATCGTCCGAGCAAGGCACTAATTATGGGAACGCAAGTGCTTGAGAACGGCTTCAAGCTGTCCACACCCAGCATCGTCGTGATGTTTGTGATGGTCAGCATATTCGGTATGAGCCAATCGCTGGCCGAGGAGCGCATGGTGGGGATATTGCCCCGCTTAGGTATGATGCCAGTGAGCAGGGCCCAGTGGCTGGGCGGTAAGCTGCTGTCGACCTATCTCCTGGGTTGCCTGCAGTTCGCTACGCTCTTTCTTTTCGGCACGCTACTTGGGGCCGACCTCGGCCACGCGCCCTTCGCAGCCATCATCGTGGGAAGCTCGTACGTCCTGACCATCACGGCGATGGCTCTGGTGCTGGGAACGTTGGCCAGGACGCCCCAGCAAGCGACCAGCTTGGCGACGACCGCCTATATGCTGCTCGCTCCGCTCGGAGGGGCCTGGTGGCCTCTCGCCTTCGTACCCCGCTGGATGCGCACGTTGGGCCACCTATCGCCCATCGCCTGGTGTCTGGACGCTCTCAACACCCTGATTTTCTACGGAGGGACACTAAGAGATGTCCTAGAGCCCACAGTCGCACTGCTCATCTTCGCTATCGTGTTCTTCTTCATCGGCGTCCGGGGATTCGACTATCAGCAGTCAACGGCCAAAGGGGTTGCCAGCAGATTGCCGTACGTATAGCACGCGTCCGTTCGCAGCAGCGCGCCGGGATCGGGATCCGTCTTTTACAAGCAAGGAGGAAGTGTCATGTCCAGTCGTTCATCGCTTCGGCTCGTCCTGAGCCTCGTATCACTCGCAGCTCTTGTGATCTCGTGTTCGCCTCTGTGGAGGCCACCGGCCTCCGCTCCGTTAGTGACCGTGGACTCGGAACTCGACGAAGGCGTCGGCGCACAATCCACGGTGTTCGTCCACAACGTTGGGCAGGCCGGGCCTGACGTGCTGTTCAATACCCTGGATTCTGCCGGCCGGCTTCTTTTCGCCCGTGGAGAGGTCCTACTGACGCTGCGTTCGCCGGACCGTGTAGCGGACCTCCTCAATCCGTCGCTCGAAGGAGATCAGCGCGAGTCACCCCCGCACCAGAATCCCACCAAGCTGCGCCTCCGTTTCGAGAGTGCCAACGAAGGCGTCCAGGTGGTGGGAAGGGAGCAGCTGCCGGGTATCGTCAACTACTACCTCGGCAACGATCCCAAAAGCTGGTACACCGACATCTCCACCTTTGAGAGCATCGCATACGAGGGGCTCTACGACGGCATCGACCTGGTGTACAGCGGGCAGGCCGGCGCCTTGAAGGGAACCTACGTCATCGCCCCGGGCGCCAACCCTGAGGCCATCAAGTGGAGGTACGAGGGCGCGTCGAGCGTCAGGGTACGCAAAGGTAAGCTGGTCATCAGCGTAGGTGAGACCGACGAGACCCCTCCGCTGATCGAGCGCCAGCCCGTCGCCTGGCAGACGGTGAACGGCAACCGGGTGCCCGTCGTCGTTCGATACCTGGTGCGCCGCGATGGTCGCATCGGCTTCTCGGTGGGGCAGTACGACGAAGCGCTCCCTCTGACCATAGACCCGACCCTAGACTACAGCACATACGTCGGCGGCAGTGGAAGCGAGGAGGGCTGCGGCATCGCCGTGGATGGTGAGGACAACATCTACGTCGCGGGGATCTCTGACGTGAATTTCGGGCCCTCGTCTCTTGTCGCCGGGACCCTTGGTGGCGAAGCCTACGACGCCTTCGTCACCAAGCTGGATCCCTCGCAAGCCGGTGCCAGTCAGATGGTCTACCACAGTTATTTCGGCGGGAGCGACTTCGACAATCCAACCTGGATCGAGGTGGATGCCAGCGGCAGGGCCTACGTGGTGGGCTACACCCGGTCAGTCGACTTCCCCACGACGAACAGCGCCTTCCAATCCGAGGCACCCCAGGATCACACTGGGATGGTCGCACAGCTGGACGATGCCGGCCGCATCCACTACGCGAGCTACCTGGGTGGCAGCGAGATCGATGAGTTGGCCCAGTGTGCCGTCGCGGACGGCCTCCTGTACACGGTGGGCCACACCCAGTCGTCCGACTTCCCAATTACCCAGGACGCCTACCAAGCCTGCCATGAAGACTTTGACGCTGCCATATCCGTGCTGGATACGACACAATCGGGCCCCGACTCATTGGTGTATTCCACCTGCTACGGGGGCTCTGAAACGGAAGAAGGCCTCGCCTTGGACGTCCAGGATAGCGTCGTCTATTTCGCCGGCCGAACAAAGTCCGACGACCTGCCGATGGAGCAACCTATCCAAGCTGCAAGAAGGGGAGGCTTAGACGCTTTCCTGGTCAAGCTCGATCCATCTCAGTCGAACGACGACCAACTGCTCTTCGCCACCTATCTTGGGGGACAGGACGAGGACATAAGCGGCGGGGTTGCAGCCGACGCGTCCGGATCCGTCTACTGGACCGGGGCTACCAAGTCGACCTATTTCCCCACCACCGCTGTCAGCCCAGGCTACGGAGGAGGAGACTACGATGCCTTCTTGGTGAGCCTGGAGACCGACCCTCCCAGCCTGATCTTCAGCAGACTCGTCGGCGGGCAGGGCACCGACGGCATCAGGGGAACTGTTATCGACCGCATCGGTAACGTCTACGTCACCGGCGGCACAGGATCCGCTGATTTCCCAACTGTCGACCCCATTCGGGCCACCTTCTTGGGAGGCGTCGCCCCAGAGGAGAGCCTGGCCTTCTACGGCCCCGGCGACCCATTTGTGGCGAAGTTTGACCCGACGGGCACGATGCTGTTCGGCAGCTACCTGGGCGGCTCCGGCGCCGACGCGGGGTTGGGCATCGCTCTCGATTCCCGGGGGGACGTCTACGTGACGGGCGGCACCCGATCGACGGACCTCGAGACCGTAGCAGCCTACCAGAACGCGAACGCCGGCAAATACGACATCTTTGTCGTCAGGATAGGGGGGCTGGCGCCGTGCATCGAACTCGAAGATATCGACGTGATAAGCCCAGTCACGGCAACACTAGGCATCTCGTCGACGTTGACGGCCACCGTCAGCCCGCTCACCGCCACGCTGCCCATCACGTACACCTGGCAGGCGATGGGCCAATCGCCCGTCGTCCATACCGGTGGCGGCCTGAGTGACACGTTGGGCCTCAGCTGGGCCATAAGCGGTACCAATGCCATAACCGTGACAGCGGTCAATCCGTGTGGCGTGGGCGTCACCACCACGCGCACCATCGAGGTGCTGCCACCCTGCGAAGCCATCACGAGCCTCTACCTGGGAGGCCCGGCGACAACCACCGTCGGCAGCCCTGCCACGTTCACCGCCAGCGTCGCTCCGCCGACAGCCACAAAGCCGATCACCTACACCTGGCAAGGCACCGACCAGACGACAGAGATCCACGTGAGCACGGATATCCATGACGCCATCGACGTCACCTGGGAAATCAGCGGCACCAAGACCGTCACCGTCACAGCGGCCAACGCGTGCAACACAGTCGTCAGCGCCCCCCGTCACATCGACGTGGAGGAACCGCCGCAGGATACGTGGACCGTCTTCCTGCCCCTGGTGCTGCGCGGCCCATAGCAGCGCCGCGGCGGCAGCGTCGAACACAAAGCAAATGCAGCAAAGGAAGAGGAGGTACCTACCGTGTCTGCTTCTGAACTGGAAACTCGAACCCTCGACGACGCACAGCCTCTGCTGGATCTGATGGAAAGGGCCTACCTGGCCACCGATCTGGGAGAGCTCGCGGAAGACATGCTGCCCGGCATCCTGGAGATCCTGCAGGTCACAAAGCCGTCAACCGCAGCCTGCCTCTACGTGGCGCATCCACGGCTGCCTTTGCCTCGCTTCTTCCAGCATGGGTGGGGATCAGAGATGGCGACCGACGTGGAGAGCGTATGCGCCAGGCAACTCGGGCGACTCTCGGGCGAACGGGAGGTGCAGCCGCTGCGCCTGTCTGCCCCTCCCGGCCGTGCGGCCGCCGGCGAGCTCGTCCTCTACCCTTTGAGGACCGATGACGGATGGATCGGCCTCCTGGGATTGGCAGTGGATGAAGGCGCAACATATCCAGAGAGCGATCTCTTGGAAAGGCTGCTCCGTGTACTCGCCGCGTCAGTCAGCCGGGCAGCGGAGCGTGAGGAGGCTGAGAGGCAGCTCTCGCAGTTAAACGCCTATCTGACCGTAAGCTCGATGCTCGCCCAGACCATGGACCTGCACGAGCTGCTTCAACTCTCACTCTACTGCTGCATGGAAGTGGTCTCGGCGCAGGAGGCCTCCGTCCTTCTCCTCGACGACGAGAAGGAGAACCTGCGGTTCTACCACGTAGAGGGGCCCGCGAAGGAGGCGCTGGAAGGTGCCGTCTTCCCGGCAGAGGAAGGTCTGGCCGGTACCGTATTGAGGACCCGGCAAGCAGAGGTGATCAACGATCCGTACAGCGACCTACGGTTCTATGACAAGGTCGATTCCGACTTCGGCTTCCCAACGAACAACCTCATAGCCTTTCCCCTGATGGCGGGTGACGAGCCGGTGGGCGTGATGGAGGTGGTGAACAAGGCCGGCGGAGATCTCTTCACAGAGAAGGATTGCCTGCTTCTGATGGCCATAGCGGAGGAGATAGCGTTCGCCATCCGAAACGCCAAGGTGTTCGACTACGTGGTGAGCACCTACTGCAAGCGGCGCCAGGGTCAGATGTCCTGCAAGGGTTGTAAGAGGCCCCTCGGCTCCTGGACACCCTGCGTCAAGTACCGAGACGCCGTGGTCTGACAAGATACGGGGTACGACGCACCTCTCCGGCACGTCGTACCCTGAGGAACCCCCACTAGCGTGGTTGAACACGCCGTTTGGGGAACCAGCTACCGCAGCAACGTCGACCGTCCAAGACCGTCGCGCCGATTGCTTCGGGAGAAAGGGGATCAGCTCTATGTCATTGAACTCCAGGGCTTCATCTTCTTCGGCACGGCCCACCGGCTCGTCGATCAGGTCCGCGAGCGCATAGACGATCCGAACCTGCCTACACCACGCTTCATCGTGATGGATTTCCGTCAGGTGAGCGGCCTGGACACCTCGGCGGTGCTCAGCTTCGCCAGGATGAGACAGCTAGCGGAGGCGAAGGACATCGTACTGACTTTCACCCACCTCACGCCCGAGATGGAGCGCCAGGTACCACTTGTAGGACTTCCTGCCCGCATCGGACGGCCTGGCCGCTTCGTTTGAGTCGCTGGCACAGGAGCCCGTGGAGGAAGCAGAACCAGAGCGGCGGCCATCAGCCAGCGCCGAGACGATGAGATGTGGGCCGGTACCGTGCCAACTACAAATCTCCAATCGATATGGTGGCATGGTTCAGAACTCCGGGAAGTTAGATTGACACTTTTTGACTCTCCAGGGA
>CAZNRX010000107.1:0-11661 GCA_964575455.1 uncultured Anaerolineales bacterium | reverse complement strand
ACATCAGAAACCTGTGAGAATCAGAGTTGCCCCGGAATATTGAGAAGATACCGATTCACGTTCATGGAGGTCAATCCGCGCCTGCAGGTGGAGCATACCGTGACCGAGGCCGTTACCGGCATCGACATCGTCAAGGAGCAGCTGCGCATCGCCGCGGGGCGGGCCCTTCGCCATGCCCAAGCGGACATCGTCTCTCGGGGGTGGGCGCTGGAGTGCCGCATCCTGGCCGAGGATCCGGACCGTGGCTTCGCGCCCAGCGTCGGGCGCATCAATCGCCTGCGCGAGCCGGCCGGGCCGGGCGTGCGTGTCGATAGTGGGGTCGCCGAGGGGGTGACCGTGACGCCTCACTACGACTCCCTGCTGGCGAAGCTGATCGCCTGGGGGGAGACGCGGGCGGTGGCCATCGTGCGCATGCGGCGGGCGCTGGAGGAGTATCAGATCGCCGGTGTGACCACCACGCTGCGGCTGTACCGGGCGTTGTTGGACAGCACGCGCTTCCTGGGCGGGCAGTTCCACACCGGCTTCGTGGAGGAGAAGTTGCGGGGCGATTCAGCGATAGAGCGAAAAAGCGATAGAGCGATAAGGCGAGAAAGCGATCAAGCGATAAAGCGAGAAAGCGAGTGGGAGGCGGGGGCTGCGCGGCATCCCTATGCCGATCAGCGTCTGGCGGCCGCTGTGACGGCGGCGCTGCTGGAGCACCGGAGGCGCCAGGCGGACGAAGCCGGGGGCAGGCGCGTCAGCCGATGGAAGATGCTGGGTCGCTGGGAGCGGATGAGGCGAGGAGGAGGGTGGTGAAGTACACGGTCACGGTCGACGGCGACGTATTCGAGATTGAGGTCGGCGCCGAAGGGCGGGCTTGGGTCAACCAGGAGCCCTACGATGTCGACCTGGAGCGGGTTGGCAGGGACGGCGAGTATTCGCTGCTTGTGGACAATCATTCCTATGAGATCCACGTTGATGACGGTGATAACGGGCATCGCTGGATGATGGTCGGGGGGCGCCCGTATCGAGCTCGGCTGCGGCGCGGCGGAGGGGAGGGCTGTCGGGCCGGTGAGCGCGGGAACGGGCGGAGGGGCGAAGGTGCGGAGGTGCGGAGGTGCAGAGGAGCGGAGGTGCGGGCGCCGCTGCCGGGATTGCTCGTGGAGCTGTGCGTGCGGGAGGGTGAGCGGGTCGAGGAGCAGCAGGTGGTGGCGGTGCTTGAGTCGATGAAGATGAATTTGGAGATTCGGGCCTCGCAGGACGGGGTGGTGCGGGATGTTCGCGTGGCGCCCGGACGGCAGGTGGCGCAGGATGAGGTGCTGGTGGTTCTGGGGTCGAACGGCGGGGGGCGGGAGTAGGCGCCCCTGCTCAGAGGGGATCGCGGGTCGACGGGCGGAGGCCGCCGGGCGGAGACCGCCTGGGCACCCAGATCCCCGTTGTGCAGTGTAGACGCGGATTTGGCAATCCGCTTGAAGCGGGGGAAAGAGGGCCAGTATGACGAACTGGCGACCGGATTTCAACCCCGATCACTTGTACTTCGTCACCACCAGCGCCGTTCAGCAGCGGCATCTGTTCAGGCGTGACGTGGTCAAGCGGTTGATCGTGGACAGCTTGGATTGCATGCGCCTGCGCGAGCGGTTCGAGCTGTACGCCTTTGTCATTATGCCGAATCATGTTCACCTCATCATTCAGTGTCGCCCCGATGACCCCCTTGCAGATGTCTTGCGTGACTTTAAGAAGCATATGGCTGACCGGCTGATCCGGCATTATCAGGCTGAATGCAACCAAGCGGCGCTGAGTTTTCTGGCCTCGGCAGTCACACAACCGGGCAAGCAGCGGCACAAGGTGTGGGAGGACGGCTACAATGCCAAGGATGTTTTCTCGCCCGAGTTCTTGCGCCAGAAGATGACTTACATTCACAACAACCCGTGTCAGGCTCATTGGAACTTGGTGGAGCATCCTGAGGATTATGCTTGGTCCAGCGCAAGGTTTTACTTGCTGAAGGAATCGGTCATCATTCCGTTGGATAACGCGGATTTCTTGCTGGTCTGAGCTGCCGGATCGCCAGATCCGGCAGGAGCACGGGTGGAGAATCTTGCTCGGAGGGGATCGTCAGATCGCCGACCGTTGCGCGGATTTGGCAATCCGCTGAGAGCGAGGGGGGAGAGGGTGATCCGCTGTGGGCAAGGGAAGGGCGGGGGCGCCGGATCGCCAGATCCGGCGGGAGCGTGGAGAGAGGGGAGCGTGGAGAGGGGGGGAGCGTGGAGGGGAACCAACACGGGAGCTTGCTCGGGGAGGTCTTTCCTGGTATCATCAGCGTCCGTCACTGATTTCGATCTCCAGGAGGATCTATGCGCATTCGTTCCGTGACGCTGGGCACAGACGTACGTTATCCTCTAGACCCTGCATCGTTTGAGGCGTTTGAGGGCTTCCAGCGGCAGGCGCGGGCGCGGTTTGAGGAGGCCGGGCTTGAGGTGCAGACGGTGCGGCTGGCCACGCAGCCTTTCCCAGAAGTGCTGCGCGACGAGGGGCCAGACGTGGCGCCGGCCTTCGCCCAGGCCTTGGAAGCGGCCTGTCTGGCACACGGCATCGACTACTGCTCCATCGGGCCGGTGGTGGCCACGGACCCGGAGAGCGACCTCTCCACTATCGCGTCTATCCCAGAGGTGATTCGCGGCACGGAGGTGGCCTTCGCCTCGGTACTGGTGGCCGAGCGCGGTTCTGGGATCAACCTGGACGCCATCGCCAGGTCGGCCCAGGTCGTGACCGAGATCGCCCACTCGACGCCGGACGGCTTCGGCAACCTGCGGCTGGCCGTGCTGGCGAACTGCGGGCCGGGCTCGCCCTTCTTCCCCGTCTCCTACCACGGGAGTGGGACCACGCGGTTCTCCATCGCCACCGAAGCGGCGGATCTGGCGGTAGAGGCTTTCTCCGGGGTGGGGAGCCTGGAGGAGGCTGGTGCGAAGCTGAGAAGGGCTATTGAGGAGGCGGCCCAGGTCATCGAGGGCGTCTCTGGGAGCCTGGCGGCCGACTTCGGTTTTGGCTTCGGCGGGATCGACTTCTCGCTGGCGCCGTTCCCGGAGACGGAGCGCAGCATCGGGCACGCTATCGAGAGGCTGGGCGTGGATGCCTTCGGGGGCAGCGCCACGCTGTTTGCAGTGGCGTTCATCAAGCAGGCCATTGAGGAGGCGGCCTTCGACCACTGCGGTTTCTCCGGCGTGATGCTGCCCGTGCTGGAGGATGAGACGCTGGCCGCGCGCAGCGTGGAGGAGCTCTTCACCCTGGACAGTCTGCTTCTCTACTCCACGGTGTGCGGCACCGGACTGGACACCATCCCTCTGCCCGGCGACGTGAGCGCAGAGGAGATCTCCGCCATCTTGCTGGACGTGGCCACGCTCTCGCTGGTGGCGGACAAGCCGCTGACGGCGCGGTTGATGCCGATCCCAGGGAAGAAGGCGGGGGAGATGACGGCGTTTGATTTCGAGTACTTCGCCAACGGGCGGGTGATGGAGACGCGGGGGCGCAGGGCTGCGAGAATCTTCGAGCGCGGAGCGTTCTGGCGTCTGTAGAGCGCTGGCGTCGGGCTTAGCCGTCTTCTTCGGAGCTTGTTCTGCGCAACTTTCTGGGCTGGAGTGCGTATTATAGGGCGAGTGTCTGGAGTGGCTGCAGGGGAGGATCTCACTGAGTCGAGGGTCACAGACCCTCTGCGAGCGTGCTGGCTGTGAGCGTTTTGACTGTGGGCATTCTGAGGTCAGGCGTTGGTCCGTGCCCGGGGCGGGACTGCCTGCAGGGCAGGTAAACAGAAAGAGAAAGGTAAGGGAGGTAGCTCAACATGGCATCGCTGTTGGAGAAGGTCTCGACGTTGATCTCTGCGAATCTGCACTCGCTGGTCGATCAGGCCCTGAAGGCGAATAGCCTGGCGGTGATCGATCAGTACATCCGCCAGGTCGAGGACAACCTGGAGGACCTGGAGGACGCTGCGGCCACGATAGGTGGCGAGGTCAAGTCCGTCAGGCGGAAGCTGAACGACCTGGAACAGAGGGAGGACGAACTAGATCGTGCTGTGGATGCCTTCCTGATGGAGGGCAACGAGGAGACGGCGGCCGCTACGCAGAGCAAGCTGAACAGCACGCTGCGCCTGGTAGAGACGTATGAGGAGCAGGCCGTGCGGCTGAAGGAGGAGTATCAGAAGCTCCTGGATGCCAAGGTGAAGCTGGAGGCGCGTCTATCCACGATGAAGCAGGAGCGCGAGGAGCTTCAGGCGCTGCTGGAGCTGGCCAAGAGCAAGGAGATCGCGGTCGACGCGATGAAGGGCCTGGACGATCTGATGGGCTCCGGCGACACGGACATCAGCCGCATCGCCGGGAGCATCTATGCCCGCTTGGACAAGGCCACCACCGCCGCCGAGATGCGTGCTGCCAGCCTGGACGAGCAGATCGACGAGGTGCTCGAGCGTGACGTGCTGGACGCGCAGTTGGCGGAGAGGAAGAGGAAGCTGGGGATTGAGTGAGGCGTGAAACGTGAGGCGTGAAGCGTGAAACGTGAGGCGTGAAGCGTGAAACGTGAGGCGTGATGCGTGAGGTGTGAGGTGGAGGGTTTGGGACGCGGAGGGATGGGTTCCGAGGGGAAACGAGTATGAACCGTACCCGCTGGATTTTCGTGGCCATCGTATCGGTCGCGCTGGTGATTGTTGGGGTGGCGTTGCTGTGGCGCGCTCTGACGCCCGGTACGGCCGAGGAGCTCACGGTCGAGCGACCCGATGCGATCACCGTGCGCGTGCTCACCGCGCTGCCCGTGGAGCCCTGGGTGCGCGCTGCCGCCGAGGATTTCAACGACAGCGACCCGGAGCTGGAGGGCGTGCCACTGCAGGTGGAGGTCGTGGCGATGGATGGTCTCAGCGCACTGGGGCGCTGGGATCGGAACGACTTCGGCGCGCTGGCGGCCGACGCCGATATTGACAATCTGACGCCGGAACAAGAGGCCGCGCTCGACGACTTTCCCACGGTCTGGATCCCGGACAGCCGCTACCTGGTGGAGCTCGCCAACGCCTCCTACAAGGAGCGGCTGGGCCGGGACGTCTTCCTCACCGACGGGCAGTACCGCGCGAGGCCGATCGCCATCAGCCTCTTTACCTGGGGGATCTATGAGAGCCGGGCCACCGTGTTGGAGGAACAGTTCGAGGAGATCAGCTGGAGCACGATCCACGACGCGGCGGTGGCCAAAGGAGGGTGGCCTGAGCTGGGCGGCGACCCCAGCTGGGGATACTTCAAGCTGGTGGTGCCCAACCCCAACAAGAACGCCGGCGGTCTGGCCGCCATGATCGCCGCGGCCGGGGAGTATCATGGCCGCACGGACGTCGGCGTTGACCACGTCACCGATCCGGCGTTCCAGGCCTGGCTGGGGGAGCTGATGGGGGCCGTCACCGACGTGAGCAGCGCCAGCGCCTACACGGCCGAGGATTTCGCCCTCTTCGGCTACAGCGTGGGCGACGGCGGCCAGCTGTTGGAGAGCGACCTGCTGCAGAATATGCAGGGCATCCTCACCCGCTGGGAGGATCCTCTGGTGCTCTACTACCCGGACTACGTCACATGGTTCGACTTCCCCTTCACGGTCTGGATGGGGCCGGAGACCAGCGCGCTGGAGAAGAACGCCGCGTTGGCCTTCCAGCAGCATCTTCTGAGCGAAGCACAGCAGAAAGACGCCCTGGCCTACGGCCTCCGTCCCGCCAATCCGGACGTGGCGGTCGACGCTGACCCGGACAGCCTCTTCGTCAAGTGGGAGGATCAGGGGGTGGAGCCGGTGGTCCCGCGCGCCGATGCCATGCGGAGCCCGAACCGCGACGTACTCCTGGCGCTGCTGCGTTGGTTCGAGCTGAATGTGGTGGAGTGATCGAGTATGAAGCGGTCAATGGGTCAAGTGGAACCAGGACCCTCCACGGGTAGGCGGGGGGAAGGGACCTCGGGTCGCCGCTCCTGCCTGCGGGTCGGGTTGGTCCTCTCTCTGATCGCCTGCCTGGGTGCTGCTCTGGTGACGGTCATCGTTGGCGGCCGGCTTTGGAACAGGCTGACGACGGGTGGGGATGTCGAAGAGGGCGCTCCATGGCCGCCGGATAGCGCCACGCTCACCGTCGCCGTGTCGCCCGGGATGATGGACACGTTCGAGGCTCTGACCGACGACTTCAACCGTCAGGCGGGGTCGACGCCCGACGGTGAGACTATGCGGGTGGAGACGGTGGAGCTGACGCCGCAGGAGATGGTCGACCGGAGCCTGGGCGCGCCTGGCTTCCAGGCCCTGGCGCCGGACAGCAGCCTCTGGCTGAATCAACTGGAGCGGCGCTGGGCCACCCTCAAGGACGAGGAGCAGGCCGCGGAGCGCGAGCCGCTGATCCCAATCGGCAATCGGCGCACGGGCATGGTGGTGCGGTACGCGGCGAGCCCGGTGGTCATCGCCGCCTGGGAGGACGTCGCCCGCGATCTAGGCTGGCCTGAGCAGGCCGTTGGGTGGGAGGAGATCCAGCGGAAGGCGACCGACGACCCGAGCTTCAAGTGGAACCATCCGAGCACCAGCCACGCCAGTGGGCTGCTGGCCACCTTGGCCGAGTTCTACGCCGGCGCCGGCCTGACGCGGGGCCTGACGGAGGAGGACGCCACAGACGAGGAGACGCTCGCCTACGTCCAGGCGGTGGAGTCGACCGTGCGCTTCTACGGCGAGAGCGAGGACGTGATCGTCGAGCAGCTGGCGGCGGAGGGTCGAGACTTCCTGGACGCCTTCGTGGCCCAGGAACAGGTGGTGGTGCGCTGGAACCAGGCCCATCCGGATGACCGACTGGTCGCCATCTACCCGGCCGAGGGGACGCTCTGGGCTGACCATCCCCTCGCCCTGCTGGCGCTGGGTGGCGGGGATGAGGCGGCGGTCACCGACCACCAGAGGCGCGTCTTTCAGGCGTTTGCCGCGTTCATGACCGCATCCGATGCCCAGAAGCGGCTGCTGGCTGCCGGCTACCGCCCGGCCGATCTGAGCATCCCCTTGGATCAGGAGGGGAGCCCGTTCGCGGACAGCGACGCCGTCGACTGGCGCCAGCCCCAGACGACGCTCCAGATCCCCTCCGCTTCGGTCGTGGACGTCGTGCAGAACGTCTGGTGGTACACCAAGCGGCCCACCAACGTCTACCTGGTGGTGGACACCAGCGGCAGCATGGGCGGGGAGAAGCTGGCCCGCACCCAGGAAGCGCTGAAGGCCTTCGTGACCCAGATCCGCGGAGACCGGGACCGCGTGGGGCTGATCGAGTTCGGCACCAACATCAAGTCGATTGAGCGGCTGGAGCCGATGGACGATGCCCGGCGTCAGGCGCTGATGGAGCGGATCGAGCGGATGGAGGCGGATGGTGAGACGGCGCTGCTTGACGCGGTCTGGCACGGGTACGACAGCCTCCAGCAGATGGCGGATGATGAGGCGATCAATGCCCTGGTGGTGATGACCGATGGTCAGGAGAACGCCAGCAGGCGCGGCGTTAACGATCTCACCTGGCGCTTTGAGCAGGAGGGGGCCGTCGACGTGGTGGTTTTCACCATCGCCTTCGGGAGGGGCGCCGACGAGGATCTCCTGGAGCGCATCGCCGAAGCGGGTGACGGTCAGTTCCGCCGCGCCGACGAGACGGATATCGAGGAGCTTTACAGGGTCATCTCGACGTACTTCTGAGGTAGGCGTGGCGACGATACGATCTGAACTCCAGAAAGAGGCTCAAAGCGCGATCCTACAGTACGCCTTCTTCCGCTGGGAGAGCGCGGTGGTGCTGGCCGGGACCATCGTGCTGACGCTGCTGCTGCCGCATCCCTTCCCGTGGTGGCCGGTGTGGGGATGGCCGGTCCTGGGCTTGCTGGGGGTGATCGGCATCTTCGTCTCCAGCCTGACCGACGCAGAGGCGAACGCCAAGGTGCTGCTGGAGCTCTTCCAGCAGCAGTTTGACCCAGCTGAGATCGAGGATCCGGCGCTGCGGCGGGAGGTTGAGAGCGCGCTGGCCTATCAGCGGCGCATCGAGACGCTGATCCGAGAGCAACGGGCCGGCGTTCTGCGGGGTCGGCTGGAGGACACTGCCAATCAACTCAGCGACTGGATCGCCAATATCTACAGGTTGGCTTCCAAGCTGGACGCCTACCGTCACGACGAGCTACTGGCTCAGGAGCGCGAGGCCGTGCCCCGTGAGATCAAGGAGCTTTCGGCGAGGCGCGACCGGGAGCGGGATCCGGAGCTGCGGGAGGAGCTGGATCGCGTGTTGGAGAGCAAGGGGAAGCAGTGGCAGACCCTGCGCACGTTGAGCGCGCGGATGAAGCAGGCCGAGCTGCGGCTGGAGCAGAGCACGACGGCGCTCTCCACCGTCTATGGCCAGATCCAGCTGGTCAGCGCGCGAGACGTCAGCAGCGGGCGGTCCGAGCGTCTGGAGGCCGACATTCGCGAGGAGATCGACCAGTTGAACGATCTCATTAGCACCATCGATGAGGTCTCGGAGCAAGCGGGGTTGTAGGGAGATGCATTCCAAGAACGGATTTCGGCCATGACATACAGGAGACCATTCCACAGACCGACGAGCACGAACCCGCGCGCCCTTCCGCTCTTTAACGTGCGAGCGCTTTTGCTGCTGACCCTGCTGCTCGTCGTCAGCTTCGCGCTCGCGGGCTGCGGCGGGGGCCAGGCGCCGCGAAAAGGAGATGCCGTGGTCTACGTCGCCGTGCCGCTGAGCGGCTTCATGGCGAACGGCGGCCAGACGGTGTTGGGCGGCGTGCGCCTGGCGGCGGAGGAGATCAACCGCAGCAGTGGCCTGCTGGGCTATCGCGTCGTCGTGCGACCTTTGGACGACGAGGCCGACAGCGACGTGGCCGTCTCGCAGGTGGAGGAGGTTCAGCAGGCCCTCGACCGCGGGGAGCGCGTGGTGGCCGTCATCGGCCATCTGAACAGCGGCCAGACGCTGGCGGCGATGGAGCACTATCGGGATCTGGATCTGGTGGTGATCACGCCGACGTCCTCGGAGAAGAGCCTCACCGAGCGCGGCTATCGGAACTTCTTCCGCGTCAACGCCGACGACACGGTGCAGGCGGCCGTGGATGCCCGCTTCCTGACCGAGGAACTGGGCGCCGACTGGGTGGCCGTGATCCACAACGACACCGAGTATGGGCGGGGCCTGGCGGACCTGTTGATCGAGGAGTTGGAAGGGCGAGGTGCGGAGGCCGTGCTCAAGCTGGAGGTGGCGGAGGGACAGAGCCGCTACGAGGACGAGGTGGCTGAGGTGGTCGCGGCTCAACCCGATGCCGTCTTCTACGCTGGGTACGAGATTGAGGCGCCCTACCTGCGCATGGCCCTGGTGGAGGCGGGCGTGGACGCGCCGATGCTGGCCAGCGATGGCGCCTTCCTGGGCGCCACCATCGACGAAGCCGCCGGGACGGCCGAGGGGATGTACGTCAGCGCCTTCGCGCCCAGCCCGGAGAACGTGGCTGACGAGCGATGGTTTGAGGCCTACCAGGCGGTGGAATATCGAAATCCGGACACCTACTCGGTCAACGGCTACGTGGCGATGGAGGTGCTGACCGAAGCGGCACGCAAGGCTGGCTCCCTCGACGCCGACGCCGTCGCCGAGGCGCTGCGACAGCATACCCTGCCGACACTTCTGGACGGCCTGCGCTATCAGGCCGATGGCGATCTGGTGGATGCCCAGATATGGATCTACCAAGTCGAGGACGGTCAGTTCCGCCAGATCTCGTGGTGATACCTGGTTCGACCGATTGCCTTCCTGGGCAGTTATAGTATACTGAGCGTTTGAATGGCTTCGACATCAGGAAGCTAAGTCAAGCAGGCCTAACCGGGCCGCTACATTGAAAGGAGAACCCTATGTCTGCAAGTCTGAAGGCCGGTCTGATCGGTGCCGCTGTCGCGGTGGTGTTCTCGTTGTTGGGTTTGGTGCCCTGTCTGGGGTGTATCACGTCTGTCCTGGCTCTGGTGCTCTATGTCGGCGTGGGCGTGCTGGCAGCGACCTGGATGCGGCCTCCGCGCGATCCCGGTAAAGGGGCTGGCAGTGGCGCTGTGGCTGGTCTGATCACAGCCCTCGGGGGCGGGATCACCAGCGTGATCGTCAGCGCGGTTCGCTTCACCGTGGGAGGGGGCCAGGCGGCTATCCGGCGCCAGTTCGATCAACTGCCGCCGCAGCTGCTCGAGCAGTGGCGCGACCTGGGTCTCGACCCCGGGATGATGGCGAGGCCAGGGTGGGCCATAGGGAGCTCCGTCCTCTGCTGCGGGCTGAGGTTGTTGCTGGCGGCTGCGTTAGGCGCCGCTGGTGGCGCGATTGCTGTCTCCCTTCGGCGAAAGCCAGGAACCTCCGTCTAGGCTGCATTCAAGAGACCGCTCTAGCTTGTCGCCCGAGTTCCTTGGGAGCACCTAGGGGGCTCGGTTTTTGGCTTCCACAGTGGCTGTTGAGACACATTCTCCGGGGGCAGCGAAGGGTTGAGGGTGCGTGGTCTTGCTGGCGCGGCCAGATCGGTGTATTTCGTGTAGTGAGCTATCAAAGAAGCGTCGGATAGGGCGAGAGGGGAGCGTGTCAGAGGATAGAGCGGACGGCAAGCGGCGACTCCGGACCTGGTTGATGCGGCCTTCAACGTGGGAGTTCCTGCAGGAATCCCGACGTCTGTCGGAGCACTCACTCTTCGACTGGCTGCACGGCTACGTCTACGCACGCTGGCCCTATCTCTACATTGGCGTGGGCACCGGAGAGCATCCCCTGGCGCGCATCCTGCGCCCGGTCGCGAGCTGGCTTCTGAATGTGCTCGGCGGCGGGCGCGAAGAGGGTCGCTCTGATGATGGTGCCGCCTTCGCCGATGGCTACCATGGGAAAGCGGTGCCGCTGGAGCAGGCGACGCAGCTGGTGACCGTGGATGAGGAGATCCGCCTGACTGACCTGGAGCAGGTGATCCCCTATCAGCGGGCGCGGGACATCGTGCTCAAGAACCCGGAGCACATCGTGGTCCTCGACTGTCCGTGCCGTGCCTCGCGGGAGGATCCGTGCGAGCCACTGGACGTGTGCCTCATCATCGGTGAGCCCTTCGCGAGCTTCGTCGCGGACCATCATCCCCGGCGGTCGCGTTGGCTCGAGCCTCGGGAGGCCGTGGAGATCCTGAAGGCCGAGGACGAGCGCGGGCACGTCCATCACGCCTTCTTCAAGGACGCGATGTTGGAGCGCTTCTACGCTATCTGCAACTGCTGCAGCTGCTGCTGTGGGGCGATGCAGGCGCACCGCACGGGGGTTCCCATGCTCGCAACCTCTGGTTATGTGAGCCGGGTGGACGCTGATCTCTGTACGGGTTGTGGGGCGTGTGTCGAGACGTGTCCGTTTGCCGCGCTGTCGCTCTGGGATGGGAGGGCCGTTGTGGACGGTGGGACGTGCATGGGATGTGGCATCTGCGTCTCCAAGTGTGCGCACGATGCTCTAACGCTGGCGCGCGACGCAGACAAAGGGGAACCGCTCGACATCCAGACGTTGATGACACCCGCTGGGTGACTGGCAGACGCAGCGGTGAGTCGGATCGCAAGCTGGTGCCTGTGAGGGTATGCTGTATTCTTGCGCTGACATCTCGGGACTTCAGAGATTTCACTACCGGACACTTTCTGCTGGGTGAGGCATCACAAAGCTGACTGGTATGG
>CAZNRX010000106.1:9935-11822 GCA_964575455.1 uncultured Anaerolineales bacterium | reverse complement strand
CGCCGCCGCCCGCGTCGCCGTCGCCGCCGTGGCTGTCCGGAGCCGCCCCCAAACCACCCGCCAGGGCCAGCTGCGCTCGCAAGGTTGGCGAAAACAATAACACCCTGGCCAGCCGCCCTCTGGTGGACATGCAGGCCGATATGCTCTATAATTGTCTACATGAGTCAACGAAACAACGGTGGAACCATCCACCAGGAGGTTAACTATCACGGCTGAACCAACTGGCTCCCCGACGGAGCGTGCATTCTTGGTGGGCGTCGAGCCCAAAGGCCCGGCGTCGTTCTCGACAGATCACGACTGGCCGGTCAAGGAGTCCCTGGCAGAGCTGGAGCGCCTAGCCCATACAGCGGGCATGGTCGTGGTCGGGTATGAGGTCCAGGCATTGGTACACCCGCACCCGGCCACGTTCGTGGGGCCGGGAAAGGCGAGGGAGATACGCGAGCGCGTCGACGAGCTGGCGGCCAACGTCGTCCTGTTCGACGATGAGCTCTCCCCACGTCATCAGCGCGAGCTGGAGGAGATCTTCAGCGAGGACATCAAGCTGCTGGATCGCACCGCGCTGATCCTCGATATCTTCGCCCAGCACGCCCACACGCGCGAGGGGACGCTGCAGGTGGAGCTGGCCCAGTACGAATACCGGCTCCCGCGCCTCACGCGGGCCTGGACCCACCTGGCCCGCCAGGCGGGCGGACGCGCCGGTGGCGCCACGGGAAGCGTTGGTGTCCGCGGCCCCGGTGAGTCGCAGCTGGAGACGGATCGCCGCGTGATCAGAAGGCGCATCACGCACCTGAAGGAGGAGCTGAAGAAGGTGCGGGCGCACCGGAAGCACCATCGAGCACGCCGACGGAGAGCGGGCATGCCGACCGTCGCGCTGGTGGGCTACACCAACGCCGGCAAGTCCACGCTGCTCAACGCGCTCTCCAACGCGGAGGTGCTGGTGGCGGATCAGCTTTTCGCCACGCTCGATCCCACCACGCGGCGCGTCGAGATGCCCGGGGGCGGCGCCGCCCTCTTCACCGATACCGTCGGCTTCATCCAGAAGCTGCCCACGCAGCTGGTGGCCGCTTTCCACGCCACCCTGGAGGAGATCACAGACGCGGAGCTGCTGGTACACGTCATGGATATCACCCATCCCCAGGTCTTGAGGCAGGCCGAGGCCGTGCACGAGACGCTGGAGCATCTCCAGGCCGCGCGCAAGCCGGTCGTCAGCGCGTTGAACAAGATCGACCGCCTCCCCTCGACCCAGGCCATACCCCCAGAGCTGAGCCAGTTCCCGAACACAATCCCCATCTCCGCCCTCACCGGCGTAGGCCTGCCGGAGCTGCTGACGCAGGTGGAAGATAAGCTCGAGGCAGAGATGGCCCGTATTTCGGTGCTCATACCCTACGAGCAGGGGGAGCTCGTGGACCTGTTCCACCGCCGCGGTCTCATCGAGGAGGAGGATCATACCGGGCAGGGCACGCAGATCACGGGGCTGCTGCCCCAAGAGTTGGTCGGCCATTTTCAGAACGTGCGGAGAGGATAATCGAAGCGCTGAGACCTCTGGAGGCAAGAGATGGTGCTTAAACTCCTGCGAAGCCTAAGCGACTTTCTGGCCCATTCACCAGGGCTCCCGGTTCTCGTCGCTGTGGGATTGATTCTGCTGAACTTCCTGTTTCAGCTGTTGCCAGACCAGGCGGTTGTGGGATGGCTGGCGCAGACCCATCTCTGTCTCCACCTCGGTCTCGTGCTCGGTTTTCTGGGTATCCTTCTTGGGGATGCCCTGTGACACTTGATCAATGCGCGGTCGGGAGGCCGCGCACAACGGAACATGACGCTAGTACACGCCGGCGCAAACGCTCCACCAGTCCACGCTCGCCAGGGATAGCCAGATCCCGACCCTGCGCG
>CAZNRX010000106.1:0-9835 GCA_964575455.1 uncultured Anaerolineales bacterium | reverse complement strand
CGAAAGGCTGTACTAGCCTAGACCAGGAGGCGCGTACGTGAAGCTACACGAGTATCAGTCTAAACGGCTCTTCGCCCAGCATGGCGTCCCGATCCCCTCCGGCGACGTCGCGGAGACGGCAGAGGAGGCACGCCAGGTGGCGGAGGAGCTGGGAGGTTCAGTGGTGGTCAAATCCCAGGTCCTGGTCGGCGGACGAGGGAAGGCGGGCGGCATCAAGCTAGCCCAGGATCCCGACAAGGCCCAGGCCCACGCCGAGGAGATCCTTGGCATGAGGATCAAGGGCCTCCCCGTGCGCAAAGTTCTCGTGGACGAGGCCGCCGACATCGCGCGGGAGATCTACCTGGGCATCGTCGTGGACCGCGCTGCCCGCCGGCCGGCCATGATGGCCTCCTCCGAGGGCGGGGTGGAGATTGAGGAGGTCGCCCGCGTCAAGCCGGAGGCGATCAAGAGAGTCACCATCGACCCCTTCCTGGGCCTGCGCGGCTACCAGACGCTCCGCCTGGCCAAGGGGATCGGTCTCTCTAAGGACCAGTTCCGCAGCTTCGGGCGCATCGCCCAGGGGCTCTACAAGGCCTTCGAGGCCTATGACGCCTCGCTGGCGGAGATCAACCCCCTGGTGGTCACAGGGGAGGGCGATCTCCTCGGGGTGGATGGCAAGATGGTCATCGACGACAATGCCCTTTTCCGTCACCCAGACCTGGCCGAGATGCGGGACATCGACGCCGAAGCGCCGGCAGAACGTGAGGCGCGACAGGCCGGGTTGAGCTACGTCAAGCTCGACGGCACCATCGGCTGCATGGTCAACGGTGCCGGGCTGGCCATGGCCACCATGGACATCATCAAGCATTTTGGTGGCTCGCCGGCCAACTTCCTCGATATCGGCGGAGGGGCCCAGGCCGAGCGGGTGGCGACCGCGCTCCGGCTGATCCTGGAGGACGAGAGCGTGGAGGCCGTGTTGTTCAACATCTTCGGCGGCATCACCCGCTGCGACGAGGTGGCCAGAGGTATCCTCGACGCGTTTGAGGAGGTCAAGCCCACCGTTCCGCTGGTCGCTCGGCTGGTGGGAACGAACGAGGAGGAGGGCCGCGCTATGCTCGACGCCTCGGACTACGACCTGATGACGGCGAAGACCCTGGCCGAGGCCGCCCAGACGGCGGTCGCCGCCTCTGGCGAGCCGGTCGCACCCAATGCAGGAGGACACCGTGGCAATTCTAGCTGACAAGAACACCCGCTTGCTCGTACAGGGCATCACCGGGCGCGAGGGCGCGTTCCACAGCCAGGAGATGATCGCCTACGGCACCCAGATCGTGGCGGGGGTCACCCCGGGCAAGGGGGGACAGCGGGCCTGCGACGGGCAGGTGCCCGTCTTCGATACCGTCGCCGAGGCGGTGGACGAGACGGGGGCCAACGCATCCATCATCTACGTGCCGGCCCGGTTCGCGCCCGACGCTGTCATCGAGGCTGCCGACGCCAGCGTGCCGCTGATCGTCTGCATCACGGAGGGCATCCCGGTCCTCGACATGATCGATGTGCGCGCCTATCTAGATCAGCAAGGGTCGCGCCTGGTTGGCCCCAACTGCCCCGGGCTGCTCTCTCCCGGGCAGGCGAAGGTGGGCATCATGCCTGGACACATCGCCACGCCTGGCGCCGTGGGCGTCGTCTCACGCTCCGGTACGCTGACGTACGAGGTCGTCTATGCGCTCACCAGCCGCGGCATCGGGCAGACCACGTGTGTGGGAATCGGTGGGGACCCCATCATCGGCACGGACTTCATCGACGCGCTGAGGCTGTTCGAGGAGGACCCTGAGACGGAGCAGGTGGTGCTGATCGGGGAGATTGGAGGGGCAGCTGAGGAGCGCGCCGCCCAGTTCATCGACGAGCGGATGACCAAGCCGGTCACTGCCTTCGTGGCGGGCCGCACGGCGCCGCCAGGGAAGCGCATGGGCCACGCCGGGGCCATCATCCAGGGCGGGACGGGCACCGCCGCCGACAAGATCGCGGCCTTCGAGGCCGTGGACGTGCCCGTCGCCCAGCACCCAGAACAGATCGCCGATCTGGTGGAGCAACAGCGCGCCTAGATGGTCCTTCGTCCACGCTCCAGCCGGATCCGCACCCTACGTTCCAGCTGCGTCTGCGACCCGGCGGTCGTGCGCCAAAACCAGTGAAGGTCACTGACCACCACGCTCCAGCCGGGTCTGCGATCCGGCGGTCGAAAACGGTGAATAGAACGACAGAAGGGCCAAGACCGGTCCCCAGGCCGCCCCTGGCCCTCCTCCATCGGAAGCTTACCGCCGCCATGCCGGTGGACTGGGGCCTGGCGCTGGCGCTGGTCATTGGGCTCCTCGCCGCCGTGCCGTTCCTGACGCGCGCCGGCCTCCCGCATCAGACAGACGCGGAGCTCCACGTCTACAGGACGGCGGAGCTCCAACACATACAGCAGCAGGGCATCCTCTACCCGCGCTGGGGAGCGAACCTCTACCTGGGCTACGGCTACCCCATCTTCAATTACTACGCCCCGCTCACGTACCACCTGGGCAGCCTCTTCGCCACCGTCCTCCCGGGCGCTAGCGTCGTGGCGGGCACCAAGATGGTCTTCGTGCTGGGGACCGTGCTCGCCTCCCTGGGGGCCTACCTGCTCGGTCGCGCGCTCTTCGAGCCCGCGGGCGGGCTCCTGGCGGCCGCCTCCTTCACGCTCTCCCCCTACGTGGCCTTCATCGACCCCCATGCGCGAGGCGACCTGGCCGAGCACTTCGCCATCTGTCTCCTTCCGCTGACGTTCTACTTCGTCCATCAACTGATGGCTGCCCCGGGACCGGGCCCACTGCTCGGCAGTGTGCTCTCCCTCTCGGCCCTCGTCTTCAGCCACAACCTCCTCGGGCTAACGACCAGCGTCCTGCTGCTGGCATACTGGGCCTGGAGGTGCCTGTGGGGGCCGGAGCGACGGCGTTCCCTGTGGGCGCTGCTGGCCTTCGCGCTGGCGGCGGGCCTGATCGCCTTCTTCTGGCTGCCGGCCTTGCTGGAGCACGACACGGTGAAGCTTGAGGTGATCGGCCCGGGCCACTTCGACTACCGCGAGCATTTCCTCGGGCTGCGTGAGCTCCTGGCCCCCTCGCGCCTTCTCGACTGGGGCGCGACGGGGCCGCGCTTCCGGCACAACCTGGGTCTTGCCCGCTGGCTGCTGGCGGTGCCCGCGCTGGCCGTGCTGGCACGCCGTCTCAATCTGCCGCGGGATAGGGGAGGAGGAGAGGGAGGGGGAGGGGAAAGGGACCTGGAGGTCGCCTTCTTCCTGATCGGTGCGCTGGGCCTGATCTTCCTGATGCTCTCCCCGTCGGCCGTGCTCTGGGAGCTGATCCCCGCCATGCCCTACCTCCAGTTCCCCTGGCGCCTGCTGGGGCCGACGAACCTGATGCTGGCCGTGTGCGCCGCCAGCGCTGTGACGCTGCTGCCCGAGCGACCCTGGCGCCGGGTGGCGCTGGCGGCGAGCCTGCTGCTCCTTCTATCGACCGCGCTTCCGCTACTCTATCCGCCGCCATGGCCCAAGGACTTCGGCAGCACCGCCCCGCTCGACATCATCCGCTGGGAGATGGAGAGCGAGGCGCTGGGGACGACGTCCACCGGGGACTTCCTACCGACCGCGGTGGAGATGATCCCGTCCGTGGCGGACACCCTCGTGGCATCCTACGCGGAGGACGGCCCCATCGACAAGGTCAACCGCGCCACGCCGCCCGACGGGGCCGAGATCGACATTCTGGAGCACAGCCCGACGCATGACCTCTTCCGCGTCTCGACCTCGGAGCCGTTCCCCCTGCGTCTCTACACGTTCGACTTCCCCGGTTGGAGGGCCTACGTGGATGGGAGCGAGGTCGAGATCGAGCTCGCCCGTCCGGAGGGGTTCATCACCGTCCCGCTGCCGCAGGGCGAGCACACGGTCCTGGTGCGCTTCGAGGACACCCCGGCGCGCAGGGCAGGGTGGATCGTCTCGGCGGTGGCGGCGATTGGTCTGATCGCCGTACTGGCGATGTGGGGCTTCCGCGGCCGCGGTCAGACCGTGGACCGGGGCAGGCTCGGGCCGTCCGACAGCGCATGGCTGGGCGGCGCGCTGGCGCTGGTTCTTGTGCTGGGCGGAGCCACGCTCGCCGCTGGTGACCCCCGCGGCTGGCTGCACGTCAACTCACCGCCGGGGGAGGCACGGCCAGCGCAGCACAAGCTGGGGGACGAGGTGCCCGCCAGCTTCGAGGGGAAGATCGAGTTACTGGGGTACGACCTGCCCAGGACGCGCGTGCGCCCCGGGGAGACGTTCCCCGTCGTCCTCTACTGGCACGCGCTGACCGACGTGGAGAGGAACTACCAAGCGTTCGTCCATCTGGCGAAGCCGCTGGACACCGTCTGGGGCCAGGAGGACCACCTCAACCCGGGAGGGCTGCCCACTCAGAGGTGGCCCCGCGATAGGTACGTCTGGGATGCGTACGAGATCACCGTCAGACCCGAGACGCCGCCCGGTGAGTACAAACTGAACGTGGGTCTCTACGTGATGGCGGAGGGCTACCGCCTAAAACCGCACGACGCAGACGGGCGACCCGTGGGGGATAGCCTGGTCATCGACACCATCACGGTGACCGACTAACACAGTATCGCCCGTTTGCAGCGGTGCTGGGCAGGCTGCTACTGCTCCTCCCCCGAATGCTGCTCCAGCGTCCGCTCCAGGATCTCCTCGCGCTCGGCGTAGTCGGCCTTCTGCTTCTTGGCGCGAGCCTTCTCCTCCCCGCCGCCGCTCCTATCGGCGTAGGCGCGCTCCATCGCGATCTCCATGGCCGTCTGCGGGGTTACTTCCTCCTCAACCTCTTCCTCTGGCTTGGGCTCCTCCTGCACCGGCTCGACCGCCTCCTCCAGTCCTTGGCGGGTCAGGTCGATGCGCTGTCTCTGGCGGTCGACCCTCAAGACGCGCACGTCGATCTCATCGCCGACGCTCACCATCTCGGAGGGATGATCGACGTACCCCGATGACATCTCACGAACGTGCAGCAGGCCTGGGCGCTCGGCGCCGATATCCACGAAAGCCCCATACTGCTCGATCCGCGTCACCTTCCCGGTGTAGATCCGGCCCTCTCTCAGCTCGCTCCAGGTGACGTCGGGGGGCTCAACCATGGTCAGGCTCACACGGTTATGATCCGGCTGGACGTCGGTCACCCAGACGACCACCTCGTCTCCCACGTTTACGGCCTCGGTGACGGCGTCGACCTCGCGATGCGAGGAAAGCTGGGAGATGTGGAGCAATCCCTCCACCGGCAGGCCCATGTCAACCACCGCGCCGTGGAGCCCAACCTCGGCGATCGTGCCTTCCAGCCGCATCTTGGGCTTCAGATCCTCAATAGAAAACGAATGGCTCTCTTTCTGTCCCTTATCGGTCACGTAACTACCTCCTCACTCAATAATCTCGGTGCGATGAACACAATCGCGTATTGTACTATACCAGCAAGGCTTGTCAACCAACGCCTTCACCAGGCCAGGGCAATCGCATTTGACCAGAATTCCGAAGTTTCGGCCGAGTATTCGTCCCGAGCGTTGCGCGCATTCTGGGCGGGATGCCTTTAGAAGCAGGCTATCCTGCAAACTTCGGAATTCTAAGCGTTCTCTCCTTTCCATATGCGATTGCCCTGTCACCAGGCGGCCCCAGGGAACGTGATCACGCCGGCGTGGATGCCGACGCGCTTGTACATCTTGACGCCCTTGGAGGCGGACGCGGCTGAGTAGGACACGTCCATGATGCCGTCGTGAATGGCCCAGCTCCGCCCACGCACGGTCTCCTCGGCGCCAGGCTGGCGGAACGGCGTGCTGCCGTCGAGCCGCCGGTGGAGCAGGCCGCCGGGCGCGAACTCGCGGTGGATCCACTCCATGCGGCCCAGCCCCAGGGCGTAGGCGAAGCCGAGACGCTCAAAGAGGATGGCGTTGTGGTAGGCCAGCGGCTGTATGTAGAACGCATCGTGGTGCAACGCAGCGACGAAGGCCTCCAGGATCGGCACCAGGTCCCGCGTCAGACGGAGGCCGCGGCGCACCTGTCCCGGCGCCAGCCCGGCCCTCATGGCCCTGATCTCCTCCTCGATGTTCCGCGCCTGTGTCCCGAAGTGCGTCGGCGTGCCGTCCAGGAGGCGATCGGTATCGAACCGCTCCGCGTAGGGATCGTTGACCACGAAGAGCAAGACCTCCAGTTGGTTCGTCGTCGTATCCGCCAGCTGGAGGTAGAGCAGCGGGTCCTCTGCATCGGGCTCGTGCCGCAGGTACAGCTCCACCGAGGACGGCGCCGGAACCAGCCGCAGCAAGGGGGCGTCCGCGGGTCGGTCCAGCGCTTCGGGATCGATCTCAAAGCGCAGCAGGACGTCGAGAGGTATGAGGCTGTGATACACCCGCCGCCTCTGCTCCTGGGACAGGGCGTTGATGCGCCCAATGGTCCGTATGTCCAGGTCGGCCAAGACCTGCGAGGGGGCGGCGAGCGTCCGCCTGCCAAGCGACATTATCGATGCCGACGCCGATCTCTCATCGCCCTCTCGATCTCCCGCTGGGCGTCGCGCTCCGCGATGGAGCGCCGCTTGTCGTGCAGCGCCTTCCCCTTCGCCAGGGCGATCTCCACCTTCGCCTGCCCGCTCTTCAGGTACAGCTGCAGCGGGATGATGGTGTAGCCGCTCCTCTCTACCTCGGCGATGAGGCGGTCGATCTGATACCGATGGAGGAGCAGCTTGCGCGGGCGGCGCGGGTCGTGGCCGTAGTACCGCCCGGCCGGCTTGTAGGCCCCGATGTGTACCTCGAGCAGCCACAGCTCGCCATCGCGCGGGCGCACGTAGCCGTCGCTGATGCTCACGCGGCCCTCGCGGATCGACTTGATCTCCGTGCCCTTCAGCACCAGCCCGGCCTCGTATTGATCCTCGATGTGGTAGTCGTGGCGCGCCTTGCGGTTCCGCGCCACCACCTTGATGCGATCCCTGGCCATCACTCCCTCCTCGCCCCCCCTCAATCCCCCCCAGAGGGAGGGAGGTTTTCTCAGCCCCCCTCAGTCCCCCTCAAAGGGAGAGAGGTTTTCTCAGCCCCCCCTCAATCCCCCCCAGAGGGAGGGAGGCTTCCTCAGCCCCCCCTCAGTTCCCTCCCAGAGGGAGGGAGGTTTCCTGTTCCAGGATGTACTCAATCGCCCGCTCCAGCTGCGGATCCTGGTCCGGGTTCTCCCGCCGCTCCTCCTCCGGCCAGGGGACCTCGATGTCGGGCGTCAGGCCCCGGCCCTGGATGCGCTGGTCGCCGGGCGTGAACCAGAGCGCCACGGTGACCCGCAGCTCAGAGCCGTCGCTCAGGTTGAAGGGACGCTGCACCGAGCCCTTGCCGAAGGTGGTAATCCCGATCAGGACCGCGCGCTCCTGATCCTGCAGGGCGCCGGCCACGATCTCGGATGCGCTGGCCGAGCGATCGTTGACCAACACCACCAGCGGGATGTCCTCGGCGATATCACCCGCGCTGGCGTTGAACTCACGCTCCCTCCCGTCGCTGAAGCGCTCCACGGCCACCAGCTCGTCCCCCAGGAAGAGATCGGCCACCTCGATAGCCTGGTCGAGCCAGCCGCCTGGGTTCTGGCGCAGGTCGAGCACGATGCCCTCCGGATCCTCCTCCAGCAGCGCCTCCAGGCCCTCCTCCACGGTCTCGCTCGCCGTCGCGCTGAACTCCTGCAGCCTGATGTAGCCCACGCCCTCGTCCAGCATCTCATACTCCACGATGGGGATGTCCAGGCGCGCCCGGGTCACGACCACAGTGAAGGGCTCCGGCGTGCCCTCCCGCTCCACGGTCAGCGCGACGTCCGTGCCGGCGGGGCCGCGGATCTTGCCGATGGCCTCGTAGAGCGGATCGCCGATGATCGACTCCCCGTCGACGGCGATCACGCGATCGTCGGCCTGCAGCCCGGCCTCCGCCGCCGGGCCCTCCTCGAACGGCTCCACGATGCGCACCCGTCCGGCCTCGTCCAGGTCGACGAAGGCGCCGATCCCCTCAAACTGGCCGGTGGCATCCTCCTCCAGAATGGCCGCCACGTCCGGCTCGATGAAGGCCGTGTACTTGTCGTCCAGCGTCTCGAGCATGCCGCGGATCGCAGCGTACGTGATCTGCTCCATGCTCGGCAGCTCGTCGTAGTAGTGACGCTGCACCAGGTCCCACACCTCCCAGAACAGCTGGAACGCCTCCTCCGCCTCGGTCTCCGGCGTGGGCATGGGGAGCGGCGTGGCGGTCGGCTCCGCGGTGGGCTCGACCTCGGGCGTCGCCTCGGCGTCCGTGGGTTCGGTAGGTGGAGTGGAGGGGGTCGTCTCGGTGGGAGCTGGCGCTGTTGTCGGGGACCAGTCGACCAGCCCTCCCTCCTGCCGCGTCAACAGGTAGGCCGACCCGAAGCCGGCGGCGAAGGTGCCCACCGCCAGCGCCAGCACGGCTATGCTGATGAGCAGAAACTTGATGATCGTGCGCGACGTCCTATCCATGGCTACTCCGATTCTAGGGTGTTCACAGCCTCTGTCAACGGCTCATCGCCCACACCGTCGCCGCTCGGGACGACGACGTCGGGCGTCAAGCCCTGTTTGTCGATTCGATGACGATCCGGGGTCAGCCAGATCGCTGTGGTCACGTGCAGCGACGACCCATCCGAGAGGTCGTAGATCTCCTGCACCGAGCCCTTGCCGAAGGTGGTGGACCCGATAAGGACCGCGCGCTCCTGATCCTGCAGCGCGCCGGCCACGATCTCGGCTGCGCTGGCCGTCCCGCCGTCCACCAGCACCGCCAGGGGGGTGGTCAGATCGCCCGCGCTCTCCGCGCGGAAGGTCCGCGTTCGGCCCTCGCTCTCCTGGCGGAGCACCACGTCGTCCTCCTCCAGGAACTGGCCGGCGACCGCGACGGCCGGCTCCAGCAGGCCGCCTCGATTCTCCCTCAGGTCCAGCACCAAGCCGCTGGCCCCGGCCTCCTTCAGCCCCTGCAGCGCGACGGCCAGCTCGTCGTCCGTCCTGTCGGTGAATCGCATCACGTGGACGTAACCGGTGGCTGGCGTCTCCATGTGCCACGTCAGCGAGGGCACCTCGATCACCTCGCGCTCGATGGTGACCTCAAGGGACGAGCCGTTCGAGCGCCTGACGGTCAAGCGCACCTCTGTCCCCACCTCGCCGCGCAGCCGGACCTCCACCTCGCTCTCCGTCACTGCCCCGGGCAGCGGCTCGCCGTCGACGGCCAGCAGCACGTCGCCCCGGGTCAGGCCAGCTCGCTTCGCAGGGGAGTCGGGGTAGGGGGAGAGCGCTATCCGTCCCTCGTCGTCACGCCACACAGCGACCCCGATCCCTCCGTAGGCGCCGCGCAGACGGTCCTGCTCAAGCTGCCGCGGGACCGGCTCGACGAAGACAGTGTGGGGGTCAAGGAGCGCCAGTGAGCCGCGTATGGCGCCGTAGGTGCGCGCCTGCGGAGGTGGCACCTCGCCGAAGAAGTGCTCCTCCAAACGGTCCCACGCCTCCCAGAAGACGCCCATCTCCGCCGGGCCTGCGTGGCGCGCAGCGCCGCTTCTACTCCGCAGCCAATAGACGCCAAATCCTGCTGCGTAAACCAGGCAAATACACACAGCAAGAGCGATGCCCAGCCGCAGTTGCTTTTGTCTCGGGTCTAACACTGTTGACTGGCTATTCTAACACAAAGGGCACGCCAAGCAAGCCAGGGTGCGTTGCACGCAGGGTGTTATCGTTTTCGCCAACCCTGCGAGCGTGGCTGGCCTGGCGGGTGGTTTGGGTGCGGCTCCGGACAGCCACGGCGGGCGACGACGACGCGGGCGGCGGCGGCGACG
>CAZNRX010000105.1:0-11832 GCA_964575455.1 uncultured Anaerolineales bacterium | reverse complement strand
CGCTGCGGTCCAATTCTACCACAAACGAATGCTTGTGACACTTTTACCTCAATGCATCATAAGGCAGACGGAGAGCGGCTGGGAGGCGGCCCTTGGCTACGTACAGGATCACTGGCGGCAGGGCGACGCGGTGGCCACCTGCTCCCCACCTGCCAGCCAGTTCGTCCTGGGACGTACAGACTACTACGTGACGCAGAGAGGAGAAGTTTTCGACGACGCCGACATCTGGACAGGGGCTCCTCTCGTTGATACAACGGAGGGCTTCTCCTCGATGCTGACGGTCAACGACCGCGTCTGGTTCGTCATCGAGCGAGAATGGTGCTGGAAGCGCAACCTGAGCCCTCAATTCCAAGAGACCGTACGTGGTGCGATGCACTTAGCTTACGAACAATGTGGCAAGATGGTGTTAGTCTCGGATACCGATTGAGCGGCGGATTCTCATCATGGATTCCCACAAAGGGCTAGCGCGACCACGCCTTACCTGGCTCCTTGCCCTCATTCTGCTGGGAGCCACGGCGCTCAAAGGCTTGTTGCTTGCCCTGGACGCCGTACCTTTCAACGCCGACGAGGCCATCGTGGCCCTTATGGCGCGTCACATCCGACAAGGCGCTCGCCCGTGGTTCTTCTATGGACAGGCCTACATGGGCAGCCTCGATGCGTACCTGGTCGCCGGGTCCTTCTCACTCATTGGCGAGTCTGTGCTCGCGGTGCGCGTCGTCCAGATGATCCTCTCTGCCGCAACCCTTCTGACCAGCTTCGTCGTGGCCCGACGCATCACCGACTCCGCCCAGGTCGCCCTGCTGACCGTGGCGCTTCTTGCATTCCCGCCTGTCCTGCTCACGCTCTACACCACCGTCTCTCTGGGCGGCTACGGAGAGGCGCTTCTGATCGGCAACCTCTTACTGTGGCTGGGGCACCGCCTAGGTCGTGAGGATCAGGATCGCGCGTGGGTATGGGTGACGTGGGGATTGACAGCCGGCCTCGGCTTCTGGGCCTTCGGGCTCGTCCTGGTCTATGCCGTCCCCGTGGCACTGTGGCTCCTCTGGCAGACACTCACCCCCCCACGGCACGGCACGCCTCTACGCTCCACCCCTAACCAAAAACCGCGGAAGAAAGGCAAGTCACGCATCACCCATCACGTTTCACGTTTCACGTTTCACGCATCACGTTTCACACTAGCGGCCCTGGGCTTCCTCGCCGGAAGCCTACCCTGGTGGTTGGGCAATCTCCACCAGATGGACGCCGGTGTGACCGAGCTGCTGGGCACGGCGGTCCGGAGCACGGCTACAGCGGACGGTCTTATCGCGAACGTCGGCCTGCGGATCTTCAACTTCTTCGTCCTCGGTCTGCCCGCCCTCTTCGGGCTCCGCTTCCCCTGGAGCGTCGCGGGGCCGCCGCTCTGGTTAGGCGTGCCTGCCCTGGCGCTCTATCTAGGGGCATTGGGCTACGCAATCCGGCGAACGTTCTATCCTCAAGCCAGGCGACAGCCTGATTACGTCCTGCTCTTGGGCATCGGCGGCACGCTCTTCCTCGGATTTGTGCTGACCCCCTTCGGCGGCGATCCCTCGGGCCGCTACTTCTTGCCCCTCTACCTGCCGCTATCCATCTTCACCGCTGAAGCGCTGAGAGCGCTCCAGCAGCGCATCCGACGCGGGGACTCACGGTGCCTGGTACTTCGACCAGTGCCTGGCACCTCCCGGGTGCTGCTGGGGCTCGTCATGGTCTTCAACCTGGTGGGCACCGCTCAGGCCGCACTCAACAACCCACCCGGCATCACCACCCAGTTCGACCCCATCAGCCAGGTGGATCACCGCCACTATGGGGAGCTGATGGCCTTCCTGCGCACCCATGGCGGGACGCGCGGCTATACCAACTACTGGATCGCCTATCCCCTGGCCTTCTTGTCGGATGAGGAGATCATCCTGGTGCCGCACTTGCCCTACAAGGCCGACCTGCGGTATACTTCTCGTGATCATCGCTACGCGCCCTACAGCCAGATCGTCGAAGCGAGCCCAACGGCCGTCTACGTGACCAGCAAGCACCCCCAGCTGGACGCGCTGCTGCGGGAGCAGTTCACTCAGCTCGGGGTGAGCTTCCAGGAGGAGCAGATCAGCACCTATCACATTTTCTACGACCTCTCGCGCAAGGTGAAGCCAGAGGAGTTAGCCATTCGTGCCGAGGAATGAGATGCTGAGACGCGCCTTTCGCTGGCTAGATACACGCCGTCTGGCGACAGTCATCCTCTTCTTGGCCATCTTCACCATGGCCGTACGACCGCCGGCCGACACCGACACGTGGTGGCATCTGCAGGCCGGGCGCGTCACACTCGAACAGGGCCACATACTTCAGACTGACCTCTTCTCACACACCCGTTGCGGATCTCAATGGGTCAACCACAGCTGGCTCAGTCAGGTGATCCTCTACTGGCTCTTCGACCACCTCTCCTACGCCGGGCTGGGGCTCTGGATGAGCGCGTTGGTGACCGCAGCCTTCGCCCTCGTCTATCTGCAGATGGAAGGGAGCGTCTTCACACGGGCCTTCATCCTCGTGGCAGCAGCGGCGACGTCAGCCCTGATCTGGTCCGCCCGCCCGCAGCTCTTCTCGCTTCTGTTGACCGCCGCGGTGGCCTACGTGCTCTTTCTCTTCAAGTGGCGCAATGTGAACCGCCTTTGGCTTCTTCCGCCGCTGTTTGCCGTCTGGGTCAACCTCCACGCCGGCTATGTCCTGGGCTTCATGGTCCTGGCGGCTTTCGTGGCTGGAGAGATACTCAACCACCTGCTGGAGCCTCTGATGCCGGCCGACGATCCCATCATCAACTGGCGAGGCATCGCGTGGGTCATCGGAATCGCGCTTCTTTCAGCCCTGTTCCTGGTGATCAATCCCAACACCACCCGCATGTGGACCTACTATCTGGAGACGGTGCGCATTGACGTCCTGCAGGACTTCATCCAGGAATGGCGCCCACCGGATTTCCATCTCCTCCGCGTCCAACCCTTCGTCTGGCTGCTGCTGGGGACGATGGCCGCGATGGGGCTTTCCAAGCGCCGGGTCGACGGGACCGATCTGGCACTGATCGGCGGATTCGCCTATGCCGGACTGCTTGCTGCACGCAACACAGCGCCCTTCGCTCTGGTAGCAGCGCCGGTGCTGAGCAGACACGTCACAGCCATAGCATCGAATCTGCAGCAGACGGGGATGGACAGCATTCCCCGGAAAGGCCCCAGGAGACGCGTGACCCCGGTGCAGGCCGCGGTCAACTGGACCCTGCTGGCCCTGATCGCCGCCCTGGCGGCCGTCAAGATCTGGCAGCCACTCCAACCGGCGTTCAACCAAGCGCGCCAGCGGGAGAGTCTGCCGGTAGGTGCTGTCGAATGGATCGAGGAGCATCGGCCGGAAGGAGAGATGTTCAATCACTACAACTGGGGCGGCTACCTGATCTGGAAGCTCTGGCCGACCTACCGCGTCTTCGTGGACGGGCGCACGGACCTTTACGGGAACGACTTCCTGCGTCAGTACCTGGAGGTGCAGGCCGCCCGACCGGGGTTCGACAATACGCTCGAGGCGCATGGGGTGGACTGGTTGCTGATGCCCTCGGGAGGCACGCTGTCGGCACAGCTGACTTACCGGACGGAGTGGTCGGAGGCATACCGAGACGACGTGGCGACGATCTGGATCCGTTCGGTTGCAAGCCAGAGTGATTCCGTAGGCCCGTGAAGCCAACAGATCTGATTCTGTATCTCCAGGACGCCCCTCGTGTCCTCCCTTCTCACCCATGATCCAGCAACTGTAGCGCACTGGTGAACATTGAGCAGCAGCTATGGCTTTGCCCTGGAAATCTGTCAACGCGTCGGCGGAAACGCAATCCAGACCGCCGATCCGACTTGGACTGATCGCACGTTGCTGGCCTCCGTGCCCGGCTATCTGGACGCTACCCAGAATGAGTGGGGCGCTTCGAGTACAGCCATATAGAGTCAGGATGCGGATTTGGGAAGTGGTCGGCCCTGGAGACCGCAAATGCGAACAGTGGCACGTGCAGCTACACGGCGAGGTCAAGACGATGAGAAAAGGTAGCCGAAAACTGATTTGAGCTAGCACGACCGAGCAAAAAGTAGTACAAAAGTCGCATTGGCAACAGATCGGAGCTTTGGTATCATTTGCCTGTGGACCCAGAAAGAAACTCACGATTGCGAGGAGTGATTGATGAATCTCGACGGAAGCCGCGCACTGGTTATAGGGGGAGCTGGTCTGGTTGGCTCGCACCTCGTTGACCAACTGATTGGGGAAGACGTGGAAGAAATCGTCGTTTTTGACAACTTCGTGCGGGGAACACGAGCCAATCTGGCTCAGGCTATGCAGAGTGACCGGGTCAGGATCGTCGACGGCGATATCACCGACTATGCTCATCTGAAGGAGGTGATGACCGACACCGACGTTGTGTTTCTGCTGGCAGCGCTCTGGCTGCACCAGTGCGTGGAGGACCCGCGCGCCTGTGTGGACGTCAACGTGGTAGGGAACTACAACGTCATCGAACTGGCGCATGACTTAGGGGTGCAACGGATCGTCTATTCCTCGTCAGCCTCCGTCTACGGAGACGCGGTGACGGTACCGATGACAGAGGAGCATCCCTTCAACAATCGCACGATGTACGGCGCGGGCAAGATCGCCGTGGAGCAATTCTTGCGGGCCTTCAACGACATGCATGAACTGAGCTACGTTGGCTATCGCTATATGAACATCTATGGCCCACGCATGGACTACGAAGGCGCCTACGTGAGCGTCATCCCCAAGGTGCTCGATCGCATTGATCGCGGCCTTCCCCCCCTGATCTTCGGTGACGGAAGCCAATCATACGACTTCATCTACGTCGGCGATGTCGCCCGCGCCAATATCCTGGGGGCCAAGCGTGACGTCAGCGACGAGTTCTTCAACATCGGGATCGGCGTCAAGACGACGATCAACGAGTTGGTACACTTGCTGTTGGAACTGACCGGCTCGGACCTAGAGCCGGAGTATCGACCTCAAGAGCAGATGTTCGTCACACATCGCGTGGGCAGCACGGAGAAAGCGGAACGGTTGCTGGGCTTCAAAGCACAAGTGCCGTTGCGAGAGGGCCTGAAGCGATTCATCGAATGGCGGAAACGGGATATAGCACGAGGATGAGATGAAGGTACCAATAACACGACCCTATTTTGACGAAGCCGAGAAAAACGCTGTGACGGGACCACTCGATTCCGGCTGGGTGGTCCAGGGCCCCAACGTGGCCGAGTTCGAGCGGCTGTTTGCTCAGTACACGGGAGCGCCGTACGCTCTGGCAACTTCCTCCTGCACCACAGCACTACATCTGGCGCTAGCGACGCTGGGCATCGGGCCGAGCGATGAAGTCATTGTCCCCGCGTTCACCTTTGTCGCCACGGCCAACGTGGTCGAGTATCAGGGAGCAACGATCGTCTTCGTGGATATCGATAACCGCACGTTCAACACGACCGCAGAGTTGATTGAGCCTCAGATCACGGAGCGGACGAAGGCTATCATGCCGGTCTCGCTCTTTGGACTAAGCGCGGATCTGAGCCCGATCATGGCATTGGCCAAGCAGCACGGGCTGTACGTGGTCGAGGATGCCGCCTGTGCGGTGGGAGCCCGATACAATGGGCACCACGCCGGCACAGTGGCGCATCTGGCGGCCTTCAGCTTCCACCCCCGCAAGGTGATCACGACCGGCGAAGGGGGCATGCTGATCACAAAGGATGGAGACTGGGCCGCTGACATCGAAGCCCGCCGATCGCACGGCGGCACCGTCTCCGACCTGGAGCGCCATAAGAAAGGAGCCTTCGCCCTACCCGAGCACAACGTGCTGGGCTACAACTACCGTATGACCGATTTACAGGGCGCCGTGGGCGTGGAGCAGATGAAGAAACTGTCATGGGTCGTCGAACGGCGCCAGACCTTGGCCCGTCACTATGACGAGGCGCTGGGCGACCTGGAAGGCTTGCAGACTCCCTACGTGCCGGAGGGTTACGAGCACACTTATCAATCCTACGTGCTGCGGGTCGACGAAGATGCTCGGTTGAGCCGGGACGAGTTAGCTCAGGAGTTGCTGGCAAGAGGTGTCTCTGTGCGGCAGGGGACTCATGCCGTGCATCTTCAAGGATACTACCAGGAAAAATACGATCTGGCAGCGGAGGACTTCCCCAATGCGCTCTATGCGGACCGACACAGCCTGACGCTCCCTCTCTTCCCTGCCATGACGGATGCTGAACAAGCTTATGTGGTAGAGCAAGTGCGAACCCTGATGGAGTAAGTGATGTGTGGAATCGCCGGCATCGTCAACCGTAGTGGCGCGCCCGTGTCGCCCTCCACAATCGAGGCTATGACGGGCGCCATGGCTCACCGCGGTCCCGATGGCGAGGGGCATCACGTGGATGGCAACGTGGCCCTGGGCCATCGGCGGCTGGCCATTATCGATCTGACGCCGGCCGGCAGTCAGCCGATGAGCAACGAGAGCGGCGATATCCTCATCACCTACAATGGCGAGGTGTACAATTTCCGGGAACTGCGAGCCGAGTTAGAGGCGAAGGGACACCGTTTCCGTTCCCGGACAGACACCGAAGTCATTGTCCACGCTTACGAAGCATGGGGGGCGGACTGCGTACATCGCTTCAACGGCATGTTCGCCTTTGCTATCTGGGACCGTCCGCGGCAGCGCCTGTTCCTGGCCCGCGATCGCTACGGGGTCAAGCCTCTTTACTACTATCAGGATAGAGATGTTTTGCTCTTCGCCTCAGAGGTCAAGGCGCTGCTTCAGCATCCGGCCTTGAAGGCAGACGTAGACCCATACACGCTGCTGGAGTACTTCACGTTCCAAAACGTCTTCACCGATCGCACGCTGTTCAAAGGTGTCAAACTTCTGCCGGCCGGGCACACGGCAACACTGCAAACCGGCAATGCCGGCGATTTGCGGATACATAAGTATTGGGACTTCAACTTTCGCGAACCGAACGAAGCTGGGGAACTGCGAGAATATGAAGAGGAGCTCTACCACCTGTTTGCCCAGGCTGTACGTCGTCAACTGGTCAGTGACGTACCGGTCGGCGCTTATCTGAGCGGGGGGATGGACTCCGGCGCCATCACGGCGGTCGCCGCCCAGGAGATCCCGCGCCTGACCTCGTTTACGGGTGGCTTCGACCTCTCTTCGGCCTCCGGCCTGGAGCTGGGCTTTGATGAGCGCGAGCGGGCGGAGGCGCTCTCGTACCGCTTCCAGACCGAGCATTATGAGGTGGTGTTGAAGGCCGGTGATATGGAACGGGTGATGCCCGATCTCGTCTGGCACCTGGAAGATCTGCGGGTCGGACAGTGCTATCCGAACTACTACGTCTCCCGGCTGGCCAGCAAGTTCGTCAAGGTGGTTCTGGCCGGCACCGGCGGCGACGAGCTCTTTGGGGGCTATCCGTGGCGCTACTATCGTGCGGTAGATAACCACAGCTTCGAAGAGTACGTACAGAAATACTACAAGTATTGGCAGCGTCTGGTGCGCAACAAGGTCATCCACACCCTGTTCCAGCCTCATATCTGGGACATCATCAAGGATACCTGGACCATCGACATCTTTCGCGACACCATTAACCACAATCGACAGAACCTGACCTCCCCCGAGGAATACGTCAATCGCTCGCTGTATTTCGAGATCAAGACGTTCCTGCACGGGCTGCTGCTCGTGGAGGATAAGCTCAGCATGGCGCACGGGTTAGAGACACGAGTGCCTTTCCTGGACAATGACCTGGTTGACTTCGCTATGCGGCTGCCGGTGCGGACCAAACTTCGTGATCTGGATCGCGTGGTGCGTATAGACGAAAACGAGCCTGGGCACAAGGTAAAGAAATACATCGGCAAGACCAACGACGGGAAGATCATCCTGCGGAACGTTCTGGGTCGCTATATGCCCGATCAGTACGTGAATGGCGTCAAGCAGGGCTTCAGCGGCCCTGATGGGAGCTGGTTCAAGGGTGAGAGCCTCGACTATGTGCGGGATCTGATCTTGAACGGTGACGCCTGCATCTACGACTACCTTCGTCGCGATACGGTGAGTGAGTTGGTCAATCAGCATCTCAATGGAGAGAGGAATCGACGGTTGCTCATCTGGTCGTTGTTGAGCTTCGAGTGGTGGCTACGCCAGTTCGTACAGCGTACAAGTGCCTAGTGTTTCATCAAGGCTCATTTGATGGGTGAAAACAGGCCACAGGTGAAGCGAAATGACTCATCACAATACGCATGACAGAGCACTAGTATTCCGTTAACGATATTCCTGATGGATGACCTTGCTTCACGGGCGGCTTGTTCTCGCTTATCAAATCGGCCTTGACTGAGCACTAGATCTTGGATGTCTTGTAGGCACTAGGAATTCTTATGACAGGCAATCAGGTCTACATTGTTCTACCAGATTTCTTGATTATCGGAGCAGGTCGATCTGGAACAACAACGCTGTACAGCTACTTACAGGAACACCCTGCAATATACCTTCCTGCGTCTAAGCGACCAGAACCTCATTACTTTCTAAAGGAAAGAGAGTACGCTAAGGGACTCGCCTATTACTCAAGGAAATACTTCTCTGAGTGGCAAGGAGAGTCAGCCATTGGCGAAGCATCTGTATCGTACATGTGCCACAAGAAGGTAGCGAGACGCATCCGGAAGCATTTGCCGGATGTGAAACTCATTGCAATCTTGCGGGATCCAGCCGACCGCGCATACTCAAACTACTGGCACACTGTCAAGAACGGGCTAGAAACACTGTCATTTGACGAAGCGATTCAAGCAGAGGAAGGACGCAATGCGAGAATTGAGGACCCATTCTTGCGGGAGGTTCAGCCATATGCTTATCTTGAACGGGGATTCTACTATGAACAACTATCTGCCTACCTCGAGTACTTCTCCCGAGAACAGCTCCTTGTTCTGCTTCTAGACGATCTAGCGCACCGTCCAACGCAGGTGCTCCACGAAACATTTAGCTTCTTGGGAGTGGACGCTGCTTTTGTCCCTAAGTCAATGGGACATATCAAGAACCGTTCTACGCCGCCTGGCTTGGAGATGTCTACTGAAACCCGCAGACTGCTAGTTAAGCAGTATCGCGAGGATATTGATCGGCTTTCGATCTTGTTGGAGCGTGACTTGAGTGACTGGAAAGAATGAAAGCAGATTTGGCGTATCGGTGATCATTGCAGCGTTTAATGAAGCAGAGAATCTGGAGAGTGTCACCTCTGAGAGCTTGGCTCTCTTGAGACAGGTAACACCGGTCTATGAGATCATCATCGTAGACGATGGAAGCACAGATGAAACAGGGAGGATCTCTGATCATTTGGCGAAGTCACATGAGACAATTAGCGCTATTCACCACGGGCAGAATCGGGGGTTCGGAGCAGCTTTGATCACTGGCTACGCCAATGCCAAATATGATCTGGTGACACCGCTCCCGGCTGATGGACAAATCCCCCCAAGCGAACTTAGAAAGTTTGTCCCTCTGATAGCTAACGCCGATATGGTTATCGGCCTTCGCCCTCACCGACCTTACTCGGGATATCGCAAATTGCTGCATGTTGGTATGGCTGGGCTTACAAGGCTGCTCTTTGGTCGCCATCATCCTCCCAGCGCTGGTAGTTGCATGTTTAAGCAAGAGCTTTTTCACAAGGTCAGGTTGGTAAGCACCTCGGGCTTTGCCAACACTGAGTTCCCAATCAAGGTTGCCAAGCACGGCTATGAGCTGGCAACTATACCGATAAGAACAGTGCCTCGTCTCAGCGGGCAGTCCAAGGTGGCCAATGTGCGAACTATTTGCGTCACTATCTGGGATATGATAAAGACTCGCTGGACCCTAGGACTATGAAGTGGCAACAACTCCTTTGGAAAGCCGGGTTAGGTATGGGCATCAGTGCACTGTGTCTGATTCTGGTCTTCCACAATATTCGGCCGAACGAACTGAAATACCATCTCCGTCAGACATCGCTGCCTCTTATGCTCGGCGGGCTCTTGCTGTTTGCAATCTATCTAGTAGTCACAGCTCATCGATGGCGCCTGTTGCTGACCTCTGTATTCTCATCCTCCCTAGGTGATAGCCTCACATATATCCTCATCGGGCGATTGGTTAATAACATCTTTCCTCTCCGTGCGGGCGAAGTAGTCAAGGCATTCTTGCTTGGTCGGAAGAAAAACGTCAGTAAGAGCGCTGTGTTTGCAACTGTTATCACAGACCGGTTGTTGGACACCTCTTCCTTGTTGATATTTGTTGTCATCTTATTCATCGCCATTGACGTTCCTCTCTCCGTCAAGCGGAGCGCACTCTTTTTGGGGGCAGCAGTTCTAGTTGCCGCTACTGTACTCTCGGTGCTTGCTCGTGAGCAAGGAGACCCTGTTCAAGCGATCCGCCATATTTCTGCTATCGTTCCTGACCACCTCTGGAAGAGGATCGTAAGCCTATCGACATCGTTTTCGACGGGCTTGCAGGCTTTGCGAAAATCGAAACTTCTCTTGGCTGTGATACTCTATTCAATTCTGGCTTGGAGCTTGGTAGTGCTGAGTGCTTGGTTCTTCCTGAAGGCCGTAGACCTGCATCTTACTTGGTACGTGCCCCTCTTCCTCGTGGTGGTCACGAACATAGGTGGAGTACTTCCGGCTTCCCCTGGCTCAATGGGAGTCTTCCATGCCCTGGTCGTTTACTCGCTGTCTCTATGGGCCGTGGACAAAGAAATAGCACTGACTATGTCCGTCATCTACCATGAGAGTACCTACCTTTTGATAACCATTCTAGGACTTCTGACCTTATGGCGTGAGGGCTACTCTCTAGTACAAGTGCAGCGACTCCAAGCCTCCCAGATAGCCCAACAAGAACAGACCTCATCAAGCCACTCGTCCGAATGCACCTAGTTAAGCCGAAATGAGTCTCGTGTGCTTTTCCACCTGCCGCTGGGTCGAAAAATGGGCAACACTTTCTTCGAGTTGATTAGTTGGAGACTATGCGGGTTAATGCCCCCTGAAGTGCCTGATCCAGCTGTTTTCTCTTCACATATTGCCTGTCTCTAACCATCACGTGAGTCTTGCTGAATGACGAAGCACTGGCCGCTCTCTTGATGGTATGCGATCTGACTGCACCGGCCAGAATCCCGGCGACACCTGGACTAGAGCATTGCTTTCAACCTGCGCTGCCGATCCCGTATGTCGAGGGAAGCCTTAGTACTACTACCTCGTATTTCATGGTATGATGGGGGTAGGAGGTGAGACATGAAGACCAGGAGAGAAACAGACGTGCGGGTCTCCCCTTACCCCATTCCTGAACTCGAGGAGTTCCTGCGACCCTTCGAGCGCCATTTCTACCGTTGTGAGAGCCTGAAGACCTTGGAACGGTACGCCAGTGGCTTGCTGGCGGAGGTTGACCGCAAGAGTGGGGCGGGCGTGGCAGACGCGGTGGCCGGTTTGTCCGATTCTGCCGTGTATCGTCTGATGGGGGAGAAGGAGTGGGATGAAGCGGCGGTCAACCGGCAGCGCATTGAGACGATGGTGGTCGACGGTACGGTCGGCGATGGTATGCTCGTGATTGACGAGACCGGGATACCCCGCAAGGGGGAGAAGTGTGTGGGTGTCGCTCCTCAATACTGCGGCGAGGTGGGTAAGGTGGCCAACTGCCAGGTGGTGGTCACCGCCCACTATGTGGACCCCTATCGTGCTTGGCCTGCTGTGGGACGGCTGTATCTACCGGAGAGGTGGTGTGAAGATCACCAGAGGCGCGAGGAGGCGCGGATTCTCTGTATGGCGACCATCCTGGCTTTGTGGATGGCTTGGAGGAGCGCGAGC
>CAZNRX010000104.1:0-11900 GCA_964575455.1 uncultured Anaerolineales bacterium | reverse complement strand
TTCGCCGAATGCCTAAGGTTTCCGACGGAAGGTTTATCCGCGTCGGGTTAGTCGGGCCTAAGCCAAGGCCGGAAGGCGTAGGTGATGGACATCCGGTTAATATTCCGGAACCACTTGAGAGGAGTGATGGGGTGACGCAGTGTGGTAGGCCAGCCCGTTATTGGATTCGGGTGCTAAGCCTGTAGGGTGATGACAGGGGTAGGAAAGACCGCCCCTCGAGCCTGAAAGGTCATGGCGGGCCACAAGAGCCAGAAGTGGTCGAGCCAGGCTGCCAAGAAAAGCCCCTAAACGTTGAATCTCAGGTGACCGTACCGCAAACCGACACCGGTAGGCTGGTAGAGCATACTAAGGCGACGAGAGAACCCTTGTTAAGGAACTCGGCAAAATGGCCCCGTAACTTCGGGATAAGGGGTGCCCCGTTAGGGTGAAAGCCTGAGGGGGTTGCAATGAAATGGCCCTGCCGACTGGTTACCAAAACCACAGGTCTCTGCTAACTCGCAAGAGGAAGTATAGGGGCTGACACCTGCCCAGTGCCGGAAGGTTAAGGGGAAGGGTTAGCGCGGAAGCGCGAAGCTCAAAACCGAAGCCCCGGTGAACGGCGGCCGTAACTATAACGGTCCTAAGGTAGCGAAATTCCTTGTCGGGTAAGTTCCGACCCGCACGAAAGGCGTAACGAGTGGGGCAGTGTCTCAACAAGGGACTCGGCGAAATTGAAGTCGCGGTACAAATGCCGTGTTCCCACAGCGGGACAAAAAGACCCCGTGGAGCTTTACTGTAGCTTAGTATTGAGTTAGGGCTTAGCTTGTGCAGGATAGGTGGGAGGCTTTGAAGCCGGAGCGCTAGCTTCGGTGGAGCCACTCTTGAAATACCACCCTGGCTAAGTCTTGGCCCTAACTGCTGGCCGTGATCCGGCAGCGGGACAGTGCTAAGTGGGCAGTTTGACTGGGGCGGTCGCCTGCGAAAAAGTAACGGAGGCGCCCAAAGGTTCCCTCAGGCGGAATGGAAACCCGCCGTAGAGTGTAAAGGCACAAGGGAGCCTGACTGTAAGACTGACAGGTCGAGCAGGGACGAAAGTCGGGCTTAGTGATCCCACGGTTCCGAGTGGAAGGGCCGTGGCTCAGCGGATAAAAGTTACCCCGGGGATAACAGGCTAGTCTCCCCCAAGAGTTCACATCGACGGGGAGGTTCGGCACCTCGATGTCGGCTCATCGCATCCTGGGGCTGGATAAGGTCCCAAGGGTTGGGCTGTTCGCCCATTAAAGCGGTACGTGAGCTGGGTTCAGACCGTCGTGAGACAGGTCGGTCTCTATCTGCTGTGGGCATAGGGGATTTGAAGGGAGCCGTTCTTAGTACGAGAGGACCGGAACGGACAGACCTCTAGTGAGCCAGTTGTTCCGCCAGGAGCATCGCTGGGTAGCTATGTCTGGCAGAGATAACCGCTGAAAGCATCTAAGTGGGAAGCTCGCCCTAAGATGAGATCCCCCACTGGATTATCCAGGTAAGACCGCCGGGAGATTACCGGTTTGATAGGCGGGAGGTGTACGCACAGCAATGTGTTAAGCTTACCCGTACTAACGGTCGAGGGCTTAATTACGTGGTGCGGAGAACTTGGAGTTTTCGTCTGGTTCAGTTGAGTGTTCAAGAACAACAAGGAAGTCTCTTGGTGATTCTAGCGGCGGGGGTACACCCGGTTCCATCCCGAACCCGGCAGTTAAGCCCGTCAGCGCCGATGGTACTTGAGGGGAGGCCCTCCGGGAGAGTAGGTCATCGCCAAGGGTCTTCCTTTTTTGCTGTCTAAACAGAAATCACCCGTCTCCGACCCACTGACTTGGCTGGGACGGTGACAGGCGATATCTTGAGTCGTCGACCGGGGTTGGTTTGCCTACGGCGTCCGGCCCCGCGACCTCCCCGCTAGGTTGTCTCTTCTTTGGGTTCCCGCTCTGGTTCTTTCTCCTCATCGCCTGAGAGCCCCGCGCGGAATTCGCGAATGCCTTCACCGAGCTCCCGGCCGATCTTAGACACGCGCCCCACACCAAAGATGAGCAGCACGATCACCAGAATTATCAGCAACTCCCAAGGGCCAAGCTGTCCAAGCATCTTCTTCCTCCTCCTACATATGATCTAACGTGCCCTGGATTGTATCACCAGGAGCCAGGATTTTGACGTCCGAGACCTTTAGGGTTTCGGGTGACAGCTCGTAGTGCGCCATTTTTCGCCCGGTTAAGACGTTCTTGGGGTCTTGATGCGCTGCGCGAAAACCCTAAAGGTCTGAAGCATGTACCCTGGATTATATCACGCCTTTGACTTGCCTACAACTGTTCGCCCCTCGTGCTCACAACCGCCCGTGCACACTTGCCTATATCGGTCGAAGATGCTAGACTATGGGTGACTTCAGTGGGAGGTATTCATGACGGCACAAGCACTCTATCGCAAATGGCGACCACGAACCTTCGACGAGCTGGTCGGGCAGAGGCACGTGGTCCGAACGCTCCGCAACGCGCTCGTCTCTGGGCGCGTTCATCACGCCTATCTTTTCGCTGGCCCTCGTGGGACCGGCAAGACGAGCACGGCGCGCTTGCTGGCAAAGGCTGTGAACTGCCTGACGCCGGAGGAGGATGAGCGTCCCTGCAACGAGTGTGAGATCTGTGTCGCCATCAACGAGGGGCGACTGCTCGATCTGATCGAGATCGACGCGGCCTCCAACACCGGCGTCGATGACGTGCGGGAGCTCAGAGGGCGCGTAGGCTTCCGCCCCAACGAGGCACGCTACAAGGTCTACGTGATCGACGAGGTGCATATGCTCTCCAACGCGGCGTTCAACGCGCTGCTCAAGACGTTGGAGGAGCCCCCGGAGCACGCCATCTTCGTCCTGGCCACCACAGAGCCGCACAAGATCCTTCCCACTGTGCTTTCCCGTTGCCAGCGCTTCGATTTCCATCGCATCTCCATCGCCGAGATGGTCGATCGCCTGGCCTGGCTTGCCGAGCAGGAGGGTATTGAGGCCGAGCGACAGGCGCTCGAGCTGATTGCTCGTCAGGCCACCGGCAGTATGCGGGACGCCGAGAGTCTGTTGGATCAGCTTGCCTCCTACAACGAGGGGGGGATAACGGTCGAGGAGATGCGGGCCGTCCTGGGGATCGGGGCCGACGAGACCGTGATGCGGATCACGCAGGCGCTGGTCGATGGCGATGTGGCGAAGGGGCTGGGCGCCATCAACGCCGCCGTGGATAAGGGCACAGATCCGCGTCAGTTCGCGAGGCAGATGGTGGAGCACCTGCGAGCCCTGCTGCTACTGCGGTTGGAATCTGGCGTGGTGCCGCCGCACGTCCCGGAGGCCCTGCTTCCCTCGTTGCGAGATCAGGCGGCCGCCTTCTCTCGCCGGGAGCTGGCAAAGGCGGTGCGCCTCTTCAACCAGGCAGCCCAGGAGGCGAAGGGGGGCTGGCAGCCCCAGCTTCCGCTTGAGATGGCCTTCATCGAGGCGCTGCTGCCGTCGGAGCCGACAGGCGATGGCGGTGGTAAGAGCCCCTCCTCTGGAAGGGGGGGCGCTGGCCCGGGTAATCCCCAAGGACGAGGTAGGGCCCAGGGAAGCGGGACCCATCGGACGGCACGAGCGGCCCCGGCGCGGGGGACGGGACGCAATGAGGCCAGAGCGGAGAGATCCGAGGGTGCCCAGGCTGCTCAGAAGCCTGTTCGAGACGGAGTGGTACGAGAGCCGACCGCGACCTATGAGTCCACGGATGCGGGTGACGGCCCGCTCAGCGTGGAGAGCGTTCGCAAGCATTGGTCCGATTTCCTGGATGCTCTGCGTCCCAAGGATCTATCTCTGGAGGCGCTGATGCGTTCCTGCGAGCCGGTCGGCGTGGAGGAGGACGTGGTCGTCTTGGGCTTTGTCCACAGGTTTCATCGCGGCAAGGTTGAGGAGGATAAGAAGCGGAACATCGTGGAGGAGGCGCTCAGTGCCCTCTTCGAACGTAAGCTGCGTGTCCGTTGTGTGATGAGTCGGAAGGACGAATCGCTTCCCGCTCAGACGACGGATCAGCAGGGCGAGAGTGACCACGACTCGCCGGAGCAAGACGCGCCCGCCGATCCGCTCGTGCGCATGGCGGTGGATGAGTTGGGGGCAGAAGTTGTGCAGGGTAGGGCATAAGGAGGAGCATTTGGCTAAGAGGCGGGGTAGGAGCGTCAATCCTTTTGATTCGAAGAAGAGTCTGTCGCGGGGTGGTTCTGGCGGCGGATCCAAGAAGATGCTTCAGCAGCTGCAGGGCCTCCAGCAAGAGATGCTGGACGCGCAGGAGGAGATCGCCGAGCAGACCTTCACGGCCACTGTTGGCGGGGGGATTGTCGAGGCGGTCGTCACCGGTGATCGGAAGATGAAGGGCCTGAGTATTGAGCCTGAGGTGGTCGATCCTGACGATGTGGAGATGTTGCAGGATCTGGTGATCGCGGCGATCAACAAAGCTATGGAGCAGATTGACGAGGCGGCAGCTGACCGCATGGCGGACCTCACCGGCGGGCTTGGGGCCCTCCAGGATCTGCTTTAGGGGATCCGTGGTACGACCACCCTCATCATCCGTCCCGCCCTCGGTAACCCGGCTCATTGATGAGCTTTCGGAGTTGCCGGGGATCGGTCGCAAGACGGCCGCTCGGCTCACCTATTTTCTGCTGCGGGGCAGATCCGATCTGGCGCTGCGCTTGTCCGAAGCGCTGCGCGATCTCAGCGAACGGACGCGTTTCTGCTCCGTCTGCTACAACATCACCGAGGAAGACCCCTGTCCTGTCTGCGTGGACGCCACGCGCGATCATACCACCGTCTGCGTGGTCGAGGAGCCGCTCGACGTGCTGGCCATCGAGCAGGCTGAGGTCTACGACGGTGTCTATCACGTGCTTCACGGTGTGCTGGCCCCCTCACAGGGGATGTTTGCCGAGGATCTGCGCATCAGGGAGTTGATGGCGCGCATACGAGATGGAGAGATGGAGGAGATTATCCTGGCCACTAACCCCACCAGTGAGGGGGACTGGACGGCGTCCTATCTACTGAGTCAGCTGCAGTCGGCGGACGTGCGCATCACCCGTCTGGGGCGTGGGCTCCCTATGGGCGGCGATCTGGAGTATGCCGACGCCGTGACGCTCACCCGCGCGCTGGAGCGTCGAGAGGACGTCTAGCAGCTCGTTCGGACCTACGTGAGCCAGGATGGCTTCGTGCCCCTTGGCGCGCCGCAGGAGGGGCACTGAACCACCTTCTCCTCATCCTCGGCGTAGGCTCGGCCGCACCATTCACAGTGAGTCCAGGCCCGTTTGGCTGCCTCACGCTGTCGCTTGAGTATGCCCTGTCTACGTTGTTCCTCCAGGTATGCCTCCTCGGCCGCCTCTCCCACGCGGTCGACGACGGTCCATACCTGCTTGGGCAAGCTGAGGTCCTGAATATCCTCTGTCAGGTCTTCGATGCTCCGCATCAGACCGCCGGCTGTATCGAGCACGCCGGCCAGGCCACGCCTTCTCAGTAGGATCCTGCGGCTTCCCCGAAGAGCCGTCTTCCCAATGGAGCCGATGGCGCCGCGCTTGGCGTCCCGGCTCAGGTCGCTCATGGCCACGGTCAGGGTCTCGCCGGTCTCGATCAGGGTCACGGTCAAGGCCGGGGAGAAGCCGTAGGGCCGCTGCTCCTGGCTCTGCAGGACCGTTACGACGGTCGCCTGGTCTGTCTCATCGGCGGTCACCCGGGTGTCGTCGCCCGTGATGTGCGACGCGAGCGCTTCGGCGATGGTCGAGGCGCTGCAGCCCTCGAAGGTCACGGGGTTGGTGTGCCCGGCGATCACGCCGGTGAGGACGCCTGCCCCGAGCCCCAGCTGGGCCAGAATGTCCTGGGCGGCGTCCGGGGTGGTCTCCTCCGTGCTGGGCTGCGGTTCGAAGATGAAGCCCTTGTCCAGCCGCCTGCGCTCTTCGGCCAACCACGCCTCCAGGCTCTGTTCCTGATTCTGTTCTTCTTCTGTCACGTCGTTCTCCCTCTCTGCCGCGGGTAGAAAGGTCTGTTGAGTGCACGGTCTGTGTTCCGGCGCCGCGCAGGCGAGGCGTATTCTAGCATACCTTTTCGTTCCCATCAAACCAGGCAGGTGCATCGCCAGGAGCAAGGATTTTGACGTCCAAGACCTTTGGGGTTTCAGTTGACGGCTTGCAGCGCGCCATTTTGTGTTCGGTGAAGAAGTTCTTGGGGGCTTGATGCGCCGCGCGAAAACCCCAAAGGTCCAGAACACATGCTCCTAGGTGCATCGCACGGTCGACGTGCAACGCACCTCGCTGTCGGCGCGCTTGACCTGCGGGGCGAGCTGGGCTATACTCAGCCGGCTTCGGTTGGGCAATCAGCTCGCAGGATGGCACTATGACTCTGGTCTACCTCGCTGCTGCCTGGGTCGCTGGCATTGCGCTCGCCAGTGCGGTCGATCCCCCGTGGCAGCTGCTACTTCTCCTGGCGTTTGTCTCCGTCATCAGCCTGCTCCTCTGGTGGGACGAACATCGCGTCCGGCTGGGGGCGCTCTCCCTCCTGATGCTCGTCCTGGGCGCGGGGCGTTTTCTGCTCGCCCTCCCGCACTTCGACGAGGGATCGCTCGCCACCTACAACGGGGCGGGGTGGGTGACGCTGGAGGGTGTCGTGGTGGGGGAGCCCGATGAGCGTGGCGATCACACCCGGCTGCGCGTGCGAGCCGAGCGGCTGACCCTGCCGGACGGCACGGGGCGCGAGGTAGAGGGGCTGGCGCTGATCCGAACCGGTCGCTTCCCGCGGCGCGCCTACGGCGACCACCTGCGAGTCATGGGAACTTTGGAGGCTCCACCGGTCTACGAGTCGTTCTCGTACCGGGAGTATCTCGCCCGTCAGAACGTCTACTCCTACATGGGCTGGGCTCACGTCGATGTGCTGACCGAGGGCCGAGCCAGGACCCCGGTTGCTTGCCTGTTTGCCTTCAAGCGGCGCGCTCAGGCCGTCATCGCTGGGATGCTGCCCGAGCCCCAGGCCTCGCTCCTGACCGGCATCCTGCTGGGCGTGGAGGCGGGCATCCCCGATGAGGTGATGGACGACTTCCATGCCACCGGCACGTCCCACATCATCGCCATCTCGGGATTCAACATGACGATTATCGCCGGCATCTTCGCTGGCCTGGCAGGGCGCCTTTTTCACCGGCGGCGGGCGCTCCTGGTGGCGATGACCGGGGTGGCGGTCTATACGATCCTGGTGGGGGCTTCAGCGGCTGTGGTGCGGGCGGCCCTGATGGGTGTGCTCTATCTGTTTGGCTGCTATGTGGGCCGCCGGAGCTGCGCCCCCGTCTCCCTGGCCGTGGCCGCCCTGGTCATGACAGCTTGGAATCCTCACACATTGTGGGACAAAGGCTTCCAGTTGAGCTTCGCCGCCACAGCGGGTCTGCTGCTCTACACCGAGCCCTTGGAGCGTCTGTTTGGAGGAGCCCTGGCGCGAGTCACCTCCGCCGAGCGCGCGCAGCGGATCGTGGGGCTGGTGAGCGAGGCGTTGCTGGTCACCATAGCGGCGATGATAACCACGGCGCCCATTCTGCTCGGCTCCTTCGGGCGGCTCTCACCGATCACGCTGGTGAGCAATATGCTGATCCTCCCGGCGCAGTCGTACGTCATGCTGGTCGGTGGCATCGCCACGCTCCTGGGCCTGGTTCTCCAGCCGCTGGGCCGCCTGGTCGGCTGGGTGGCCTGGCTGTTTCTGGCCTATACGACCGAGATGGTGCGGCTGACGGCGAGGCTGCCCGGGGCGTCGCCGTCGGTGGAGGCGAAGGGCTGGATGATCTGGGGCTACTACGCCGTCCTGGGCGTCGCTACCTGGTGGCTGGCGAAGCCCCGGGACAAGCGGGGCGAGCTGTGGAGCCGCATGCGCGACTGGCTGTCGGCCCGTTTGGAGGCCAAGGTGACTGCGTCGCCCCGGCTGCTGGTCGCTGCGTCCGGTGTCCTGCTGGCGCTGGCCCTCTTCGCCTGGCGCGGCCTGCCCGATGGTCGGCTCCATGTGCATGTGCTGGATGTGGGGCAGGGAGATGCGATCTTTATCGAGACGCCGTCGGGGCGTCAGGTGCTGATCGACGGCGGGCCCAGCCCCAGCCTGCTGCTCTCGCGCCTGGGCCGGCGCATGCCGTTCTGGGACCGCTCGCTTGATCTGATGGTGCTCACCCATCTGGACGGCGACCACATCACGGGGTTGGTGGACGTTCTGGAGCGGTATCAGGTGGACGCTGTGATCTTCCGCGAGGTGGGATGCGAGGACGCGACCTGCGAGCGTTGGGAGGAGCTGCTGGAGGATGGGGACGTGGTGGTCTACGGCGGCGAGGCCGGGCTGGACGTGGCGCTGGAGGAGGGGCTGCGGATGGAGGTGCTCCATCCTGGAACGGAGCTGCTGATGGGAGAGAGCTTCAACGACAACTCGTTGGTGACGCGGCTGAGCTACGGGCGGGCCTCGCTGCTGCTGACAGGCGATGTTGAGGCTGCGGCGGAGGAACGACTGCTGACGGGTGGCGTGGATCTTCGGAGCACGGTGCTCAAGGTGGCCCATCATGGGGCCTGCACGTCGAGCACGGAGGCGTTCCTGCAGGCGGTGGATCCGGAGGTGGCGGTGATCAGCGTGGGGAAGGAGAACGACTTCGGGCATCCGTGCGATGAGGTGGTGGAACGGCTGGAGGCTGTGCTGGGCGATTGTGAGCGGCTGTTCCGCACAGATCGGGACGGCACGGTGGAGGTGGTGAGCGACGGCGCGCGCGTGTGGGTGAAGACGGCGCGCGGGCGGTGAGGGGGGCAAGGTGTCATCATCATTCGCTCCTCACGCGTTGACGTACGCTCCCGACCATGGGCAGCTGCCCTGGCGCAAACGGCGTGTCGGCTTGTCCCGAATCCATTTGTATGTTACCCTTGGGCGGTGTGTATAGCCGCCATGACGCTGGCTATGTCCCTGGAAGGCCGGGCGTGGTGGCTCTTTTTTGGGAATAGGTAAGGAGTGCCATCTATGGGCGAATCTTTGATCAGATTAACCCGCGGCGTGCCCCCGGAGGAGAGCTTTCCCGTCGACCAGCTCCAGGCGTGTGTAGAGCGCGTTCTGCTGGTGCACGGGTACGAGGTGCTGCAGTACGGCAAGTCCCGCGGCTATCCCTCCCTGCGCGAGTTGATCGCCGAGGAGAAGGGGGTGGATCCGAGTCGCGTGATCGTCGGGCAGGGGTCTCTGCAGCTGCAGGATCTGTGCGCCCGCATGCTCGTCGAGCCGGGACGGCTCGTGTACGTGGAGGAACCAACCTACGATCGTACGCTGACCATCTTCCAGCGAGCCAGCGCGTGGGTGGTGGGCTTCCCGCTGGAGGAGGGCGGCGTCGACGTGGATGCCGTGGCGGACCGGCTTGAGGCGGGGGACCGCCCGATCCTTTTCTATCTCATCCCCGACTTTCAGAACCCCAGCGGTACCCTTCTTTCGAGGGCCAAGCGGCGGCGCATCGTCGAGCTGGCTCGAGCCTATGATTTCTGGATCATTGAGGACGTGCCTTATCGAAGGCTCCGCTATCGCGGTGAGGAGCTTCCATCGCTCTTCGATCTGTGCCCCGACCGGGTGTTGCAGATGTCATCCTACAGCAAGCTGATCAGCCCCGGCCTGCGGGTGGGCTACGTCATCGCGCCAGAACCGCTGGTAGAGCCGCTGGCGAAGATGGCGGAGGACACGTATATCAACGCTAGCTACCTGAACCAGGCCATTGTCGCCGAGTTCATCGAGCGCGGCTGGTTGGAGCCCCAGATTGAGGGGCTGAAGGGGCTCTATGGGCCACGCCTCTATGCCACGTTGAGTGCACTTGAGGAACACGTGGGCGACGTGGCGACCTGGCGCAGGCCTGACGGCGGCTTCTTCGTGGGGGTGAGCTTGAACGGCGCTGTGGACACCCCCGAGCTGCTGAGCCGGGCGCGGGAGGCGAACCTGGCCCTAACGGACGGGCGTGGGTTCTTCGCCAACCGCACCAATGGGAGCAGCTTCGTGCGACTCCCCTTCTGTGCCCTGACGCTGGACGAGATCCATGAGGGGGTGGGGCGGCTGGGCAGAGTGGTGCGCGAGCTGGCGTCGTCGTGAGACCACGACCCCCGAGGTCTCCCGCCGGTGGCTCTGCTAGTCGAGAAGGATGCGAAAGCGGCCAAGGATCCGGAGAGGAGACCGATCTCTAGACCTCGGGGGTCGGTTGTTTCCGCATCATGGTCGCTCGTAGTTGGGCGCCTCCTTGGTGATGACCACGTCGTGTGGGTGGCTCTCTTTGAGACCGGCTGCGGTGATGCGGGCGAAGCGCGCCTCTCGGTGCAGCTCATCCAGCGTGCGACAGCCGCAGTACCCCATCCCGGAGCGGAGGCCGCCCACCAGCTGATGGAGCAGGTCGCTCAGAGGGCCTTTGTAGGGGACCATGCCCTCGATGCCCTCTGGGACCGGCTTTCGCGCGTCGGCCTGGAAGTAGCGGTCGGCTGTGCTCTCCTTCATGGCGCCGAGAGAGCCCATGCCGCGGTAGGCCTTGTAGGTCCGTCCTTCGTAGAGGATGCGCTCGCCAGGGCTCTCCTTCGTGCCCGCGAACAGGCTCCCGATCATCACGGCATCCGCTCCGGCGGCGATGGCCTTGGCGATGTCGCCGGAGTACTTGATACCGCCGTCGGCGACGATGGGGATGCCGTGAGGCTCGGCGGCCGCGGCACACGCTGTAACGGCTGTGATCTGTGGCATACCGGCCCCGGTGACCACCCGGGTGGTGCAGATGGAGCCTGGCCCCACGCCCACCTTGACCGCGTCGGCCCCCCGCTCGATGAGCGCACGCGTCCCTTCCTCTGTGACGACGTTACCGGCCACGATGTCGGCCTCGGGGAACCAGTTGCGAAGCTGCTCCAGCGCTTCCAGGACGCCGTGGGAGTGACCGTGAGCCGAGTCGATGACCAGGACGTCCACCCCGGCGTCCACAAGAGCCTGAGAACGATGGTGCATGTCCTCGCCGGTCCCCACCGCGGCCCCAACGCGCAGCCGTCCGAGGTCGTCCTCGCAGGTGTTGGGATGCTCGATGCGCTTCAGGATGTCCTTGACGGTGATCAGGCCCTGCAGCGTGTAGTCCTCGTCCACCACGAGGAGCTTCTCGATGCGATGGCGATGCAGGATTCTCCGGGCCTCATCCAGGGTCGTCCCAACGGGTACGGTGATTAGCTCCTCCCTGGTCATCAGCTCGTGGATCGGTCGGTCGAGTTCATCCTCAAAGCGCAGATCGCGGTTGGTGAGGATGCCTACCAGGGCGCCATCGTCCTTGGTGATGGGGATACCAGAGATGTGATAGCGCGCCATCAGATCGAGAGCCTCTCGGATGGGCCGGTCCGGGGGCAGGGTGATGGGATCGACGATCATCCCACTCTGAGATCGCTTCACGGTCTGCACCATCTCCACCTGTTCCTCAATGGGCATGTTGCGGTGTAGGATGCCGATGCCCCCCTCGCGTGCCATAGCGACGGCGAGTCGAGTTTCGGTGACGGTGTCCATGGCCGCGCTCACGATGGGACAGTTGAGGTTGATGTGCTGCGTCAGGCGCGTGCGTACGTCGGTATCGTTAGGTATCACGGACGACTCGGCTGGGATAAGCAGGACATCGTCGAACGTCAGGGCCTCAGCGCCGTACTTCTCGTGCCAATTCACGGTCTCCTCCTTTGCGTCGAGCACGGATTGTGGATCTGCCGGGGGCGCGGTGCCCGGTGGCACGATCCTTGAAGATGGGGCTATTCTACTATCTTACGGCATGAGGGCAAACGGCCTTCCCCCCTGTGTCGCGGTCGAGTACGGTCTCAGCTTGGGCACGGGGCAATGGTGTGAAGTTATTTCACCCAGGCAGGCTTTTGCCTTGTGCACCGAGTTG
>CAZNRX010000103.1:0-11954 GCA_964575455.1 uncultured Anaerolineales bacterium | reverse complement strand
TCCCTGGAGAGTCAAAAAGTGTCAATCTAACTTCCCGGAGTTCTGAACCATGCCAATCGTTGCATCACAAATAACCTAGCCTCTAAGGAGTCGTCGCTATGGAGAAGAAATTCCGCGTCTTGCGCATCATTGGCACGCTTTGGAAGGTTCTGGCCTGGATCACGCTCATAGGCGGGATCTTGTCCTCGCTCGGCATACTGCTGTTCGGCATCTTGGGCAGTGGGGGCTTCATCCTGCAGCTGCTGGGGCAAGAAGCAGGTATGATGCCTGGAGCTTTAGGCATTGTCAGCACCATCTTCAGCTCCATCACGGTGCTCGTCGCCACGATCCTCTACTCCCTGATCCTGTATGCCGTGGGCGAACTCATCTTCCTGCTGCTTGCTATCGAAGAGAACACGCGGCAGACCATGTACTTGATGCAACGGGGCACTCGTGCACGAGCAGTGCAATCAGCATCACCAGTGCCCCCGTCGTCATAGAGCGCACTGCGGGTAGAACCGTATCCTAGATAATAGGATCGACAGGAGCAAGAGCGTGCGAATAAGGGACCTGGGAGGTTTCCAGGGGTCATGCGATGGTATCACCCATCATCCTCACTGATGAATTGGGGCTAGTTGTCGTTAGTAATAGCTGTCCACTGTCTGGTATGGAGGCCTAGGCCTATCTGAGGCTCTGCAGCATCATAAGCTCGCATCTCATCTCACGAAAAGGGGGAGGACCATGCGCAGATTGGTTGCCGCCGCTACAACAGGATTGACGATTGCCCTCATCGCCCTCTCTTTGCAGAGCTGGTCGACCGCTCTGGTAGGTGATGGAACTCAGATCTTGTCATCGCTCTTCACATCACCCGTAGATCCACCGTCCACCATTGGCGGCACCGTCTTCGATGACGCCAACGGCAACGGAGAGCGAGACGCGGGAGAGCCAGGCCTACCAGGAGTCACGTTGAAGCTGCGCAACGGCATCAGCGGGACAATAACGACGGACCCCAACGGCAACTACTCATTCAGCCTGGCATGGTCTGGCTACTATACTGTGACGGCGATGACGCCAGCCGGCTATGCGAACACCACACCCGAGGAAGTTGTCGCTCGCCTCACCGGGCCTAATCAGCACGTGACCGTCGACTTCGGCTACCGAGGGGTCGGCACCGTGCGCGGCACCGTCTTCGACGACCGCGACATCGACGAGACGCAGGATGAAGGAGAGCCTGGAGTCAGCGGAGCAACCATCACACTGCTTCAGGGCGGCTCGATCATTAGCACCACCACCACCACCGCGGACGGCACGTACCAGTTTGCGTCCCTGTTCCTTGGCGAGTACACCGTGGAGGAGACGAACCCGTCCGGCTACATCGACACCACCCCGAACACCCGTCCAGTCACCTTGACGACGCCAGGGCAGGAAAAGACGGTCAACTTCGGCGATTACGGACCTTCTCGAGTCACCGGCGTCGTCTTCAATGACCTCGACGGAGACAGCGAGCAGAGCAGCGAGGAGAAAGGCCTACCCGGCGTAACCGTGCAGCTGCTGCGCGGCGCCACCACCGAGCTTACGGCGACCACAGACAGCAACGGGGTCTACTTCCTGCTTTGGGACGAACTTGGTGACTACACAGTGCGCGAGACAGACCTGGAGGGCTACGTCAGCACCTCTCCCAATGAGGTCAATGTCTCCAAGACGATGCCCAGTCAAGTGGAGACGGTCAACTTCGCCGATCGCGGGATCGGGACCATCCACGGCACCGTATTCGACGACAGCAACGGCGACGGCACGCAGGATACAGAAGAGTCGGGAATCAAGGGCGTCAACATCACTCTCCACCAGGATAACTCGACCGACCTCAGCACCGTCACCGCAAGCGATGGGTCCTATGAATTCGTGGCCCTGGGGCTGGGCGACTACACCGTAGAGGAGACGGACCCTGAAGGATACAGCAGCACCACTCCCAACGTGATAACCGCCTCCTTGACGATGACCAGACAGGTAGCGGCGGTGGACTTCGGCGACCGCGGGATTGGCACCATCCGCGGCGTTGTCTTCGACGATCAAGATGGCAGCCAGGAGCAGGATCCAGGGGAGCCGGGCATCAATGGGGTAACCATCACGCTCCTTCAGGAGGGCTCAGCCGTCTTCACGACCACGACCGGGAACGGCGGGGTATACCGGTTTGACCCCGTGTGGCTGGGGGATTACACGGTGCAGGAGACGGATCGAGAGGGCTACACCAGCACCACCGATAACACAGCCACGGTCTCTTTGACGATGACGAGACAGGTGGAGGTGAGGAACTTCGGCGACCGAGGCATCGGCACGATTGCGGGCACGGTCTTCTCCGACGAGAACGGCAACGAAGAACAAGATGGAGAAGAGCAGGGGATCCCGGACGTAACCGTCACCCTCCTCCAGGGCGGTTCGACGATCAGCACGACCACAACCGCCAGCGATGGATCGTATGCATTTGACGCTCGGTTGCTGGGCGACTACACTGTGCAGGAGACGAACCCGGATGGCTACGTCAGCACCACCGACGACGACGTGGACGTCTCCCTGACGGTACCTGGGCAACTGAGGAACGTGACCTTCGGCGACCGGAGGGCTGGCGCCATCCGCGGCGTCGTCTTCGACGATCAAGACGGAAACCAGGAGCAGGACCCCGGGGAGCCGGGCATCAATGGGGTGACGATCACGCTCCTTCAGGGGGGCTCGACGATTGAGACGACCACGACCAGCGGCAACGGGGCCTACACCTTCGACCCTGTATGGCTGGGCGAGTACACGGTCCGGGAGACGGACAAGGTGGGCTACGTCAGCACCACCGACAACACGGCCACGGTCTCTCTGACGATGACAAAGCAGGTGGAGGTGAGGGACTTCGGCGACCGTGGCGTGGGCACGATCGAGGGCACGGTCTTCTCGGACCAGAACGGCAACGGGGACTACGACGAGGAGGAGCACGGCATCGGAGACGTCACCGTCAAACTCCTGCAAGAGGGCTCAACGGTCAGGACGACCACAACCGCCAGCGACGGCTCGTACGCGTTTGCGTCGCTCTTCCTGGGCGACTACACGGTGCAGGAGACAGACCCAGATGGCTACACCAGCACAACGGCCAATGAGGTGGACATCTCTCTAGGGACGCCTGGCGAGCGCAACACGGTCGATTTCGGCGATCGAGTCATCCTCATCTATCTGCCGTTGGTCGCTCGAGGCCACCCGTAGGACAGATTCCAGGCCGAAGGCAGCATCACAGACAGACAAGAGCGCGGCTCCTGACCCGTCGACGGGTCAGGAGCCGCGCTCTTCGGTCCCTCAGAATCTGTTCTCAGCGAATGGCCTGTTCCCGCCCCGGCCCAACACCTATGAAAGCCACCGGCACGCCAACCGACTCCTCAACGTAGGAGACGTACGCCTGAGCCGCCTGCGGAAGATCCGCGCGACAGCGCACGTCCGTGATATCCTCATCCCAGCCGGGCAAGCTCTCATAGATCGGCGTCCACTGCGCCAGGGACTCCAGACCAAACTCTGCCGGGAAATGATCAACGCGATCGCCGTCTCGCCCGTAGGCCACCGCTACCTTGAGCTCTTGCAGTCCGCTCAGGACGTCCAACTTCGTTAGAGCAAGCCCGTCCAATCCGTTCACCCGCGCTGCGTAGCGCACAATCGGAAGATCGAGCCAGCCGCAACGGCGCGGACGCCCGGTCGTGGTACCAAACTCGTTCCCAGCCTCGCGAATCCGATCACCGATCTCACCCACCAACTCGGTGGGAAACGGGCCTTTGCCGACCCGCGTGGTGTAGGCCTTGGCGACGCCCACCACGCGCGAGATATGCTGGGGCCCAAAGCCCAGCCCCGTGGTCGCGCCTCCCGCAATGGTGGAGGAGCTGGTAACGTAGGGATAGGTACCGTGGTCGAGATCGAGCAGCAACCCTTGAGCCCCCTCACAGAGCACGGTCTTCCCGGCCTCCAAGGCCTCGCCGATCAAGACGGATCCATCGACAAGATGGGGAGCCAAGCGTTCGGCATAGGCCTCGTAGGCAGCAGCCGCGTCCTCCGCCGAAAGCGGTTCCAGGCCAAACTGCTCCAGACGCCGATTGTGCTCCTCAACACGTTCGGCGACCCGTGCAGCGAACTGAGCTGGGTCGGTCATCTCACCGGCGCGCAAGTTGACGCGCGCCGCTTTATCGGCATACGTGGGCCCAATACCTCGCTTTGTCGTCCCGATGGCGTCCTTCCCACGTGAAGCCTCGCGCGCGCCGTCGAGAGCGCGATGTGTGGGCAGGATGATGTGAGCAGCGGCGCTCACCTTCAGCCGAGATGGCCCCACATCCGTGCCAATTGACGACAGCTCATCCATCTCCGACGACAGCAGTTCCGGGTTGACGACAACACCAGCTCCGATAAGAAGAGTGAGGTTCGAATGGAGGACCCCCGACGGCACGAGGTGCAGCTTCAGCGTGTGTCCCTCGGCGACGACAGTATGCCCAGCATTGTCCCCTCCGTTGAAGCGAGCAGCGACGTCAGCGTTCCGAGCTAATCCATCGACAACACGCCCTTTGCCTTCATCCCCCCATTGAGTTCCAACGACAACAATTGCAGACATAGCACAACCTCCTCACGTAACTCCAATCACCTACACCTATCCGAAGGCACAAAAATCGCACCACATGCTCCTCCGAGCACATATCAGCATCCTGGGCAGTGGCTCGCTCGGCTCAGCAACAGAGCGAAGGCCAAGCGCACCTCACCTCGCGCCCTCAAGCGACCATACCAATCATACAACAATGACAGGATGACGTCAATCGACAGGAGGATATCGAAGTTGACGTCGGAGCCCTGTACGGTATACTTCAAGGAGAAAGCCCTGAGACATTCATAGGAGTGCACATAAGAGATGGACCCTCAACCCGAACACATTCCGCAGGTTCTGGAGTTGTACCTGCAGATCGCTCAATACCCCATCCTCGCCCGTCGCATCCGGGCTCGAATGCGAACGGAGATCTTCGCTCGCGGCGTCATATCCCCAGAGCAGTTCGAAGAGGAAGTCAAAGATAAAGCGGTCATGTCCCAGAAACGGGAGGGGCTGAGGGATCCTTTTGCTCAGGAGTCCAGCCAGGTTTGGAAGCGGCGGCTGGAACAGATTCGTGACCACCTGACAGATTTCTACTTCGCCTACAACCTGCCGCACGCGCTCTTCGAGGAGATCGTGCGCGACGTCCTGGCGGAGCGAGCGCCAGAGTCGCGGATCTCCCTGTCGTTCAACCCGGAGCTCGCCCCCCCGGGTGTTCTGCTTTCTCAGGCAAAGAAGTACGCATCTCTCCCACCGGCGCAGCGTGATGAGATCCAGCATCATCTAAGAGAGATCATCGTTGTGCTGACCAAGAGCATGATCAGCGATCAGATGGGGTTCATCCGTCTGGCCAAGACGTTCTTCTCGGCAGAGGATTTCGAGACGATCTCCAGACGTCGTATCGGACAAGGCAAGATCGGAGGTAAAGCAGCAGGGATGATGCTGGCCTGGAAGATCCTCCACCAGGAGGACTCCGCCGATGCACTGAACCTGCGGGAGCACGTCGTCATACCGGATTCCTATTTCATTGGCGCCGACGTTTTCTACCGTTTTCACACGCTGAATGAGCTCGACGAGTTCATGAACCAGAAGTATAAGTCTCAGGAGGAGATCGAGACCGATTATCCAGAGATCCAGCAAGCGTACATGGAGGGAAGGCTTCCCGAGAACGTCTCGACACAGCTACGGAAGATACTGACCGACGTGGGAAGGACGCCCCTGATCGTGCGCTCCTCCAGTCTTCTGGAGGATAACTTCGGTTTCTCCTTCGCCGGGAAGTACGACAGTTACTTCTGCCCTAACCAGGGCACGCTGGAAGAGAATCTGAAGGCACTGACCAGAGCGATCCGCCGCGTGTACGCGAGTGTCCTGAGCCCAGACGCGCTGCTGTACCGCCAGCGCATGGGGCTGGTGGACTACGATGAACGCATGGCGGTCCTGATCCAGAAGGTCCAAGGGGAAGCCTACGGGGATTATTTCTTTCCTCCGCTGGCCGGCGTCGGGTTCAGCCGAAACCCCTATCGGTGGAGCCAGAAGATCCGTCCCGAGGACGGGCTCTTGCGCCTGGTCTGCGGCCTGGGGACACGGGCGGTGGACCGGGTAGCCAACGATTACCCTCGTATGGTGGCACTGAGCCACCCAGAGCTGAGGCCCGAGGTCGGCACCCACGAGATCCGCAAGTACTCACAGCGGTTCGTTGACCTCATCGACCTGACGGAGAACCGATTCAGAGCTTTGCCAGCAAGCGAGGTCCTGAAGCAGGACTATCCCCACATCCGACTGCTGGCATCCGAGGATAAAGGGAGCTACCTGCAACCGCTCTATGCCCCAGGCACCCTGGGAGAATCGAAGATCCTGCTCACCTTCAGCGAGTTGCTGCGCGACCGGGCATTCGTGACCCTGATGCGCGAGGTGCTTCAGAGGCTAGAGCACCGGTACAAACATCCGGTCGACATTGAGTTCACGGTCGAGATATCGAAGGAACGCCCACGGCAGTTCAGGCTCCATCTGCTTCAGTGCCGGCCACAAAGCTGGCGGGAGGGAGGAGAGGCCATATACGTGCCTGTGGACGACATCCCACAGCGTGACATCGTCTTCCTCACACAGCGCATGGTGCCGCACGGTCAGATAAGGGGGATTCGGTACATTGTCTACGTTGATCCGAGGGCGTACCATCGCGCGCCGGATCGCACGTCCAGGCTCGAGATAGCCCGGATCGTAGGACGTCTCAACAGGCGCCTAGAGGGCGAGTGCTTCATCCTGATGGGGCCTGGCCGGTGGGGGACCAATAACGTTGAATTGGGGCTCAAGGTCACTTACGCCGAGATATACAACGCCCGCGCGCTGGTTGAGATCGCCGAGACAGAGACAGAAGGAGGTCCAGAGGTCTCGTATGGCACGCATTTCTTTCAGGACCTGGTAGAATCACATATCTATCCTCTTCCCCTATACCTTGGGGATCCCGCGACCTCATTCAACCATCGCTTCTTCGAGAGAGCACCCAATGCTCTAGAGGACCTGCTGCCCGAGGACGTCGCGTACGCCGAGTACGTCAAGGTCATCGACGTTACCTCGACAACACCAGGGCGCCACGTTAATCTCCTGATGGACAGCGTGGAAGATGTGGCAATGGCGTATCTCACATAGCCAGTGCGATTACCCTGCCAGGATCGCCCCACGACTTGACAAAGTGGAACAACCGCTTATAATGTAGGTTTGCGGTTAGACTCTACTCCAAAGAAGAAGCGCTGAGCTCCGAGAGACCTTCAGCGCTTCTCTTATGCTAGAGAGCTCCCTAGAAAACAGGAAGGATGATGAACAACCGAAATGACAACCTGCTAGAAGCGCAAGACTTCCGTAGCTTGCGGATCAAGCTAGCATCGCCTGAAGAGATTCATTCCTGGTCTTACGGAGAGGTCACCAAGCCCGAAACCATCAACTACCGTCGCCTGCGCCCCGAGAAGGACGGACTCTTCTGTGAGGCCATATTCGGCCCCACCAAAGACTACCAATGCTACTGCGGCAAATACAAGAACATCCGCTATAAAGGCATCGTCTGTGACAAGTGCGGCGTCGAGGTAACGCGCTCCTCGGTGCGCCGCGAACGCATGGGGCACATCGATCTGGCTGCCCCATGCGCCCACACGTGGTACACGCGCCGTGTCCCTAACCACCTCAGCAAGCTGATCGGCATTCGCAAACGTGACATGGACCGCGTGCTCTATTTCGCCAAGTACATCATCATCAACGTCAACGAGGACGCGCGTCAGAAGGCGCTCCAACGGCTGGAAGATGCGTTTGACGAGAGAAAAGAAGAACACGAGGCAGCAGCCCAGGACAACGTCGATGCCCTGAAAGGGCGCCTGCAGGAAGAGGAGACAGAGATCGAGGAGCGGATCCAAGAGATCCGCAGCACGTTTGACGATAGGCTCGCTGAGGCGACCGATGAGGTAGTGGAGGAGGCGCAATCGCTCCAGAAGAGGCTCGAGAATCGGCAAGGGGAAACCCTCCAGGCGCCCATCGTCTTCAAGTCCACCGGCGAGATCATCGCCGAGCAAGGTGAGGTCGTGGGGCGCGAGCATTTGACGGCGCTCAACACGACCGTGCAAGAGCATCTCAGCGCGGTTGAGGACGATCTAGAGGAACAGCGAGAGGAAGAGACGGCCCCCCTGCGAGAGGATCTCGAGCACTGGCGGGAAGCTACCCAGGACGAGATCAGCCAGATCAACAAGCGAGCCGCTATCGAGATCGCTGAATGGCGCTCTCAGCTCGACACAGAGCGAGAGGAACTGCTTAGCCTGGCCAAGTATCAATGCATCGGCGAGCCTCGGCTGCGCGAGCTGAGAAGCAGGTGGGGACAGGTCTTCAAGGCTGGCATGGGCGCGGAGGCGTTCCACGAGATTCTCTCCAACCTGGACCTAGATAACCTGGCCGAGGAACTGTGGCACCAGGTGCGCCACGATACGTCGAAGACGCGTCGCAAGAGAGCAAGGAGACGCCTGCGCATCGTCGAGGCGCTCCGCAGGAGCGGCAACAAGCCAGAGTGGATCATCCTGACTGTCCTGCCCGTCATCCCACCCGACTTGCGGCCTATGGTACAGCTCGACGGTGGCCGTTTCGCCACATCAGACTTGAATGATCTCTACCGCCGCGTGATCAACCGCAACAACCGTCTGAAGCGCCTGCTGGAGCTAGGCGCGCCAGACGTGATCGTGCGGAACGAGAAGCGCATGCTGCAGGAGGCCGTGGACTGCCTGATCGACAACAGCCGCGGGAAAGCGCGCTCCCGCCACGGGCGTCGCGAGCTGAAGTCGCTCAGCGACATGCTCAAGGGGAAGAAGGGCCGCTTCCGACGCAACCTGCTCGGCAAACGCGTCGACTACTCCGGGCGCTCCGTGATCATCGTCGGACCGAAGCTGAAGATGCACCAGTGCGGCCTGCCGAAATCGATGGCGCTCGAGCTCTACAGGCCTTTCGTGATCAGCAAGCTGGTCAAGTACAACTACGCTACCAACGTCAAGGCCGCCAAGCGCCTTATCGAGCGAGAGCGTCCCGAGGTTTGGGAGGTCCTGGAGGAGGTCATCCAGGATCGCCCCGTCCTGCTCAATCGCGCCCCTACCCTCCACCGTCTGGGCATCCAGGCCTTTGAGCCGGTGATGATCGAGGGTAAGGCCATTCAGCTCCATCCGCTGGTGTGTTCTGCGTTCAACGCCGACTTCGACGGCGACCAGATGGCGGTCCACGTCCCGCTGTCGGAGAGGGCCGTGGAGGAGGCTCGCACCCTCATGCTCTCCACCCGCAACTTGCTGAAGCCCGCGAACGGACAGCCCCTCGTTGGGCCGACCAAGGACATGTGCCTGGGTATCTACTACCTGACCATGGAGGAAGAGCGGTACGCCGACCAGCGACCGAAGCCATTCGTCGACCTGGAGGAGCTGGAGCTGGCGTACGATCTGGGGCACGTCGACCTTCACACACCGGTGCTGGTGGCACAAGTCTATGACGACCGACCCGCACCGGAGGAGCCCGTCGAGACAACTGTAGGACGATGCATCTTCAACAGCATCCTGCCAGACGAGATTCGCTTTATCAACGAACCCCTGGGGAAGGGAGCCCTTCAGGATCTCATCGGTCTCTGCTACCGGCGACTCGGTCGCGAAAGAACGACGGAGGTGGCTGACCGCCTTAAGGATCTGGGCTTTAAGTACGCGACACGATCCGGGATCACCATCGCCATCTCGGACCTCGTCATCCCTTCGGAGAAGGTGAACATCCTCAAGAAGACGGAAGACACCGTGACCGAGGTGGATCGCCAGTACCGCCGCGGGTTGCTGACAGAGGAAGAGCAGTATTCGCGCACGGTGCAGCTCTGGTCACGAGCACGTGAGAAGGTGGCCGAGGTTGTAGCGGAAGCCCAGCCGGAAAACAGCACCGTGTCCGTCATGGCCCGATCTGGCGCATCAAAGGGCGGCTATGGGCCGATCTCCCAGCTAGCCGGGATGCGCGGCCTGATGGCCGATCCCTCCGGGCGCATCATCCCGCTGCCCATCCGGAGCAGCTTGCGGGAGGGGCTCTCGGCGCTTGAGTACTTCATCAGCACACACGGTTCGCGCAAGGGACTGGCCGATACAGCGCTCCGCACCGCCGACGCGGGCTACCTGACACGCCGCCTGGTTGATGTTGCACAGGACGTGATCATCAACGCGCACGACTGCGGCACCAAGGCCGGGATTTGGATCCGCGCCAAGGAGAACGTGGGACGCCAGGAGATAGGCGATCGATTGATTGGTCGCGCAGCAGCCACACCCGTAGCCCACCCGGAGACCGGTGAACTGATCATCGACCGGAACGAGATCATTGATGAGGAAGCCGTAGATCTCATCGAGACAAGCGGCATCGAAGAAGTGATGGTCCGCTCACCCTCCACGTGTCAACTGCGCCACGGTATCTGCGCGCTCTGCTACGGTCGCGACCTAGGACGTGGTCACCCGGTTGAGGTTGGAACAGCTGTAGGCATCATTGCAGCCCAGTCGATTGGCGAGCCGGGTACTCAGCTGACCCTGAGGACGTTCCACAGCGGCGGCGTCGCCGCCGGTCGTGATATCACCGTCGGTCTGCCGCGTGCCGAGGAGCTCTTTGAAGCTCGAAAGACCCCTAAGGGTGAGGCGCCAATATCCGAAGTGGGAGGCATTGCCCATATTCACAAGTCTGATGGGCAGCGCTACGTCGTCGTCGTCGACACCAAGACGAAGACGTTCGACTATGACATTGAAGAGGGTTGGACCATCCTGATCGAGGACGGCGATGACGTACAGGCCGGCGATCCGATCGCGTCGATGGAGGATGAGGACTCGAACACCATAGAGATTGAGGCCGAAAAGGACGGCCGCGTTGTCGTCGAGGATAGACATATCACGCTGATCCACGAGGAGCGACGGGAAGTACAACACAAGCTACCCCAGACGGGCCGGATACTGGTCGAGGAAGGACAGCAAATCGCACCCGGCACACAGCTCGTCGAAGGTGTCAAGAACCCGCGCCACATCCTTCAGGTGCTGGGACGGAAGGCCACCGAGATGTACCTACTCTCGGAGGTTCAGAAGGTCTACCGCTCGCAGGGCGTCAACATCAACGAAAAGCACTTTGAGATCATCTTCCGCAAGATGCTGAGTAAGGCGAGAGTCACCCACTCAGGCGACACGGACCTGCTACCGGGGCTGTTGATACGGCGACTGGATCTAGAGGACATCAATCGCGAGGTCGTCGAGCAGGGTGGAGAGCCAGCCAAGGCAGCGCCTGTGCTGCTGGGGATCACGAAGGCGGCGCTCAACACGGAGAGCTTCCTCTCCGCAGCGTCCTTCCAACACACGATCCGTGTTCTGACCGAGGCGGCGGCGGAAGGACGCGAAGACCCGTTGCTGGGCCTCAAGGAGAACGTGATCATCGGGAAACTGATTCCCGCCGGGACAGGGTACCGAGGCAACAACCCCTCCTCCGATGGTCCTATCGAGAGCTATGAGGGCATGCAGCTACAAGCTGAGTTGGAGGAGACAGCGGCAGAAGCGGAGGAAGAGGAGAAACCTGTCGCTGAGGGAGAGGCAGAGGCCGCAGAGCCTGAAGAGGGTGCCGAGGAAGAGAAGGTCGCCGAGGAGCCTGAGGAAGAGCCAGCCGTCAAGAAGTCAGAGATTCTGGGAATCGCCACCCCGGCATAGGGCGCCTGGAGGCTTCCTCCGCTCTTCCAATCAGGGTGTTCGATGGTATGGACGGAGACGAATGCGGCAGCGTGTCGACACGCTGCCGCATTTGCTTGAATGAAGCCCTAGAAGCGAAGCCAGGAGCACTTGTTTTAGCTTTTGCAGAAACTCGCAGTTTGGCACACTTCTGT
>CAZNRX010000102.1:0-12423 GCA_964575455.1 uncultured Anaerolineales bacterium | reverse complement strand
CTGGCACATAGACGGCCTGTGGGCAATCTGTCAATCTATCCTAAACCATGCCGATCTCTCCCTTCGAGTCTGGCAAAACCTACCACTTGCCAACGCCTTACGGTTCCTATGGGGCAGCCGCCGTCTTGGCCGAAGCTACGGTCACAGGTGGGGAGATAGCAATATGAAAGCGATGCTCTTGCGCGAAACGAGCCCCATTGAGGAGGAGCCGCTGGAGCTGACCGAGCTGCCGCTGCCGGAGCCCGGCCGCGGTCAGGTCCGCCTCAAGGTCCACGTCTGCGGCATCTGCCACACGGACCTCCACACGGTGGAGGGCGACCTGGGCCTCCCCAAGCGGCCCATCATCCCCGGTCACCAGGTCGTAGGCACGGTGACGGCGCGGGGGAAGGGCGCTGAGCGGCACGCGATAGGCGACCGCGTGGGCGTGGCCTGGCTCCATCACGTCTCCTGTGACGACTGCGAATACTGCGAGCAGGGGCTGGAGAACCTCTGCCCCAGCGCCACCTTCACCGGGCTTCACGCCGACGGGGGGTACGCCGAGGCGATGATAGCCTACGAGGACTTCGCCTACCCCCTCCCGGCTGAACCCGGTTCAGCCAAGGGCTTCTCCGACGCCGCGGCGGCGCCCCTCCTCTGCGCGGGCATCATCGGCTACCGCGCGCTGAAGGTCAGCGAGGTCCAGCCCGGCCAGCGTCTGGGGCTCTACGGCTTCGGCAGCTCGGCCCACGTGACCATCCAGGTGGCGCTCCATTGGGGCTGCAAGGTCTACGTCTTCACCCGCAGCGAGGGACACCGGCGGCTGGCGCGGGAGCTGGGCGCGGTCTGGGTGGGCGGCGCGAAGGACACGCCCCCGGAACGGATGCAGTCGAGCATCGTCTTCGCGCCGGCCGGCTGGATCGTGCTGGAGGCGCTGCGGGACCTCGACCGCGGCGGCACAGTGGCGCTGGCCGGCGTGACGATGACGCCCATCCCGGAGATCGACTACGACGAACTGCTCTACTGGGAGCGCGGGATTCGGAGTGTGGCCAACTTCACGCGGGAGGACGCCGAGGAGCTGCTGGAGCTGGCCGGCGAGATCCCCATCGAGACCACGGTGGAGACGTTCGCGCTGGAGGAGGCGAACCAGGCGCTGCTGGCTATGAAGCGGAGCGAGATTGATGGGTCGGGGGTGCTGGTCATTGACTAGCCAGCCGTCCAGTCACTCCGGACCGGCTCACATCCAATTCTGGAACGAGCCCTGCTCCACTTGCACCACCTCCTCCCCCTCCGGCGACGTGTAGCGGCGCACCGGCGTGAGCTCGAGCTGCAGCCCCTCTTCGGACGCCCAGCGGGCCAGCGCCAGCAACTCCTCCAGGCCCAGCCGCATAGCCTCCGCCCTCTCCGGGCCGAAGCGGTAACTCAGCAAATAGGGGTTCTCGTCGCGCAGATAATCCAGGATCGACGCGGTACCCCGGGCGATCCTCCCCGGATCGGTCTCGCGGTCCAGATGCTCCAAAGGCTCGGTGGGTAGCTCCAGATTGATGGTGAAGATCTTCAGGATGGCCGGGCGGTGGAGCAGCTCGGCCAGCGCGGTGGCGTGCCGGATCTCCAGGTCGTCCGGATAGCTCTCCCTCTCCCCGTCGTCCGTCGTCACGGCGATGCGCAGCTCGAACCGTTCGTCCGTCGGCCCGGGCTGGTGGGCCAGGTCGTCGGGCGGGAGCAGGTCCTCAATGGCCTCCACGGTGCGCTCGGCGTAGTCCTGGAGGTAGGCCTTGCGGGGTTGATCCTCGGGCAGGCGCGCGGCTGGCATCGCCTGGCCGACGCGCATGGTCAGCCGTGGCCGCTCCAGGCGCATGGCGCCTCCCAGGGCGCCCATGGTCCCGGTGAAGGCGATGGGCAGCACCGGCGCGCCGGCCCGGTAGCTGAGCCAGGCTACGCCCGTGTGTGCCGGCATGCGGCCTGCGGCCCAGATCCCGCCCTCCGGGAAGATGGCCACCACGCCACCCTGTTTCAACACGTCCAGAGACTTGATCAGGGCCGTGCGGTCGAAGTTGCCGCGGTTGACCGGGATGAGCCCATAGACGCTGGCCATGAGCTGCGTGATCCTCTCGTGCGGGATGTCGGCCGCGCCCAGCATCTCGACCTGCCAGGGTGTGTAGACGGCCATCAGGACCGCCTCCATGGCCGCCCGGTGGTTGCCCACCGCGATGAGCGGACCGCCCGCGGGGAAGTTGCCCTGGCCGCTGATCCGCAGTCTGAAGGCCAGGGGCAGGATGAGGCGCCCCCCGAGGCGCATCAAGGCGCGGGGAAGGCGCCGGCGCGGGTAGTCGATGGTGTACTCTTTTCGCATAGTCTCCTATGTGCTGGTCTTTGGGCGTCGGCCTATGGTGCAGGTCCAGGCGGGTCTACGCGGACGCGGGGGTGACACACCCCCTCTGAGCTAGTTGCGGGCGACACATCCCCTTGGAGCTTGTTAACCCGCGGACCTGCGGTGAAGCACACGGGCGCGACCATACCGCTCCGTCATGCCTCTTGCCGCTGTTGGGCCGCCCGGTTCCTGGCTGCCCTCTCGCGCATCGTCTGTCGCAGCGCCTCGATGTCGCCGGGCACGACGTAGGCCACCGCCCCGAACAGCGCCGCGCAGGCCAGCCAGGTGCTGACGCAGATCACGATGATGGCCGTGTGCAGCGAGGCCCGCATGGCGATGACGCCGGCCAGGAACGGCGCCAGCGCCGCCCCCCCGTCCTCCACCAGCTTGCGCAAGGCCTGGGCCGTGCTGCGCGCCTCCGGGGCCGTGATGTCCGGCACGCTCGCCATGGCGTTGGGCGCCGTGATCGACATGGTCAGGCCCGTGAACCCCAACAGGACCGTGAACAGCAGCGTGTTCTCGGCCGGGACGCTCATCGTGATCAGGAGGAAGATGGCCGCCGCTAGGGTGCCCAGTCCGCCGACGATGGCCCGTCCGCGCCGCGTGCGCTGGAAGAGCGCGTCCCCCAGGTTGCCCCCGACCAGGTAGCCCACCGAGAGCGTGGCGATGGCCACCAGCATGGTCGTCATGGCCTGCCCGGAGGTGTACCCGCGCTCGACCTCCAGGTAGCGGAAGAACCAGAAGATCAGCACGTTCCAGGCGAAGACGCCGAAGAAGCCCTGCGCCATCAGCAAGAGCAGGCTGGGGATGCGCAGCAGGCCCCGCACGGCCTCCCAGTCGATGCGGTAGGTCTGCACCATCTCGATGCCCTCCATCTCCGGCTCGGCGCTGCCCCGGGGCTGCTCGCGCACGGTGAAGAAGATCAACGCCGCCACCAGGACCCCGCTGCTCCCGGTGATGAAGAACACCCGCCGCCAACCCAGCGTGCCGCCCAGGGCCGTCGCCAGCACCGTCCCCACCATGTACCCCAGCGGGCCGGACATCTGCATGGCCCCGTAGACCTTGCCACGCACCCGTGGCCCGAAGTAGTCAGCCAGCAGGCTGTAGAGGCCGGGGTAGCTGGAGTCGTCGATGCCCGTGCTCGAGCGCGTGACCATGAACAGGGGGTACGTAGGCGCCAGGGCGTTCAGCCACGTCGTCGATCCCCAGATCAAGGAGGCCAGCGCCAGCAGCTTGTCGCGGGCGAACCGGTCGTACAGGTAGCCCCACAGCGGATAGAGCACGGCGGCGACGATGATGGCCAGGCTGGAGACCGCCCCCATCTGGGCCTCGTTGATCTGGAAGTCCTCCATGATGGCCGTGGTCAGGGGGCCGATGAGCAGCTTGTCGCCCTGGTGGAGGAGCAGGAACAGGAAGAAGACGAATGCCACGTACCAGCGATAGCGAGATTTCACGATGTCTCCTCCATCAGCATCCTCAGCTGCCGCGCGGAGCTCGCCGCCTGCCCCTGCCAGTGATTGTTCATGTAGGCCAGGGTCAGCGGGGCCTCCTCGTCCAGCTGGCGGATCTTGGGCACCCACTCCATCAGCTCGTCGTCGCTGTAGCTGTAGTCGTATCGCTCCCAGGCCTCGTCGTGCTGCCACCACTTGGCGCGATTCCGGCCGTGGAAGCGGACGTAGGCCACGGGTCCGGTCGCAACAGCCACCGGCGGCACCAGGCTCTTGAAGCGTGGCTGGTCGACGCAGCAGAACCCCATGTTCAGCGATCGCAGCTGCTCAAAGGTCTCCTCGTGGATCCACTCACGGGAGCGGAACTCGACCACCAGCGGCAGATCGGCCAGGCCCTCGCGCACGCGCTTCAGGTAGTCGCGGTTGCCCGGTGTGGCGTGGAAGGAATGCGGGAACTGGGCCAGCACGCAGGCGAACTTCCCCTGCCGGATCAGCGGGTCTAGAGCCTTGGTGAACTCACGCATATGGGGCTCCGGATCCTCGCGCTCGTGGGTGATGCCGCGGAACGCCTTGATCGAGAAGAGGAAGCCCTCGGGCACCTTGGCCGCGATCTGGCCCAGCGTGCGGTCGTCGGGGACGCGGTAGTAGCTGAAGTTCAGCTCGCAGGTGGAGAACTCCTGGGCATAGTAGCTCAGCCACTTTCGTTTGGGAAGGCCCTCCGGATAGACCGGGCCTACCCAGTCTTTGTAGCTGAAGCCGCTGGTGCCGATGAGGTGTGTCATACTATACCGACCTCCCCCTCAGGTTGTGTGCGCCTGGAGCGATTGACGTGCCAACGGATGGTGAGGAGACGAAGCAGAGGCAGCCGGCGCTGCCCGCGCTCGTCTTGAACGCTCTCTGGCTCCTATTATACCAGAAACCTTCGCTTAGTGCATTCTTTCCTTTGACGGTTTCGGTGCGCTGCTGTACAATGACCTTGGAGCCTTGTGTAGGGAGGCTCATCGCGCGACACGCGGGATGTCGAACACTACAGTTTTGAGCAGTAAGTATCCTCGATTGGGGTAGACTGGGAGATCAAAAAGGATGGGAGAACACACAGAGGTTCGGTCCTCAACGCACGAGCAGACGATGATTGATATTATGCGCCGGTTACCGGCGGAGCAAGTTGTGCAGCTCGTCAACTTCGCGTATTTCCTTGAGCTTCAAACCACTAAGGAGTACCAGAAGTGGCTAGAGGAAGGAAGCCCGGAAACTGGAGAGGAAAAGTGGGAGGAGTTGCTCGCTGAACCGGAGGCAAAGCGCGTGATGCGAAGCATGGCGCGCGAGGCTCGTGAGGAGTATCGCGCGGGGCAAACGACAGAGATGGGGGTCACCGAGAATGGGCGACTGTCACCAGCATGAAATCGCGAGCCACTTCGAGATTCTGGGAACTCTATGAACGTCTTCCTGCCAGCGTGCAACAGCAAGCGCGAAGAGCCTATCAAATGTGGATAGAGAACCCTCGTCATCCCAGCGTGCACTTCAAACGAGTGGATGACGAAGAGCCGATCTACTCCGCACGTGTCAGCAGCGCCTACCGTGCTCTGGGCCTTCTTGAGGGCAATACAGTGATCTGGTATTGGATCGGCAGTCACGATGAGTACGAGCATTTGCTGAAGTGAATGCGTGGGAGCAGTTGGGAATCACTGCTTGGGCTGTGCCAGAGCGGGTAACTAGGTTGACCAGAAGGGCGCACTGGCGTACTTGAAGCCTCCGTCGGCGAGCAGCGCCACCACCAGACCTCGCTCCAGATCCCGCCCCATCCGGAGCGCGGCAACCACCGCCGCCCCGGCCGAGATGCCCACGAAGAGCCCCTCCTGACGAGCCAGCCGGCGGGCCATCGCCTTGGCCTCATCAGTGCTCACCGGCTCCATCCGATCCACCGGATCGGGATCGTAGATCTCCGGCACGTCGGCCGTGGCCAGGTGCTTCAGCCCCGAGATGCCGTGCTCGGAGCTCTCGGGCTGCACACCGACGAGCTCGATCTGTGGGTTCTGCTCCTTGAGGTAGCTTCCGACGCCCGTCATCGTCCCACCGGTCCCCAGGCCGGCCACGAAGTGCGTGATCTCACCCCTCGTCTGCCGCCAGATCTCAGGCCCGGTGGTCACGTAATGGGCCAGCGGATTGCCCGGGTTGTTGTACTGGTCGGCGTAGAAGAACCGCTGTGGCTGCCTGGCGGCCAGCTCGCGGGCGAAGTGACGCGCTCCGTCGGTTCCGGCGGCCGGATCGGTGAGGGTCAAGCGGGCGCCGTAGGCCTTCAGGATCTGAACGCGCTCCGGGCTGGCGTCGGCGGGCAGCGCCAGGTGGACGGGGAAGTCGAGCGCCGCGCCCAGCATGGCGTAGGCGATGCCGGTGTTGCCAGAGGTGGCGTCGAGCAGCGCCTTGCCGGGGGCCAGACGGCCGTTCCGGAGCGCCTCTTGCACGATGGAGAGCGCCGTGCGGTCCTTGACGCTCCCGCCGGGATTGAGCCCCTCGAGCTTGACGTGCAGGGAGACGTCGGGCGCCAGCGAGTCGCCGATCTGGGTGAGCGGGACCAAAGGCGTGTTGCCGATGAGCGATACGACCGACGGTTCCTTGGCCCCGGCGGTCGTTGAGGTTGAAATGTGAGGATCGCGCTCCTCCACGAGCGAGGTTCGAGTCCGCTCGTGGGTGCGCGATGGTCTTCTCTCTCTGACACGATAGGGCTGTAACATCGTCTCCTCCCAGGTTGTCCAGGCCAGGTACAAAAAAAGGCCAACCTCCGCCGCTGGCGAAGGCCCTCACGCAATCGGCGAGGGCGCTGTCGCCTTGGCCCGGTTGGCCTGGGGGAAACGCACGTCCAGAGCCTAGGCGATCACCGCCCTCGCTCCAGACAGATGCAATGATGATGTACAATCATACCGTTCTTGTCGTTCATGCTGACCGGATTCTACTACAGAAGTCCTGTCCTGGCAAGCCGCGCAACCGCCGACGATCGCCTGAGCTGTGATACGCGTATCTCAGGATCTCGCTCAGAGACGTCACGATGTCGTCGCTGTCTGTTTCAAGGATGAGGTAGGCGTCAGAGCTTCCTCCACAGCTTGCGGCAACTCAATTGGGACGAAATAGCCAGCTGGGTATAGATAGTCTTCGCCGGACTCATCAATGACCCGAATCAGGTCATGTTCGGCAGCGCGAGCATCGGTACCTGTCTGATAGATCTTGCGCAGCTCTAACGAAGCCGGGTAGCCTTCATTCTCGATGCAAACGACGAATCTTCTCTCTACTCCGTGTTGATTCTCGGTCATCATTCCCACCGGAATTGCATCCCAATTGCGTGGAGCGCGCAAGCACTCAGCAGATGCGTGGGAGCAGCTCTCCCAGTGGCATGTCCAAGACCCGCCGACCGCCGATGCCCGTCTGGGCCAGCACCATGCCTGGGTGGTCGGCGGTGATGACGCCAATGCGCGCCGCATCTGCACCCAGGGGATGTGCGCACAGGGCCTCCAGCGCCGCCTCGGCCTCGTTGGGCGGCACGAAGGCCAGCATCTTCCCCTCGTTCGCCACGGTCAGCGGGTCGAAGCCCAACATCTCGCAGGCCGCCGCCACGGCAGGACGCACCGGCACCGCTGCCTCCTCGATCTCAATGCCCGCCTGGGAGGTGTTGGCTAGCTCATTCAGCGCCGCCGCCAGGCCCCCGCGCGTAGGGTCGCGCAGGCAGTGGACGTGGGGGGCGGCCGCCAGCAGAGCCTCAACCAGCCCATTCAGCGCCGCGCTGTCGGAGACCAGGTCGGTCTCGAAGGTGAGTCCCTCGCGCTTGCTGAGCACGGCGATGCCGTGATCGCCGACGGTGCCGTTGAGCAGCACCACGTCGCCAGGCCGCGCCCGATCAGGACCGATGGTCACGCCCGCCGGCACGATGCCCACGCCGGCCGTGTTGATGTAGATGCCGTCGCCGTGGCCCTTCTCCACCACCTTCGTATCGCCCGCCACGACCTGGACGCCGGCCCGGTCCGCCGCCGTGGCCATTGAGCGCACCACGTGCTCCAGCGTCTCCATCGACAGCCCCTCCTCCAGGATGAACCCGGCGGTGAGCCAGAGCGGGCGCGCGCCGCTCATGGCCACATCGTTGACCGTGCCGTGCACGGCCAGGGAGCCGATGTCCCCGCCGGGGAAGATCAGCGGACGGACGGTGAAGGAGTCCGTGGACGTGGCGAGTTGCACGTTCCACGTTTGCACGTCTGCACGTTCGCAGGCGGCCAGGTCTATGACCGTAGAATCGGCCAGTTGACGCAGGTGGGGGTTGTCCAGCGGGGTGGCGAAGACCTCGCGGATCAGGTCGTTCATCATCTTGCCGCCAGCGCCGTGGGCCATGCGAATCACGTTTTCCATACCTCTATCCCTTTTTGCTCGTTAGTCACGCACAGCGGTGCGCCTAAACCCTGTCCAGAAGAGCACGCCCGCCGCAAGCATTGGGGAGCACGCACATCCCCGCTCCCCACTTCGTCTATTCCCCTCAGCCAGGGCGCTTCCCATAGCGGTAGTACGCCGCGCAGGCCCCCTCGGCACTGACCATGCAGGGGCCGATCGGGCGCTGCGGCGTGCAGCCCTTGGCGAAGAGCGGGCACTCGGTGGGGGCGATCACACCGCGCAGGACGTCCCCACAGCGGCAGCCCGGCGGCTCGCGGCTGGGTGGCACGTCCACCGAGAATACGCTGGCGGCGTCGAAGCGGGCGTATCTCTCTCGGGGGCGCAGGCCACTGGCAGGGACGGGGCCAAGGCCGCGCCACTCGGCGTCGGCGACCTCGAAGACCTGATCCATCGCCCCTTGGGCGGTGACGTTGCCCGCTGGCTTGACGCTGCGGGCGTAGGTGTTGTCCACGTCGGATCGATCATGCTCGGCCATCTCCACCAGCGCCAGGATTGCCCGCAGGAGGTCCAGCGGCTCGAAGCCGGCAATGGCGCAGGGCATGCCATAATCATCCGGCAGGAAGCGCCAGGCGTTGGACCCGATGACGGTCGTCACGTGGCCGGGACCGATGACGCCGTCCAGGGCCACCTCGCCCGCGTTCAGGATGGCGAGGGTGGCCAGCGGCGTCAGCTTGTGGGTGCTGAAGACGGTGAAGTTCTCCAGCCCTTCGGCCTCCGCCGTCGATACCGCTGAGGCGACCATGGGCGCGGTGGTCTCGAACCCCACGCCCAGAAAGACCACCGGCCGGTCGGGATTCTGACGCGCCACTTGCAGCGCGTCCAACGGCGAGTAGACCACGCGCACGTCGGCGCCACCGGCCTTCGCTTCGGCCAGCGATGTGCGGCTGCCGGGCACGCGGATCATGTCGCCGAACGTGGTCAGGATGACGTCCGGCACCCGTGCCAGGGCGATGGCGTGATCCAAGTCGGCGGCCGAGGTAACGCAGACGGGGCAGCCCGGTCCGGAGCGCAGATCCACCGTATCCGGCAGGAGCGAGGGTATGCCGAAGCGGAGTATGGCATGCGTGTGCCCCCCGCAGAACTCCATCAGCCGCACGGGGCGGGTGGAGCGAGCGCGGATCGCCTCGGCCACGGCGCGCGCCGCCTCTGGATCTCTGAACTTGTTGGTGAGCTTCATCGTTCCCCTTTGGTCGCCGCGATTATGGCCTGGCCCAGCGAGAGCCCGCCGTCGTTCGGCGGCACCAGGTGATGCGTGTAGATGGTGAAGCCCACCTCGCGCAAGAGCGGCAGGAGACACTTCAGCAGCGTCACGTTCTGGAACACCCCGCCCGAGAGCGCCACCTCGTTCAGGCCGCTCTCCTCCCGCAGCCGGAGGCAGGTGTCGCGGATCATCAAGGCCACGCCGTTGTGGAACCTGGCAGCGATGACGCCGGGGGGGACGCCGGCACGCACATCGGCGACGACGGCCTGGATGACGGGGGATGGATCGATCTGCGTGAGGCGGGAAACGTGAGGCGGGAAACGTGATGCGTGAGGCGTGGAATGTGAAACGTGAGGCGTGTTGTGTGGCGTGGGGGAGAGAAGCTCGAATGTGTAGGCGTCGGTCTCGCCGTCTCGGGTCAGGTTCTCCAGCTCGATGGCGGCCTGGGCCTCGTAGTTGATCTCCTGCCGCACGCCCGCCAGAGAGGAGACGGCGTCGAAGAGCCGCCCGCTGCTGGAGGTGGGCACGGTGTTGACCTGCCGCTCCAGCTGCTGAGCCAAGACTCGCCGCTCCTCCGCCGAGGCGGTCTGCACCGGCGGCAGGTCCTCGTCCCAGCCCACGCCGGCCGCCCACAGGTGGGCCAGTGCGATGCGGTACGGCCGGCGGATGGCGGCGTCGCCGCCGGGAAGGGGCACGTATCTCAGGTGTGCCGCTCGCCGGAAGGATGCGTAATCCATCACCAGAAACTCGCCGCCCCAGATCGCTCCATCGGTGCCGTACCCGGTGCCGTCGAAGGCCACGCCGATGATGGGGCGCTCGCCAGTCAGGCCGTGCTCGGCCATACAGGAGGCGACCTGAGCGTGGTGATGCTGAATGGCGAAGCGCGAGTCATCATCCGAGGACTGCGACCTGGCGTAACGCGTCGAGAGGTATCCTGGGTGGAGGTCGTGGGCGATGATCTCCGGCTCGATGCGGAAGGTGCGCTGCAGCTGCTCCACCATCTGCTCGAAGAAGTTGAGCGTCTCATAGTTCTCCATGTCGCCGATGTGCTGGCTAAGAAAGGCGTACCGGTCGCGGGTGAGACAGAAGGTGTTCTTCAGCTCCCCGCCCACCGCCAGGATCTGCGGCACGGGGAACGGGAGGTGAACCGGGTACGGTGCATAGCCTCGCGAGCGACGGATGGGCAGCTCCTCACCCGCGAAGACGCGCGTCACGCTGTCGTCGCAGCGGGCGTGGATCTCGCGGTCGTGCAGCAGGAAGGCGTCGGCCAGGCGATCCAATCGCTCCAGCGCCTCCTCGTTGCCCGTGGCGATAGGCTCCTCGGAGTAGTTGCCCGAGGTCATCACCAGCGCGGGCGGGAACTCACCCGCTGGTTCCAGCAGCACGTAATGGAGCGGGGTGTAGGGCAGCATCACCCCCAGCGTGTCGTTGCCTGGCGCCACGGCGTGGGAGATGGGGCTCCCAGGCCGCTCCTCCAGCAGGACGATGGGGCGCTCGCGGGAGGTGAGAAGCTCCTGCTCCTCCTCGTTCACGGTGCAGAACCCTTTCACCGCCTTCAGACTGAAGGCCATCAGGGCGAAGGGCTTGTCGACGCGCCCCTTGCGCTCCCGCAGCTTCTTCACGGCCTGGTCGTTCGTCGCGTCGCAGGCCAGGTGGAAGCCGCCCAGGCCCTTGACCGCCACGACCTTCCCATCCATGAGGGCCTGCCGCGTCGCCCGAACGGCCTCGTCCCCAGAGAGATTCGAGAGCTTGCCTTCAGGTGTTGGGCTGCGGAAGGTGACCCGCGGGCCGCAGACGGGGCAGGCGTTCGGCTGGGCGTGGAAGCGTCGGTCGGTCGGGTCGTCGTACTCGGCCTGGCAGTCGGGGCACATCTGGAACGGCGCCATGGTCGTCTGGGGGCGGTCGTACGGTATGTCCTGGATGATGGTGAAGCGCGGGCCGCAGTTGGTGCAGTTGATGAATGGGTAGCGGTAGCGCCGGTCATCGGGATCGAAGAGCTCGTCCAGGCAGTCGTCGCAGACGGCGATGTCGGGCGAGATGGGCTGGAACTCGCCCGGCTGCGCCTCGGAATGGCGGATGGCGAAGCCGCCCGGGGTGGGCAGCTCCACGTCGGACGGTCTGATCTCGCTGACCTTGATGGTCTCGATGCGGGCCAAGGGGGGCGCCTCCGATTCAAGCCGCTCGGCGAAGGCCTCCAGCGCGGCTGGCGGGCCAATGGCCTCGATCTCCACGCCCGAGGAGCTGTTGAGCACCCAGCCGGTCAGGTCCAGCGCCATGGCCAGGTTGTAGACGAAAGGGCGAAATCCGACGCCCTGCACGACGCCGGTGATGTGAATGTAGCGGGCTGCCGGTTCTGGTTTGGTCATGGAGTGATCATCTAGGTAATAAACTATATCTAGTTCTTTATTATAACCGGGATGTCTGTTTTGTCCACTCGATGGTCGACCTCTGCAAAAGGCCAGGGCGCGTCCGACGCGCCCTGGCCGTGCTGGCTTCGTCCGGGAAGCGGCGGATGAGATTATAGCACTCGGCCATATGGGCGTCAATGGGGTGTTTCGGCGGCACAAGGCTTTATCATTCTCAAACGGGAATGCCGAGTAAGGCTATGGCCTCATCGCCCGATATCCCAAATCCCCGCGCTATTTCCCAAGTGATATCACAAACCTACCCTATTGACAAACCACTCCCCACGTGGTATACTTGACCCATGAACAGAGATCTCCGAAGTCTGGCGGATGGCCTTTGCGACCCGATTGGGCTTGCTGATGGCGGCATCCTGCGCCTTGAAACGCCACAACGAAGACTTCGGACACGCTTTGTCAACTTGCGCATTGGTCGATAGGCACGTGAATAGCACGCAGCTTGCACATACTTTTTTGCCGCGTTCCACAGAGAAGACGTTTTTTGTTGGGCGACCAACCCTCTTGTCAGCCTGTGGAACCGAATGTTAACATTAGGTTTGCCCAGCACTTTAACAATCGCATAGTTAGAATCTAGCT
>CAZNRX010000101.1:5438-12750 GCA_964575455.1 uncultured Anaerolineales bacterium | reverse complement strand
GAACATCAGAAACCTGTGAGAATCAGAGTTGCCCCGGAATATTGAGAAGATACCAGAAAGGAGGGCGTGACACCATGCTAGGTCGAAGGATCGTTCTGCTCGCCGTCGCGGCAGCCCTGCTGCTGCCGTGGAACGCAGCCGCGCAAAGACCCCACGAGGCTCCCGCGAGAGCCAGGGAGAGCCTGAGCGGGTCGAGCGGCGGCATCTGGCGCACCTACAGCAACGGTAACTACGTCAATGACCTCGCCGTTGAGGGCGACACCGTCTGGGCGGCCACGGGGGGCGGCGTCGTCCGCTGGGACCGCACCGCCGGCACCTACGTCAAGTACACGACGGTCGACGGCCTGGCGAGCAACGACGTTCGCGCCGTGGGCGTGGACGCCGCGGGTCACAAGTGGTTCGGCACCAATGGCGGCGGGGTGAGCGTGTTCGACGGCACCACCTGGACAACCTACACCACCGCCGACGGCCTCACCGACAACGACGTCCAGGCCATCGCCGTCGACGGCACGGGGCACATCTGGTTTGGCACCTGGGGTGGAGGCGTGAGCGAATTCGACGGCACCACCTGGACAACCTACACCACCGCTGACGGCCTGGCGAGCAACTACGTCTATGCCATCGCCGTGGACGGCGCCAACCACAAATGGTTCGGCACCTCTGGCGGCGTGAACGAGTTCTTCCACGGCTACGCGGTCTACCTGCCGCTGATCCTGACGCCTCACCGCTGAGCAGCCGCGAGGGGGGATCGGGGCCGGCAACAGCCTTCCAGCTCGAGCCGGAAGGCGCAGCGAGCTAATTGCGCCAGGCGCGAGGCCGGCGCCGCCGATGAGAGAGGGGAGAGAGCCACATTGAAGCTCATGGACGTTGCACGCAGGCAGAGCGTCCCCCAGCCTTGGGCCGAGGGGTAGAAGATCCCGTGGGATGATCCAGACTTCAGCAGACGGATGCTCCACGAACACCTGTCTCAAGAGCACGACGCTGCCAGTCGTCGCTTTGAGATCATCGATGAACAAGTCCGGTGGATTCATCATCAGGTCCTGAAGCGCAATCCGACGCGCATTCTTGACCTCGGCTGTGGGCCCGGGTTGTACGCGCATCGACTAGCGAGGCTCGGACACCGATGCGTAGGCATCGACTTCTCTCCGGCATCTGTCGCGTACGCCCGTGAGCAAGCTGAGGAAGCGGGCCCGGCGTCTACGTACGTCCACGGAGACATCCGGACGGTGGGCTACGGCGACGCGTATGGCCTGGTCATGTCGATCTTCGGGGAGCTGAACGTCTTCCGTCCACAGGAGGCAAGACGCATTCTTTAGAAAGCCCATCGTGCCCTGGTGCCCGGGGTTCTGCTGCTTCTGGAGCCGCATGCATTTGAGACAGTCGTCAAGATCGGGGAGCGACCCTGCCTGTGGCATTCAGCAGAGAGAGGGTTGTTCTCGGACGAGCCGCACCTCTGCCTCCAGGAGAGCTTCTGGGACGAGGAGAAGAGAGTCGCGGTAGAGCGCTACTACGTCATCGACGCTGCCACAGGTGAGGTCACCCGCCATGCATCCAGTACGCAGGCGTACACGGATGACGAGTATCGGTCCCTGCTGGCCGAATGCGGCTTCTGTGAAGAGGTGATCTACCCATCGCTGGGCGGGAGTCCGGGTGGCCCGAAGAGCGATCTGATCGCTATCCTTTCACGGAAGGATCTCGGTCCTCACGACAGCGAGTCGTTCGAATGACACGGCCGCCAGATACAGCCTGCGGAGCAGGGTTGAGCTATGAGCCGGGAGGTTCAGTGCCGGCGTGCCGGCGTGCCGGCAAGCTACCATCGCCCACCTCCGGATTTGGGTTTTGGTCATCTGACCCCAACCCGCAATCCGTAGGTAGCCGATGGCTCCAGATCAAGGATGAGAGAAAATGAACGAACATCCCGCCAGCAAGGTTGAGATCACCGACCCCTTCTGGGCCCCACGGCTGCGCACCAACGCCGAGACGGCTATCTACCACCAGTGGGAGCAGCTCGAGCACACCGGCTGCATCGAGAACTTCCGCCTGGTGGCTGACGGCAGAGAAGGCTTCCGCGAGGGCTACTTCTTCGCCGATTCTGACGCGTTCAAGTGGCTGGACGCCGCCGCGCGGATCTACGCCTCCCATCCGTCCGAACGGCTAAAGGGCCTGATGGATGCCTTCATCGCCCTCATCGGCCGCGCCCAGACCGACGACGGCTACGTCTACACCTACAATCAGCTCCACTTCCCGGGCGTGCGCTGGGTCAACCTTCAGATCGAGCACGAGCTCTACTGCCACGGCCACCTCATCGAGGCCGCCGTCTCCCACGTCCAGGCCACCGGCGATCGCTCGCTGCTGGAGATCGCCATCAAGGCCGCCGACCTGCTGGTGCGCACCTTCGCCGACGCCGGCCCGGAGGGCACGCCCGGCCACGAGGAGATCGAGATCGCCCTCATCCGCCTGCACGGAATCACCCAGGATCGGCGCTACCTCGACCTGGCCAAGCACGTCGTCGAACAGCGCGGGCGCATCAAACACTTCCTCCCCCACATCTGGCGGCAGAAACGAAGCGTGCGAAAGCGCGGCGCGTCCGTGCACCGCCGCGCCGCCTACGTGGACGCGCACCCCGAACACGCGCAGGCCTTCCAGCTCCCGCCGGACAACGCGTCGCCCAGCCCCCCCGGGGGCGCGCTCCGCTTCCTCCTGAGCACCGCTACCGGCCGCTACTTCCAGCAGCACAAGCCCGTCCGCAGGCAGACCGTGCCCGTCGGCCACGCGGTGCGCTTCACCTACCTGGAGACCGCCATCGGCATGCTGTACCGGCACAACCGCGACGAGACCCTGCTGCAGACGCTGAGGACCGCCTGGGACCGCATGGTGACCCGCCGCATGTATGTCACCGGCGGGATCGGCTCCGTGCCCAGCACCGAGGGCTTTGGGCGCGACGATGAGCTCGATCCCTTCTACGCCTACGCCGAGACCTGCGCCGCGCTGGGCAGCATGCTCTGGAGCTGGGAGATGACGCGCATCACCGGCGAGGCCCTCTACGCGGACCTGTTCGAATGGCAGCTCTACAACGCCGCCGCCGTGGGCATCGGCCAGGACGGGACGTCGTACCTCTACAACAACCCCTTGGCCTCCCGCGGTGGGCTCACGCGCGCTGCGTGGTTCAAGTGCCCCTGCTGCCCCTCCAACGTCTCGCGGGTCTGGGCGGACCTGGGGCGCTTCGTCGCCTCGTTCGAGGGCAACGATCTCTGGGTCCATCAGTACATCGGCCACCGGTCGACGGGGGGAACGGGGCCAGGGCTTCGCATGAGGTCGAGCCTACCTTGGAGCGGGAAAGTGAGGATGACCCTCCACCCCGAGGCGCCAAGGGCTTTAACGGTTCACCTGCGGATCCCCAGCTGGAGCGACGGGCTCCGCCTGCGCGTGAACGACGATCCCTTGAGCGTCGACCCTCCGCCACCGCCCGCCCCCCGCCGCTCGCAGACCGCCTCCGGCTACAGCCCCTATGCCAGCACCTATCTGCCGATCGCGCGCACATGGTCCCCGGGCGATGTGATAGAGCTCGACCTCGAGATGGGCATCCGGGTGCGGGCCACCCGCCCCCGCGTCAAAGCCACCCGCGGACAGGTCGCCGTCACGCGCGGGCCGCTGGTCTACTGTCTGGAGAGCGTGGACAACCCGGGCGTCGATCTCTTCGCCGCTCGGCTGGACCCCGTCACGCTGCGAGCCGCCTTCAGCGACGATCACTTCGACGGCATCACGCTGCTGCGCGCGCGAACGGCTCGCGGGCAGCCGCTGACCTTCATCCCGTACTTCATGTGGGCGAATCGGGGAGAATCGACGATGACCGTCTACATCGACGCCGCAAGCTGAGAGGACTTCCGCAAGGTGCGACGCACCTTTGAGGTGCGTCGCACCTGTATACCTCATCTCCCAGCATACGTGGTAGGGCAGGTTTCCATACCTGCCGAAACTCAACAGCGTCCTCACCGGCGCGTCGCACCTGTATACCTCATCTCCCAGCACACATGGTAGGGCAGGTTTCCATACCTGCCGAAACTCAACAGCGTCCTCACCGGCGCGTCGCACCTGTCAACACCTCACGGCTCCGGCGTTGGCAGCGGCTCCAGCCCCAGAATCTGGGAGACGGTGGCGAAGCGGTAGCCCTGGTCGCGCAGCCGCTCGATGAGGGTGGGCAGCGCTTCGGCCGTGTGCCAGCCCCGCGTGTTCATGTGCATAATGACGATCGAGCCGTTCTGCGCCTGGGTGGTGACCGCGCGGACGATGTCCTCGGCCGAGATGTTCGGATCCGGATCGCCCGTGACCACGTCCCACTGGATGGTGCGCAGACCATGCCGGGCCACGACCTCCAGCGCTTCGTCCGTGTAGGTCCCAAAGGGGAGCCGGAACAGCGTCGGCTGCCGCCCCGTCAGCTCGACCATGATCTCCTGGGTCCGCAGGAGCTCGCGGCTCATCTCCTCCGGGCTGATCTCGGCGAAGTTAGGGTGGCTCCAGGAGTGGTTGCCCAGCTCGAACAGCGGCTCTGCCGCCAGCCTCTGCGTCTGCGTGGGATGCGACGCCATCCACAAGCCGCCCAGGAAGAGCGTGGCCGCGGTGTGGGTTTCGGTGAGCGTGTTGATGATCTCGGCGTCGTAGCCCGCGGGCTTCTCCGGCGTCTGACAGGCGTCGAACGTGAGGGCGACGTAGGCCATCGAGCGATCGCCGTGCGTGATGAGCGCGGGCTCGACGGCCGGCAGCGTCGGCACCGCCTGCGGCGCGGCGGTTGAGGTGACCACCGGCGAGGGACTGGGCGCGGGCGCGGTGGGCAGGTCGGCCGCCTCCACGGGAATCGTCAACACCTGACCAGGATAGATCACGTCCGAGCTGAGCCCATTCACCGTCGCGATCGCCTCCACGCTCACGTTGTAGTCGAAGGCGATGGCGGAGAGCGTGTCGCCCTCCCGGACCACGTAGGTGGTGGGCCCCGCGGAGGGGGGAGGCGTGGGGCTGGCCGGGCGGATGGTCGCGGTGGGCACGGGGGACGCGACCTGCTCGGTCGGCGGCAGCTGAGCTAGCGTCACAGTCGGCGGCGGCTCCGGCGTGGACGTGGGCGCGGGGGTTGGCGTGGGCGACGCCCCGCGACCACAGCCGACCAGCCCCGTCACGACCGCCACAGCCGCGAGAAGAACCAGCGCTCGCCCCTTCCTCCACAGCATCCTCTTCATAGTGCTCGTCCTTCAGGGGGACCAGGCAGGTCGCGTGTCGAGCCCCACGTGATTCGTGAGCCTCTGCAGGTTCTGCCCGTCCCTGTCCACGCAGTAGATCTCACAGTTCTTGCTCGTCTCCCACCGGGCAAAGGCGACCCGGCTGCCGTCGGGCGACCAGGCGGGGCTGGCACACCCTGCCGTGCTGTGCGTCAGCCGCGTCACGGCTCGCGTGTGCAGATCGACCAGACATATCTCAGCGACCCCGTAGCGCATACAGACGAAGGCGATGGTGCCCCCATCCGGCGACCAGGCCGGCCACCAGTCGTCGCCGCTGTGCTGGGTCAGGTTGGTCTGCCCGGTCCCGTCCTGGTTCATCACGTAGACCTCCTGGTTGCCGTCTCGGTCGGAGTGGAAGGCGATCATCTGACTATCGGGAGACCAAACCGGGTACTTGTCCTCGGCCGCATGCTGCGTCAGCCTCACCACGTTCGAGCCATCGGCGCCCATGACGTAGATCTCGTCGTTGCCGTGGCGAGTGGAGTGGAAGGCGATGCGGTAGCCATCAGGCGACCAAGATGGTCCCTCATCGTCGACGGCGTTGGAGGTGAGCGTGCGCAGATTAGCGCCGTCGGCATCCATGACGCAGATCTCCCAGTCCCCGCCCTGGCGGCACGCATAGGCCAGGTGCTGCCCGTCGGGGGACCAGGCCGGGCTGTACGCGTCAGCGCTCTGGCTGGTCAAACGGCGCTCGTCAGCGCCGGTGGCGCTCATCACGTAGATGCCGCGGCGGTCGTTCCAATCCAGACCCCCATCGTTGTCCGTGTCCTGATCCACCCGCACGAACGCGATGCGCTGCGTCTGGAGTGGCGCGACAGAGGGCGACGTTGGGCTGGGCATAGGCTCGGTCGGCGGCGGCGACGGTGACGGAGCCACGGTGGTGGGCGCGTCCGTGGGCTCGGCGCTGGGCGTCGCGCTGGGGATGAGCGTCGCCGTCTCGGTGGGCCCGGGCATTGGAAGAGTGTCGGTCGCCTCCAGCGCAACGGCGGGCACGGGCGACGTGGGGGTCGCAGGCAGGAGCCGGGGCAGGTTGACGAAAGCGATCACGGCCAGCGCGACGGCCGCGATCAGCACGGCGCCCACTGCCCCAATGGCCCAGGCCCACTTCCGCAGAGGCGCAGGGGAAGCGCTCTTCTCCTCGAAGGCCGCCTCCAGGGCCTGCGCCAACGCCCCGGCCCTGGCGTGGCGCTTGCGCGGATCCTTCGCCAGCGCCTTCCCCACCACGCGCCGCGCGCCGCGGGGCAGCACGCTCAGGTCCGGCGGATCGTAGACGTGGGCGTGCAGCACCGCCATGGTCTCCCCGGCGAAGGGCACGCGTCCGGACAGCATCTCGTAGGCCACGACGCCCAGGGAGTAGACGTCAGTGCCGCGGCCGATCTCGCGCCCCGCCGCTTGCTCCGGCGACATATACTCGGGCGTGCCCAGCAGCGTCCCCGTCTCGGTCAGCCGCGTCCCCTCGGCGGCCTTGACGATCCCGAAATCGGTCAGCTTGGCGGTCCCCTCCGGCCCGAGCAGGATGTTCCCGGGCTTGATGTCGCGGTGCACGAAGCCCTGCCGATGGGCGTAGTCGAGCGCCCAAGAGACCTGGGAGACGACGCGCGTGGCTTGCTCCGGCGAGAGCGTCCCTTGCTGGTCCAGCAGCTGGGTGAGTGAGGGGCCGTCGACGTACTCCATGACGATGAAGTAGAGGCCCTTATCCTGACCCACGTCGTGGACGGTGACGATGTGGGGATGGTTCAGGCGCGCCACGGCCTTGGCCTCGCGCTGGAAGCGCTCCACGAACTGCTGATCGAAGGCGAGCTCCTGCGGGAGGACCTTGACGGCCACGTAGCGGTCGAGAGCGGGCTGGTACGCCCTGTAGACCACGGCCATGCCGCCGCGGCCGATCTCCCGCACGATGTGATACTGACCCAACCGCTGTCCGATGAAGTCTGATGCCACCGGTCTACCTCCGCGTGATAGAGAGTAGGTCCAGGGGACGTAGTATACTACTCGTCCCCGGGGCTGTCAAAGCGCCGCCTCGGCCACTTTCCCCACCCGGTGCC
>CAZNRX010000101.1:0-5338 GCA_964575455.1 uncultured Anaerolineales bacterium | reverse complement strand
TGGCACTTGGCGAAGCCGCTGTTGAAGTGCCTGGCACCTGCCGTCAACGCCCACCCAAAGCCTTCCAGGGAAGCCGACAGTGGCTCCACCGAAAAAAGCTGCTCACGGTGCCTGGCACTTGGCGAAGCCGCTGTTGAAGTGCCTGGCACCTGCCGTCAACGCCCACCGATGGGCATGACGCCCCACACATGCCCTCTTTTCGGGGCCCGCTCCCCACCGCGCCCCGACACCTCCAAAAAAACATCGCGCCGAACCTCGGCACGTCAGGCACCTTGGCCTGGCTCGGACGACCTGATCCTCACGTGCCTCGCACCCGGCGAGGTGCAAGGCAGCGCAGATGATCGCCCCCCGATTGGTCTTCCAGGCGCGGCTGTAGTATAATGGTGCAGTCACCCAGCAGCATAGAACGCTGGATCGCCAACGAAAATGCAATCGCGGGCCCGCTGTTCCCAACGGGCCTGCAAGGAGTATGCTTGATGAACAGCTCTCCAATCGACCTGGCCGACCTGTTTGCGGTCGCCCGACAGGCCGTAGCTGAGCACCAACAGGAGATCAACGACCTCGATGGCTACAACGGCAACCACGGCGACAACATGACGGAGAACATGCAGTTGGTCGTAGACGCCCTGCAGCAGAGGCGCGGCCAGCCCCCTGCTGCAGCTCTCGAACACGCCAGCCAGCGGTTGCAGACGGAGGGCCGCGGCGGCACCAGTCAGTACTACGCGAAAGGCTTAGAGCGGGCCGCCGCGCAGGTTCAGGGCCGCTCTAGTCTGACGAAGAATGACGCTCTGTCCGTGGTGCAGTCCCTCCTGGGCTCCATCCCGTCCCAGGGGTATCCACAGGCAGAAGAACAGCAGCCCGGCAGCAGCGTGCTCGATCAGGTCCTGGGGATGAGCCAGGCCCAGCCGGCACAACAGCAGAAGGCCGACTCGCCACTCGGCGGTCTTCTGAAGTCGGTCGTCCCTGCCGCCCTCGCCTTTCTTCAGGCGAAGCAATCGGGCGCCGACACGAGCGCTGCTGCCAGCCAGGCGCTGATGGGGGCCCTGACGGGCACTCAACAGGTCAACCCGCTTCAATCCGGGACGCCGCGCACGGCAGCAGGAGGGCTGGTAGCACAGGCCCTACTGAACGCCCTCGCGGGTCGAGGATAGATAAACCCGTACATCCGGGGCAAGGAAACAAGGAGGAACAACGTGGCTAAGAAGAAGGATAAGAAGCGAAAGGGTATCCTCGGTCAGGCCGTCGACGCGCTGTCAAGCCGTGACGAGGAGGAAAAGGCCAAGCAGGCAGAGAAGGAGGCCGAGGCCGCAGAGCACGAAGCTACCCTTGAGAGAGCCAAGCGGGAAGCCGCAGAGGCGAAGGCCCGGGCAGCTCAGAAGAAGTTGGAGGAAGCCGAGGCCAAGCTGAAGGAGATGGAGGGCGAGATCACGGAGGCGGAGAGAGAGGCTGCTCAGGCGGAGGCCAAGGCCGCCCGGGTCGAGAGAGAGCGCGCGAGAGAGAAAGCAGCCGCCCTTCGCCAGGAGAGACGCGACAAGGCAAGGGGAATGAAAGAGGCACGGGCGCGGGCCAAGGAGGAGGCGGAGGCCCAGGCAAAGAAGGAGGCGGAGGCCCGCACCTACGTGGTCAAGTCCGGTGACAACCTGAGCAAGATCGCCAAAGAGCTCCTCGGCGACGCTGGCCGCTGGCCCGAGATCTTTGAGGCAAACAAGGATAAGATCAGCGATCCCAACTTGATCCACCCGGGTCAGGAGCTCAACATACCGTCCTAGGTTTCGGATGGATTGACGAACCTTCGCGACGCGCGGGTTCTCAATCCTCCGGATCGTTGCCCACCGATTGGTTTTCCAAGCGTAGCTATAGCATAATGGCGCATATCATCCAGCAGCATAGAACGTTGGATCGTGAGGGAGCAAGGAGTCGCGGGACCGGCGGGAACGACGGACCTGCAAGGAGCGTGCACAATGGGCAAGTCTCAAGATGAGATCAGTGAGCTAAAGCGACAGGCGCGGGAGCAAGCTAAGGTCCGCACCTACGTGGTCAAGTCGGGCGACAGCCTGAGCAAAATCGCCGAGGAGCTCCTGGGCGATGCCAGCCGCTGGCGCGAGATCTTCGAGGCCAACGAGGACAAGATCGAGGATCCGAACGCGATCGAGCCGGGCATGGAGCTTGACATACCGTCCTAGGTCTCGGATGGATTGACGAACCTTCGCGACGCGCGGGGTTCCCATTCCTCCGGGATCGAGAGAGCAGAAGCAAAGAACAAGGAGGTCCAAACGTGGCAAAGCTAGAGGTCATTGAGGGCATCGGCGCCACCTACGGTCAGCAGCTGCGTGACGCCGGCGTGGGCAGCGTGGAGGCGCTGCTGGAGACCGGGGCCACCCCCGAGGGCCGGAAGGAGCTGGAGGAGGCCACCGGCATCGGCGGGGAGTTCATCCTGGACTGGGTCAACCGAGCCGATCTGATGCGCATCCGCGGCGTGGGCGAGGAGTACAGCGATCTTCTGGAGCGCGCCGGCGTGGACACGGTGCCAGAGCTGGCCCAGCGCAACGCGGGGAACCTGCATAAGAAGATGATTGACGTGAACGCGGAGGAGGAGCTGGTCCGCCGACCGCCCACCGAGACCATGGTCGAGGAGTGGGTGAAGCAGGCGAAGACGCTGCCGCGGGCGGTGTTCTACTAGGGAACGGACAAGAAGACAAGACCTCGCCCGGGGCTCAAGGCCCCGGGCTGATTTAGCAGAGCCTACGTAGATTGGTGAGATGCTCCGACTGGATGCAGTCGGAGCCCAGGGCCACGCACCCGTCCAGCGAGGCCGCGGTGATGACGAAGATGGTGGATCGGTTCATCTCCCTCTCTCCTTCAAAGCGAGTCAGCGATAGAGCGATAAGGCGAATAAGCGAACAAGCAAAGGTCGCCTGAATCGCTGACCGACTGATCACGTTGAGAACGACGTCAACGCCTCTGCACCTCGCGGCGTCCTCTCCCCTCCAGCCCCGCGCCGATCTCTGAGCTCCTCTGTGCAACTCTGTAGCGAGGGGTGGACCAACGCGCTTGCGCACGGTCGCATCGGTGCGATGCACCTCGCAGGGTGCGTTGCACCTCATCCGACCCAAGCCCCCGGCCCGTGACCGTCTCATTCGGGAGCATCCTCCAGCGGCGGCGGGATCGCCGCGTCCGCCAGCGCAGACAGGACCTCCTCGACCTCCCCCTCCAGCCGCGTCAGCGGCTCCGGCCAGGCGAAGCCGGCCGGACCGAGAACGAAGTGGTGCTTTGCTCCGCGGACGGCAGGATCCACCAACTCCCGCCACATGCGGGCCACGGCGTCGTCGGGTGAGGGCACCAGCGCCAGCACCGCGCCGTCCCGCGCCACGCGCCGGCCCCCCCGCAGTAGATGCGCCTTGTCGGGGTCCTCGGACGCCTGTCGCACGTCGCCCCAATCGAGAAGCAGGCCGGTGCGACCATCCAGGTCACCCCCCAGCTTGAGCAGCGTGTGCCGCTCGCGGGCGGGCACGTCGGCCTGCGTGCAGACCACCTCCAGCGGCGTACCGGCGTAGCGGAAGGCGCGCTCCAACCGGTCGCTGGGGTCCAGGCTGAGGATGCTGAGCGGTGGCAGCCCAGTGAGAGGCCAGGGCCGGCCGTGGGCGAAGTCGAAGGGCGTGCCCGGCAGGCCCGAAGCCGCCTCCTGCCAGCGGTTGATCACCAGTGCCGGTGGGTCCGACAGGCGCTCCTGGGGCGGGAAGGGCACGGCGGCCCAGACCAGCAGCAGCCGTCGGGCCTCCAGCGTGGCGGCGAGGAGCGCCAGGGGCTCGCCCTCGGAGGGCACGGCGGGGCGGTCGGCAGGTATGGAAACCTGCCCTACATCTCCCGGCAAGGTAGATCGGCTTTCCGTAGCCGACTGCCCCACACTCCCTGACGAAGTGGGTCGGCTTTCCATAGCCGACGACGTTCTCGCTTTCGTCTGATCCCCGCTGACGAAGTCGCCGCCATGCAGGACGACGTTACCGCCGATGTAGGCGGCGCCGCCGGTGTTGACCTGATGGATCACCGGGGGCTGCGGGGCCGGCGACGGCTCCGCCGGTGGCCCCAGCACCTCGATCAGCGCCGCGCGGGTGACGCTGGCGCCGCCGACGCGGGTCGACCGACGGGCGAAGTGCTCGAACAGCACCGCGTGGGCCCGCTCCCAGTCGCTCCGCCCGTGGGCCTGGAGCTTGGCCTGGACGTTCGCCTTGATCTCGTCCACGGCCAGGTACTCGACGAACCTGGTGCGGGCCAGCATCTCACGGAAGCGAGTCGCATCGAAGGTGCCCCCACTCTTACTGCGAGCATAGCGGCAGAGGTACTGGCCCAGCCTCTCTGCCGCGTCGCAGGCGGCCAGGTCTCCCTCTCGGATGGCCTCCATCACCGCCACAAGATCGGGGTTGAAGGGGCGGTTGGTGAGGAAGACGAAGCGCGTCTCCTCCGGCCGATCGGCGAGGAACTGGCTGTCGTAGAACCGGTAGAGCGCCTTGAGGAGCAGGGGATCGGACAGCGTCCATCGCTCCCCCTCGGCCTGCTTCGTCTTGACCTGGATGAGGATGCGCCGGTCGTCGTTGATGAGGTTGATGTCCTCCAGGTCGATGCCGCTCTCCCGGTCCTCCCCCTCCAGGTGGATCTCCTCCACGCCCCCAAGGGAGCCGTTTATGAGGTCGAAGAGAGTGCGATTGTAGCGCACGGGCTCGAAGAAGTGGTTGAGGGCCAGCAAGATGGCGCACTCCCACTGGTAGGTGTAACCGCCGCCGAGTTGTAGGTCTGTGTCGTTCATGGTTTGTCTCCGGGTTGCCATCGAATGGTGGCCATCGAGCCGCCGCCAGCGGTCTCTGACGTTCTCCCAGGCTGAGGGCACCGTAGCCGCGCTGCCAGGAGAAGTAGTCGAGCCCTCTTTCCCGATTGAGGTCGTGCGAGCTGGCGCCCCTTAGACGCTTCACGACATAGGCAACAGCGTGCTTGGGTGGAATCGAGACCACAAGATGGGTGTGATCGAACCAGCTGTTGATGGCATAGACGTAGACGCCCAGCTCAGCAGCTTTCGCCACCAGATAGGCGTGAAGCCGATCCTCGATTTCCGGCTGGATCAGATGCTCACAGTTCTTGGTTGTTCATACAAGGTGGTAGTTAAGTCGCCAGAAAGGCATGGGGGCTCTCCTCTTCACTTCACGCGTATGACGCTATCGAACTGGATTGATCAAGGGGCGAGGCAGGAGACGTGCGGGCGGCAGTCCCTTCTCGTCACACGGTGCTATTGTATCGAGTCTGGCTAAAACCAGTTGGAACGTCGTTCATGCGACCTCCTCGACAGTAC
>CAZNRX010000100.1:0-12797 GCA_964575455.1 uncultured Anaerolineales bacterium | reverse complement strand
TCCCTGGAGAGTCAAAAAGTGTCAATCTAACTTCCCGGAGTTCTGAACCATGCCCAGAATCACCTTCTCCACAGTCTCCGGGAGGTCCGGTCGGAGATCGGTGGGGATAGGCAGCGGATCGTGGATCTGCCTGTAGATCACGGCCAGCGGGGTATCGGCGTCGAAGGGCACCCGCCCAGTGACCATCTCATAGAGAATCACTCCCAGTGAGTAGACGTCGCTGGCTCTGGTCAACGCCAGGCCCTTCCCCTGCTCAGGCGACATGTAGGCTGGCGTGCCAATCAGAGCACCGGTGGCGGTGAACTGTGTACCGCCGCTGGAGAGGATGCGCGCGATGCCGAAGTCCGTCAAGAACGCTCGCCCCGATTCATCTAGCAGGACGTTGGAGGGCTTGACGTCTCTGTGAAGCATCTCCTTCTGATGGGCGTACTCGAGGGCTTCAGCGATCTGTCGGAAGATCCGAGCTGTCTCCCCAAGAGCGAGGTGCTCCACCTTCCTGTGAAGGGCCTCCAACCTGCTCTTCAGGGTCCCGCCCCCCACGAACTCCATCACCATGTAGGTCAGCCCATCCTCGATGTCGAAATCGTAGACCTGGACGATGTGTGGGTGGCGCAGCGCCGCGACTGCTCGCGCCTCTCGCTCGAAGCGGCCCAGGAAGTCCTTCCCCTCCGCGAGATGAGCATGCAGGACTTTGACGGCCACGTGTCGATCTAGCCGGGGATGATAGGCCTTGTAGATGTCAGCCATTCCCCCTCGGCCGAGGCGCTCCAAAATGCGATACTTGCCCAGCGTCTTGCCTGTCAGGCGCGCCATCGTTCGTACCTCCTGGCCTGCGACCCTACCCAGTGGCAGATTACCCTATTCTACTCCTGGCGGCAGGTCTGGCAAGCGCGATGGCAGTCGCCTGGGCCTGATCGCCCTCGTGATCGCGCTGGTCAACTTCAGCAACGCGCCACCCTCCTCCCCTGGTGGAACAGCTCGTTGTAGGTAGCGCAGGCCTGCGGCGTGGGTTGGAGGATCAACTCGAAGATGCCGTTCTCGCAAATGGCTGTCTTCACCTTCTCGGGGCACTCGATGGCGCCGTGGATCCCGATGCCGATGACCAGGACCTCGACGTCGCGCCCGTAGACGCCCGTGATCATCGATTTCTTGAGCTTGTGGCCCTTCCGCTCATCCCAGGCGCTCACGTCCTCGCCAATCAGTCGTATGTCCTTGCCCACGCCAGCCGTCGTGGAGTGCTCCTCGCCGTCGATCGTGAACACACCCCACGAGAAGTGCTCAATCGGCCGGATGCCCCTGAAAGAATCACCCAACGCAACGAAGGGGAGCGCCTGTGGCGCTCCCCCTGCAAAGGCCTGCGGCTATGCGGTTGCTATGCCTTGCGTCGTGTCATAGGCTACCAGCCCATGCCACTTCCACGCCCTCCGCGGCCAGGTCTACCTCCGTGCCCGCCACCGAAACCGCGCCCGCCGGGCAGGAAGCCCTGCTCGAGCCCCTCAAGCAGCCAGTCGGCCTTCTCCTGGGTCATCCGCCCATTCTCCACCGCCTGCGCGATGGCCTCCTCCATCAGCTCGCCCCGGGCGGCCTCCATCGCCTCGCGCACGACCTCCATCTCCACGCCCTGCTCCTCGGCAATCTCTGCCAGGGTCTTACCGTCGTGCAGCTCGCTGAAGAGCTCATCCGGCGTCAGCCCCAAGGCCTCTGTTACCTCGTCATACGTGGTCCAGAAGCCCTCACCGAACGGGCCGAAGCCACCGCCCATCGGGCCGCCGGGCTGCCAGGGCTCCTCCAGCCGCTCGGGGAGCTCCTCGGCCAACCGCTCCAGCATCTCATCCATCCGCTCCTCGGTCAGCCGGCCCTCGTCCACGGCCTCTTGCAGCCGAGACTCGGCTTCGGCGATCGCGGCGTCCACGATCTCCTGCGGTTCGACGCCCGCGCCCTCGGCGATCTCGGCCAAGGTCTGGCCGTCCTCAAGCGCGGCGATCACCTCGTCCTCGCTCAGGCCGGTCACCTCAGCCGTGATCTTCACCAGGCCCTGGTGCCCGCCCTGGAACGGGTCGTGACCCTCCATGGGCCCGTTAAACGGCTGGCCGTGGAGCGCACGACCACCAAAGCGGCCTCCACCGAAGAACGACTGACCGTCCGTGGGCGGCTGCGGCCGCTGGGCGTAGGCGATGCCCACACCCCCGAGCAGTAGAACCAGCGCTCCTGCTGCACCCAACGCGATAAGCCACTTCTTGTTCTTCAACACCCCACACCTCCATGGATCTAGTCGAATCTCGGTTACGCTAGTAACTATACCCGACCTATGTGAAGATACCATGAAGAAGAGATGAAGGTTGGATGGAGATTGTCAAGGTGCGACGCACTTCCAAAGTGCGTCGCACCTTAGGCCTCGAACTGCCGAATCGCGTCGGAAATCTCCTCCGGCGGCGCACCGTCTTCTACGAAACGCACGTATTCCTCCGATGTAGGGAAGTGGCTCTTCACAAACGCTCGGTCTACGAGCGTGCCGCCGCGCTGCCCGATCCACTCCAGGTAGTTGGCGTACGGCCAATCTCGCAGATCTGACACCAAGCCCGCCTCCAGGGGGTTGCGGTGGACGTAGCGGCAGAGATGGAGCAGATAGGCATCGTCGTTCACGTGGGCGGCCCGGAACGGTCCTTCGAACAACGTCCCGCTGCGTTTGTACATCTTGTTGAACGCCTTGGTGTAGCTGTTGAAGAGCGACTGCATGAAGCGGCTCATCGGGTATTCATCCGCCTGGAGGAGAACGAGGTGATAATGATTGGACATCAGGCAGTAGGCAATGACGACGATCTGCCACTGGGCGACATAGCGCTTGACGCGGCGCAACAGGAAGACGTAGTTATCGTCACAGCGGAAGATTGGTTGCCGGTTCACGCCGCGGTTGTAGACGTGGTAGTACTCGCCCTGGGTGAAGGTGATCTTTCTGCGGGCCATCATGTTCCCTCCAAGGTGCGACGCACCTGCGAGGTGCGTCGCACCTGAGTCAACAGCCGAGATGAGACGTCGCTTCCGCTCCTGGACGTAGAAGTTGTGGTACGGCCCGGGCCCGTAAGTCTGGTCACGTAGTTCATCGTGCAGCTGCCACAGGTTGGCCTCCAGGTCCAGCTCGAAGGCGGCCACGCTCTCTTTCTTACGCTTGCCACCCTTGCGGGCCTTGCGGAATGCCTGGTAGAGGTTATCGAAAGCGTGGATTCTGGGATAGAGATACTTGAATGCCTTGGGCATAACACGGTCCCAAGGTGCGACGCACTTTCGAAGTGCGTCGCACCTCAGTTAGCAGCTAACAGAGGACAGTGGACAGCTAGCCTATTGAGAACCCCTGGCGCAACGAAACCCTAGGTAGTAGTTCGTGCTGTCGGGAAGGTCCCTGTAGCGAGTGGCACTACGTACGTTGTACGGGTTGATGTAAGACGAGCCGCCACGCAGCACCCGGTACTCTCCGGAAGAAGATCCAGTCGGGTTGACCTGCCGCCCGGAGGGATAGTCGCCATACCAGTCCGCCACCCACTCCCAGACGTTGCCCGCCATGTCCAGGGCCTCGCACCAGCTGGCTCCTTCGGGGAGGCTCCCCACGGGTACCGTTCGCCCTGAACACCCTCCGTATTGCGTTAGGTCGCAGGTCGGACCACTGTTACCCCAGGGATAGATGAAGCCATCTGGTCCCCGTGCCGCATACTCCCACTCGGCCTCTGTCGGCAGCCGTGCGTCGGCCCACGCGCAATACGCCCTGGCGCCATACCATGTGACCTCAGTCACCGGGTGATCGGCGTAGCCGCTCTTGGGCCGGAAGTCTCCCCCGCTCCATTCGATTAGGCAGTCATCATCGTCCAGGTCGAGCCACGTCGCGCCCCCTTCGTCCTGGTTGTCCTCCTCTTTGAGGAAGGCCACGAACTGTTGATTGGTGACCTCGGTCTGGTCGATCCAGAAGGCGTCCAATGCCACGCTGTGCACCGGTTCCTCGTCGTCATCGCCCTGCGTGCTGCCCATCTCGAACTCCCCATAGGGCACGTACACCATCACCATGTCGTCAGTCGGGCGTGTCCAGGTGTCGCCCATGTCAGGAGTGGAAGGCGTTGCAGTAGGAGGCACTTCAGTCGGGGTGGGCTGCGTTGGCGTTGCCGTAGGCCCCGGCACGGTCGTCTCCGGCAGCGGTGTGGCTGGCCCGATGACGCGCTGAAGCCACATCCCGCCGCCGATCAGCAGCGCTATCGCCGCCAGGCCCCCCAGAGCCCAGCCCCAGACCGGCACGCCATCGAACCAATCGGCCGGCCCACCGCCAGGCCGCTCGCCTGGGGGACCCTCGGATGGCGGCGACCAGGAGGAAGAGACCCGACGCCTATCCCCCGCGGGCCCGGACCGGGACTCGCGACCGGACGCCAACTGCGTCGATGGCAAGGACTCCCGGTCCTCCTGTCGCTTCGTCTCTCTCTGGAGCGCCTCCCACAGCGCCCCGGCAGTCGCGAAGCGCTCCCCGGGCGCCTTGCGCAGCGCCCGCTCCACCACCTGCGTCAGCCACGCCGGCACCGCCGGGTTGACCGTCCGCAGCGGCCGCGGCGGCTCGCTCTTGATCCTGCCGATGTTGCGATACTGGGCCCCCGGCGTGCCGTCGGTGTCGAAGTCGAGGTAGGGCCGCCCGGCCAGCATCTCATACACCATCGCGCCCATGGCGTAGATATCGACCCGAGGATCGTCCCGCACGCCCTCGATCTGCTCCGGCGCCATGTAGCGCACTGTGCCCATCGCCGTGCCAGGCGAGGTCAGGAAGTGGCGCGTCATTAGCTCCGCCGAGACGTGGGCGATGCCGAAGTCGGCCAGGCGCACCGCGCCACCCTCGTCGAACAGCACGTTGGCCGGCTTGATATCGCAGTGGACGACGCCCCTGCCGTGGGCGTACGCCAGCGCCCGGCAGAGGTCGCCCGCGATCCGCACCGCCTCCTCCACCGGCAGCGGCCCGCGCTCCAGCCGCTCGGCCAGCGAACCGCCAGGCAGGTACTCCATCGCCAGGTAGTAGGTGCCCTGATCCTCGAAGATCGTGTAGGTGCGGGCGATGTGGGTGTGGGTCAGGCGGAGCGTGGCGCGGGCCTCCTGGATGAAGCGGTGCACCATCTCGCGGTCGTCGACGAAGCTGGGCACCAGCTCCTTGATCGCAACAGTCTCCCCAGTCAGCCGCTCATGGGCGCGGTAGACGTGGCCGAAGCCGCCGCGCCCGATGACGCCCTCAATGCGATATTTGTTGTCCAGAATCGCGCCGGGCTCTAACATCAGGTCTGACACCTCTTCTGGGGTATTGGACGAATCAGCAGCGGGTCCCTCCTTCCCGGGGGACGCCGTACAGCACGTATTGTACTTGCCCACGAGGCTTTGTCCAGCGCAGAGGTGCCTCCAGGTGCGACGCACTTCAAGTGGTCGCGCCGCAGGCGTCACGAGACTCCGACGGCCTATGGCATACCATCCTTGAGCCAATGACCTAAGTGCGTCGCACCTTGCAGATAGGCTCAGTACCCCAGCACCCGGCTACAGTGGTGCAGCCGCGCCACGTCGAGCCAGGGGCTGCGGAAGCCTTGCCCCAACACGGCGTGGTTCATCAGATCCTGAGCGTACGTCAGCGGCGAGACGTAGGCCAGCACCCGCGCCCAGGGCGCCATCTCCTCCAGCGGGATGAAGATGCCGCTGATGAACATCAGCGGCAAGCGCACCAGAGTGCTGGGATCATGATACTGCCCACAGAACGAATGGGGATGGAGGCAAAGGCAATGCCGAAGGCGGCGAAGGCCGGGCTGGAGAGCATGATGCCAACCAGCAGCAGCCCGGCGCTGGATACGGTCACGCACAGCACCAGCACCCCGATCAGGAGCAGGATCAGCGAGACCGCCGTGCCGAAGAACGCTCCCACCATCGTCTTCCCCAGCAGCAGCTTGACCAGGGACATAAGCGCCGCCAGCAGCCGGTCATAGGTCCCCTATGCGCCGCTCCAGGGGAATGATCACTGGCCCGGCCGACAAGGCAGTGAAGAAGATGGTCAGGGCCAGCATGCGCGCCGTCCCGACCGCTGCCCCGATCTCCCGCTTGATGGAGAAGGAGAAGAAGAGGAAGAAGGGCAGCATCAGCCCAAACATGATCATCGGTGGGGTGAAGTAGTAGACGCACACGTCCTTGACCGTCATCGCCCACGCCTGGCTCGCCTCATCGAGCAATCGTCCCATGCCTCCCTCATTGCCGTCCTCTCTTCCTGCCTCTTGCCTCTTCACCGTCCCGATCTCCTGTCCCGTGATCTCCAGGAAGACATCTTCCAGGCTGGGGCCCAGCGTGCTCAGGCTCACGATCCGCAGATCGCGCGAGCGAGCCCAGTCGACCACCCGAGGGAGCAGCGCCGACGGTTCCTCAATATAGACGTTCGATTCCTCCGGCACGAGGCCCATCTGCCGCTTGACGGGATACAGGCTGCGCGCCAGATCGTGGCCGCAGACCTTTGTCAGCCCCTCTACCCCAATTGCTTTTTTCGCCAATCTCCTCGCGACAGCTTAAACCCAGCTCTGTCAGGCGGATGCATCCCCGCCCCCCCACGGCTCGGAGAGTGACAACCAGTACCCTCCATAGCCGCCGATGTAGAAACGCAGCCTCCGTGTACCCGGCTTCTGCCGCTCCAACAGATCGCGCGAGACGTAGACGATCAGATCGTCCTCAGCCTCGTAGCGAACGTAGTCCTCTGGATTGTCTGGCCTTGCCATCCGACCGGATGGCCCCTTGAAGAAGGTTCATCACCCCATACACACCCAGGTCCAGCGAATAGAGATAACACCCTCTCGCTCGTGGATGTAGTTCCGGGCCCAGCTGGATGGTATGCTAGCCGTTCTCTGGCTCATGGTCGTTCACCTCGTAGGGACAGATAATCGTCCCTCCAGCGCAGCTCTGACACTCGAACTGAATCGTGGTGTGCTCGATATCGAACCGCTCGGAAAGCGCGGCCTTCAGGTCCTCCATGATGCTCTGAGCCTCGCTGAGCGACTGGTCGTTCAACACCACGTGGGCACTCAGCGCAACGTAGCCCGGGCTCACCGTCCAGACGTGCAGATCGTGCACCTGCGAGACGCCGGGCACGTCGTCCATAGCCTCGGCCACCTGCGAAGCCGTCAGCCCTCCCGGCACACCCTCAACCAGGATGTGTATCGCCTTGCGCAGGACGTTCCCCGATCCCACCAAGATGATGATGCCGATGACGATGCTGATCAGGGGATCGACCCCCGTCCATCCGGTCAGGACGATGACCACGCCCGCGACGATGACGCCCACCGAGGCCAACGCATCGCCCAGGACGTGCAGGAAAGCGCTGCGGACGTTCAGGTCCTCGTGGTCGTGACCGCCCAGCACGAATGCCACCACCAGGTTGACCACCAGACCGATGACGGCCACCACCAGCATCGGGCCGACCAGAATCGGCTCAGGGGTCGAGAACCGCTTGACGGCCTCGCGGAAGATCTCGAAAGCGACCAGGAGCAGAGTGGCGCCGTTCGCCAGGGCGGCCAGGACCCGCAGACGATGATAACCGTAGGTGTGACGATCGTTCGGCGGGAGCGAGGCCAAACGAATAGCCCCATAGCTCAGCGCCAAGGCAAACACGTCGAGGAAGACGTGCGCCGCGTCGGAGAGTAGGGCCAGGCTGCGCGTCAGTAGCCCACCCACCAGCTCAGCCGCGAAGATCAGCCCGGTCAAGGCCATGGACAGCAGGAAGCGTCTCTCAACCCCACTGTGGCCCGCGTGATGGTCATGCGCCATGCACTGTCTCCAACCAGGTCGCTTCCTCAATCGGCTTGCAGGTGGCATGAAGGTAGGCAAAGTTGTCCTGCGATGGCAGCAGGCTGATCAACTCGACGATCTCGAATCGATCTCCATTCAGCAGGACTTCATCACCAACCTCAGGCCGCTGATCCTGGTTGATGATCACGCCGGGATGGGCACCCCCAACGACGACGTAGCTCACCTTGTAGATCACGGCCCACCTCCCCCCGCCTCCAGCCGCACGCGCAAGTTGCGGTGCCGCAGCTTGAAGCTCAGATCCGAAGCGATGTTGCGCATCAACACGTAGCCGATTCGGGGATCATCCTCGCAGAGGGCCAGCAGGGCCTGGCGAGGAATGATGTGCAGGCTGGTGCCGTCCTGGACGCAGCGGACCGTCGCCGAGCGGGCGCCCCGATCCACGAGCGCCATCTCGCCGAACGACTGACCAGGGCCAAGCTCGACGATGGGCTTCATCCGCGGCGGGCCGGGCACGTCCGGGATGGAGCCTTTGGAGACCAGAACCTCGACCATACCTTGACGAACGATGTAGGTCTCATTCCCGTCCTCCCCCTCGCGTACGACCACCGCGCCGCTCTGATAGACGACCTCTTCACCCAGGGCAGCGATCTGCTCCACCTGTCCACCGGTCAACCCAGCAAACAGCGCGCTCCGGCGCAGCGTGTCGATCGTTGTCATCGTTACCTCTCCCTCTTGCGGAATGCCTCCGCTCGGCTGACGTAGTGGGCGGCAGCGGCCTCCAACCGCTTGACCTCTTCATCCGTAAGCTCCCGGACCACCTTCGCCGGCACCCCCAGCGCCAGGTGCCGCGGGGGAACGACCTGCCCCTCGGTCACGACCGCACCCGCGCCCACCATAGCATCCTCGCCCACTGTGGCGCCGTTGAGCACGATGGCTCCAATGCCGATCAGCGCCCCGTCGCCAATCGTCGCACCGTGCAGCACAGCGCGATGGCCAATCGTCACCCCGCTCCCCAAGGTGCATGGGATGCCCTCGTCGGTGTGGATCACCGTCAGATCCTGGACGTTGGTGCATGCGCCGATCACGATCGGTTCGTTGTCGCCGCGCAGCACGCAGCCGAACCAGACGCTCGCGCCGGCCCCGATCTCCACCCGGCCCACAATCGTGGCGTTTGGAGCGACGTAGGCACTCCTGTCTATGAGCTCCGCGTGATATGTGATGTCCATCGCATCCTCTCCGGATCCAGGCTGGTACACGTATTGTACCATAGAAACCGAACCCATCGAAGTTCGCCACCGTCCAGGCCCCAGGCTTATCGTTTTCGAGCCCAACCTCGCAAAGAACGCACGGCAAGACCAGACCAATCCGTCAGACTCAGCTACTGCAGAATGCCACCTGGTGCACGGGAGGGTGCGCTTGGCGTTTTTGCTCAGCCTCTTGTACAATCGTCGCAGCCAACCGTCGGATGCATTCAACAGGGGAGTGTAACATTGGACAAGATCTTCCATCCCAACAGCGTCGTCGTCATCGGCGTCTCGGAGAGGCCCGATAATCTGGCGGCGAGTATCATCCGTAACCTGATCGCCTTCGACTACCGTGGCGACATCCATGCCGTCGGGCTCCAAGACGGTGAGATTCACGGCATTCCCATTCGCACCTCGGTGGAGGCGCTGCCCGAGGCTGTCGACCTGGCCGTGATTCTGACCCCAGCAGCGACGGTGCCCCAGTTGCTCGATGCCTGCGGGCGGAAGGGCATCCGGTGGGCCGTGATCGAGTCGGGCGGGTTCACCGAGTTCTCGGAGGCGGGACGTGAGCTGCAGCAGCAGCTCAGCGAGATAGCACGACGCTGGGGCATACGCTTCGTGGGGCCAAACTGCATCAGCGTGATCAACCTGGAGAACGGGCTCTGCCTGCCTTTCGCCCGCCTCGACCCCCAGGCGGCCAAGTGTGGGCCGGTCTCGGTCCTGGCCCAGAGCGGTGGCGTCTCGATCACGTACCTGATCCTGCTCAGCGAGACACACCTGGGGGCGAACAAGGTGGTCAGCATGGGCAACAAGGCCGACCTGGACGAGGTCGACTACCTGACCTATCTGCTGCATGACCCAGCCACCGAGGTCATCTGCCTCTATCTGGAGAGCATAGAGGAGGGGCGCCACCTGCTGGAGCTGGCTGCTTCGTCATCCAAGCCCGTCATCGTACAGAAGGCGAACAGGGGCCGCGCCAGCGCGCAGATCGCCTTCTCACACACGGCCGCGTTGGCCAACGATGACGCCATCGTCGACGCTGCGCTGCGGCAGGCCGGCGTGGCGCGCGCCGCCAGCTTCGACGAGGCCGTCGCGCTAGCGCAGGGCTTCACACTACCCCCGGTCGCCGGGGATGACCTGCTCATCATCTCCCGCTCAGGGGGACATGCCGTGGTGGCAGCCGACGTGGCGGAGGCCCACAGCTTCCGGCTGATGCCCATCCCCGAAGCGTTCGCATCCGAGGTGCGGCGCATGTTCCGCGCCAACGTCATCGCGCCGACCAATCCGCTCGATCTCGGCGCCATCTTCGACTTCAACCTCTATGGCCGCATCGTAGAGAAAAGCGTGCAGGCCCTCGACCCGAGCGCTCTGCTTCTGGTACATACCCACAGCCCCGGCCCGGAGGCCGACATGTCACTCCGGCTGGCCCGTCGTCTGGGAGAGCTGAGTCGCGAGTTGGAGAAGCCTCTGGCCCTCTGTGCCTTCGCCCGGCGGCAAGACGTCGAGGCTCTCAAACGTGAGAGTGAGATCCCCGTCTTCACCAAGATCGAAGCCGCTGTACGGGCGATGGCGGCGTCCCGCGACCGACAAAGTTGCCCAGGCCAGCTCCTCCCCCTGCCCCCGGCGCCGGTGGAAAGGCCGGGCAGGGTCGATGCCCTCCTGGCCCAAGAGGGCGTCTTGACCACAGACCGTGCCCTGGATCTGTGCGCCGCTTTCGATATCCCGGTCTTGGAGTGGGCCGTGGCGAGGGATCCGGAGCGGGCCCAGATCGCCGCCGCCACCCTCGGCTACCCCGTCGCGCTGAAAGGCCTCTCGCCACAGGTCCCGCACAAGTCCGACGCCGGCCTGGTGGCGCTGGGCATCGCGAACGTGGAGCAACTCCGCGTGGCCTTCGCCGAGATTTCCACAGCGCTCGATGAGCAGAGCCACGATGCGCCCACCGCAGGCGTCATGGTGCAGCGCATGGTATCCGGGGGGCGCGAGGTGATCATCGGCGGTAAACGCGACCCTGGCTTCGGGCCAGTCGTGATGTTCGGACTGGGAGGAACCTACGTCGAGGTTCTCGGGGACGTCGTCTTTCGTCTGGCGCCCCTCTCCCGGGAGGAGGCCCGGCGGATGATGGATGAGGTGCGGGGCAGCCTTCTCCTTCACGGCGTGCGAGGCGAACCGCCGGTGGACCTGGAGGCCGTCGTAGACGCGCTCCTATCTATGTCGGATCTTCTGGTCGCCTGTCCCGAGATCGTCGAGATTGACGTCAATCCTCTGCTGGCTCTCGAGGCAGGCGCCGCGGCGATAGATGCGCGCGCCGTCGTCAAACGCCAAAGAACTTGACGAAAGCCCCCTTTTCCGTTACAATCGCTTCGCATTTTCGTGAATGATTCAGGTTTACTGTAAAAATGTTTGAGAGCCTTACCGATAGATTACAGTCCATCTTTCGAGACCTGGGCAACCGGGGCATCCTGCGCGAGGGGGATGTCGACGAGGTGTTGCGAGAGATCCGTCTCGCCCTTCTCGAAGCGGACGTCGACTACAAGGTCGTCAAGGATTTCACGAGCCGCGTGCGAGAACGCGCCGTGGGGGCCGAGGTCACCAAGAGCCTCAGTCCCGCCCAACAGGTCATCAAGATCGTCCACGAGGAGCTGATCGAGACCCTGGGCCAACCCGGCCGTCTGGAGCTCACTGGATCGGCGCCCTACGTCATCATGGTCGTGGGCCTCCAAGGGTCGGGCAAGACCACCACGGTCGCCAAGCTGGCCCAACACCTCTCCAAGAAGGGCCGCCTGCCCATCATGGTTGCCGGAGATACGTATCGACCCGCCGCAGGCAAGCAGCTCGAAGTGCTTGGCCGTCAGCTCGACCTGCCCGTCTACGCCGATGGACAGAGCAGCCCGCCGCAGATATGCGCCCACGGCGCGCGCGAGGCGCGCCGCCGAGGCCGTGACGTCGTCATTCTCGACACCGCCGGCCGTCTGCAGATCAACGACGACATGATGTCGGAGCTGGAGGCCGTCAAACAGATGACGAATCCGGTTGAGACGCTGCTGGTGGCGGACGCGATGACTGGACAGGAGGCGGTCAACGTCGCCGAGGGCTTCCACCGCCGCATCGATTTGACGGGCTTGATTCTGACCAAGGTCGATGGCGACGCACGTGGCGGTGCAGCCATCAGCATGCGCACGGTTACCGGCGTGCCGATCAAGTTCCTGGGCACTGGGGAGAAGACCGACGCGCTGGAGGTCTTCCATCCCGATCGACTTGCATCCCGCATCTTGGGGATGGGGGACGTGCTGACGCTCATTGAGCGCGCCGAGCAGACCTTCGACGAAGAGCAGGCCAAGCGAATGGAGCGCAAGATTCGCGAAGCGAGCTTCGACCTGGAGGACTTTCTGGAGCAGCTGCAGCAAGTCAAGCAGATGGGACCGCTGACCCAGCTTCTGGAGATGATCCCCGGCATGCGAGGCATGGCCCAGGAGGTCTCCGCCGAGGCCACCGACGAGCAGTTCAAGCACATTGAGGCTATCATCCTCTCGATGACGCCTGAGGAGCGGCGCAACCCCCGCATCATCAAAGGCAGCCGCAAGAAGCGTATCGCCGGCGGCAGCGGCACGTCGGTGCAAGAGGTCAATATGCTCCTCAAGCAGTTCCGCCAGATGCAGCACATGATGAAGCAACTGGGACAAGGGCGTGGGGAGATGCAGCGGCTGATGCGAATGCTAGTACCTCATCAACCTAGTTTTGACTAAATCTCCTTCTGCGGTATGCTGTGGG
>CAZNRX010000099.1:0-12806 GCA_964575455.1 uncultured Anaerolineales bacterium | reverse complement strand
TTCGCCAGTGAACACCCGTTCCCCAGGTGATTGGCACTTGTGGGTAATCACCAGATGAAGTAGGCCTTGACAAATGGTGTGGATTGGTATATACTATGATAGCGTTAACGATAGCGCTAGCGATAGCGGTAACAGATCACAGAGAGAAGGTCGATTATGAATGAGCGCATTACCATGGCGGATATTGCTCGCGAGGCGAACGTCTCGACAATGACCGTCTCGAGGGTAGTAAACAACAGGTATGGCGTCAGTTCAGCCACCCGCCAGAAGGTCCAGGCCGTCATTGATCAACTGGGGTACAGGCCTAGCGACATAGCTCGTAGCCTCGTTACAAAGCGTACCGGCACCCTCGGACTTGTCGTGCCGGATGTCTCCAACCCGTTCTTCTCTGAAGTGGCACGAGGGGTGGAACACGTTGCGTATGCCGAAGGCTTCAGCGTCTTCCTTTGCAACACGGAGGAGGACACCCAGCGTGAGTTGGGGGTCTTGGCGTCGCTGGAGGAGAAGCGGGTGGATGGTGTCGTGCTTTGCAGTTCCCGGCTCACTGACAGCGAACTGGAGTCGGCGACAACTCATCACCCTGCTGTCGTTCTGGTCAACCGACGTCTTGTGGGCGGAGATGCGGGCGTCGTGCTGATCAATGATGAGCAGGGGGCGCGGGTGGCGACTCGGCATTTGCTGGAGACAGGTCATCGAGCTGTCGGTTTTCTTGCTGGTCCCCGGACCTCACACAGTGGACGCCAGCGGGCCAAAGGGTACTGCGCTGCCCTCTCTGATGCTGGCCTCTCGTGGGAGCCCGGCTGGACGCGGCACTGCTCGCCCACGGTGGACGGCGGTAGGGAAGCCAGCCGAGAACTGCTGCGTGCCAGTCCCGAGCTAAGCGCTCTGTTCTGCTACAATGACCTGGTAGCCGTAGGCGCGTTGCAGGCCTGTGTCGATCTGGGTCACCGTGTGCCCGAGGATGTCGCTGTTGTCGGCTGTGACGATATTCCTTTGGCGGCGCTGATTACTCCGCCTTTGACCACCTCACGCGCGCCTCGGTATGAGCTAGGCAGCCAGGCGATGGAGCTGCTGCTGCGCAGAATCAGTGATTCCTCTGACGAGATGAGTCACGATTCAAGCGACGAGATCGTGCTTGAAACCGAGCTGATCGTTCGCGACAGTGCGCCCTAGAGTCGAGCGGATCGAGTAACTGGGTTCTTGAGCGTGACAGCTACCGCGGCGCAGGGGTTCTTGCCGGTCGAACTCGTCTTCAACCCAAACTGGAGGTACCAGAGTGCGAGGATCTCCTTCGACGAGTGCTTCTACCTCATCCCCGACCACTACATCTTCCGCCTGCTCTTCTCCCAGGGAAAGCGACATCGCCTACGGCCTAGCGACAAAGCGCACTGGCACTCTCGGCCTCGCAGTGCCAGATGTATCGAATCCGTTCTTTTCTGAAGTGGCAAGGGACGCCGTACACGTGGGCTATACTGAAGGCCACTATGGCTCTCTCTACAATAGCGCACTGTAAACTTGTAGATTCGAGCGAGTGCACGGACGACCGGCGTGAAGCAAGCCGCGTTCGTCTTCAAAGACAACCTCGTACTCTTGTCAGGGTCGAGTCCGAGAGTCCGAATCCGCCAATAAGTAAGGGCTGACCCCTGCAATGCTGAACCTAACTGCTGTTGACTTCGGCATCGTCGGCTCGCTAAGCTGGCGGTGGACTGAAGCCTATCTTGGATTGAGCCCTATAGCAGACGGCTCTGCTCCGCCTGCTCGGGCGAGTCTCACAACGCTATTGCGGCGAAAATGCTCCCGAGATGGCGGCTCTCGACGTCTTCAAAGGCTTCGTAGGAAGGCCTGATATCGTGTGAGGGGGTGATGCACACAGATAGACCGTGGGTAGTGAAATCGACGGCGAGCACTACATCGCCTGCCCGAGAATCTAGGGTAGGCAAAACGGGGCGACAATTAGAGGAGGAAAAGATGTCTTTATCAGGAAAATGGTCTCTGCTGAGCATAGCGACAGTCTCTGTTCTAGTGGTTGCGTTAGTTCTTACCGGGTGTGCCGGTCCAGAACCAGAACCGACGGAGTCTGTGGCAGAAGCTGCAACCGAAGCCCCTACGGAGGCTCCAACCGAGGCTCCAACGGAGGCTCCAGAGGGCGAACAGGAAGGCATACTGCGGGTGAGCGCCCCTCCATGGATCTTCAAGAAGTTCCCGCTTGAGGACGTTGCGGCTCGCTTCGAGAAGGATCACCCAGGTGTGACAGTCGAGCTCACGCGAGTCGACAAGTGGAATGCGCCGGCCTACATTACCGACTGGAAGAATGGCAAAACGCCTGTCGACGTGTTCGTTGGTGGTAGTGGTTCCATGCTTGGCCCAGTCATCGCTGGCGACTGGCTTGAACCCATGGACGGCATGCTGACCGACCATATGGCTGAGGATGAATTCGTGGGTGGCTTCCTTGCTGCAGGCTACTACAAGCAGCCCGATGGCTCGGGCGCTTACTATCCCGTCCTTCCGTACATGGGCGAGGTTGCCATTATTGGCGTTAACACCGAACTCATGGACAAGGCCGGTCTCATGGAGGATGGTTATCCAGTTCCCATTCCGGGTTGGGGAGAGGACGAGTTCTTCGGGTGGTTCGAGAAGCTTGGCGAGCAGTCGCCGACCGGCGCCCACGTCCAGATCTGGGACCGTGAGTTCATGCAGTACGACTACTGTGCTCCGATCATGGCTATGGGGCAGGACTGCTTCACCGCGGAAGGCTTTGATGTCTCCAGCGAGGTCGCCGAGAAGTGGCTCGGCTACGTGCAGAAGATGAACGAGGAGGGAGTAGGCGCTTGGACCGTTACGGATGATGACGGCTACTCCAAGTGGAAGACCGGCGCCGCCGGCTCCTTCTTCGCTGCCCAGGGTCACATTATGGAGCTGGTTAGCGTCACCGAGGACGAGTCTGACATCGCCTACCTTGGCTGGCCTGGCGCCGAGCAGAATGGCAGCATCATCTGGACCCACTCCGTCTGGATGCCCAGGGTCTCGCCCAACAAGGAACTCGGCAAGGCCTTCATTCGTGAGCAGATCTTCTCGAAGCACTTCCAGCAGTGGAGCTTCAACAACTACGGGAAGCTGCCCGTAATGAAGGACTACTATGGCGAGGGCATCACCTGGTTCCAGGATCAGATGCCCACGATTCTGGCGGTCGCCGACGCCTCCAAGCCGGTTCCGCTCTACACGGACATGCAGGAGTACCTCGATGTCCTCGTGAAGTACCTGCCTGAGGCGGCTTTCGGTCGCATGGAGGTGGAGGAGGCACTCCAGGCTGTTCAGGAAGAGAGCGCCGATCTGGACTTCACAGACTTGCGAGCCTCGGCAGAGGAGGCGGCCGAGGAGGAGCCCGCGCCAGTGGCAGAGCTGGAAGGTATGCTGCGGGTGAGTGCCCCTCCATGGATCTTCAAGAAGTTCCCGCTTGAGGACGTTGCGGGTCGCTTCGAGGAGGATCATCCAGGTGTGACAGTCGAGCTGACGCGAGTGGACAAGTGGAATGCGCCGGCCTACATTACCGACTGGAAGAATGGCAAAACGCCTGTCGACGTGTTCGTTGGTGGTAGTGGTTCCATGCTTGGCCCAGTCATCGCTGGCGACTGGCTTGAACCCATGGACGGCATGCTGACCGACCATATGGCTGAGGATGAATTCGTGGGTGGCTTCCTTGCTGCAGGCTACTACAAGCAGCCCGATGGCTCGGGCGCTTACTATCCCGTCCTTCCGTACATGGGCGAGGTTGCCATTATTGGCGTTAACACCGAACTCATGGACAAGGCCGGTCTCATGGAGGATGGTTATCCAGTTCCCATTCCGGGTTGGGGAGAGGACGAGTTCTTCGGGTGGTTCGAGAAGCTTGGCGAGCAGTCGCCGACCGGCGCCCACGTCCAGATCTGGGACCGTGAGTTCATGCAGTACGACTACTGTGCTCCGATCATGGCTATGGGGCAGGACTGCTTCACCGCGGAAGGCTTTGATGTCTCCAGCGAGGTCGCCGAGAAGTGGCTCGGCTACGTGCAGAAGATGAACGAGGAGGGAGTAGGCGCTTGGACCGTTACGGATGATGACGGCTACTCCAAGTGGAAGACCGGCGCCGCCGGCTCCTTCTTCGCTGCCCAGGGTCACATTATGGAGCTGGTTAGCGTCACCGAGGACGAGTCTGACATCGCCTACCTTGGCTGGCCTGGCGCCGAGCAGAATGGCAGCATCATCTGGACCCACTCCGTCTGGATGCCCAGGGTCTCGCCCAACAAGGAACTCGGCAAGGCCTTCATTCGTGAGCAGATCTTCTCGAAGCACTTCCAGCAGTGGAGCTTCAACAACTACGGGAAGCTGCCCGTAATGAAGGACTACTATGGCGAGGGCATCACCTGGTTCCAGGATCAGATGCCCACGATTCTGGCGGTCGCCGACGCCTCCAAGCCGGTTCCGCTCTACACGGACATGCAGGAGTACCTCGATGTCCTCGTGAAGTACCTGCCTGAGGCGGCTTTCGGTCGCATGGAGGTGGAGGAGGCACTCCAGGCTGTTCAGGAAGAGAGCGCCGATCTGGACTTCACAGACTTGCGAGCGAAGTAACCTGTATGAGAGGCTTGTCAGCGGGCGGGGAGGGAATGGCCTCCTCGCCTGCTGGCTATGCACTGCGAGGGAGTGCCAAATGAGATGGGTATCAAACCGGAGAGTCCAAGAGAGAATCAGCCTGTTGATATTCTTGGCTCCGACGCTAGCCTTCGTCTTTGTCTTTATTGCCTTTCCGATCCTGTTCTCAGGTTACCTCAGCTTTTCTGAATACGATTACGCACAGGATGACTCCCCCAGGTTTATTGGCCTGAAGGGGTATCGCGATATGCTGTTCGAGGACTCCTTGTTTCACACCGCGCTCGTAAACCAGTTCAAGTTCGCCATTCCGTACTTCGCAATCACATTTGTCGTCTCCCTCGGCCTGGCGATCATCGTGGGCGAGCTGACTCGCGGTATTCAACTCTTTCAGATTATCTTCTATCTGCCAATGATCATTCCGATGTCGCTGGTCGGCATCGCGTTCACTTGGATCTTATCACCGGATCTAGGAATCCTTAACCACATCCTGAGGACAATCGGTCGCGAATCGTGGGCGAAGCACTGGTTCGGGAATCCTAACACAGCCCTCTACGGACTGGTGATGGCCCGATCGTGGAAGATGATTGGATTCACCTTCATCGTCTTTCTGTCCGGCGTTCAAGCAATTCCAAGGAGTCTTCGTGAGGCTGCAGAAGTAGACGGTGCGAGCTTTGTCCAGGAGGTATGGTACGTAGTTGTTCCACTGTTGAGACCTTATCTTCTAGCCGGCGGCATCTGGATCACGATCAACTCCATCAAGGTCTTCACGCTGCCCCACATGGTGACCCAGGGTGGCCCCGGCGTTTCAACTCTGACATTATATCTATACTCTTGGAAAGCGGCCTTTCAGCGATATGATATGGGGCTGGCCTCTCGAATTGCCTACTTCACGGCGCTCATCATCCTGATCTTGGCCTGGGCGTTGAACATGATACTGAAACCTGAATCGGCAGAACGGTTCTGAGGAGTCATACGAATGAAGAGCCAGCAACAGACTACACGGCCCGTCGCCGGCAAACGAGTGGTAAGGATCTCCTATTTGATAGCTATTGCCGCTGCTATTGTCTTCCTGTTCCCTCCTCTCTGGATGCTGCAAACCTCTCTGCGTCCTACCAAAGAGATTTACCAGTATCCTCCCACGATCTTACCGAGCAAACTTACACTGGAAAACTACATCTATGTGCTGACGGAAATGGAGGGGTTCCGCTACTTTCTCAACAGCGTCATCGTCACTGTCTCGACCGTCCTCTTGGTTGTGGTTTCGAGTGCGATGGGAGGATACGCATTCGGCGCCCGTGAGTTCCGGGGGAAGAACCTGCTGTATCTGGGAATTGTCTTTGTGCTTACGATTCCGTACATCATGTACCTGATACCTATCTATATGATGGAGGACCGGTTAGGCATAAGAAACAGTTGGCTGGGTCTCATACTCCCCTATGTCGCGCTTAACCTGCCCTGGGGGCTGTTGATTATGCGCGGCGCCTTCTCAACAATCCCGCTTGAGATCAGGGACGCAGCCATCATCGACGGATGTAGCGAATTTCAACTCTGGTACAAGGTCTTGTTGCCCATCACACGCCCGGCCCTAGCGGCGACGACGATCATAACCTTTGTCTTTGCCTGGCAGGAGTACCTCTTTGCATCCACACTCATGACCAAGAACCAATGGCAGACTCTCCCCGTGGGTATCGTATGGCTACGCGATGAACTTCAGACCATGGTGTTCGGGCGTGTCGGGGCGATGTTCGTGCTTTCATTTCTGCCGGTTTTCATCCCTTTCGTACTGCTGCGCAACTTCTTCGTCAGAGGGCTGAGCGAGGGCATGCTGAAGGGGTGAGGTCACAGCCGGTTTCATGTTCTGTGGATGAGGTGCGATTCCAGTGCCCCTGGGCTGAATTGCGTGTGACCTGCTGGTCAAAGGCAAGGTGCTCGCGCCGACGTTGTTGTGCTCGGTCAGTTAGAAACCAAGCTTCACGTAGAGAGCTGATCATATGACTGTAGGTCTCTGAAAGCAGTGGATCAAGTGTAGGACGACCGAGGAGAAGCTCGAATGCCCAACCAGAAGACCGTTAACTTCGCTATCCTGGGCGCTGGCGTGGCAGCCGACTTCCACCGCCAGGCTGTTGAGGCCAACGCTGCGGTAGGCGCGCGCCTCGAAGCTGTGGCACATTACAGCCCAGAACGCTTCGACGCGATCAGCGCCGAGTTTGGCGCCCCGTGCAGGATGTACGAGGATGTCCTCGCCGATCGGGATGTAGACGTCATTTGCGTCTGTACCCCCAGCGGTCAGCACGCGACCCAGGCCATCGCTGCTGCCGAAGCGGGGAAACACGTGCTGGTGGAGAAGCCCATGGCCTTGAGCCTGAAGGCTGCCGACGTCATGATAGACGCCTGCGACGAGGCTGGGGTCAAGCTGGGCGTCACGCTGCAGCGCCGGGCCGAGCCGCTCTTCGCGCGTGTCCACGACGCCGTCAAGGCCGGCGACCTCGGCGATCTTACCTTGGGGCTGGTGACGCTCCCGTATTACCGGTCGCAAGCCTACTTCGACCAGGCCGACTGGCGGGGAACTTGGGCCTTGGACGGCGGCGGTGTGCTTATGAACCAGGGCATCCATCTGGTGGACCTACTGGTGTGGATGATGGGCGAACCCGTGTCGGTGCAAGGTTACGCCGACACGCTCCAACGTGCCATCGAGGTGGAGGATACGCTCACGGCGACGCTGCGCTTTGCAAACGGCGCCCTGGCTACCATAACCGCCACAACGACGGCTTCACCGGGCTTCCCTCACCGGTTCGAGCTCTATGGCACGAAGGGCGGCATCCAGGTGGAGGGCGAATCCGTCACGCGATGTCTGCTGACCGACCCAGGCCAAGCGACTCTTGAATCTGCGGTGACTGGGGTGGCTGCTGGCGCCGGATCCGGTGGCGATCCTCGGGGCATCGCGCCGACGGGCCATATCAACGTCTTCCACGATTTCATTGCGGCGCTGCGCGAGGACCGCGCACCTCGAATCGACGGCACAGAAGGGAGAAAAAGCCTCGCCGCGGTACTCGCGATCTACGAGGCGGCTGGCATGCTTTAGGCACTTGAGGTTCCCACGACGGCAAGAGGATACAGCAGCGTGAAGCGTAGTGAGCTGGCTGGAGCCAACAGGGAGTGTCCATCGCTGTCAAATCTAAGGCCCTGGGAGCATAGGTAACCGCTACGTCAAGCCAGGAGGTCAATCTATGACGGACATGAGATGGCAGTTAGATCCAGACCGCTTCTTCGATCCCGATCCAATGCAGCGGCAAGTGGCACGCGAGTTGTACGAAACGGTGGCCGACCTGCCGATCATTAGCCCACATGGGCACGTGGATCCGCGTCTTTTCGCCGAAGAGGACGCCACATTCGGCACACCTGCCGAGATGTTCATCATCCCCGACCATTACGTCTTCCGCATGCTTTACTCTCAGGGAATCCCCCTGGAGTCGCTGGGCGTACCGCGGATCGATGGAGGAGAGGTGGAGCAGGATCATCGCAAGATCTGGCAACGCTTCGCCGAGAACTTCCATCTCTTCCGGGGCACGCCTACCGGCATCTGGCTGATGCAGGAGCTGATCGAGGTCTTCGGTGTCGATCGGGAACTTGATGGTGAGACCGCTCAAGCGATCTACAACCAAATCGAGGACAAGCTAGCCCTGCCTGCTTTCCAACCCCGCCCGCTTTTCGATCGGTTCAACATTGAGGTGCTGACCACGACCGACGCTGCCACGGATACGCTGGATCACCACAGGCAGATCAAGGCGGCCGACTGGGAGGCCGACATCCGGCCCACCTTCCGTCCCGATGCGGTCGTCAACATCCTGGCCGACGGCTGGCGCGAGAGCATCGATGCGCTCAGCGAGATGAGCGGCATCACGGTCGGCTCCTACGATGCTTTTATTCGGGCATTGGAGGACCGACGTGCCTTCTTCAAGGCAATGGGCGCTACTGCCACTGACCATGCGGCGGTGTCGGCCCGTACGATGGAGCTTTCCCAAAACGAAGTCGAGGCGATCTTCCAGCGCGCGTTGCGAGGGGAGGCGAAGGAGAGGGACGCCCGGCGATTCACCGGTCATATGATGATGGCCTTCGCCCGCATGTCGATCGAGGACGGCCTGGTCATGCAGTTTCACGTGGGATCGGTACGCAACCACAACCGACGGCTCTACGAACGCTTCGGGCCCGACGTGGGAGCCGACATCCCGCGTCGCAGCGAGTTCACGAACAATCTACGTCCATTGCTCAACAAGTACGGCAACGATGGGCGCCTGACCTTCATTGTCTTCACGCTGGATGAATCGACCTATTCCCGCGAGCTGGCGCCGCTGGCCGGGCACTATCCGGCGATGAAGCTGGGCCCGCCCTGGTGGTTCCACGACAGCCTGAACGGGATGCGGCGATACTTCGGCCGGGTGATGGAGACGGCGGGCCTCCGCAACACCGTCGGGTTCAACGACGACACCCGGGCCTTCCCTTCAATACCGGTGCGCCACAACGTATGGCGCCGCGCTAGCGCGAATTGGATCGCTAGTCTGGTGGTGCGGGGCATCGTGGACGAGGAGGGCGCTCGCGAGATGATCTTGGACCTCGCTTATCGACTGGCGAAGCAGGCGTACAGGTTCGATGAGCCACAAGCAAGGAGGAATAGCGTTGGCGCGTGAGGGTTTGACGGTTTACAGGGACTCGATGACCGAGAGGGACGGCACCACGTATTTCCTGGCGGCCGCCGGTGAGGGCGACCAGCTCTTGGGCGTAAAGGGTGATGATGCGGGCTTCGAAGGTGAGCGGCAAGATGGTATGCTCTTCTGCCCACTCACGCATGAGAACGCCGCCGTGGTGCGCGACCGCCTGGATTGGCTGCGCCCGGTCTGCTTGGGCCTTGAGACGTCGTTCGGCTTCGGCGACCGGCTGGGCCTGGCGACACCCGGACACGTGCGTGCCGTGCAGCAATTCAGGGGTGTGGCACCGATCTTTGCCCAGCAGTCGGTGCGCGAGAACGCCCGCACCGGGCGTACGCCCCAACAGGTACTCGACGATGCCACGTGGGGCGCCTTCCAAGCCGGCTGGCGCGGGCCACTCGGTGCCGATGCCGATCACCTCAAGACGCCGGAGGCTATGGATGCCTTCATCAGCGCCGGCTACACGTTCTATACCATCGACCCTGGCGATCACGTCGACGACGAGGCCCACACAGCCGCGCTCGCCGCGCTTCAGGTGAAGGTAGATGCGCTTCCTTGGAGGATGCTGGAGACGAGCAGGGCGGATCTAGAGCAGCGGTACTTGAACCACCCTCTTGACCTGGGTGACTTCGCGATCACGTTTGACCGAGAGACGCTCTACCGGGCCGCGGCGAAGTACGGACGCGCCATCGCCCACACGGCAAGGATGTATCGCTACCTGGTTGAGCAGATGGGGGACGAGCCTTTCGAGTTAGAGGTCTCGGTGGACGAGACGGAGACCCCGACGTCACCGCAGGAGCACATGTTCATCGCCAACGCGCTAAAGCGTTTGGGCGTACAGTGGGTCAGTCTGGCACCGCGCTACATCGGGCGTTTCGAGAAGGGCGTCGACTACATCGGCGATCTGCAAGAGTTTGAGGCAGAGCTCAGCAAGCATGCTGCCATCGCTCGTGCCTTCGGGCCCTACAAGCTCAGCATCCACTCCGGCTCCGACAAATTCAGTATCTACCCCATCATTGCTGAGCACACCGATGGGCTCGTCCACGTCAAGACCGCGGGCACAAGCTACCTGGAGGCGTTGCGGGCGATGGCTCAGGTTGATCCAGGTTTCTTCCGCGAGATCTTGATGCTGGCACGCGAGCGCTACGAGTCCGATCGGGCCTCGTATCACGTCTCGGCTGAGTTGGACAAGGTACCGCCGTCCGAGCGCTTGGACAATGCTGATCTGCCCGATCTGCTCGATCAGTTCGACACGCGGCAAGTGCTGCACGTCACGTTTGGCTCGGTGCTGGACCGATTCGGCGATCGTCTTCTTTCGACGCTTGAGGCACACGAAGAGATCTACGGCCGGCTGCTGGAACACCACCTTCAGCGTCATTTGTCACCCTTCGCGCAAGGGCTTAGGTTGGTCTAGGTAGGGCCCTCCTATCTATCTGACAGCGTAGGTTGACCTTGCCGCCCGGGTCACGAAAGGGGAGTAGTTCGATGACACACCCAATCAGCAAAGCGGTCATTCCGGCCGCCGGGCTCGGCACCCGGCTCTTGCCGGCTACCAAGTCACAGCCCAAGGAGACGCTGCCGGTGGGGCGCAAGCCGATCCTCCAATACGTCGTCGAGGAACTGCAGGCCGCCGGTCTGCGTCAGATTCTCATCGTCACCGGTCGGCGCAAGCGTGTCATCGAGGATCACTTCGACGTCGATCCTCAGCTCGCTTCGGCATTGGAGCAGGCGGGTAATGAGGCGATGTTGGCTGATCTGGAATACCTGCGTGGGACATCCCGCTTCTTCTACACCCGGCAGACGATACCCAAAGGCCTGGGGCACGCGGTCTCGCTGGGCGCTGATTTCGTGGACAGCGACAGCTTCGTGGTAGCTCTGGGCGATTCGATCGTCGCCGCTGACCATCCAGCCGTCCCACTGGAGGCGATGATGGACGCTCATCGTCAGCTAAAGGCGGCGGCTGTCGTGGCTGTGGAAAAAGTGGATCGGCAGGACGTCTTCCGCTACGGCATCATCGACAGTGACGGTGCGGAGCCGCCACCCGGGGAGCCGGTTGGGGTCACCGACATCGTCGAGAAGCCTTCAGTGGGCGCAGCGCCAAGCACGATGGCAGTAGCCGCCCGCTACGTCTTCAGTCCCGCCATCTTCGAGGCTCTGCAACGGACGCCACCGGATAGGGGCGGGGAGATCCAGTTGACGGACGCCATCAAGCTGCTAATCCAGATGGGGCAGGGCGTCTACGCCTGGCGATTCACCCCCGATCAGCGACGGTACGACGTGGGCAATTTCGAGAGCTACTTCCGTGCCTTCATCGATTTTGCACTGCAGGATGAACGGTACGGCTATCTGGTGCGCAAGTACATTAAGGCCAAAGCGTACGAGCTGTGACCGAGTCGAGGACGTCTGGACCCAAGATCGTCTGCTCGGCACCGGGGCGGGCGGGTATTATCGGCAATCCCACGGACATGTACGGCGGATCGGTGATCTCTTGCTCGGTCGGCATGCGGGCCTACGCGCGCGTCGAGCCAGCACCCGAACTGGTGTTGGAGACGAATGGAGAGGTGTGCCGCATCACCAGCCGCGATGACCTGCGTCCTCAAGGCGACCTCTTTGACGTCGTTCGGGCGATCCTCGACTATATGCATTTGCCGCGCCTCAAGTGCCGCGTGGAGTACCAGAGCGAGATACCCATGCAGAGCGGCATGTCGGGCTCGACGGCGCTGGTGGTGGCTATCCTACAGGCGCTTCTGGCTTGGCAGGGTCAGGAGCTGGACCAGTATCGGCTGGCTGAACGGGCACGCTACATCGAGTTGAACTACCTGAAGGTGGTGTGCGGGTATCAGGACGCCTATATGTGCACCTTCGGGGGCCTGAACTACATGGATTTCCGCGGCAAGCAGTTCTACCGCAGCGAGGAGGCGGAGCTCTTCGCTACCATTGAGCCTCTGGACCGCTATGTCCGGGATCTGCCCTTCGTGCTGGGCTATACCGGCGTGCGGCATTCATCTGGAGAGGTACACCGACCAATCCGAGAGCGCTGGCTGGAGGGCGAGAGGGACGTGGTCCAGGCCTACGAGCGCATCACGGAGATCGCCCGCATGGGCAAGAAGGCGCTGCTGCTGCAGGATTGGCCCACGCTGGGCGAGTTGATGCGGGAGAACCACGCCATCCAGCGAGATCTGGGTGGGTCGGGGACATCTAACGAACGACTTGTTGCTGCCGCGCTGGATGCAGGCGCACCGGGGGCCAAGCTGGCCGGCGCCGGAAGCGGTGGCACCATCATCGCGCTTTGGCCTTGGGAGGAGACCAGCCCCTTGGAGGAGGCTCTCCGAGAGGCCGGTGCATCGAGGACTTACCGGCTTGAGGTGGCTCCCGGGGCGACGATTGATGCGAGTGAAGAATGAGAGAGGGTAGAATGGATTGAGTCTGGCTAAAATGAGTTGAAAGACATGCTTTCCTATTAGATAATCAGTG
>CAZNRX010000098.1:0-13476 GCA_964575455.1 uncultured Anaerolineales bacterium | reverse complement strand
TGTACTGTCGAGGAGGTCGCATGAACGACGTTCCAACTGGTTTTAGCCAGACTCGTTGCAATTAGAGCTTGAGCAACTAATCACCTCCCGGCTGCCGCGTAGGGGCAATGGGGTGAATGGTGTCAGTCCTTGTGTGTGAGGTGGCCAAATGAGCCAAGAAAAAGTCCATAGATGGGACAGCCGAGAAGCCAAGACCATGGAGGAAGGCGGCCCGGGGATGGGCGAGGGGATGGACGGCATCCCTGGGCATCCGATGGATCAGCTGCTGCGCGCGGAGCGCCTGCCGCACATCTGGTGCCCGGGCTGTGGTCTCGGTACCGCGCTCAGCTGCTTTTCCAGCGCATTGCTTCGTTCGGAGCTCGATCTCGACAAGGTGTCGATCGTCTCGGGTATCGGCTGCACGGGCCGCGTGGCCGGTTACCTGCGCCTGGATGGCTTCCACACCACCCACGGACGCGCGCTCCCCTTTGCCACCGGCCTCAAGCTAGCCAACGACGGCCTCAAGGTGATCGTCTTCTCCGGCGACGGCGACCTGATCGCCATCGGCGGCAATCACTTCATCCACGCCGCCCGCCGCAACATGGATATCACCGTGATCTGCGCCAACAACTTTATCTACGGGATGACGGGCGGGCAGGTGGGCCCCACCACGCCCACCGGCGCCAGCGCCAGCACCTCGCCTTGGGGTAACCTGGAGCATCCTTTCAACGTCCCCAACCTGGCTGCCGCAGCCGGCGCCACCTACGTCGCCCGCTGGACCGCCCTACATGCCCGTCGTCTGGAGAGATCGATCCATCGCGCCCTTCTCAAACCGGGCTTCACCGTGGTGGAGGTCATCTCCCCCTGTCCCACCGCCTTCGGCCGCGCCAACCGCGAGGCCTACGGCCGGGATATGATGGCCTTCTATCACGAGAACAGCGTCATCCGTCATGGCGCTCATCCGGAGGACGTTGATATCGACCTGGGCGGCCAGATCATCTGCGGCGAGTTCGTCGACATCGAGCGCCCCACGTTCCAGGATCGCTTGCACGCCCTCCATCGCGAGAAGGCGCGCACCGAGTGCAAGCCTTGGGTGGAACTGGAGGGCCGCATCGATCCGGAGAGGGCCATCACCTATAGGACCCCGCTCGACCTTGGGGGACACGAAGGTCGCGAAGAGGGTCCTGAGATGCCGGGCGATGGCTCGCCTTTGGAGGTGCGCCTGGGTGGCTTCGGTGGTCAGGGCATTATTCTCTCGGGCACGATTATGGGACGGGCCCAGGCCATCTACGAGGAGCGGCAGGTGAGCCTCACCCGCTCCTATGGCCCCGAGGCCCGAGGGGGCGCCTGCAGCAGCGCCCTGGTCATCTCCGACCGCCCCATCCTGTATCCCCACGTCACCCGACCGCGTCTGATGGTGATGATGTCGCAGGCGGCCTACGCCAAGTACCACGGTGAGCTGGCCGAGGACGGCCTCTTGTTGGTCGACGCCGACCTGGTCGATCTAGACGCCGAGGGGGACAACGGGCATCCCCAGAACGTCATCCGCGTGCCCGCCACCCACGTTGCCACGGAGGAGCTGGGCCTGCGCATCGTGGCCAACATCGTCATGTTGGGGGCCTTCACCGCGCTCACCGACGCGGCGTCCAAGGAGGCGATGCGAAGGGCCGTGCTCGACAGCGTGCCCGAGGGCACCGAGGAGCTGAACGAGAAAGCCTTTGAGCGAGGCTACGAGGTGGGCCTGGAGCTCCTTGAGGAGCGAAACACGGTGCCTTGAGCGAAATACGGTGCCTTGCACTTGCCGTTAGTGCGAGGCACCTGCTCTGTCACGTTCTTAACCACGCCATGAGATGAGGGGGCACGCATGAACCCACAGCCAACCTTTGAGCAGCTTCACGCTCGATTGGACGAGCTTCTGGCTCCCTGCCTCGCCCAGGACTGGCCCAACATGCCTGCCGCCTGGGCCGAGGGTGTCTACGTCTATGACCGTGGGGATGAACGGCATCCCGGGGATAGACGGCATCCCCAGGGCAAGCGCTACCTCGACTTCCTGGCCGGGTTCGGGGCGTGCAACGCCGGCCACAACCACCCCCGTATCGTGGCCGCCGCCCGCGAGCAGATGGAGCGCATGGTCCACGCCCCCGTGGGCGTCATGGCCCACGAGCCCCTGCTGCGACTGGCGCACGAGCTGGGCAAAGTGGCACCCGGCGGTGCCGACATGTTCTTCTTCGGCAACAGCGGCTCCGAGGCCGTCGACGGCGCGCTGAAGCTCGCCCGCTACGTCACCGGCCGCCCGGACCTTATTGCGTTTCTCGGCAGCTTCCACGGGCGCATGCTGGGCGGCACCGCCGTCACCGCCTCCAAGGCCAAGTACCGCAAAGGCCACGGCCCACACCTGCCCGGCGTTCACTTCGCCCGCTTCCCGGATCCCTACCGCTCCCTGGCGCCCAACACGAAGGTCACGAAGGCCACGGAGGAGGCCTGCGTCGATGAGGTGCTGGGCGACCTCCACCGGCTCTTCGAGTACGTGGTCCCGCCAGAGGACGTGGCGGCCATGCTGGTCGAGCCGATCCAGGGTGAGGGTGGCTACATCTTCCCTCCCCGAAGCTGGCTGGAGGCGCTGCGCCGTATCTGCGACGAGCATGACATTCTCCTCATCTTCGACGAGGTGCAGTCCGGCTTCGGGCGCACCGGCGAGTGGTTCGCCGCCGACCTCTACGACGTGCAGCCCGACGTCGTCTGCCTGGGGAAGGGCATCGCCAACGGTTTCCGCCTCAGCGCCCTCGGCGCGCGCCGCGAGATCATGGGCCGTTGGGGCGCCGCTTCCCACGGCACCACCTACGGGGGCAATCCCGTGGCCTGCGCCGCGGCCCTGGCCACGCTCGATGTCATCCGTGACGAGAACCTGCTGGAGAACGCCCGGCGGCAGGGCGCCCACATGATGGACGCGCTGCGGGACCTGCAGGAGGAGTCGCCCATGTTGGGTGACGTGCGGGGAGCCGGGCTGATGATCGCCGTCGAGTTCATCGAGCCGGGGACCGACAAGACACCCAACACCGCGGCCGTGCGCCGCATTCTCGACCGCTGCCTGCGAGATGGCCTGCTCATGTACCCCTGCGGCCACTGGACCCAGACGATCCGCCTCATCCCGCCGCTGACCGTCACGCGGCAGCAGGTCAACGAAGGCCTGGACATCTTCCGCCGCGCCGTCCTCTCCGAGAGCTGACCAAACAGAGGGGCTCAGAGGGGGTCTGCGACCCCCGCCGAGTCCGACTATGCCTGGTTGCTCGACCAGGCACCCCCATCTCCTTTCAGCTTCTCATCTCCCAACACACCCCTTTTTTGACGGTATTGTGACGGTCGCCTGGTATCATGGACTTGCCGTGGACCGGAAAGCACCTGTGGGTCGTTCTCAGGGCGCGGTCTTCACGGGGGGTCAGCTCTGCCGGGAAGCGCCGCTGCACTTTCCGGCTCCTGGGGGTGCACGCCGGTGGGTGCATGGATGGGCTCTGATGAGCCTGGGGGAGGACAACGATGGAAAGAAATATGTTGAAAGCCTCTGTTCTGGTAGCTGCCTTGGCGATCTCCGTGGGCGCAGCCGGACTGGTCAGGGGCAGCTCAGTGGCTGATGCTCCGGCTGCGCCGAGCGCGCAGGAATTCCAGGTCACGATCTACACCCATAAGGACAGCATGGTCGTCGAAAACAACGACAACGAGAACTACGGCGACAATGGAACGCTCGGTGCCGGCTACAACGGGACCGCCAACTTCGACGCTCTCGTTGAGTTCGACCTGTTGGCCGTACCTGCCGACGCTGTGATCGTCGATGCGACCCTGGAGCTCTACCTTGTCTTCAACAACGCCGTTCGTACCGCTGAACAGGCGGCATCCTGCGACATTTACCCATACGTCAATCGGGGATCCTGGCAGGAGATGTCCGTGACCTGGGGCAACGCCCCCAACTACAGCTACAACGGGGACCCGAAATCCTCCGATGCGGCCACAATATCCTCGTGGCAGTGGGACGTGACCAACACGGTGGACGACTGGCAGCGGGGCGTACTGACCAACCACGGATTCCGTATGCGCGGTGACCGCTCGACGGTGTGTTACCGGGACTTCCAATCGCGGGAGTACGGTATCAGCAGCGGGCGGCCCAAGCTGGTGATCACGTACACATCCCCTTCAGCGACGGAGACGCCCACGCCGACGAAGACGAAGACGCCGACACCGACGCATACACCGACGCCGCCGGGGACTGGGAGCTGCCCAGGGACGGTCTACGTCTATCCCGATGCGGACACGTTCGTCAATGCCGAGAACCCTTGGACGAAGTACGGTCACCAGGATTACCTGTCGATTCGCCGGAGTGCCGCCGATCCTCAGGGGCTACAGCGTAACGTACTGCTCCATTTCCCCTACGAAGTCCTGGTCTCGCCGGGCTACTACATCTACGACGCCCAGCTCAGGCTTAACTGGTTCTCGTCGGACGGAAACGCCCCCGAGATCTGGTGGAATGCCCTGGCCTATGAGCTTGAGGACGCTTTTGACGAGACCACGACTCACTGGAACAACCAGCCGGACTTTGGACCCTTCTATGAAAGTTTCAGCGTGTGGCCGGGCGGATCGACGATCCATACCGCCGACGTGACGGAGCTGGTAAGGGCATGGTACGCGGGTGCCGAGCCCAACCACGGCATCGGGATTCTGCCAGGAGTGCCCGCCAGTGGGGCCTATCGGGTGGACTACAGGAGCAGGGAGGCTCCCGGTCTCGGCAGTAGCCCCGTGTTGGTGATCGAATGTGGTAGCGATCCTCCCACCCCGACGCCCACGCCTACGAACACGCCGACGCCCACACCTTCGCCGACGCCTACGGTCACCCCGACGCCGATCCCCGAGACGGCCGACGTCTATCCCTTCAAGATGGAGGTCACCCAGGGCGTGCAGAACCATGCCAGTTCCATCCCTCTGCTGGAGGGGAAGCGCACCTACGTGCGGATCCTGTACGCTCTCCAGGATCCCGTCCCGGGCGTCACTTACCGTGCGACGGCCAAACTGAACATCTACCGTGGTGGGGTTTGGCAGGACTCCGTGCGGCCCATCAACAACGCGAGCGGCTATCTCGACCTGGTGGAGGAGAGCTGGTGGAACATACCAGACCATTCCTTCATCTTCGAGCTGCCCTCCGATTACCGGACCGGCGAGATCCGACTGCAGGCTGTGATCGACCCCGAGAGGGAGCTGCCTGAGAGCAATAGGGGTAACAACTACATCAACCGAACCGTCTCTTTCGAGCCGGCGGCGTCGCGCAGGGTCCACCTCTACCGGGTGAAGCACATCGCAGAGGACGGCACCATTACCCAGGCCAGCACCGCCGATTTCCAACCGTCTTGGGACTACGCTATGGCCAACCTCCCCTTCTCTGGTGTCAGCAATTGGTTCCACAATCTGGAGTACGATGAAGCCAGTCAGGGCCAGATGACGTGTGACTCGATCAACCATAAGCTTCTCATGCGCTGGTACGCGGACGGCGCCGACCCGGATACCGACCTCTATTACGGCCTTATGCCGGGAGGCGGGACGTCCTGCGCTGCGGCGATCCCCGCCGTGATAGCGTCCAGTTGGACCAACAGCTCGCGCTCGACCCTGGCCCACGAGCTGGGGCACTGCTTTGGCCGCCATCACACCCAGAAGCGCAAGTACGACGACGGAGGGGACGTGTACGACATCGGCTGTGGGGCGAAGACCGGCTGCTACTACTCCTCTTTCTGGTGGGGCTATACCGATTGTCCCGATGGCTTTGAGGACTATCCCTACGATGACGGTTCCATCAGCCCCGGGATTGCGGATGTCCTCGGCTTCTATCGCAACAACCACGTGCTGCCACCGGATGAGTACTGGAGCAGCGAGTTCTTCATCCCGGACCGGAACTGGAAGGACCTGATGACCTACTGCAGGCCCGAGCGCTGGTCCAGTGACTTCACCTGGCAGAACATGTACGAGGACTTCTTCGAGATCAGCGCCGAGGCGAGTGTCGAGCTGGAGCCGACGGCACGCAACGAACCGGTCGACAACCTGCTGGCCGTGGGCACCATCTACTCCACCACCGGCGTCGTCGACTTGGAGCCGTTCTTCGTCCTCCCCGACGTCACCTGGGCCCCGGAGCCCAACCCCGGGGACTACGCCATCGTGCTCCGCGACGCCGCCAGCGCCGAGCTGCTGCGTCACCCATTCACGCCCGGTCTCGTCGACGATGACGACTTCGGCAACGTGCTCTCCATTGGCGAGCTGGTGCCCTACGTCGATGGCACCGTCCAGGTGGACGTCGAGGGACCTGGCGGCGTGCTGACCAGCGTGACCAGCGGGGCGTCCTCGCCCACCGTCACTGTCCTCCATCCCAATGGTGGGGAGACCCTGAGCGGTGGGACCGCCCTGGTGAGCTGGACGGCGGACGACCCTGACGGCGATCTCCTCTCCTTCAACGTGCAGTACAGCGCCGACGATGGCGCCACCTGGAGCCTGGTGGCCAGTAACGTCCTGAGCACGTCCATCTCGCTCGACACGGATGACATGCCCGCCAGCCAGCGGGGGCGCATCCGCGTCCTGGCCACGGACGGCATCCACACTGCCCACGACAGCTCCAATGCGGCCTTCACCGTCCCCAACCACCGGCCCAGCATCGAGATCCTGGCGCCCCAGGATGGGGAAACCTACGTCGTCAGCCAGACCATCGGGCTGGACGCCCTGGTCTACGACGCGGACGAGGGCTCGCTGGAGCCGGGGCGCCTGCGCTGGCGCTCCGATCTGGACGGTGTGGTGGGGCAAGGGGCGCAGGTGAGCCTGGCGGATCTGACGCCCGGCCGGCACACCATCACCCTGGACGTGGTGGACGGCGAGGGGGCCACCAGCAGCGACAGCGTGCACGTCGAGGTCTTCGCCGGTCCCGATGATCTACCGGCCATGCCCGACGTGCTGCGGGCCGAGCCAGCGCTCCTGGCGTTGAGTTCGGCGACGGCCGGGGACGATCAGCTGATCTACGTCTACAACCACACCAATCCCGACCCGATTGCCTGGACTGCCGCGGCCAGCGATCCGTGGGTGGGGCTGAGCGCCACGTCCGGCACCACGCCGGGCTCGGTGGCGGTATCCGCCGATACCGACGCCTTGCCGAACGGTCGCTACACGGCCGCGGTCACGTTCACCGCCCTTGGCGACCGCGACAACACCGCCATCGTCAACTTGTCTGTGACGGTGCGAAACTACGTCTCCGTCTATCTACCTCTGGTCCTCAGGAGCGACTCCTAGGCGCAGGTCCTTCGAGACGGACAAACCTGGAGCGCAGCAGAGAGCCTGCTGCGCTCCAGCGCTTCGAGGCCTGCCGACGAGGCGGCTGTCGTTCCTCTCCCGTTTCAACCATCGACACCGTTTGTACCCTATTCGAGGATGTGATACAATGGGCGTCGGCAACCAGGCTGCACGACGCTTGACCGGCAGGAGGCGAGAATGACAAACGTGACCCTTGATCTATCCGAGTCGCAGGTGTTGGCCCTGCTCCACCAGATCTCCCCGGAGGCTCGGCAGGTCCTCTTCGAGATGCTCATTGCCGACCTCGACCTGGACTGGGACGAGCTTGACGCATGGGATACGCCGGAGGCCTTCCTGGACGACGACCAACTCTGGCTGGAGTCTATCGAGGAACCTATCGAGGGGTGGAGCGTCCCCGACTTCTGGGGGGCGGGACCGCTCATGACCCGTCGCCACTTGCTGGCTGCGGAGACCTTCCACTACAGCTACGCCCACTACGCCGAGCATCTCGGCATGAACATCCGCTTCGACGAGCTGATGCCCGACGATGTCGATATCCTGGAGAGGGCCGAGCACGAGGATTGGGGGGATGCCCGCCTCGCCGAGGCTTTGGAGGTCGACGAGGACAGGGTGGAGTTCTGGCGCCGATCCTACTGTCGGGCCAAGGCCATCATCGACGCCCCGACGCCTGCCGAGGCCTTCCGCCGCGGCGTGCGCTACTCCATCCAGAACGCTGTCGAGAGCGGCTTGGACGATGAGGAGGCCATCGAGAGGCTGGTCGTGCAGATTTGCTATCGCGCCGCCGACCTGGCCTTCCTGCTCGACATGAGCGGCATGAGGCTCTCCGATTACTCCAAGGAGCTGCGTGACGAATCCGCCATCCCCCTCGACCCTCTGGATCTCGAGGACGTGGCGGAGTCCTGATGCTCTAGCTGGATCCGCGATCCGCCAGGAGCAATCATCGGCTTGAGGGTTGACCGGGGAGCTGAGGCCGGAGATTCCTCCGCTCGTGCTACAAGGCGCCAGATAAGGTTCGCCGATCCTTTAAGAAAGGGGTAGAGCATGGGCGAAAGGGCGCCCGAACGATTTGCGGTGATCCAGCTTTCCGGCTGCGCCGGGTGCGAGGTAGCGCTCCTCAACGCTGGAGAGTGGGTGGAGGAGCGCCAGCTAGCGTATATGCCGCTGGTTATCTCCGCCTACGACGTCCCGCCGGTGGGCACGCTGCTGGTGAGCGGGGGCGTGCGCACCGACGAGGATCTCCACAACCTTCGCCGCGCCGTCGCCCAGGCTGAGCGCGTGGTGGCCGTCGGCACCTGTGCTATCTCCGGCGGGGTGGCCAGCCTGGGAAATCGGGACGAGGTGCGCGAGATCTTCCTCGCCCAGGAGACGCGGCGTCACGTGCCGCGGCTGCTGCCCCGGTGCCGCCCCATCGACAGCGCGGTCGAGGTGGATCTGTACCTACCGGGCTGTCCACCGACGCCGGAGCTGTTCATGGCCGCGCTCGGTCTCACACCCGACTTCGAGCCCGGCCGGAATGTATGCCGGGAATGCGGCCGCAAGAAGCTGCGGGACATGAAGCCCTCTCACCTGGTCGGCTTCCAACGCGGCGAGGTCCTGCCCGACATCTGCTTAATCAACCAGGGCTACCTGTGCGTCGGGTCCTCCGTGCGCGGCGGCTGCCGAGCGCTCTGTACGCGACCGGGCCATCCCTGCGTTGGCTGCCGCGGCCCGTCGGACGTCTTCATTGAGAAGGAGTCTGAGGCCTGGCTGAGCAGCATCAAGCGCATCTTCGGGAGCCTGACGGAGATTCCGGAGGAGGAGCTCGACGCGGCGTTCCGCTCTCCGCAGCTGGCCCTGTTCCTGTTCCAGTTCTCCGACTATGCCCGTCAGGGCGGGGTGGCCGAGGACCGACCGCCGCGGCCGAAGGAGAAGTTGTTGTAATATGCCCACGTTAACCTTTCCTCTCAGTCGCATCGAGGGCCACGCCCAAGTCGTCATCGAGGTGCACGGCGACGAGGTCGTGTCGGCCCACTTCGAAGCGATGGAGATCCGCGGCTTTCGCTACTTCGTGCAGGGCGTGCCGGCCGAGCAGATGCCCGTCGTCGTGCCTCGCATCTGCGGCGTCTGTTCGACGGCCCATCACGTGGTCAGCGTCGAGGCGCTGGAGGACGCCTATGGGGTAACGCCGCCCCCGCTGGGACGCACGATCCGCGAGCTGCTCCTGCTGGGACAGATCATCCAGAACCAGGCCACCTCGGTCTTCCTGTTCACCATGCCCGACCGCCTGGGCACTGCGAGCATGTTTGAGCCCATCGAGGGAGTGGGCTCCCAGGAGGACCGGGCTGTACTCGCCACCCGGGCCTTGAAGGTGCGGAAGGTGGGCACGGACCTGATCTCGCTCACCGGGGGGCAGTTCATCCATCCGGTCAAGGCGACCGTGGGCGGCGTGACCAGCGGCGTGGCACCCGAGCCCGCCGCCGAGATGCGCCGGCAGATCGTCGACGCGCTGCCTATCGCCTGCGAGCTTTTCGATCGCTACTGGGAGACGTCGTTTGCACTGCGCGACCGCATCGGCACCTGGGGCGACGACGCGCCGGCCTACTACATCACCGCCACCGCCGACAGATGCCCCAACTATGATGGCCATGTGGATGGGGACGTGATCCGCGTCTTGAGCCCCGAGGGCGTCGACTGCGAGACCTTCCCGGCCCGCGACTTCCGAGACATCTTGACCTTCGAGGAGACCGACTACAGCTACGCCGGTCGGACGAGCTATCAGGGTGAGGTGATGCGGGCTAACAGCCTGGCACGTATCAACATGGCACGCAGCCTGGGCACCCCGCGGGCCGATGACTACCTGGGACGGTTCCGGGAGACCTTCGGTCAGCCGGCGCACGCCATCCTGCTCTTCGACCTGTGTCGGGGCATCGAGCTGGTCTACGCCCTGGAGCGAGCGCTGGAGATCCTGGGGAAGCCGCTCGATGACGGGGAGACGGCGGTGCCCCACACGCCGCGGGACGGCGAGGGGTATGGGCTGGTGGAGGCGCCGCGCGGCCCGCTGATCCACCATTATCGCATCGAGGATGGGGTGATCGCCGACGCCCAGTTCATCATCCCCACGGTCCACAACAACATGGCCATCGAGCGGGCGCTGCGGGTGGCGGCTCGCCGCTACATCACGCCGGAGCGGATCGATATGGAGTTGGAGCACGCCGTGGGTCGGGTGGTGCGAGCCTTCGATCCGTGCATCGCCTGCGCCACGCATTGATGCACAGGAGCGGGGGCATCTTTGCTGTTGCCATAGTTCACGGGGTGCGGTTGAAGGGGCTGAAGCTTGGGCTGATGAGCAACCTCTGGGAGCAACGGGTCAGACACGGCATCCACCGGGTCGTCAATAACCTCCGATGATGGCTCTTGGGAAAGAGGATGGCTGTGAAAGCCGTCTCTCTATGCCTCTGCATCTCTGTGTCTCTGCTTTGGAAAGGATGGTGTGACAAGACGATGAAGATGAGCGACATGACCTCTATCGGGCGCGCGCTCGATCCCGAGTACCCTACGAACCGGGCTATCGCTATTCTGACCATCCTGGTGATGCTGGCTGGCACTCTCGTGCAGCTTCTGTCCGGAGAGGCATGGGGTCAGAGCATCCTCTGGGGCGTGCAGGCTGGCATCACCGTCTTCCTCGCCTGGGCCCTCTGCCGCGAGCTTGATCCTGACCACCCCATCGTCGCCTTCGTCGCCACCGCTCTGGCCCTGGTGGCTCTCTACGTCTGGGGCCTGCCGCAGCTGGGCGCCGTCTTCTGGCTGATTATCTTGACGCGAGTCGTCAACCGCACCGTGGGGCCCCCGGCCGGCGTGCTCGACATCCTGGGTCTGCTGGGGCTGGCGGGCTGGCTCTCGCTGCAGGCCGGCTGGGGCTACGGCGCAATCACGGCGCTGGCGCTGCTCCTCGATGGCCTCTTGCCGGATCGGGCGCGCCGCCAGCTGATCTTCGCCCTGCTGGTCGTCCCGGTTACCGTGGTCGTCGCCATCGTCGGGGACGCCCCTGTCTGGCCAAGCGCGGTGTCACTGACGGGCGGTCTCATCGCCCTGGGGCTGTCCCTTCTGTTCGTGCCCGTCATCCTGGCCTCGCGGTCCCTGGAGAGCGTGTGCGACCAGACCGAGGAGCCGGTCAAGCCTGTGCGCGTGCAGGCCGCCCAGGCTCTGGCGCTCCTGGCCGGGGTGGGGGCGTCGTTTGTGGACGGCGTGGGCGGTATGGCGGCCCTCAGCCCACTCTGGGCGGCCACGCTCGGCGCCGCCATCGGCTGGCTCTATAACACTGTGATGGGCTGAGCTGCAGTACACATCTCGCGCGAGTGTGGTATCATCCACTCGAAACCGGGCAGGCGGCCCGCACACCACCCGCCTGCTCGTAACAAACGATATACGATATAGACAAGGAGGAGGAACTATGCTTCGAAGAAGAAACGTGAAAGACACCGATCAGGTCAAGATCTCCTTTGCCCTGCCCGAGGATCATCCCCAGGCCGCCGACGCCTACGTGGCGGGCAGCTTCAACGACTGGGATCCCACTGCGGATCCTCTGATTCGCCGCAACAACCAGACCTACAGCGCCGTCGTCACCCTCGACAAGGGCGAGCGGTACGCCTACCGCTACGTCTCCGGGGATGGCGAGTGGTTCAACGTCGGCGACGCTGACGCCTACGAGGAGGAGAACGGGATCCTGCTCACCTAGCGTCCGTAGGCGGCGCCCCTGTCCGCCGACGGGAAGCGGCGCCGCCATGAACGGACAGCGCCAGAGATGGACAAGCTAGCACCGGCCTAGAGAGCCGGTGCTCGAGCTTTCTAGGCCGACGCCAGTCCAGAACGAGGGAGATTGACCATGTCCCACCCTAACACCCGTGACGCCGCGTCCTCCAGGGAGAGCCAGAGCATCGGCCTGGCCGTCATCCTCGTCGCGCGCATCGTCTCCAACGTCCCATTTCGGCTGAGCACCTTCTTCCTGCCCGCCATCGTCCGCGGCCTCGGCGTCCCCCTCTCGGCGGGCGGCGCGCTGGTCAGCACCGCCAGCCTCATGGGGCTGGTGGCGCCCCTCTTCGGTGCCCTCAGCGACCGTGTCGGCGGGCGCCGCGTGATGGTCTTTGCCACCGCGCTCTTCGCCATCGGCGCCTTGCTGATGGCCGGCCTCCCCTTCTATGGCATGGCGCTGGTCGCCTTCGGCCTGATAGGCCTCGCCAAGATGGCCTTCGACCCTGCCATGCAGGTCTTCGTCGGGCAGCGTGTGCCCTACGAGCGGCGCGGCCGCGCGTTCGGGCTGACCGAGCTGGCCTGGGCCCTCTCCCTGCTGGCCATGCCGCTCTGTGGATGGCTCATCGACGCCGTCAGCTGGCGCGCCCCCTTCCTCATGCTGGGCCTCGTCGGCCTGCCCGTCTGGTGGCTGACGCGCCGCGCCCTGCCGGCCGACCTACCGTCGCACCGTCCGCCCGATCCCGAGCCGTGGGGCATCCAGCGCATCCTGACCTCGCTGCTCGGCCAGATGCGGCAGGTGGTGGGGGATCCCCAGTCCGTGCTGGCCCTGGCCACCCTGGCGCTGATCGGCTTCGCCCAGATCAACCTGCTGGTGGTCTACGGCGCCTGGATGGAGGACCGCTTCGGCCTCACCGTCTCCAACCTGGGTCTGGTGACCCTCGTCATTGGCGCGGCGGAGCTCCTGGCCGAGCTGGCCGTCGTCTTCATCTCCGACCGCTTTGGCAAGCGTCGTTCCGTCTTCGTCTCCGTCATCTTCACCGGGGCGGCCTACCTGGTCCTGCCCCGCCTGACCGGCAGCCTGACCGCCGCCCTGGCGGGCACCGCCGTGATGACCTTCTTCTTCGAGTTCACCATCGTCGGCCTCCTCCCCCTCGTCTCCGGCATGAACGCCGAGGCCCGCGGCACCGTGATGTCGCTGGGTCGTGCCGCCGGGTCGGCCAGCCGCGCCGTCGCGGCGCCCGTCGGCGTCGCCCTCTACACCGCGGGGGACATCGGCCGCAACGGCCCCGTCTCCGCCCTCGCCTGTCTCCTCCTGCTGCTCGTCCTCCTCCGCCTCCGCGAGCGCGGGGAGTAGCCGTGCAGGGCTTCATCATTCTCCAACGGGAATACCGAGTAGGGCTATGGCCTCATCGCCCGATATCCCAAATCCCCGCGCTATTTCCC
>CAZNRX010000097.1:8472-13551 GCA_964575455.1 uncultured Anaerolineales bacterium | reverse complement strand
GACCCCTTCGAGCTGGGGGGCGGGGTCGCGGATCCCTTCGAGCTGGGGGGCGGGTTGTGCTGGCTCACCGCATAAAGCGGGGGACCACCTCCGCCTCCAGGTGCATGGCCACCCGGTCGCCCACCTCCAGTTCCTCGTACGGTTTCTCCCACGCACCCCGCGAGGGATGGGGAAAGATCCTGAGCTCCGTGCCCTCGTCCGTGTAACGTCTGTCGACGCTGGCCAGGCCCACCAGGAAACCCTCTGTGTCCTGCGCGCAGGAGGTCACCTGTCCTATCACCCGCCCACGGGCCTCCGTCACAGCGTCGCCCTGCTTGGGTACCCGCACGCCCTTCTGCTCCACCCGGAAGCGGACCACCTCCATACTGCGCTCCTGGGAATGCTTCGCGTACCCACGGCGCCCGACAAAGAACGGCTTATGCATCTTCACGTACCCCGCGAGCCCGGCGTCATCCGGGCGCAGATCCAGCGGCCCGGCAAGCTCGTGCCCATAGAGGGGCAGCCCGGCTTCGATGCGCAGGCTGTCGCGCGCCCCCAGCCCCACGGGGCGGAGTCCAAAGGGAGCGCCTACCTCCAGCAGCTGAATCCATAGGGTCTCCATCACCTCGGGATGGACGAATATCTCGAAGGCCATCGACTCCCCGGTGTATCCGGTGCGGGCGATGATCAGGTCATAGACGCCGCCCGGAGCGCGACCCGACGGGATCTGGGCCTCGATCACCTCGGTGCGCTTCATCATCCTCAGGCGCCGCCGCAGCTGCGCCGCGGCCGTCGACGAAGGCCCGGCGTCGAACAGGGCCAACATGACGTCCAGCGAGCGGGGCCCCTGGAGCGCCATGTCGACCAGCCAGGCGTAGCTCTCCTCCGGATCGTGAAGATCCCGCAGATCGGCCTGGAAGCTGGTCCACGCCCACGGTCGACCCTCGTCCACCCGCACCTCGCGGCGGTTGACCGCCTGGAGCCAGGCCCAGTCCTTCGCCGCGTTGGCCGCGTTCACCACCATCATGAACCGCGCCGGGCTGAGCCGGTAGGTGATCAGATCGTCGATCACGCGCCCCTCGGTATCGAGCAGGAACGCGTACTGAGACTCGCCCGGCTCGGCCTCCCCGGGGCCGAAGTCGACGGGGCGGAGCGCTGTCACGTCGTTCGTCGTGACCAGGTTGAGGAGGGCAGCGGCGTGCGGGCCCTTGACGTCGAAGATGCCCATGTGCGAGATGTCAAACAGGCCGGCTGCGCCTCGCACCGCCCGGTGCTCGTCGCCGATGGACGTGTACCAGAGCGGCATGTCCCAGCCGGCGAAGGGTGCCATCCTCGCGCCGTGCTCGACGTGCCAGTCGTGGAGCGCGGCGGTCTTCAGGTTCTCCGGCGACGCGTGGCCCTCGAAGGGAGAGGCATCGAAGCGGGGCAGCGGGTCGCCCTGCGGATCCTCGCAGCCGTCCGCGCTCAGCCCGATGAAGTAGGGCTTGTGGGAGACCGAGGGCGAGAACGGCCCCTCGTCCGGCGCTTCAGCCTCGTCGAGCACCTCGTCGGCCGAGCCCAGATCCCGCACGACCACCGGCCCGGGCAGCTTCGCCTCCACGCGCTCGTCGTCGAACAGAACGAAGCCGTCGGAGAGGTGCCGCAGCCATGCCACCACGGACTGCGCCCGGTCGACCGGCACCACAAGCCGGTAGCGGCCGAAGCCGACGCCCGACCGCTGAATGAGCGCCGGGCTGAAGAGCTCGCCCTTGCGATCCAGCAGCGGAACCCGGCGCCAGGCCCCCTGATCCAGGTCGCCCAGGTCGGTCGGCGTGATCTTCTCGACGAAGGGCGCAGCCGCGTTCCCCTCGACCTCGATCAGGCTAGCCTGCTCCTCCCGCTCGCGCAGCTCGGGCACCAGGCAGTGATGGGGGTAGCCGGTACACGGCAGCTCGAAGTCGATCCCAGCTCCGTGGGCCAGCTCGGCCACCTGCAGGCGCAGCTCCTCCAGCACGTCGAACGGTATCTTGCCGCGATAGGCCGGGCCGCCAACGTTGGTGTAGGCGAAGGGCTCGATGGCCTTCATCGCGCGGGCGACGATCGTGGCTATGGTCTCCATGTCCGCCTCCCGCAGGCCGCGCTGTGTGACCCACGGCGTGCCCAGCCGGATGCCGCTCGGATGTGCCCCAGACCTGTCGCCCGGGATGGTGTTCTTGTTGACCACGATGCCGATCAAGTCCAGGATCGTGGCGGTCACGCCCCCCATCAGCGGCGTGTCATCGCGCCCGCGGACGGTCTTGCAGTCGAGCAGCAGGAGGTGGGTGTCGGTGCCGCCACAGGGCACGCGCAGCCCCTGATCCGTCAGAGCCTGTGCGAGCGCGCGGGCGTTGGCCACGATCTGGTGCTGAAGCGCGCGGAACTGCTCCGTCTTCGCCAGGCGGAAGGCGGTGGCCATCGCCGCGAACTTATTGACGTGGGGACCGCCCTGGACGCCAGGGAAGACCGCGTGGTCGATCCGCTGGGCCAGCTCGTGGTCCGTGGTGAGCAGACAGGCGCCACGCGGTCCGCAGAGCGTCTTGTGCGTGGTGAAGCTGATCACGTCGGCGTATCCCAACGGCGTGGCGTAGGCGCCGGCGGTGACCATGCCGGCCACGTGCGCGATGTCGGCCAGGAGATAGGCGCCCACCCGATCGGCGATCTGCCGGAACTTGGCCCAGTTGGGCTGGCGCGGGTAGGAGGTGTAGCCCGCGATGATCAGCTTGGGGCGATGTTCCAGCGCCAACGCTTCGATCTCGTCGTAGTCGAGCAGCTCGGTCCTCTCGTCGACGGTGTAGGAGACCGCGTTGTAGAGCCGCCCTGAGATGTTGACCCGGCTGCCGTGGGTCAGGTGCCCGCCGTGGACCAGGGAGAGGCCCATCATCGTATCCCTGGGCTCCAGCAGGGCCTGCTGCACCGCCAGGTTGGCCGGAGCCCCGGAGAGCGGCTGGACGTTGACGTAGATCTGATCGGCCGAGATGGAGTCGGTGGCGAAGGCCTCGGCGCAGCGCCGCCGCGCCAGCGACTCCACAACGTCGGCGTACTCGACGCCGCGGTAGTAGCGCCGATCGCCGTAGCGGCGATAGTGGGCCAGATGGTGCTCGTAGTCGAGGATCTCCTCCTCGTTCAGCCAGCGCATCTCCGGGTTGGGGTATCCCTCCGCGTAGATGTTCACGAAGGCGGATCGGAGCGCGTCACGCACCGCCCCGGGCGAGCTGCTCTCGGAGGGGATCATGATGAGCTTGCGGGCCTGGCGCTCCTTCTCCAGATCGACCAGGTGGGCGACTGGCGGATCGAGCTGGGATAGGTCGCTGCGAAAGAGAAAGTCATCGTGGCGAGCCATGAGACAACCTCCCGGAAAATGGTGAGTCATCGGAATCACAGGTTGAGAACGGCAGAGGGATTGTACCCCTGCGCAGGCGGGTGTCAACATGCGGGTTGGTGGTGGAGGTGCCTCGCACTAACGGCAAGTGCAAGGCACCAGGCACGTGCAAGGCACCAGATCGCGGCTCGCGGTTGTGGGAAGTGGAGGTGCCTCGCACTAACGGCAAGTGCAAGGCACCAGGCACATGCAAGGCACCAGGCAAGCAAGGCACCGGGCACATGCAAGGCACCAGGCACATGCAAGGCACCGGGCACGTGCAAGGCACCGAGGCAGCGGTTTGCGTCCGGGCGAAGGTGTGCTACACTCTGTGGAGTGACCATATGCTATGCGGCATTGCCAGGAGAAAGGAGCCTGTTGCCCTTGCCCCGCAAATCCAGCTCGTCCATCATCGGCGTGCTCAACGAGCAGCCGCTCCACGCGGCCCTCAAGAGGCGCTACGCCTCCCCCGGCGCCGCCCTGGAGGTCAGCGTCGACGGCTTCGTGATCGACGTGGTGCGGGGCGACCTGCTGCTGGAGATCCAGACCGGCAGCTTCTCCGTGGTGAAGGAGAAGATGGCCCGCCTCGCGACGCGCCACCCCCTGCGGTTGATCTACCCCATCGCCCGCGAGAAGTGGCTCCTCAAGCTGCCCAAGCAGAAGGGCGGAGAGACGAAGCGGCGCAAGTCGCCGAAGCGCGGACGGCTGGAGGAGGTCTTCAAGGAGCTGGTCAGCTTCCCGGAGCTGCTGCGCGAGGAGACGTTCTCCCTGGAGGTGGTCTTCATCCAGGAGGAAGAAGTGCGCCGCTGGGACCCCGCCCGCGGGTGGCGAAAACACGGCTGGGTGACGGTGGAGCGGCGGCTGCTGGACGTGGTCGAGCGCCACCTCTTTTGCGAGCCGGCCGACTTCGCCACCGTCGTCCCGAAAGGGCTGCCCGAGCGCTTCACCACCGCCGATCTGGCTCAGGCGATGGATGGGCCGCGGTATCTGGCACAGAAGATGGCCTACTGCCTACGCAAGATGGGCGTCATGACCCAGGTGGGCATGCGGGGCCGATCGAAGCTCTACACGATGAACGATGGATAAACTCAAGCGCCGCATCTACCACAGCCTGGGCGAGGTGTGGACCGACACGCGCATCATCATGTCGCAGCGCGACATCCTGCGCGCCACTATGCGCGGCGGGCTCGACCCCGCCTTCCGCGAGCGGTTGATGCTCGTGGTGACCGCCGTCAACGGCTGCCGCTACTGCTCGTACGCGCACGCACGGCAGGCGCTCTCGGAGGGCATCTCCGCGGAGGAGATCGAGATGCTGGGGGAGACGGTGTTCCACGGCAGCCCGAAGGAGGAGGGGCCGGCCCTGCTCTACGCCCAACACTGGGCGGAGACGGACGGGGACCCGGACCCGGCGGCGCGGGCGTCGGTGGTGGAGCGGTACGGTGAGGAGACGGTCAAGCGCATTGAGATCGTGCTGCGCATGATTCGCATGGGGAACCTGCTGGGGAACACCTTTGACTGGATCCTGTACCGGGTCTCGTTCGGTCAGTTGGGAAAGGCGTCGACGAAGGGACTACCCGACAGGGATCGCCCGGCAGGGACCGCCGGACGCTGAACCGGACGAGGGGCGCCGGACGCTGAACCGGACGTAGGGCGCCGGACGCTGAACCGGACGAAGGGCGCCGGACGCTGAACCGGACGAAGGGCGCCGGACGCTGAACCGGACG
>CAZNRX010000097.1:0-8372 GCA_964575455.1 uncultured Anaerolineales bacterium | reverse complement strand
ACGCTGAACCGGACGAAGGGCGCCGGACGCTGAACCGGACGGAGGGCGCCGGACGCTGAACCGGACGAAGGGCGCCGGACGCTGAACCGGACGGAGGGCGCCGGACGGAGACCGCCGGACGCTGAACCGTCCGGCTGATAGCTTAACCCTCCTGACGGAGGCTGGTGGGAGCAGTCTTGGCTCCGCTGAAAGGAAGCTCTTGAGGGGCGTTGGCAACAGGTGCCAGGCACTGTGAGCACCCTTTGTTCGGTAGAGCCGATCTTGGATCTGGTGAGAGTGAAGGAAACGGTAGAGAACGAACAGATTATGGACGAGAAACCGACAAAGAAGCTGATCGACACATGGACGCCGAAGCGCGCGATGTTCATCTATGCCCACCCCGACGACGTGGACTTCTCCGCGGCGGGGACTGCGGCCAAGTGGGCCCGGAACAGCAGCGAGGTGATCTACGCGATCCTGACGGACGGCAGCGCCGGCAGCCACGAGCCGGGTATGACCCGGGAAAAGGTGGCCCAGATCCGCCGGGCGGAGCAGGAGGCAGCAGCCGAGGTCGTGGGAGCGGCCGCCTGCCTCTTCCTGAACTACCAGGACGGGCTGCTGAAGCCCACGCTGGCCGTGCGGAAGCAGGTGGTGCGCCTGATACGGGAGCACAGGCCCCAGGCCGTGGTCTGCGGCGACCCCCGGAGGTACTTCTCCGGGGACACGTACATCAACCATCCCGACCATCGGGCCGCGGCCGAGATCGCGGTGGAGGCCGTCTTCCCCGCCGCCGAGATGAACCTGCTCTACCCCGACCTGGTGGCGGAGGGGCTGACCGGGCACAAGGTGAACTACGTCTACGTCTCCACCCGGGAGGACCCCAACTGCTACGTCGACGTGAGCGAGACGGTGGAGCTGAAGCTCAAAGCGCTGCGCCAGCACAGGAGCCAGATGGGGGACTGGGACCCCGACCCGTGGATCCGAGAGCGGTTGGCCGAGGTGGGGAGGCGGGCCGGGTGCGCCTACGCCGAGTCGTTCCGCCGCATGACGCTCAAGCCCATTGAGGGAGAGAGCCGATGAGCGCGCTGTTCGAGCCGGCCCGAATCGGCAGCCTGAAGCTGCCCAATCGGCTCATCCGCTCCGCCACCGCCGAGCGCATGGCCTATGCCGACGGTCGCCCGCGTCCGGAGCTCCAGGACCTCTACCGGGAGCTGGCCCGGGGTGGCGTCGGGCTGATCATCAGCGGCCACATGTTCGTCCACCCATCGGGGAAGGCGCACCCGGAGATGACAGGCATCCACAGCGACTGTCTGATCCCCGACCTGAGCGAGCTCTGCGGCGCCGTGCATCAGGCTGGCGGTCGGGTCGCGGCCCAGATCAACCACGGCGGCATGCAGTGCAGCCGCCGGACGGTGTCGCAGACCATCGCCCCGTCCGACATTGACGCTGTTTTCCTGCGGCGACCAGCGCGGGCGATGACGGGCGGGGAGATCGCCATGATGATCGAGGCCTACGCTGACGCCGCCCGACGCGCGCAGGAGGCGGGCTTCGACGCGGTCCAGATCCACGGCGCCCACGGCTACTTGATCAGCCAGTTCCTCTCCCCGTTCACCAACCGGCGCGACGACGCGTGGGGCGGCGAGCTTGCGGACCGTATGCGGTTCCTGCGCGCAGTCTGCGAGGCTGTCCGAGAGCGGGTCGGCCCGAGCTACCCGCTGTTCATCAAGCTCGGCATGATGGATGGCCTGGAGGACGGCCTCAGCCCTGAGGAGGGAGCCGACGTGGTGGCCGCCCTGGAGGGGATGGGCCTGGACGGCGTCGAGATCAGCGGCGGGATCGGCGGGGGCGAGGCGCTGAACACGCGCAGCCCGATCCGGTCGCGCGCGGACGAGGCGTACTTCCGCCCCCTGGCCCAGCGCGCCCGCCCGCGCACGTCGCTGCCCATCGCGCTGGTGGGCGGGTTCCGCTCCCGAGACGTCATGGAGGAGGTGATTGAGAGCGGGGACGCGGACTTCATCTCGCTCTGCCGGCCGCTGATCTGCGAGCCGGACCTGCCGAAGCGGCTACGCGAGGGCTCGCAGGGTCAGGCGGCGTGCGTCTCCTGCAACCAGTGCTGGCCGGAGGGGCCGGGGGAGGGGGTGGCATGTCGGAGGGGACGGGACGATATTGTTTCGTAGATCTGGTGGCGCGGTGGGGAGCGGGCCGCGAAAAGAGCGGGTTTGTGGGGCGCCATGCCCACAAAAGGGCCAATTTCGGGGGTAAAGTGGGGCGCCATGCCCATCGGTGTTGAATGATCGTACTTTTTTCTGAGGAACAACATCGACTGGGGAGGTGAGGGACGAGCGTTGGAGGTTGGTAGAGCTGAAACCTCCAGATCGTCTTCTACGCCGACCCGGTCAACGCTGCCTTCCAGGCGATGGGTTTGGAGTAGACAGGATGATGTGCCCGCCTCATCGAGCTACGGGCGCTTAGCGGCTCGTTCAGATAGGAGGATAGCGAGCAATATGGGCAAGCTTCATCCAATGATCGCGGCCATACTGCGGGGTATGGCAACGGATGAGGAAGCACCGGCGGCTCCCCCAACACCGGCGCAGACGAGAGAAGCGTGGAATCCGATCTTGGAGGGGCTGGCAGAACCGCCAGAGCCCGTCGCAGTTGTGAGAGACGTGACCATCCCCGGCCCTCATCATCACTGCGTCGTTCGACGTGCTGAGAGATGAAGGGAGAGCCTATGCAGATCGCTTGAAGGAGGCCGGTGTACTCACAACGTATAGTTGCTATCCGGGGATGATACACCTCTTCTGGGGCATGGCCGGGATCGATCGCTCTCATAACGGGATAGCTGAAGCCGCCGCTGCCCTGCGCTCGGTTTCTTGATCAGGTATACGGCGTTCTAACGGTGCTGGGCAGCCTGCTGTGGCTGCTTGAGATGGCTGCACACAGGTTGGTGGGGTGCTCCGAGCGGGTGTGTCACCCGCCCCCACGTTGCGGGGTGACGTGCAGGCTGGAGCAAGATGCGGGGGTGACACACCCCCTCGAGCTTGCTTTGCGGGGAGCGACACGGAGGAAGAACGATATGCGATTCATCCAAGTTGGCGCGGGGGCCATGGGGAGGGTCTGGCTGGAGAGGCTGAGGGATCACCCCGCGGCGGAGGTGGTCGGCCTGGTGGACGTGAGCGAGGCCGCGCTGACGGCCGCCTGCGAGGGCGGGGGCTACGGAGAGGGGATCTGCTTCTCAGACTTGGACGAGGCGCTGGAGAGCGTCGAAGCGGACGCTCTGGTCTGCGTGACGCCGCCCGAGCACCACGGAGCGTGTGTGGTGGAGGCGATGAGGGCGGGTCTCGACGTAATCACGGAGAAGCCGATGGCTGACGACCTTGCCAACTGCCTGGCTATCCTGAGGGCATCGCGCGCCACCGGGCGGACGTGCGTGGTGAGCCAGAACTATCGCTACAGACCGGAGACGTGGTCGATGGCCCGCCTGGTCGAGAGCGGGCGGATCGGGGAGGTCGGCCAGGTCAAGGTTGACTTCTATCTGGGCCACGACTTCGGCGGCGGATTCCGCCACGCGATGGAGTACCCGCTCCTGGTGGATATGGCCATACACCACTTCGACCTCATCCGGTTCGTGACCGGCCTCAACGCGGTGTCCGTTCGAGGGGAGGCCTGGAACCCGCCCTGGTCGAACTACGAGGGCGACTGCTCGTCCTCGCTGGTGTTCGAGATGGAGAACAGCGCGCGGGTGGTCTACAACGCGAGCTGGTGTGCCAAGGGGCAGTTCTGCAGCTGGGATGGGAACTGGCAGATCGAGGGGAGCAAGGGCTGCATCGTGTACGACCAGGGAGGCATCTCTCTGCACGACGCGCCGGAGCTCTACACGGTCGACGGGAGGGAGGCGGTCGAGGCCAGGGGGCCGGGGCAGCTGGAGCAGGACTTCGTGCTCCACGACTTCATCAGCTCGGTGGAAGGCGGGACGCGGCCGCAGACGGGCGTGTTCGACAACGTTTGGAGCATCACGATGGTCTTCGCGGCGGTTAAGGCGGTGAGGACGGAGAGGCGCACGCCGGTGGTGAGTGCCCAGGTGCAGCGGGTGATTGAGGGCTCCAGCGCCCAAGACCTTTGATGTTTCAGTTGACACCTCGCAGCGCGCTGTTTGTGCTCGCTGAAGCTGCTCTCGGGGTCCCGACACGCTGCGGGAAAACCTCAAAGGTCTAGAACGCGAGCGTGGGCGCTTGACATCCTTCCGGTCTCAGTTACACTTACCCTCGTGGTAACTATTCACCTCATTACCCCTACGCTCCAACTGGATTGGCGTGCATGGCTAGGCCGTGATTCAGCAATGCTCCGCCCAATACCGCGTAGCTCGTTTCGAGCCATCACAAGCTCGTCCCGAGCCATCCGCCAGGAGCAGGAGGTGAACAGTTACCGCCGTGAATGAAGCCGTTCCCGAAAAGGAGATCCGAATGAACGGTCGCTACCGCTGGTTCGTCGTCGCCATCCTGTTCAGCTTTATGCTCCTCCACCAGGCGGACAAGCTGCTCATCGGCCCCCTCACCACGCCCATCATCGAGACCTTCGACATCACCAAGGCTCAGATGGGGGCAGTCTTCACTGGCGCCCTGGTGGTCGGCGCGATCCTCTACCCGGTCTGGGGCTACCTCTACGACCGGTACGCGCGGCCCAAGCTGCTGGCCCTGGCCTCGTTCATCTGGGGCTCCACCACCTGGCTCAGCGCCATCGTGCCCACTTACCCCCTCTTCGTCGCCACCCGCGCCTCCACCGGGGTCGACGACTCCAGCTACCCGGGCCTCTACGGCCTGATCTCCGACTACTTCGGGCCGCAGATGCGGGGCCGGATCTACGGCCTGCTCCAGCTCACGATGCCCGTCGGCTACCTGCTGGGCATGGTGCTGGCCCTCACGCTGCGGGCCAGCGTGGGCTGGCGCGGTGTCTTCTTGATCACGGGCTCGCTCGGCATCCTCCTCGCGGTGGTCATCTTCTTTGGGGTGCGCGAGCGCCCGCGTGGCTGCTGCGAGCCGGAGCTGGCCGAGCTGGAGCAGATCGGCATGCACCGCTTCGAATGGGATGCGGCGCTCGATCTCTTCCGCAAGCCCAGCCTGCGGCTGCTCTTCGCGCAGGGCTTCTTCGGGGTCTTTCCGTGGAACGTGATAACCTACTGGTTCTTCCACTACCTGGAGACGGAGCGCAACTACTCGGCGGACGCGGTGCTGACCACCATGTCGATTGCTGTGGTGGTACTAGCCGCGGGCTACCCCATCGGCGGTTCCCTCGGTGACTGGCTCTTCAAGCGCACGCCCCGCGGGCGGCTGATCGTCTCCACTGGCGGCGTCCTGCTGGGGGCGCTTCTGCTCCTGGCCACGTTGAACGTCCCGGTGGGCAATCAGGGCCTCTTCCTGGGCCTGCTCAGCGTCACGGCCATCTTCATTCCCTTCGCCTCCGCCAACGTGATCGCCACCGTCTACGACGTCACCCTGCCGGAGGTGCGCAGCTCCGCCCTGGCCGTACAGTACTTCATCGAATCGGCCGGCGCGGCGCTGGCGCCGTGGCTGGCCGGCCTGATCGCCGACCGCACCTCGCTACGCGTGGCGATCCTCGCCATCTGCGTCTCCACCTGGGTGATCTGCGCCATCTTCTTCGTCCTGGCCGCCTATCTCATTCCCGGCGACATCGAGACGCTGCGTGGACAACTCCGCCAGCGCGCCGAGCGCGCGAGGGCAAAGGTCGGGCAGGGCAGCTAATCAAGGAGCAGCTGGAGCTATGACGAGGCACAAGAAACCGGGAGGATGGAAACGATGAACCGACAACGAACGCGCCTGCGTCGTATCCTGGCCCTATGTCTGCTCATCCCCGCCGCGCTGGGCGCCCTGATGGGCTGGGCGTTGCACAGAGGCCCTGTGCTGGCGGCCGTGCTGCTGGGGATGATCATCGTGGTTGGAGTGCTAACGTGGCTATTGGCGAGGTGGTGGGCCAGCGGCAGATCAGCAGCGGTCAGGCGCTGGCTCAGGGTCCAGTGGTGGCGCGTCAGCCGACTGCCTTGGATCGTGCTGGGCGTCCTGGTGGGGGCAGCCGTCATCTCGTCCCTGGTCGGGCTTCGTGGAATCGACCAGGGCGTGCCGTGGCTCTGGCTGCATCTCGGCGTCGAGTTGGCGGGAGCTGTGGTGACGTACATCCTGCTCGACCTGGTCCTGGGAACAAGGGAGCGAAAGGAGGCACTCATCAGAAGGGTGGCCAGCGACGCGAGGGACGTAGCGGTCCCCGCCGCTCATGAATTGCGCCGGCAGGGCTGGCTCACCGACGGCTCGTTGCACGGAGCCCAGCTGGGGCACGCCGACCTGGCGGGCGCGAATCTGGAGGGAGCGGAGCTGCGAGCCGCCGACCTGCAGGAGGCGAAGCTGATGGGCGCCAACCTGGAACGCGCCGGCCTGGAAGGGGCTAACCTGCAGGGCGCCCACCTGGTGGAGGCTGACCTGCAGTACGCCATCCTGATAGACGCCGACCTGGAGCACGCCCTCATGGTGGGGGCCAACCTGGGAGGTGCCAACCTCACGCGGGCCAAGCTGCAGCAGGCCAGGCTGACCAACGCCGATCTGCAGGGCGCGCTGCTTGTCGGCGCCAACCTGACGGGGGCCGTGATCACGGCGGAGCAGTTAGCCCGGGCTCATTCCCTCCGTGGCACGACGCTGCACGACGGCACGCAGATCAGCGCAGAGGATTGGGAGGCTGAGTTTGAGGCGTGGCGAGAGAAGCAGGAGGGCGCCACCGGCGCTGATCCAGGCACAGTGACACCGACGAGTTCCGGGAGCTGACCGTGCCCTCCCCTTTGACCGCTGTGATGATCGGCGCAGGCGGGCGCGGCTACGGCGCCTACGGGCCCTACGCCCTGGCCCACCCGGACGAGCTCCAGTTCGTGGCGGTCGCGGAGCCCAACGATGCCCGCCGCGCTCGCTTCGCCGAGGCCCACGACATCCCCGCCGAGCGGCAGTTTGACACCTGGGAGGCGCTCCTGGCCCAGGGGCGAGGCGCCGACGCCGCTCTCATCTGCACCATGGACACCCTCCACACCGACCCCGCCGTCGCCGCGCTGGAGGCGGGCTACGACGTGCTCCTGGAGAAGCCCATGGCGACCACGCCAGCCGACTGCGTGCGCCTGGTGCGGACCGCCGAGCGCACGGGGCAGCTGCTGCAGATCTGCCACGTCCTCCGCTACACGCCCTTCTTCTCCACGCTGCACGAGATCGTGAGCTCCGGACGGCTCGGCGAGGTGATCACTGTCGAGCATCGCGAGAACGTGGTCTATTGGCACATGGCGCACTCCTTTGTGCGGGGCAACTGGCGGCGCCGCGATCTGGCCAGCCCCATGATCCTGGCCAAGTGCTGCCACGACCTCGACATCCTCATCTGGAACCTGGGGATCTGCGAGCAGCTCAGCTCCTTTGGCTCCCTGCGCCACTTTCGCCCGGAGAACGCCCCGCCCGGCGCGCCCGCTCGCTGCACCGACGGCTGCCCCGCGGCCGACGAGTGTCCCTGGTACGCACCCCGGCTCTACCTGGAGCTGACACCCTTGATGCACGTGGCGCGTCACTCGCCGGCCGCGCTGGAGCGCCTGGGCGCGGTTCTCACGCTGGATCACCCCGCCTTGGCCGGCGCGCTCCGCCGCCTGATCCCGGCCATGGACAACGCCCTCGACTATCGCGACTGGCCCGTCTCGACCATCTCCGAGGACACCAGCGGCGAGGCGCGCCGCAGGGCGTTGGAGCATGGCCCCTACGGACGCTGCGTCTACCACTGCGACAACGATGTGGTCGACCATCAGATCGTCAACATGCAGTTTGAGAGCGGCGCCTCCGGTGTGCTGGTGATGCAGGGCCATGCCCACCAGGAGGCGCGTACGATGCGCTACGAGGGGACGAGGGCCACGCTGCGCGGGAAGTTCGCCTACGGCCTGGAAGACACGATCGAGATTCACGACCATCGCACCGGACGCGTGGAGGAGATCGATCTGGGCGGGCCTTCTGGCAGCGTGACCGGCCACGGCGGCGGGGACGAGGGCTTGATGGCCGCCTTTGTGCGCGCGGCGCGCGGTCGCTCCGGCGGCCTGACCTCCGCTCGCGAGTCGCTGGAGAGCCATCTGATGGCCTTCGCGGCCGATGAGGCTCGGTTGGAGGAAAGCGTCGTGGCGATGGATGGCTTCAGACGCCGAGTCGGAGGGTCGGCGACGAACGACTGATGGGCCTGGACGACTCAGGCGGGCAACAGGAGGAGTCTGAGTCGGGGTCATAGACCCCTCGGAGCCGCAGGTCGGGGTCATAGACTTCTTGGAGCCGCAGGTCGGGGTCATAGACTCCTTGGAGCCGCAGGTCGGGGTCATAGAC
>CAZNRX010000096.1:0-14143 GCA_964575455.1 uncultured Anaerolineales bacterium | reverse complement strand
TTAAGCTCAAGCGCCTATATCCAGACATATCAGATTCATCTTGATGAGGTACTAGACTCCTTAGGCGACTTGTTGTTATGGTGAACGGGGATCGGCGGCATCCCGGGGATCAACGGCGTCCCGGGGATCAACGGCGTCCCAGAGCAGAAGCTGTGTATGCTCCTGCTCAGCAATGGGATCGAGCCCCAGCACGATCCTGAAAGCATACCGATCCAGATCCTCCTCAGCGACCAGGCGACGCAGGTGACGGAACTTGATGAACTGCCAAGCAGAGCCAGTGCCTGAATCGACGACCAGCGCCAGCCTCGGGTCACGCTGCAGCTTGAGGTGGATCAGCTTCGCGCGGCCGCCAGGCACCACGAGACAGCGCTGGGCTTGCGAGCCCGGTATATGCTTGTCCAACAGACGGGAGGCCAACGCAGCTGTAGCAGAGACAGCGAAGACGTAGGCCTCCCGTTCATCCTCCAGCCAACGCACGTCCCACGCGTCACCCTCAGCGACCTGGAATTGGAGCCGCCGGCCCAAGGTAGCCAAGTCCTCGCGCACGGTAGCGATCTCGGTCTGCCGACGCTCGAAGTCGTCCTCCGGCCGCAGGTGGACCTCCCGGCGCCCCGGTGACTCCGTCGCCACAATGCTGTACGACGCCACACAGGCCAGCACCAGGTCGAGATCGGGCGTGAGCGCGCCTGGAAAGCGGGCGTAGACCGCGTTGAGTAGATCGCTCTCGTGCCAGACGAGCCGTTCCACCAGCAACTCCCGCACGGATTCCTCAACGCGATCGGCCAGGGTACCCACGGCATCCGGCGGGTGAAGCAGCCACCAGAGCCCGTGACCCTGTCTCGTGCCCTCATCAAGCGGCAGGATGGGAGCAGCTTCGAGGCCTTGATCGACAGCGCAAGCGACGACGTCCATTGGAGAAACGTCCTGGTTCAACGCCGCTATCGGCCGCAACAGATCCTGATCGGCCAGATGAATGTGAGCAGCGGCGTGCAGCAGGGACCGTGAGCTGGGCTCCGCTCGACGGCGCAGCGTGCTGACCGCTGCCGCCTCAACCTCGGCGACCGCCTCCTCCTCCAGCGCCTCAACGACAGGTGGTTCTGAGCGCGGGGGCAGGCAGCATTCCTCGGAGCCCCGCCAGCACCACGCCAGGCGATAACCGACCTCGGGCGCGTATCCCCAACTGCGAAGCTCGTAGCCGGCGCCAGTGGCAGCGAGGCAGACCGACTGCAGCATGGCACGCTCGGATGCAGTGAAGAGCGTCACCAAGAGGCCCCCTTCCGCGAGCTGTGGCCCGACCGCCCTCAGCGCGTCACAAAGGGCTCGCCAGTGCCAGCGCCAGTCAAAGCGGCGACGACGAAGAAACGGCCGCATAGCGTGTGCATCGCTGGAGTCCCATAGCCACGTCGCCCAGAGGGCCGAGAGCGCCCAGAAGACACCATCGGGTCGCGGGGGATCAACGAGAACAAGGTCGACGCTTCCGACCGGCAGAATCTTCCCAACGTTACGAGCCGCACGGGCGACCAGAGCGTACCCCTCCTCCACGTGCTGCACCAGTGCGTCCACGTTCTCTGCTTCGGGAATAGAAGCGGAGCGACGATCCTCCTCGAGACGCGACAGGCCCTCCTCGAGACATAGCCAGACGTTCCGCTCCAGGTAACGTATGGGGGTTCGTAGGGTACGAGGGCGAGGGCGTTCCTCGCCATAGGGATAGAGCTTGCTGCAGCGGTCGAAACAGTCCAGCAGCAGGGCCATCAGCCCGCCCCTCACGCTATCAGCGACCTCTATGCCCTCTACCCGCCGGCTCAGATCTATCAGCGCGGACAAGCTGCGCGGCGTATAGCAATCTACCAGCTCCGCGGCGCGCCTTCGGACAGGATGACGTGCGTAGCGCACAAGAGGAGCAGCTCGATCCAGTGCGTAGTAGTATGGCAGGCCTCGCGGCGCGAAGGACTGCGCCAGCGCGGCGTCATCCTCGTCGGTGGGTCCAACCTGCACAGCTCCACACCTTTGGCAACGGACCCCTTTCTCGAACGGCCGATCCCAGTCCCGATGCCAGGCGAACCACTCCGCCATCCCAGAGCCGTGACAGGTGGGACATCGCGTGCGGTAGAGGGAGACCAGATGACTGCGCAGAGATCCTTCACCTCTGGGACTGTCGGCCAAGCGGGTGAAGCCAGCATCGAGAGCCCGCCGATCCGGAGGGGACAGCACCAAACGAGCGGCGTGGAGGAGAAGAGGATTGACGCTGAACCCCAGCACGCGGCGTCCTGCCTCGAGAGCCTCGCTCACGAAGCGGGGACCTTGACAGAACAGATCCACGACGAGCGCGCCCGGCACGGTGAGGCTACGCACGTAATCCCCCGCCGCCCCCACTGGCTGCTGAGGGCGATAGCGGGCCAGCGGAGGCTGTGGCGCCACCGGACGACCAGGGATGAAAGAGGGTCGCTTGGACATGGACAACTCGCTCCAGACGCTTATCCGCTATCCAGAGTATACCACTCAGATGACTTTCCGGAAAGCCAAACGGAATCTTTCGGGAAGGTCATGTGGGTAGTTGTCGCGTCACCACCACGTGCTATAATGCGACCCGCTTTGGTCGTTCCAACGGATCATGTTCGAGAGATGGCGAAAGGGGTATGATGCATAGAGAACGCAGACGAAGGCTTCGGACATTGACGCTCGCTGCGATTGGCATGGCCGGGATTGCGCTCGTGGCCGGTCTCCTGGGCAGCTGCAGTGAGGGTGCAACTCCGGTGACGCCCACCCCGACCCGTACGCCAGCGCCCCCCACGCCGACGCCCACATTCGTGCCGAAGCCAACGGCCACAGCTCCCCCTACGTCGACACCACCCCCGACCATGACGTCCTCCCCCACCCCGCGACCTGGAAACGTCAACCCTCTCACTGGCGAGGTGGTGGACGATGAGAGCAAACTGGACCGCGTACCGGTGGCCATCAAGATCTCCAACTGGCCTGGCCAATACGTGCGACCTCAGGCAGGCATCAACACCGCGGACCTGATCTATGAGCATTACAACGAGGGCTGGTTCGCCACCCGCTGGACCGCCGTCTATCTTGGCGAGTCACCAGAGCGCGTTGGGCCGATAAGGAGTGGGCGCATCATCGATCTGGAGATTCCGGCGATGTACAACGCCGTCTTCGCCAACTCGGGCTTCAGCAACGGCGTGGTGGCGCTTTTCCGGGATTCGGACCTCTATCCGGACTGGGTCGTCTCCGACAGCTTCCCGGAGACCATCCAACCGCGTCCTTTCTTCCGGGATCAGAGCCGCAACGTGCCCTTGGAGCATACTATGTACACCAGCCCCGCCTTAGTGCGCGAGTGGGCGGCCGCGCAGGGTATCGAGGGCCGACAGGAGCTTGAAGGCATGACGTTCTCCCAGGAGCCAGCCCCTGATCTGGAGGCAACAGGTCCTGCGAACTCAGTAGAGATCCCCTGGAACCGTCTCTCAGCCGAATGGCGCTACGACGAGGCCAGCAGTAGGTATCTACGCTGGACCGATGGCGCGGTGCACACCGACGCGCTTACCGGGGAGCAGCTCAGCGCGGCGAACGTGGTGGTGCTCTACGTCCCGCAGTGGAACACGGACATCGTGGAGGATCCCCACAGCGGCGCGCTCTCAATCCGCTGGGCCCTGTGGAACCAGGACAACCCTTATCGCCCAGCGATTCTGTTTCGCGATGGGATGCGCTACGACGGTATCTGGAATCGGGAGGAGCGGGACGATATGATCACGCTGACAGACGAGGAGGGTAACGTGCTGCCCTTCAAGGCGGGCAGCACGTTCTTTGAGGTCCTTCCCCAGGGCGATAGGGCCATCGAGATCACGGTGAAGTGACAGGGCGACTACGTCGACCCGGTGATTGGGCGATCTCGCCCGTCAACCCAACAGCCTATTCCTCCTTGAACTTCTCGACCTGGTAGGTGTAGATGTCCAGGCCTCCACTCGCATAGGCATCCGGGGCGAGCCCGGCCTTGAGGCAGAGCCGCTGGAGGAATTGGCGCTCATCCGGCAGCTTGTCCCACACCTGCGGGAGAAAGGTCGCCCGATGCCATCCACGCTCAATGACCACTCCGTCCACGCCCGGACGCAGCTTCTGGCACAGATCCTCAAGGCTGTCGTAGTGAAGTGGTTCCGGTATGCTCAGCACCGATATCTCGATGGTGAGGTCGTCCACCTCCTCCGGCCTCACAGGGGGAAAACGAGGATCACGGAGCGCCGCTCCCACGGCGTTCTGCTGTACGTCCAACACCAAGGGACGCCGCGCTTCGAGCGACCCGATGCACCCGCGAAGGCGGCCCTCCTCGTTCAACGTGACGAAGCTGGCCCCCTTGCGTCGGAGAGCCGGCGGCACATCCTCCATCTCAATGGTCGGCAGATCCTGACTCCGAGCAGCCGAGGATGAACGGCACCCCTCGGCAATCGCTTCCCGCGCCAGGTTGAGTAGATACATCCGCTCCGCCTTCGAAAGCGTCATCCTGATCTCCTCCCCTTCGGTGACTGCGTCGTACCCACTCCAGCACAGCGGCTGGGAGACTAGCCGTGAACAGATGGTGCTGGGTTATCGCCCACAATCAACTTGTGTAGGCGACGGAAGCGTACCCCACAACGCTCGACTGGTCGCCGGCCGTGTCCCCGGAGGTGCGGTAGTCGAGCAGATGAGGAGACCACCCCTTGCGGTCACTGATCTCCATGAGCGTCATCACCGGCACCTGACCGCAGGCTTCGCCCTCTCTGACGCGTTTCTGGTTTCCCTCCAGCAGCGCATTCAAGAGACCTTGATCGCGTTGCTGGGCCTCCTCGTAGGGATGGTAGTGGCTCAAGTCACTGGAGACGACGATCAGGTCATCCTCGCCCACGCGATCGGCCAGATCCGCGGCTACTTCTCTGGGCGCCACGCGACCGAACAACATCGGCACCAGCTCGAAGCTGTCGAGCGTCACCTGGAGAAAGGGGATCTCAACCTCGAGGCAGTGCTCAGGCTCGTGGAAGCGTGGCCCGCGCTTATAGAACGACGCAGCCTCGACCATGTCGGCGACGCGATCTACGGCAACGGGCGCGTCGCCCAGAGGAGTGCGGAAGGCAAGATGACCGCTCAAGGCCACGCCGACCGGAAGGAGCCTATGAGGGGGTCCCAGCAGGAAGACGGTTCGCGGCTTGTCCGAGAGCTGCTTGAGAGCCTTGAAGGCATAGCCAGCGGTTTTCCCGGAGAAGATATATCCAGCGTGAGGAGCGATGACGGCTCTCACACTGCCCAGGTCGTCGGGGAGCGACGCTTGATCGATGTACCGCTGAACGTCACGCCGCAACCGATCGGGGTCTGCCGGATAGAAACGGCCCGCGACAGCAGGCTGACGAACAGATCGTTCAGGCATCAGTCACCTCCGTAGCGTCAATGAAGGCTAGCAGATAGCCTACCAACAAGATTTGCACGCTGCTGGTGGTATTATAACACCCTAAAGCATAACCGACCACCGCCGCCTTGTCGCGGAGCAGGTCTCGATCTAGAATATGATGACAGACTCTTGCTTGACGCGACGCCCCGTACGGAGCGTGAACAGAACCAGTTTTTGCACGCGAAAGGTAGTGACATGGAGGACCTGTTTGAGCACAGCCGAAGGGAGCAGATCCGCCGTCAGGCGCCATTGGCCGCGCGTATGCGCCCGCGCAGCCTGGAGGGATTCGTGGGCCAGGAGCAGATCGTCGGTGAAGGGCGGCTGCTGCGCCGCGCCGTTGCGGCGGATCGGCTGTTCTCTTCGCTGATCTTCTGGGGGCCGCCGGGAACGGGCAAGACGACGCTGGCCATGATCATCGCCAACACGACGGAGAGGCATTTCGAGACGATAAGCGCAGTGCTGGCCGGCGTCGCCGATCTGCGGCGCATCATCAAGGAGGCAAAGAAGCGGCAGGGTATGTACGGGCAGCGCACGATCTTGTTCGTGGACGAGATCCACCGCTGGAACAAGGCGCAGCAGGACGCCCTGCTTCCTCACGTCGAGGACGGCACCATCATGCTCATCGGCGCCACCACGGAGAACCCCTACTTCGAGGTGATCGGCCCGCTCGTCTCCCGCTCCCGCATCTTCCAGTTCGAGCCGCTGGCAGATCACGAGGTGAATGGCATCCTGGAGCGCGCGCTCCAGAATAGAGAGCACGGCTACGGCAATCGCGACGTCCACATCAGCAACGAGGCGCTGGCTCACTTGGTGCGCGTGGCTGGCGGCGACGCGCGAGACGCCCTCAACGCCCTGGAGCTGGCCGTGGAGAGCACACCGCCCGATGAGGAAGGGAGGATCCAGGTCAACCTACAGGTGGCCGAGGAGTCGATCCAGCGGCGCGCGCTGCGCTACGATAAGACGGGGGATCAGCACTACGACACGGCCTCGGCCTTCATCAAGTCGGTACGGGGCAGCGATCCCGATGCGGCGCTCTACTGGCTGGCCAAGATGGTGGCTGCCGGGGAGGATCCGCGCTTCATCCTAAGGCGGCTCTACATTTTGGCAGCCGAGGACATCGGGCTGGCCGATCCCAACGGCGTGCAGGTGGTCAACGCGTGCGCTCAGGCCTTCGAGTGGGTGGGGATGCCCGAGGGCCAGTATCACCTGGCTATGGCAACGCTGTATCTGGCCACGGCGCCCAAGTCGAACACCGTGGGCGCCTACTGGAAGGCCCTGGAGGAGGTGCGGGAGCACGGGACCGGCCCCGTGCCGACCTACCTGCGGGACAAGACCGACGTCTTCCGCGGCGCGCTGCGCGAGCACTATAAGGAGACCCTGGGCGAGCACGAGGGGTACAAGTATCCCCACGCCTATCCCGAGGGGTGGGTCGAGCAGCGGTATCTGCCGGAGGGCGTGGAGGCCGACTGGTTCAAGCCGAAAGGTCACGGCTACGAGAAGGAGATTGTCGAGCGGTTGGAGGAGATGCAGCAGGGGTCGCGGACCCGCCAGGAAGACGAGGGGGAGTAGCCACCGGGAGTGAACGCCGGTCGACCTGCCGGTAGAGAGACCCTGAGGGCCTCGGCGCTGAGCGACACCGAGGCCCTCTTCGACTAGTGTGTACGCTTCCGTGTTCTTGCGCCCCGCTTCGTGTCCAGAGCCACCGCGACCATCACGCATAGCATGATGACAAGGGCAGCCAAGAGCGCAGCCCGCAGCCAGAGCAGCCTCGCTCGAGCGGCCAGCAGATAGGCACCACCGACGGGCACCGACGGAGGCTGGGCAGGGCTCGTCACCGTGATGCCTAAGGGCCCTGCCAAGGCCCTGTTTCCGGCCTGATCTGCGGCCTCCAGCCACACGGTATATAGCCCGTCCTGTAGCACTTCCAGGTCCACCCACCAACCGTCCCCGCTGCGCGCTGCCTGCTGACGATGGGCACTACCGCCCGGGGCGTGTACATGCGCGGAGAGCCTGACCACCGGCCCAGCCTCACTCACCGTGCCCCAGAGTACCGTCTCGACGTCACGAGCCATCGCCGTCTGGGTCCCGATCATAACGTCGGGGCGATCGACCCGTTGCACCTGGACACCGCCGATGACGCGCACAATCTCGGTCACCGCCTGCGTGACGGTGATCACGGGCGCCTGGGTGTCAACCGTGATCACCATGCTCAACCCATCGGCGGTGCGGTTGCCGACCACATCCTCCGCGTAGATGCTGATGGTGTGGTTAACCCAGTCTGAATCGGGGAGCGCCGGAGTGCGGTGTGACCATCGAGCCGACTTAGCGGCGCTGTCGCGCGGCGTCAGCTCAAGCCGGCTGACCAGGTACTGACCGTCGTCCGCGGCAGGATTCATATCACAGATACGGAGCGTCCAGTCCCCAGCCGACCGCTCCCCCTGAAAGACACGCAGGGGTTGGCAAGGGCGCACCACGTGTTCATAGGCGGGTGCTCCGGGATCGTGGTCGCCGGAGGCGGCGTGGAGCCCCATGGGGGCCGCGTCCTGGAGTAGGACGTCGTAGTGCTGGAAATCGGTCGCCGCTATGCCATCTTCGCAGAGCACGATGGCGCCTATGCTGGTGGGCGACTGGAGCTCCGCCTGCAAATCGTCGCGGGACGCCTTCCACCTCGTCGCTGGGGATAACGATCTCCAGCATGGGAATCAGACGCATGTCGCCGTTCTTCGCGCGCGGGTCGTTGGCGCTTCGGGCCTCCGAATTGTCGGATCTGGCGAAGGTCGTGCGTTTGACCCGCTGGACCTGGCCCTGCGTGTCGTCGGCCGGCCAGTCGAGCACGTTCATGGCATAGGCCAGGTGATCCGCGTTGACCGGCCGGAGCTGCAAATCGAGGAAGACGGGATGGCCCTGATTCAACTTGGTGACCTTGATGCTGAAGGGGTGATCGCGGTTAAACGGATTGACGTCAGCGGGCATCTTGTCACGCTTGCCATCGCGATCCAGGATGCCGTCGTTATCCAGATCGCAGGTGATGGATGGTCTGTCCGTCGTCCCGGCGTCAAGCTCAATCAGCGGTGCGCACTCAAGCCCGTCGAGACGACCGTCTCCGTTCGTGTCCGGGCTCAGCGGATCGGGGTACCAGTCCTGGTTCGCGTACCGGAACCCCAGCACCTCGACGTAGTCAGAGATGGTGTCACCATCGGTGTCGCTGCGCAACGGACTGAGGCCCAGCTAATGCACCTCAACCCCGTCCGAAAGCCCGTCGCCATCCGAGTCTGGGTCGGCGGGATCGGTGCCCACGAACTTCTCGTGGACGTCGATCAGACCGTCGCCGTCGGTGTCCGTCGGGATAGGCGATGGCCACGTCCAGGCCGTGATCCTCCCGGACCGAACGGCCCGTCCGTCCAGGTAGAGCGTCTCCTGCCGGCTGCTCTGCCCAGGTTACTGAGAGCGGGGGCAGGATAGATGGTCTGCACGATCTCGGTGTTGGTGGAAGAGCTTCATTTTGACCCTCCGCAGGCAGACGAGTTATTCCCAGAGCTGACTCATCCCGCTGGCAGGGAGACATCGAGGACCCCGGCGCTACCCCGCACCGGGGTCCGCTCGTCACTGTTTGGCCAGATAACTCAGCCGTCTGCGCTCAGCGTCTGTGCCTTCGCGTCCTCGCGCGTCGCATCCCGTTCAACGCCATTGCAGTCAGCAGAGACAGCGCGGCTACCAGGAGTGCAGCACTCCGACTCTTCGAGCCAGTCTCTCCGAGACGCACGACGAACGGGATCTGGAGGATCAGCGGCCTAGGCTGGAGCGTTGCCCCCCCAACCGGGATGGAGGGCCCCATGAGCGAGAAGGTGCTCAGATGACAGATGGTGACATCCAACCAGTTCTCGTCAGGATGCCGGCCGTAGGGACCGCAGGCGGCGTCGCTCCACGCGCCGTCGTCCCAACGATAGAGCGTCAGGGCCACCTCCGTGATGCCCTGAACGTCCTCATCGCTGTAGTGGATGGTGATCGTGACCGGCTTCTGGAAGACGTAGCCGGACAGCAGGTCCGCGCCCCGGTAGACGGCCAGGTCGAAGGCATGGCCGGCAAAGAGCAGGTTGCTGGGATGGGTCGGCGTCGGGACCGGCGTGAAGATCAGGGTGAGCGTCTCGTCCACCGCGCCCGACGGCACGTCGATCTCGGTGATCAAGCCTTGATCGTCGACGTAGGTCAGCGTGCCGCCTGCCCCCGGCGTGACCGCGATGATCACCGCGTCGGGATCTTGGGCGGCGATGGGCGCGTCGTCCGCGTCGTCGTCCGGGTAGGGGTCCAGGCGGCTGGAACTGCTGATGGCCGCGGTGTTGGCGATGGTTGACCCCGCTGTGTCCGCGTCCACCTGGGCCGTGATGCGCAGGGCGGCAGCGTCGCCCTCCCCGAGGGTGCCCACGTTCCAGGCCCCGGCTGCGACGTCGTAGGCGCCAGCGCCGTCATCGGAGAGGTAGCTCACGCCGTCCGGCAGCACGTCCCGGATCACGACCGTGGATGGGTGGCCCTGGTTGGCCACGTTCACGGTGTAGATGACGGCCTCCCCCTCTCGGGGCGTGGGGTTGTCGACGCTCTTCTCCACGGTCAGGTCGGCACCGGCCACGGCCAGGGCCGCTTGCGCTTGGTTGTTGCTCCCGTCCAGCTCCGTCTGGTCCGACGCGCTGATGACGGCGGTGTTGACGATGAGGGTTCCCTCGCCGGCATCGACCGTGGCGGTCATGTGCAACGTCTCGCTCTCGCCAATGCCCAGGCCGTCCACGCTCCACGCGCCGCTGGCGCTGTCGTAGCTGCTGCCGCCGCCGTCGTCGGCCTGGTAGGAGAGGCCGGCAGGCAGGGTGTCGCTGACGACCACGCCCGTGGCGTCCTCGGGCCCGTTGTTGGTCACGGTGACGGTGTAGGCAATGGTCCAACCTGTGCTCGGCGTGCGGTCGTCTATCGCCTTATCCACGGTCAGATCGACGCCCTCGCTGACCACCCCAAGCTGGAGGTCGAGGGAGCCCTGCTCCGCCTCGCTCTCGCCGTCGACGGGAAGCAAGTAGAGATCCTCCGGCGTGTTCGCCGCCGTGTCGACCATCAGCTCCACCGAGTCTGGCGGCGTGACGACCACCTCCGTCTGGAGCGGGCCGCCCAGCGTGGTCGTGAAGCCGCCGCTGGCGTGGGGCGGCAGCCACGCCGCGTCGAGGGTCAGCGTCACCGGCTCGGTCCAGCCATATCGGGGGCTGACCTGAATGGGGTAGACCACCTGGTCGCCGACGAGTACCCAGCGGCGGTTGGGGTCGCTGGTCAGGTCGAAGCCGGGCTCGATGATCTCCAGCGGCACGACGAGGTCGACCTCGTTCTCGCCATCGCGGCCGATGATGTGCACCTCGTACTGCCCATGCCCCACCAAGAACGTGTCGGTGACCTCCAGGGTGACGTCCCCGTTCGGGTCGACCACGTCGTCGCTGAGGACCCAGCGCAGGCCGCGCGGCGCCAGGACGTCCAAGTGGATGGGGTCGCTCTCGCCGTTGAAGCCCTCCGCGGAGATGGTCAGGCTCTGGACCCCGTCCTTGTTCAACGCGATGGTGGACGGGGTGACCGCGAGGGTGAAGTGAGGCTCCTCCACCCGCACCCGTACGTCGAGAGTGGCCAAGCTTCCGCCGCCGAAGCCGGCGATGGTGGCGGTGTAGACCCCGCCGGGCAGCGTGTCGGTGGCCGAGATGACGAGGGAGGCGGGCGTGCCCGGCAACAGCGTCGGCGTCAGCCAGCGGCTGCCGGTGAGGGCTGCATCGATGCCATCGGGCAGATCCCCGAGGCGGAGCCCCACGGTCGGCGTCATCTCCCCGGTCCTCACCAGCGCGATGTCCAGGTTTGCGGACCCACCGCCGGTGACGGTGACCTCGGGCGTGGCCGTGGTCAGCTCAAAGGCGGCCGCCAGGGGCACGCCGGTGGCCGTCGAGGAGCGCAGACGCCAGCCCTCGTCACGATCGAAGGCCTCGATCGCCAGGGTGTAGGTGCGCCCGGGCGTCAGCCAGGTGTCGATGACGGTGCTGTCCCAGGGCGTGGTGATGACGGCGGTATGAGCGGCTTCCTGCTGCGCCGATAGGGCACCGTCGCTAACGTATACTGTGTAGCCGTCCACGTCCGGATGCTGGAGGGCATCCCAATCGATCTCCAAGCCCAGGTAGGTGGGCGTCACCACGACGGTGGGTGACCAGCTGGTCGGCGGAGCCTGCGTCACCTGGACGGGCTGGGGGGCGTAGGCGCGCACCGGTGCGTTCCGACCGTCGCTGGCCTCGACCCAGATCCAGTAGGTGCCGCTCTCCAGGTGGCCAAGGTCGAGCTCGGCGCTGCCCTGGGCCCCGTTCAACGGCGTCGGGGCGTCGAGGACCACCGGGCCGTCGACGTAGACCGGTTGGGTGACCGTCTCGGTGGTGCCGTCGGTATGGGTGACCGTGTGCGTACTGGAGATCGGGCCCGCCGTGGCATGGACGTTCAGGGTGGTGGTGATCTCGTCGGAGGCCAGCTGCCACGACGCCCTGGCCCTGGTGGCACCCGTCGACCAGGCCTGCACGTTGGTGAGGGTGGGGCTGGGGTCGGCGCCGATGACGCCCAAGACGTAGTCATCGTCCGGCCCGATGTCCCCGTGCAGCACCACCTGCCAGTTCCCAGGCTGGGCATCGCCGACGAGGTAGGTGGTCTGCGTGTAAGGCACCGTTGGCGAGTAGCTCTCGTGGTGCTGCACGTTGGGCAGCGTGGTGTCCGGCGTGATCTCCGTGCCGCTGGGCGAGATCAGGGTCATCGTGGGCACCGGCCCGCTGCGGCTCAACATGAAGCTCAAGTCGCTGGCGGTGTCGACGTGCACCGTGCGGATGATGGTGTCCATGGCGAAGGTGTAGAGATCATAGTCGTCGATGGCAGCGGCGGCCGCCAGACGGCCCTCCTGCGCAGCCAGCCAGGCCTGATGGATCTGCTGCATCTGCTGGCTATCCAGCAACACGTACTCATCCACGTCGCCGAAGTCCCAGTCCCCGTTGGCGTCGATGTAGATGCCGGTCTCGTAGATGTTGAGCAAGTCCAACTGGGCCTTGAAGCCCCAGACGCTGTCATCGTCGGCACGGAACTCCCCAAACTCGGCGCTGACGCCGGCCAGATGGATATCGAACGGCGGCATGGTAGAGCAGAGCTCGCCCAGGCAGCCGTCCCAGACGATGCCCTCCGGCACCTCGATGTCGAGCGAGGCCCAGCCGGTGAAGTGGAAATACTCGAACTCGATGTCCGTCGGGTCGGACGGGCTCCAGTCGGTCCGTACGTGGAAACCGGCCGTGCCGACCATGGGGATGGGATAGTAGGGAGGCGTCCACGGCATCTGGTTGATGGTCAGCTCCGCCATCATATCGACGGGCACGCCGTAGTCGAGGCCGATGTGCCCCGTCGCCGAGGCGTAGTCCCACAGATCGAGGATCTTCACCGTGCCGGTCACGTCGATGGTCTGCCAGTCCGGCGTGACCACGAGGAGCATATCCAGGTCACCGGTAGCCAGAGGATGACCGAAGACCTGCATCATCGTCCAGGCGCTGATGCCCCCGCCCACCCATATCTTGTCCTGATCGCCATCCCATCCGCCGTTCAGACGCGGATTGCCGACGGACAACATCAGTTCCGGGATATCGATGGAGCAGTAGAGGGTCGAGTCGACCTCGATCAGGCACAGGGATGACTGGCTCATCGCGGCCGGTCTCGCCGTGATCTCGTCCGTCGAGACACGCATCGGCGCCGCCAGGCACCCTCCCCCCGTGCCGGCCGAGGGCTTGGACGCCGGGAAGACCGTCATGTGGGTCTGACCATCGGTGCCGATCACCAGCCGGAAGCTGATCTCGAAGCCGGTGCACGCGGGACCCTTCGAATGGCTGTTGGCGGGTTTCTTGGGAGGGCTCGTACTCATACTGGTGCCGAAACCGGGCACCCGCATCAGGCCGTGCCCCTTGATCTCGTAGCCGTCGTCCACGCCGTCGGGGCTGCCTATCGGGAGCCGGTCGATGCGACGGTAGCTCCCCTCCAGGGCGAAGCAGTCGTAGCCGTTCAGGCTCAGCGACGGCAGCTGTACCGTGGCGGAGGTGACGTCCCCTTGATCGTCCATCCCCCAGCCAACCAGACCGAGATCGGCATCCAGCAGGCCCATGCCGTTGAGCGTTATCTGGTCACCGCCAAACCCGGGCGGCGCGGAGAGGGTGCCGCCCTCGGTGAGCAAGTTGCCGCCCTCGACGAGGAACTGGTCCACGCCCAGTTCCAGCCCGCCGAGCAGCATGTCGAGTCCGTCTGCGCTGCCAGAAACGTTGCCCAGGCTGTCCAGAATTAGGTCACCATCGGTGAAGCCGCTGAAGCCGGGGATGGTGACCGATATGGCGCCCGCCAGGTTCAGTTCGTAGGTACGATCGTTCCCCTCGCCCAGCGTGACCGAGTTATTCAGCACTGGGAACCCTCCGTCGTCAAGGTTGGCATTGGGGAAGGGCACCGAGTTGCCGTCGTTGAGGTGCAGCCCATCGCCGTCGATAACGATTGGCGCATCGAAGGTGAGCAAACCGCCGCCCAGCCCTGGCGGGAGCTGCCACGCTCCCTGGCCCGCCGCATTGGCGACGGCCGACGCTTCGCCAGCGCCGGCGAGCGCCGGCGGTATCTTCTCAATAAATCGGGGTAGCCGTCGATGAATCACCGACAGGCGACAGA
>CAZNRX010000095.1:12309-14193 GCA_964575455.1 uncultured Anaerolineales bacterium | reverse complement strand
CGCCGCGAGCGGTCTTCTAGCTATCATCACAACAGGAGAGATCTATGTCGAGAGGGCTCGGTTGGCGTCAGGCACAGGGTCGTTACTCCCGCATGGACCCGCAGGCGTGTGAGCAGATCCACATGGCGAGCCTGCAGGTGCTGGAGCAGGTTGGGGTTGAGGTTCATGATGACGAGGCGCGCACCATGCTGGGCGACAACGGGGCCGAGGTGGACGACCTGCGGGTGCGGCTGTCCGGCACCATGGTGGAGGAGGCCCTGAGCGTCACCCCTTCCCGCCTCACCCTGTGGGATCGCCACGGTGAGGTGGCGATTCGGGCCTGGGGCTATGAGACCGCATTTGGCGGCGGCTCCGACTGCCTCTACGTGCTCGATCATCGCAGCGGTGAGCGGCGGAGGGCGGTGTTGGAGGACGTCCGGGAGGCTGTCACGTTGATGGACGCGCTGCCGGAGATCGACTTCGTGATGTCCGCCTTCCTGCCCTCGGACGTGGACCAGCCCGTCTACGATCGGTACCAGATGGAGGTGATGCTCAATCACACCACCAAACCGATCGTCTTCGTCACGCCGGACTTCGAGGGCTGCGTGACGATGGTGGAGATGTGTGAGGTCGTCGCTGGCGGGGAGGACGCGTTCCGCCGGCGGCCCTTCGCCACGTGCTACATCAACGTGACCTCGGGCCTGGTGGCCAACGAGGAGGCGACGCAGAAGTGCATCTATCTGGCCGAGAAGGGGCTACCGCTGCTCTACATCCCGTTGAACGCGGGCGGGGTGAACTCGCCCACCACGACCGCGGGCTGCATGGCCACGATGAACGCGGGCACGCTGCTGGGCATCGTGTTGGCCCAGCTCGTGCGGCCGGGGACGCCGGTGGCGGTCCCGGGCTGGAACGGGGGACCGTACAACCTGCAGACCATGGTGGGTAACTACGTCCTGCCCGACGAGCAGGGCGTCGCGACCTCCATGGGCAAGTTCTACGACCTGCCGGTCTTCGGATTGGGCGGCTCGACGGACTCAAAGGTGCTGGATCAGCAGTGCGCGGCGGAGGCGGCGCTGAGCCTGTTCACGGCCCATCTGAACGGGGCGAACATCATCCACGACTGCGGGTTCATGGACGCGGGGATGCAGGGCTCCCTCCAACTGCTGGCGATGTGCAACGATCTGATCGGCTTCATTCGCGCGGCCACGGCACCGGTCGAGGTGAGCGAGGAGACGTTGGCGCTGGACGTGGTCGAGGAGCTGGGTCCCAGGGGCGATTACCTGGCGCACGACCACACATACGAGCACTTCCGCGAGCCCTACTACTCCAAGTTGGCGGACAAGCGTCAGTATGACGACTGGGTGGGGCAGGGAGCGTCGACGATGGAGGAGCGGGCGGCGGAGCAGGTGGAGACGATCCTCGAGAGTCACGAGCCGGAGCTGCTGCCGGAGGACGTGCAGGAGGGGCTGCGGGCGATAAGGCGAGAGAGCGATAAAGCGATAGGGCGATAGAGCAATAGGTTAGTTCAGGGAGTGGAGGTGAGATGGGGGACAACGGGCTTTTCTTTATACAGGAACCGTGGACGTATGATCCGGAGGCGGGTCGGGAGCGGCGGGAGGATGCCGAGTTGGGATTCGACACGCGGGCCCTGCACGCGGGGTTCGATCCCCTGAAGAGTGTGGAGGATTTCCGATCCTTTGTGCCGCCGATTGTGCAGTCGATGACGTATCCGTACGAGCGGTTCGACAAGATCCCGTATCCTGTGTACGGACGGACGAAGACGCCGACCACGGCGGTTTTGGAGGAGCGGCTGGCGTCGTTGGAGGGCGGGGAGGCGTGCGTCACGGCCTCCTCCGGGTCCCAGGCGCTGTTCAACCTGGTCTTCACGCTGGCCCGGCCGGGCGA
>CAZNRX010000095.1:7758-12209 GCA_964575455.1 uncultured Anaerolineales bacterium | reverse complement strand
GTGCTGCTCTCCATCACCAAGTTCCTGTGCGGCAACGCCAGCGTGCTGGGAGGGGCCGTAGTGGGGCCGGAAGCGCTGGTCGAGGATGTGCGCTGGAACACGACGGAGTTCGTCGGCGCGGTGCTGCAGCCTTTTGAGGCCTGGTTGACGCTCCAGTTCGTGGAGACGCTGTCGCTGCGCATGGCGAGGCACAGCAGAAACGCCCAGGCGGTGGCCGAGTTCCTGGCCCAGCATCCCCGGGTCGAGCACGTGAACTACCCCGGGCGGCGAGATCATCCCCAGCACGAGCTGGCGCAGCGGCAGATGGCGGCGAGCGGGGGGATGCTGTCGTTTGTGGTGGCGGGCGGGATGGTGGGTGCCGCCCGGGTGATTGACAGCTTCGAGCTGATCACTCACGCGGTGACGTTTGGCACCAGCCGCACGATCTGCATGCACCCGCCGACCATCACGCACGAGCACATGACGCCGGAGGAACGCGCCCATGCGGGGATAGCCGATGGGTTGATTCGGCTCTCAGTGGGCCTGGAGGACACGGGCGATCTGATCGCAGATCTAGATCGGGCGCTTGAGTCGTAGCGCGGTGAATTGAACAGGAGGATGCTAAGATGAGTAAAAGGGAACATCATCGACATGATCGACATGATCGGAACATGGTCGCTTCTTCACGCCGTCTGCGCAGGTGGGTGCAGCGGCTGACGCCTGAGCAGGTCGATAAGGCGGAAGCGCTTCCGCTGCGACGGGATATGGTGACCGTGCTCACTTACGTGCGGGATCATCAACTCAAGGGGACGCAGAGCACGGGCAATTTCAAGCTCAAAGATGTGCGCGCGATAACGGCTGATTTCGTCGAGCCGCCGGTGTTGGATCGGTCCATCGGAGATCGCACCTACCGGCTGCGCACCGAGTATGACGTCTGGCCACTCTACTTCCTGCATGCTCTGGCCGAGCTCGGCGGGTTGCTGGAGGGAAGAGAGGCACGTCGGTGGCGCCTCACACGTACGGGAAACCGCTTCCTGACGCTATTCGCGCCGGTCCAGATATGGTTCATGCTCAGCTGCTGGTGGGAGCAGGTCAACTGGGCGATCGCCTTTCCCGTCAGTGGTCTGGGGGAGGGCTTGCCGCGGGCCTTTGAGGCGATCACCCGATCCCACCTGCTGTCACTGCCGGTCGGCACGCGAATTCGCTATGAGGCTTTCGCTGACAGGCTGATCGAAGAGACGGGTATGACCTGGACGTCGGCAGATCCAACGTACCATCGACAGAGCCTGCACGCCGCCGTTCGCCGCATCGTGATCAGAATCTTGGCCGACTTTAGCGTGTTGGAGCCGGAGTACGAGCGCAAGCCGCTGGGCAAAGGTACTACCAGAGAACTGGTTGCCTTCGAGGTCACGCCCTTCGGCCACGGGCTGTTGGATGCTTTGATGTAGAAGTCTTTCGCTACGCTGACAAGGAGGAGTCACAGATGAAGACCGCGAACTTCCTCGCTTTGCAATCGCCGCAATTCGCCGTGCTGTCCGATGACCAGCTCCAGAAGCTCCATCTGGGGGCGCTGGAGGTGCTGCGGCGCACGGGCATACGCTTCCATCATCAGCAGGCGCTGGAGATGCTGGCGGACGCCGGCGCCTTCGTCTCCGACGGGAATCTGGTGAAGCTCCCCGCCCGGCTGGTGGAGGACGCTGTTGCAACAGTGCCGGAGCGGGTGGTGATGTGCGACCGCGACGGGGAGCCAGCGATGTGCCTGGAGGATCAGCAGGTCCACTTCGGCACCGGATCCGATTGCCTGAACCTCCTCGACCCAGAGACGGGCGAGCACCGCAAGTTCACCCGGGACGATCTGATCGATGCCTATCACCTGTGCGACGCGCTGCCCAACATCCACTTCGTGATGTCGGTGGGCATTCCGGACGACGTCGATCCCGATCTGACCTATGACGTGCAGATGGCGTTGATGCTGGAGCACACCACCAAGCCCATCGTCTTCGTGACCAACGACCTGGCTAGCTGTCAGCGCGCCATCGACATGGCCGCAGCTGTGGCGGGCGGCTACGAGGCGCTGCGCGAGCAGCAGCACATCCTCCTCTACTCGGAGCCCAGCTCGCCGTTGCAGCAGTCGGACACGGCGGTCGACAAGCTGTTGCTGATGGCCGAGTACGAGCTTCCGGTGGTTCATTCCCCCGGCCCGCTGATGGGCGGCACCGCGCCGATCACCATCGCGGGCGGCCTGGTGATGTCCCTGGCCGAGATCCTGAGCGGCTTGGTGGTCCACCAGATGACGAACCCCGGAGCGCCCTTCATCTTTGGGGCGGGGCTGCATCACATGGACATGAAGTCGACGCAGATCTGTTACGGCGGTCCGGAGTTCCAGCTCACCAAGGCCGCGGTCGCGCAGCTGGGCCGCTGGTACGGGATGCCCACCTGGGGTTACGCCGGCTGCTCCGACGCCAAGGTGATGGATGAACAGGCCGCGGCCGAGGCGATGCTCTCGGTGCTGATGGCGAAGCTGACCGGCGCGAACCTGATCCACGACGTAGGCTACATGGAGAGCGGGCTGACCACGTCTTTAGAGATGATCGCGCTGACCGACGAGCTGGTGGCGATGATGGACAACCTGGTCAAGGGCATCGAGGTGAGCGACGAGATGCTGATGCTGGACGAGCTCCACGAGGTCGGCCCCGGCGGGCACTTCTTGAATACCGATGCGACGATGGCCCGCTTCCAGGACTTCTGGTACCCGGATCTGCTAAGCCGCGAGATTCGGGAGACGTGGTTGGAGCGCGGCGGCACGGCGCTCGGCGAGCGACTGAACGAGAAGGTCAAGGCAATCATCGCGGAGCATCAGCCCGAACCGCTGGCGGCGGAGAGCAAGGAGCGGTTGGAGGAGATTCTGGCGGAGGCCGGGGTGATGCGTGATGCGTAATGGGAGAGGGGGGAGGGTGGTAGCGAGTTTTCGGCTTCTGAATGACGAGCAGCGCAAGAGGATCGCTGGCGCTGCCCTTGATCTCCTGGAGCGCGTGGGGGTGAGGCTGACCCAGGCGGAGGCGTGCGAGCTGCTCCATGGCGCGGGGGCAAGGATCGAGGGCAAGCGCCAAGCCCAGCTACGGGCCTGCATCCCCACGGATTTGGTGGAGACAGCGGTTGACTCGGCGCCGTCGAGCATCGCCATCTACAACCGCGACGGCGAGCGGGCGATGGAGCTGGGCGGGAGAAGCGCCCACTTCGGGGCGCACGTGGACGCGCCCGACGTGCTTGACCCGTTCGGCCCCTCTGGCGACGAGCGTCGGCCCTGCACCGAGGTGGACGCAGGGCGTCACGCCGCGCTGATCGACGCGCTGGATCAGATCAGCTACACCACCGCTTCCGGCATGATCTCCGACCGCCCGGCCGAGGTGGCCGACCGCGTGGCGCTGGCCCAATGCCTGATCCACTCGCCGAAGCCGGTGCTGGCCATGCCGGTCACGCACCAGGCGCTGGTCGACTGTCACGAGATGGCGGCGCTGGCGGTGGGCGCGGGTCGCAGACCCGGGGCGCGGGTCGCAGACCCGCTGCGCGAGCAGCCCATCCTTATCGTCTACGCCGAGCCGGTCTCGCCGCTGGTCCATCCCGATGACTCGATCCGTCGGCTTCTCTACAGTGCCGAGCACGAGATACCGCTGGTCTACTCGGGCTACGCGGCGATGGGCGGCACGGCGCCCATGAGCCCGGCCGCCATTACGGTGCAGCTCTGCGCAGAGTCGCTCAGCGCGCTGGTGGTCCATCAGCTCAAGCGGCCCGGCGCGCCCTTCATCTTCGGCGGGATGGCGTCGCTGATGGATATGCAGACCACGGTCTTCTCCTACGGCGCGCCCGAGTTTCAGCGCGGCAACACGCTGATGGCCGAGATGGCGCACCACCTCGACCTGCCCAACTTCGGCACGGCCGGCACCAGCGATGCCCAGACCTTCGACGGGCAGGCGGTGCTGGAGGCGGCCTCGTCGTGCATGATGGCCTATCTCGCTGGCGCCAACCTGGTCCACGACGTGGGCCTGCTGGGCAACGCCACGGTGGTGATGCCGGCCATGATCGTGGCGACGGACGAGATCATCGCCATGCTGCCCCATCTGTTGGGCGGGGTGGAGGTGAGCGAGGAGACCTTGCTGCTCGACGTCCTGGAGGAGATCGGGCCGGGTGGTGAGTTTGTCACGCATCCGCACACCTTCAAGCGCTTCCGGGAGGCCTGGTACCCCGAGTTGCTCTTCCGAAGCGGGGCTGAGGCGTGGATGACCTCGGACGGGGAGCCGTTCGAGCAGCGGGTGAACGCCAGAACCTGCGAGCTGATGGAGCAGCACGAGCCGGCGCGGCTGCCGGAGGAGGTGGCCGAGGCGATCCAGGCCGTCGTGGCGCGGGCGGAGGCGGCGCTCTTGGGGTGAGACATCTACACGCCCACAGAGGAGACACGGAGAGCCACGGAGGAG
>CAZNRX010000095.1:0-7658 GCA_964575455.1 uncultured Anaerolineales bacterium | reverse complement strand
CACAGAGGAGACACGGAGAGCCACGGAGGAGGATTTCTCTGTGTGGCTCTGAGCATCCTCTATGGAGCTCTGCGTATTGCCCGGTTGGAGCTGGCCTGGATGAGGGGAGAGCTATGACAACGACCACCAGAATGATCACGACTGTCGATTCCCACACCGCTGGTGAGTGCACGCGGCTGGTGACGGGCGGCCTGCCCCCGCTCCGAGGTGGGAGTATGGCCGAGAAGCTGGCCTACGCCGAGGAGCAGCTGCCGTGGGCGCCGCGCTTCCTGCTGCTGGAGCCGCGCGGCCACAAGGACATGTTCGGCGCTATCCTGACCGCGCCCTGCTCGCCGGAGGCCGACGTGGGGGTGGTGTTCATGGACAACAAGGGCTACGAGCCGATGTGCGGCCACGCCATCATCGGCACCGCGACCACGGTGCTGGAGATGGGCACGTTCCCGATGGAGGAGCCGGAGACGCTCGTGACGCTCGACACGCCCTCCGGCCTGGTCTATGCCCACGCCCGGGTCGAGGATGGACGCGTGACGTCGGTCTCGTTCCGGAACGTGCCGGCCTTCGTCTACCGCTCCGGCGTCGATCTCGACGTGCCGGGGATGGGCGGGCTGACCATCGACGTGGTCTTCGGGGGGCTCTTCTTCGCCTTCGTGGACGCTCGTCAGGTGGGGCTCGATCTGATCCCGTCCAACGCCGCGCCCCTGGCCGATCTGGGCATGCGCATCCTGGAGGTAGCCAACGAGACGGTGGAGGTGCGCCATCCGGAGCTGCCCCACATCGACCGCATGATCGACCTGCGATTCATCGCGGAGCCCGGAAGCGAGGGTGCCGACAGCCGCAACGTGGTGATCCTGGGCGATCACATGGTCGACCGGTCCCCGTGCGGCACGGGTACGTCGGCGGAGACGGCGCTGCGACACGTCCAGGGCCGGCTGGACGTGGGCGATTCGTTCGTGACGGAGAGCATCATCGGCACGCGTTTCCAGGCCGAGCTGGTGGAGCGGACGGAGGTGGGGAGCGGCGACGCGCGCTACCCTGCGGTGATCCCCCGCATCACGGGCAGCGCGTATCTCACAGGTTTCCATCGCCTCGTGCTGGATGCGCAGGATCCGTTTCCGGAGGGGTTTCGGCTGTAAAGCGATAAAGCGATAAGGCGACGAGGCGATTGGGCGAGGAAGGGTTAGCTGAGGTCGTCACATTGATTGGGGGGGGGTATGGACGAGATCGGGATCGGGTTTGCTGGACGGGTGACGCATCTGGCTCCGGAGGGGGCGTACGAGGTTCTGGCCAAGGCGCAGGCGCTGGAGGCACAGGGGCGCGACATCGTCCACCTGGAGATCGGCCAGCCGGACGTGCCGACGTTCGACAACGTGGCCCAGGCCGGGATCATGGCTATTGAGGAGGGACGCACGCGCTACAACCCGCCGCCGGGGGTGGGCGCGCTGCGGCAGACGATCGCGGAGGACGCGGGGCGCCGCCGCGGCATCGGGGTCAGGCCGTCACAGGTGGTCGTGGCGCCGGGCGCCAAGCCGATGCTCTTCTTCCCCACGCTGGCCCTGGTCGATCCGGGCGACGAGGTGATCTACCCGGATCCCGGCTTTCCCACCTACGCCGCCATGATCGGCGTGGCGGGCGGCGTGCCGGTGCCAGTGGTGCTGCGCGAGGAGACGGGGTTCGCCTTTGATCTGGAGGCGTTCGACGAGGCGGTGAGCGACCGCACGCGTCTGATCATCCTCAACTCACCCGGCAATCCCACCGGAGGCGTGCTCTCCATGGACGTGCTGGAGCACATCGCCGAGGCTGCGCGGCGGCACGACGCCTGGGTGCTCTCCGACGAGATCTATGTGCGGCTGACGTTCGACGGGGCGTCGGCGCCCAGCATCGCGCAATTGCCCGGGATGCGGGAGCGCACGGTGATCTGCGATGGCTTCTCCAAGACGTACGCCATGACGGGCTGGAGGCTGGGCTTCGGGATCATGCCGGAGCCGCTGGCCGAGCGACTGGGCCTGCTGCTGACCCACTCCATTGGCTGCACGGCGACGTTCACGCAGTACGCGGGTGTGGAGGCGCTCACGGGGCCGCAGGAGCAGGTGGACGCGGTGGTGGCCGAGTATCAGCGGCGGCGGGACGTGCTGGTGGAGGGCCTGAACGCGATCCCGGGGGTGCGCTGCCAGACGCCGCAGGGGGCGTTCTACACGTTCCCGAACGTGACGGCGTTCGGACGCTCGTCGGACTGGGTGGCGGACTATCTGCTGGAGGAGGCGGGGGTGGCGGTGCTGCCGGGCACGGCGTTTGGGGTCGGTGGGGAGGGGTATCTGCGGCTGTGCTTTGCGAACTCGATGGAGCGGATTGAGGTGGCTTTGGAGCGGATGGGGGCGCTGGGCGAGTTGGACGTGGCGTGAGCGCGTGTCGGTCTGACGTGTCAGCTCGTCGACCGCCTGTCCCGAAGCAGGCGTGATATGGCCCTGTCGATCAGCTCGTACAGGCTTGCATCTGGCGTCCGGTTCCGTTCGTGGTCTATAAGGCCACGGGCGGTCTTTCTGCTTCCGCCTATCAAGCTGAGCAGCTTGTTGTAGAGCTCTATCACGTCCTCATTGGATTCGTGATCAGGTTCGTCGGAGGGCTCTTCTGCCGGAGCGGGCTCCGGTTCTTCTGGGGTCGGGGTGCCTGTTTCTAGCAGGGTGGTCGGCTCCAGCAGCGCGGCAATGTGGCCAGCTCGGACGCCGTCATCTACCCCCCGGCCGCCGATGATCGTCGGGTCGCGCGGTATGGCGTAGATCTTCTCGTCGGCGTCGCGCAGGAAATCAAAGGAGCTCGCCTGATCAAGCTCGTCCATCCGGCGACGCTCCTCCTGGCGGAGAGGATCGCCCCATTCCAAGAGCACGTGGTCCTCCTGGCTTGCGTGCAGGGTTGAGCGGATCTCCTCTGGCACCTTTTGGGCACCATACCGATCCTCTGCATGCATGCGGATGCTCCAGCCCTCTTCCAGGGGATGGACGTTGAAGCGGTCGATTCGCCCGATCAGTGCGCTGTCTTGCCTCTGAATAGCCACCCTCTCCACGCAGCGCCCCCTTTTCGTCGCCAGGACGACGGGTACCCACATGTCGAGTGGTCGGCCTATCTCTCGATGAGTCAGATCGCGCATCAGGTGGTCGCTCAGGATGTCGATCCAGCGTTCGAGGCGACTGCAGACATCCACCCGCTTCAAGGCGTCGACCGTCGTCCAGTGTGCCTTGGCCGTCCCTAGAAGCTCGGTCGATCTCTCGTACCACTTCAGAGCGTCTAGCTCGCTGCCGAGCAGGTGGTGGACGAGTCCAAGCGCATAGGTTACTACGGCCTCATTGTGACGCTGCCGACAGGGCGCTTGCCATCTGAATATGCGTTGAGCCCTGCGGTAGTCGATGAGAGCTGGCCCCAATCTGCCCCTTTCGCGATGCATGTCTCCCAGGTGGACGTGGGCCACCGCGCGGTTGAGCAGATCGCCAGCCTCCTGGCTGGCCTCCACGGCCTGCAGTGCGCATCGCTCGGCTTTGTCCCATTCCTCCTGATGGCGCAAGGCGTAGGCGCCCTGCAGCAGCTTGTCGATAAATGGCGATAGGTCCTCACAGCATAGGAGCTCTGACGGCATCAGTTGTGCTGGCAGCTTGATCATGTGGTCTCCCCCTGGCTGCGGCCCTCTTGTTCAGGCGTGCTCTCCTCCAGCAGGCTCTGCAGACGCCTCAGCGTCCTCATGGCCTCAGGCGGCATGAAGTCACGCGTCTGTGGGTCGTAGGACATCCAGCGCAGAGCCTCCACGAAGCGCAGGGCCAGGAGGTAGGGCTCTGTCGCCCGCTGGCTCAGGACGGCCGACTGAAGGCCCTCTGTGAGCGTTATCAGCATCTCCGCTTGTGCTTGGATGCGCGCGTTGTCCAGCCGCAGCAACTCGGCCTCTCCCTCGGCGCTTCTGGTCAGCGCCTGGGCCCTCCAGTCCGCTTGCCAGGCCTCAAGCCATTGGTCGGAGATGATCTCGGAGAGCTGCTCAGATACCTTCTCGTCCCTGGCCTTTACCTGGATCTTGCCTATCTCCACGCTCAAGAGCTTAGCTCCCACAGCACGCACCTTCTCCTGCAGCTCCTCTTGTAGCCGTCGGCAGATCTTCTCTCGCGGATGCTCCTGGTCAGGCTGTGGTGGGGCGATCAGCCAGTCCAGCCGATACTCGGCGAGGATGTTGCGCAAAGTGCCTTCTGTGAGGCCGATCACGACCCGCCCAGCCCACGTCATGAACGGATCGTCACGATCCGGCTCTCGAATCCACTTGCTCGTGGCTGCCTTGAAGACGGCTTCCTCTGTGTAGGGATACGGCACGGTGTCGCTTGGCCTCGCCGTCCCTCTCTGCCTGTACCCACCGCGAGCGGCGTCATCGATCTTGAATGAGATGTCGGCCTCACAGCTGATTGGAATTCCCTCTTTCGTGAGGGCGAAAACCTCATAGAGCCAGCGCTGAGGACGCAGATCGATCGTCTCCCAGACCTTCTCAAACGGCTCCAACTTCTCGAAGCCGGAGCCGACCACGCGCTTGATGCGCCCGCGCTTCTGGGTGACCACTGCAGTGTCGTTGTAGACGATCAGCGATGCAGGCCCGCCTACGCGGCCTGCTGGGCCACTCTTCCCGGTGGCGATCTTGCCCTCCTTAACCAGCAGGCTTGGGCCAAAGCCTATCTTCCCAAACGCGACGCGATTCAGCGAGTCGTGGGCCTGCTTGACGTCATCGCTCAGGTGCACGTCACGGAACAGGGCTGAGGCGATGAGGGGAACCGCTACCAGGGCACCGAGGATGGGGAGCGCCATGCGTACGGCCGCTGCTCCCAGCGCGAGGGCAGCTTTGACGTGGGCAAGGCCTACTGTTTCGACGCTGGGCAGTTGCTCGGGGCCACGGAGCAAGACCTCGGTCATCAAGCCTAGCACAGCTGCCGCCAGCAGGGCGGTCCCCAGGGTGAGGATGGATCGCTTCAGGTTTTGCTTGTACCATTTCAACGACATGATCTGTCTCCGCACGTGGGCCTTATCTCGCTACTCCTGGACCGTGTCGCGCATGCTTCCCAGCGCTTCCTTCGTACGTCCAGGAAGCAGAGCGCTTATCCCTGGCTGCATCATCAGCTCTTCTAGGACCGTCAGGAATTGGCGGAGGACCTCTCTGGAGGATAGCTCCGCCCTCGCCACACTCAGCTCCTCGAGTTGGCGTCCCAGGCTGAGAATCAGCTCTGTGCGTGCCTCTGCACGTGCTCGCTCCAAGATGCCAAGGCGAGCGGCGTGCCCCTTGGCCTCCTTGACCATGATCTTGCGCGACCATTCTGACTGCCAGTTCTCCACGCGCTTCACGTACACCCTGGGATCCGCCGGCTGCAGATCGCTGATGCCGCCGCCAATCAACTGGATGCCCAGCGGTTCCAACTGTTCGGTCAATCGCGTGCAGAACTCCCTGGCGAGCTCCTTGCGCGGAGGCCTCCCCCCCGGCTGGTAGGGCGCACAGAGATCGTCGAGCGTGTGCTTGCTTATGATGTCCTGGAGGATTCGTCTGGCTATCAGCGGAGGGAGCTCGTCCCACATTCGCTGCCTCGTTCTCTCAGGGGTCTGTCCCTTCCCCTCGTGTTCTACCCTCTGGGCTCGGATGACGGCCTTGATCGCCGCGCTCTTATTGAACGGTAGAGATTGGCCCAACTCGGGCTGCCTGCGACCAGCATCGATCCTGAATGGGGTGAAAGCGAGTACGCTGATCTTGATGCCATCCCTGGTCATCGCTTCCACAGGGAAAGCGCGGAGCTGCGGTCGCAGGTCGATGGCGTACATAACCTGGTCGCCAAAACCGGTGAACGTGAGACCAGGGTCTTGGACGCCCTTGAACTTGAGGCCATCCGAGATCGCCACGGCGTGATCACACCCGGTGAGGACGAAGCCGGGGCCCCTTGCCATCCGACCAAGGCGATCGCCGGCGATACGCTCCTCAACTTTGTCCTTCTGGCGCGGCGCGTCGACGACGACCAGTCCCGGACGATTGGCATCCAAAATGTAGTCGAGGATGAGGGTGAAGATCTTGGCGCGCTGGCTCCTGTCGGAAATAGGAAGAATGAAGGCGCTGGCGAAATAGAGCCCCAGGATGAAGACGACGCCGGCTGCAACTGGGAAGAGGAGCGCGATAACGGCGTTGGTGCCGCTGCCCCGCAGCCTCAGAAGCCACAGGGCGGTGACTGCGAGCGTCAGCAAGGCGGCCCAGGGCTTGAACTTGAGCCAGAGATACAGAAGGAGGCATGTGCTCAGGCCACTTAGCATGAGACCGTACAGAATGGTGAAGAGGGCGCTCAGCATGGAGAGGGCGACGGTCAGGCCGAGTATGGAAAGCGTCGCGGCCAGGATGACGTGCAGCCCGACGAGTATCGCGAGGCCAGTCAGCAGGATCACCACATAGACGCCAAGTGGTCGCTTGGATATGCCGCCGAGCGTCTCTGTGAAATAGTTGGCCAAACGTTGCTGTGGGTTCTGTCTTGCCATCAAAAGGCCTCGCCGGATGTGGTCCTCGGTGCTACTGACGCTCTATCTTGGTGATTCGGCTCCAGGGATCTGATTCTATCACGTAGGTGACGTCTTCTGCAGGCTGTCCCATTCGATTGCTTTTGCCTTGCTCCTCCCCTTCCACGACTGCTGTGAGTCTGACGCCGCCGTCACCCGTTCTCTCCATCTCGTCCCATATCCAGCTTCTGGGTTCTTGCTGTCTCCTCGTTCCGATCACCCTCGGCGTCCTGGGCCTGCGTACGGCGCTCTCTGCCTTGCGCTGCACGACCTTGATGAGGAGGTTCTCCTGCAGGAAGATCGGGCCTGGCACGACGTCGTCGAGTTGGTTGATGTAGCGCCGCGCCAGCATCAGCGAGGAGGAGGCGGTGAAGCTGATGGTCAGCATAACGTATCCCACGATTGATGTAAAGGGCATCACCGCCAGGAACTTCTCTGGCAGACTGTCCCCGGTTTGTTGAGCCTCGGTCAGTGCCAGCCATTTGACGAGCTCCCAGAAGACGTCGATCTTGATCAGGAGCAGCGTGAGAGCCAGGACGAGCCCGGCCGCCATGGCCGGCAGCAGGAGCGTGACCATCTGGGCGCTCAGCTCCAGGCGCCGTCCACGCCTCACGCGTCGCAGGAGCTCACTCTCGCGGATCTGCATACGCATCTCATAGATGCCCTGCACGGACAGCAGACCCCCGACCGGCGTCATCAGCAAGGCTATCGATCGGAAGCCCGCTTTGATGTTGCCCCACAATGTGAAGGCGAACAGCAGCCCAAAGAGGGTGGCTAGAGCGGTGACGACGAGAGGCAGGTAGGCGTGGGGCGCGGTGAAAGCCAGTAGGCCCGGCAACCCCTCCTGCTCTATCGGTTCGTGCCTGCACTGTGCCATCCAGGGGCGGTTGTCCGTCTCGCAGCTGGGACAGTGCCCGCCGTGTTTGAAGTAGGCCTTGCATACGATGCATTTTGCCATTGATCTGCCCTAACACCTACAGTTCGTCTGTGTACCCAAATAACCCTCCTGTGCCGCCGGTATGCCAGAAGAGCACATTCTCGTCGCGTCGGTACTGACCCTGCTGGATCAGATCCAGCAGCCCGCCGAAGGCGCGCCCGGTGTAGACGGGATCGAGCAG
>CAZNRX010000094.1:0-14228 GCA_964575455.1 uncultured Anaerolineales bacterium | reverse complement strand
CGGTTGATGACCGCCGCTTCGGGGGTTCCGCCCGTCATTGCAGAGATGACAAGCGGGGCCGCCAACCGCTTTCCCAGGAACGTAACCGACGTGTCAATGGTCTCAAGATCGATGCCAGGAAGCGCGCAGTGGAGAAGGCGATAGCGCTCAAACCCCGTGGAAACGCGTCTGAACCCGACCTCCTCCTCCATGTTGATGCGAATATGCTCCGACTTCCGTTCCTGGTGCATGTCACCTCGAGGCGTAACTTGAGGGGGGCTTCCGTGTTATCATGATCGGTATGATACCTGCAGCGGGGTAGCTTGTCAACCGCGTGCACAGGCGTTTGACAAACGGCGCGCCGCGAGTAGAATAAGGCAACACAGACATCGATCGAGAACCACAAAGGAGGTAATCGCAATGGCAGACACACTAGAGGAAATCCAGAGCATCATCGTCGAACTGCTGGGTGTGAAACCGGAAGAGGTGACCCCCGACGCGCGATTCCGAGAGGATCTCGGGGCCGACTCCCTTGACCTCGTCGAGATGATCATGGAGTTCGAGGACAAGTTCGGCGGGACCATCTCCGACGAGGAGGCCCAACAGATCGAGACTGTCGGCCAGGCCGTCGACTACGTCGAGCAGCGCATGAAGAGCGAGTGAAGCCCTCGCATCTCGCTGCCGAGAGTTGTTCAGAACAGAGGTCATCGCACCCAGTCGTTCGTCCATCAGTGGTCCAGCTTCAAAGGCCATCGGCTTGTGCCGATGGCCTTTTGTTGAATCTCGGACGGGAGCGGGAGATCAGTAGCTCATTTTGCAGATCTGAGCTATAATATGGGCCTCACGGGGTGCCCGTTCGCAACATGGGCGCACCATCACCTGAGGTCAATTCGTGCACTGGAAACCTGGAACAAGTAGATGCCAAGGAAGGAAGAGGTGATGAAACGTTTTCGCTGGATCATTCTACTCACGCTGACGCTGGGTCTCCTGTCGGCCACAACGGCTCACGCCCAGACCCAAACCCTGCGTTGGGACCGCTTCGACGTCGACATCACGGTCCTGGAGAACGGCGACTTCGTGGTCGAGGAGGTTCAGGAGATCACCTTCACCAGCGGACAATTCCACTTCGGATATCGCAGCATCCCGATGGATCGTCTGGAGAGCATCAGAGACGTCGCCGTGTGGGAGGGAGATCGGCAGTACGACCGAGGTAGCGGCAGCAACTACACGTATCAGACGGCCATCGATGAGGGGGAGTTCGAGATCAAGTGGTACTTCCCCTACACCTCGAACTCATCACACAGGTTCATCCTCCGCTATACCGTTGAGGGAGGCCTGCGCTACTACGAGGGCGGCGACCAACTGTACTGGAAAGCCGTCTATGCTGATCGCGACTTCCCGGTCCACGCCTCGACTGTCACGGTCAGACTGCCAGAAGGCGCAACAGGGAGTCCCGTCGCCGCCTACGACACCGAGGCCTCAATGAGCGGCGAGGGCACCAGCAGGGTCACCTTCCAGGCGCAAGAGACCATCGACCCCGGGCAGGAGTTCGAGGTACGCGTCCAATTCCCCCATGGCATTGTCCAGGGATCGAAGCCGAGCTGGCAGGCAGCGTACGATCGCAAGGCAGAGTGGGAGGAGGGCCCCAAGGATCTCGTCAATCTCGGCTTGGGCACGCTGGGCGCGCTGCTCCTCGTCGGCGGCCCGATTGGCCTGCTGCTCCTCTGGTATCTGCGAGGCCGCGATCTCGAGGTGTCTCTGCCGGCTGAGTATCTCTCTGAACCTCCCTCCGACGATCCTCCGGGCGTCGCAGGCACGCTAGTAGATGAGAAGGCGGATATGCAGGACATCATCGCCACGCTGGTCGATCTCGCCCGCCGGGGCTATCTCAAGATTGAGGAGGAGCGCGAGCGCGGTTTCTTCAAAGCGAGCAACTTCGATTTCACGTTCCGCCGCACCGGCAAGCAGACGGGCGACCTCCTGGCCTACGAGCAGAGGCTCCTGAACGAGATATTCGAGGGGCGCGATTCTCGCCGCATGTCGGATCTGCGTAATGAATTCTACCAGGCCATCCCGGACATCAAGAAGAAGCTGTATCGTCAGACAGTCAAGCGCGGCTACTTCGTGGGAAGCCCGGACAAGGTGCGGAAGCGGTACGCGGGCATCGGGATCGGCGCGCTCGTTGCAGTATTCGCCTGCGGGATACTTGGGACGGCCCTGCTGGCGGAGTACGCTGGTGCCGTGATATGTCCTTTCGTGGGAATCGGCATCACCGCCATCGGCATGGTCATCGTCGGCCAATGGATGCCGGCCAAGACGCGCAAGGGATCGGAGCAAGCTGCCCGTTGGGAAGCCTTCGGGCGCTACCTGAACGACATCGAGCGCTACACAGATCTCAGCGAGGCCACAGATCAGTTCGAGCGGTACCTGCCCTATGCCATCGCCCTGGGCGTCGACCGAAGCTGGGTGCGGAAGTTCTCTCGGCTCGAGGAGACGCCAGTGCCCATTCCGGTCTGGTACATGCCGATGCCCAGGCCCGCCCATGCCGGAGGCACGCGCCCGGCCGGCCTGGGCAAGGGTTCGGGCTCGAGCGGCTCGGCCCCCTCGCTTCAGGGTATGTCCGACAGCCTGTCAGGCGGCCTTCAGAGCATGTCGGACGGCCTGACGGCGATGCTGAACACGGCCGGCAGCACGCTCTCCAGCCAGCCCAGCAGCTCCGGCGGCAGCAGCGGTGGCTTCTCCGGCGGCGGGGGAGGGGGTGGCGGCGGAGGGGGTGGCGGCGGAGGCGGAGGGTTCGGATAGAGCGCTGTGGTCAGCGGCCCGCAACATCAGAATAGGAGATCATACCAATGAACACTGGCAAGACCCTGGGCGTCATCATGATCGTGGTTGGCATAGGCATCTGCGTCGTAGCAGGAGCATGGCTGCTCGCGAGCGCCGCCGGGCCAGAGAGCAACCTTCGTCTCTCGGGCGCGATTCTAGGAGCTGCCCTGGCCTTTATGCTCGCCGCCCCGGCCGTTGGCGTTGGCGTCTTCCTCCTCATACGGGGTCGGCGCGAAGCCGCCGAGATGGCCGAGGTGGAGAAAGAGCAGAAGCTGCTGGGGATGATACGGACCCAAGGCCAGATATCGATCCCGGAGGCAGCCATAGAGCTCGACGTGGACCGCGACCAGGTCGAGAGCTGGATCTACGACCTGGTCGAAAAGCGGCTCTTCGCAGGCTACGTGAACTGGGACGAAAGGATGCTGTACTCTCAGGACGCCAGTCAGATGCGCGGGAAGAACCGTTGTCCCAACTGCGGGGGCGAGGTTGAGCTGGCCGGCAAGGGTGTGGTCAAGTGCCCCTACTGCGGGGTGGAGATATTCCTGGACTAGAGACCTCAGGCTGGGGCGAGATCCCGCCGTGGCTTGAGCCCCTCTGAGCCGCCTGTGGGCCCGGACGTGCCGGACAAAGCAACTTTCCGGAGCGTTGTACGTATAGAGCGTAGGCGGTCCAATAGGTTACAACAAGGAGGGACGCATCGATGGACGATATCTACGGAAAGGTAGAGAGCCAGCGCAACGCGCTGGAAAAGGTGATCGACTTCATACCGGGCTGGAGCGGCTACCAGAAGCGCCAGAAACGCCGCGAGGCCGACAGGCTGCTGCGCGAGACCCTGGCCAGGAGACTGCAGAGCCAGCGCCAGCGCCTTGACGCGGCTCAGAAGAAGCTCATATCCCACGGCAGGCTGGATCTGGTCGACGACATCGAGAGCGCTGTGACCCAGCTCAAGACGTTTACGGATCGCATACGCTTCGCCAGCTACGGGTACGCCGGGCTGTTCGACGCCGTGAAGATCAGAGAGGGCGAGCTGAAGCAGCTTTATGACTTCGACGCGGCTCTGGTCGACTATGCTGATCGGCTGGACACCGCGAACGACCACCTGCGATCGGCGATCTCGGAGGGCGAGGGCCTGGAGGAAACGCTTGAGATCATCCAGGAGCTCGTTCGCGAAGCGAACACCACGTTCGATCGCCGCGAACATCTGATCCTGGAAAGCCAATAGGGTTCGGCGGGTGTGGGGCCGGTGACTCGGCTTGCCCGCCCTACATACTGGGGAGCCAGTAGACACCCACCCATCAGCCACGGATTGAGGAGGTTAGAGAGATGGCAAGAATCTTCGACATCGTAGAGTTCGTCGATGAGACGAGCTCCGAGATCGTCCACCGGATCCCGGAACGGGGATCAGGGGACTTTCGCATCGGCTCGCAGGTCATTGTCCGAGAGAGTCAGGCCGCGGTCTTCTTCCGCGATGGTCAAGCTCTGGACACATTCGGCCCCGGTCGACACACGATCACCACCGCGAACATCCCGCTGCTGGTGAACCTCGTCGGTAGGGCGTTCTCCGGCGAGACACCCTTCAAGGCCGAGGTCTACTTCACGAGCCTGCGCGAGTTCACGGATATGAAATGGGGCACGCCCACGCCGATCACCATCAAGGACTCCGAACTGGGCATGGCCCGCGTGCAAGCACGTGGGACGTACGCGGTACAGGTCGTCGACCCGCAGCTGTTCGTCAACAAGATCGTCGGCACTCAAGGGCTCTACCGCACGTCCAACATCAAGGACTTCTTCCGCTCCATGATCCTCACCAAGCTCTCCGACCTGATCGGTGAGGCGGGCGCCAGCGTCATCGAGATCGCGGGCATGACCGAGGAGATCGTGGCCGGCGTCCGAGCCAAGTCGGCCGAGGAGTTCGCCGCCCGCGGGATTACGCTGACCTCGGTCTACGCGGAGTACATCGGACCGACAGAGGAGACCGCCCAGGCGATCGATGAGCGCGCCTCGATGGGAGCGATCGGGGACATGCAGGCCTACATGCAGTTCCAGGCAGCACGCGGTATGCGTGATGCAGCTCAACAGTCCGGCGGAACCGCCGGCGCGGGCGTTGGCCTGGGCGCTGGCGTCGGGATGGGAGCCGCTATGGCGCAGATGATGTCGCAGAGCATGCAGCAGCCTGCGGCAGGCGCTCAGCAGCAGACCGAGTCAGCAGGAGGCCAGGAATCAGCTCCCAAGACAGCCCAGGACATCCAGGCCATGTTGGATAACCTGGACGCGCGGCTCATGAACGGCGAGATCAGCGAGGATCTCTACAACAAGCTCCGCGACAAGTGGGAAGCAAGACTGGAGGAGTTGGAGTAGCAGCTCGCCAGATCACGTCCAGAAGGCGTCCAACGGGGAGCTAGGGGCGCAAGTCGACCGATTCCATAAAGGGCAAGGTGGAGGTACCACGTGGCTGAGGAACAGGGACAGGAGCGAAACGCTGCTCAAGAACAAACCGCGGAGGAAGCGTGGCGCGAGGTTGGCCGACAGTTCGAGGCGCTGGGCGAGAGCCTGTCCACGGCCTTCCGGGCAGCTTGGAAAAGGGAGGGGACGCAGCAGCACGTGCAGTCTATGCAGGAAGGCCTGGAGAAGATGGTCGACAAAGTTGAGAGCGCGGTCAAAGAGGCCAGTGAGTCCCAACAAGGAAAGAGGCTGCGCGCCGAGGCCGAGAAGACCGCCGAGATGCTTCGCGCCGCGGGGGAACAGACCTGGGAGGAAACGCGCCCCCAGTTGCTCTCAGCTCTGACAAAGGCGAACGCCGAGCTCCAGAGGTTCATTGAGAGGATGGAGCAAGAGCCAGAGGCAGCATCGAGCGAGGCAATGGGCCAGGCAGCGAAAGAGCCCCGAGAGGACTGACTATGCACCATAGACGCAGATCAAACGTGCTCGGTGGGCTGGTGCTGATCGTGATTGGCCTGTTGATCCTGACCATCCAGCTGCTGCCCGGGGTCCAAGTGGTATTCTCATGGCCCTGGATCATCATCGGCGGCGGGCTTCTACTGTTCCTTATCGGAGCAGCGACGGGCGTCCCGGCCCTGGCCGTGCCGGCATGCATCATTGGCGGCATAGGAGGCATTCTCTACTATCAGAACGCCACCGGCGATTGGGACAGCTGGGCCTATATCTGGACGCTCATACCCGGCTTCGTGGGACTGGGCGTCGTTCTGGCAGGTCTGCCCGGCGGTGGTGACAGATCAGAGGCAGTCCGCGCCGGGGGCTTGCTCATCCTGATCAGCTTGGTGCTCTTCAGCGTCTTCGGCTCGTTCTTCGGAGCGCTGGGCCTGGTGGGAGCCTACTGGCCGGTCTTGCTGATCTTGCTGGGCCTGGTGCTGCTGCTCGCTCCCCTGCTCCGAGGGCGCCGCTAGGGGTGCGCGGGCACCACAGCGGTACGTCTCAAGACAGGATGCTCTGCTGGCTCTGATGTCATTGGCCGTCCACTTACTACGCGAAGCGGACGCGGCGCTCCTGGCGTATCTGCGCGACAGGCTTCATCCTGACGTCACGCTGACCGTCGGGCGCGAGTTGCCTGAGCCCGCCGACTATCAGATCCTCGTTGCCGGTCGCCCGGAGCGCGAGCACATCAGCGCCAGCCCTGATCTACAAGCGCTGATCATCCTGACCTTGCCCCTGACTGCAGAGACAGAGGGATTGATCGGCAGCGAGGAGCTGGCGCTTCTTCCTCCGCGATCTGTGCTGGTCAATGTCGGCCGTGGCCCCATCGTCGAGGAGGAGGCGCTCTACCATGCCCTGTCCGATGGCACGCTGCGGGGCTGGACGTATGGTACAACTACCCGGAGGACAAGGCGTCACGGTCGAACACGCCGCCCTCCTCCTACCCGTTTCATGAACTCGACAATGTGGTGATGAGCCCCCACCGGGCCGGGGCCGGCGGTTCTGAGGAGGTAGAGCGGCGACGCATGGCCCATCTGGCGAAGCTCCTCAATGCGGCAGTGGCCGGCGAGGAGATCCCGAATCGAGTCGACATCGACGCCGGGTACTGACCGGAGAGTGAATCAGCTCATATAGCCCCCTATCGGAGCCGGACATGCGACTGTACAACGCGCTCTCGCGAGAGGTCGAGACATTCACACCACGGGACGAGCCAGTCTCGGTCTACGTCTGCGGCATCACGCCGTACGACGCGACGCATCTCGGCCACGCGTTCACGTACACGGCCCTCGATGTGATCATACGGTACCTGGAGTTCCTGGGCTACGAGGTGCACTACGTGCAGAACGTCACCGACGTCGACGATGACATCCTGCGCAAGGCGGACGAGGTCGGTGAGGACTGGAAAGAGCTGGGCGATCGTTGGACGGCTCTCTTCATCCGGGATATGATCGCCTTGAACGTCCGTCCTCCCGGCCGCTTTCCGCGGGCCACGGACGTCATCCCCCAGATCATCGACATGGTGGAGAGCTTGATAGACGCCGGCCTGGGCTACGAGTCTGGCGGCAGCGTCTACTTCCACATCGACGCCTGGCCCGAGTACGGTAAGCTGAGCCGTCTCTCTCGGGAGGAAATGCTGCCCATCGCCAACGAGCGAGGGAACGACCCTGACGACGTCCATAAACGGGACCCACTCGATTTCGTCCTGTGGCAGGCCAAGGCGCCCAGGGAACCGGCCTGGGACAGCCCCTGGGGGCCTGGACGCCCCGGCTGGCACATTGAGTGCTCGACTATGGCGGTCCATTTTCTGGGCACGCCCATCGATCTCCACAGCGGCGGCGCTGACCTGGCGTTCCCTCACCACGAAAGCGAGATCGCGCAAGCCGAGGGGGCTACGGGCGAGAAGCCCTTCGTTCGGCACTGGGCGCACACCGCCATGGTGCACCACGAAGGCGAGAAGATGAGCAAGTCGTTGGGCAACCTGATCATGGTCCGCGACCTGCTGGAGGACTGGACGCCAGACGCGCTCAGGCTCTACTTGGCTAGCCACCACTACCACGACGTCTGGAGCCACAACGAACAGGAGCTTGAGGAAGCCGATCAGCTCTCTCGGAAGCTAACGGCTGCGTGCAGCGTGGCGGTCGGCACCGACGGCGATCTGGAGCCGCTTGACGACGCCCCTGCGCGAGCCGTCTTCGGCGCTGCGATGGACGACGATCTCAACACACCGCTGGCACTCAGCCACCTGGAGACGCTGGCCGACGCCATTTTGGAAAGCGCTGAAGACGGTCGAGACGTGACAGCTGCTCAGGAAGCGCTGCGCGCGATGGGCAGTGTGTTCGGGCTGCGCTTCAATGCCTCTGAACCGGAGAGGAGGGTCAGCGACTCCTGGAGGCGATACCTGAAGGACTTCACCTAGAGACGCTCCGGGCATCCGAACGGAGCGCAAACGTGCCCGGCGCTGCTCCGCACCTCTGCAGCGCACGATATCAATCCAAGACCTGGCCCCATGACCATCGCATCGAAAGGAGAGAACGTGCGCGAACAGCCCACCTCCCGTATGTGCTTCGTTTGTGGACGACAGAACCCCGTGGGCCTGAAGCTGAGCTTCTACGAGGATCGAGAGGCCGGCCAGGTCAGAGCCAACCTCAATATCCCGGACGAGTACCAGGGATATCCAGGTGTGGTGCACGGAGGTATCGTCTCCACCATTCTTGATGAGATATCCGGGCGGGCCGTGATGATGGAGGGCGAGGGGGAGCAACTCCTGGTCACCTTGCGGATGACCGTCCGATTCCGCCGCCCTACCCCAACCGAGTCCCCCTTGACGGCCGTCGGCTGGGTGGAGCGCATAAGCGGGATCGGTGCGAAAGTGGCGGGTGAGATTCGTCTCGCAGATGGCACGGTCACGGCCGACTGCGCGTCTCTCCTGGTCGAACCTCCCGATGCCTTCAAGGAGACGTGGGAATCTGAGAAGCCTTACTGGAAGGCGGACGAAGCATGATCGGCGCATCGAATCCGTCACACCGTCGTCAGACGCGCGAGCGTGGGGCGCGAACGCGCTGTGCACCGGCACCAGCCTTGATGCTCGCCGTCGTTCTGGCCGCCGGACGCGGGACCCGGCTTGGACATCTAACCACCGATCGATCCAAGGCCATGATGCCCATGGCCGGCCAACCGATGATCGGGCACGTGCTCGATATGCTCGGCGAGGGCGGGGTTGAAGACGTCATCGTCGTGGCACATCCTGGCGACCTGGAGCTCGTGACCTATCTCAGCCGGTCATCCCGGTCCATCAGGATCCAGCTCACGTATCAGGATGAGCGTCTCGGCATGGCCCACGCCCTCGAGTGCGCTTCCACCCTGATCCGACAGATGGAGGCCCCCGAGTTCCTGCTCGCTTCGTGTGACAACGTATACCCCGAGGGCCACGTCGCCAGCCTGATCACCTATCGTCGCGAGGCCGAGCTCGATGCTGCCCTGACGCTTATGTGGACGTCCCGGGAGAAGGCCATCGCCAGCGCTGTCGTCGTCCTCGAGGACGGCCTGGTGACGGATATCATCGAAAAGCCGGATCTGGAAAAGATGCCGCGCTACGACGCGCGTGGGGAGGCTCTGAGCGCGCCGTCGCTCTATGCGCTCTCGCCGCAGGTGCTCGACTACTTGCCCCAAGTCACCCAATCGCCCCGTGGCGAAAGGGAGTTTCCCGACGCGCTCCGTTTCCTGATCGAGCATGGGGGCCAGGTGGGTGGGCGAACAATCGGCAGCAGGATGACGCTCACAGCACCCGAGGACCTGCTTGCCCTCAACCGACGCGTCCTGAAGAGCGACCCCGCTCGTGCCGCAGTGGAAGCCAGGATACCTGCTGACGTGACCGTCCTGCCGCCCGTTCGCATCGAAGCGGGGGCCAGCGTAGGGTCAGGATGCCGCATTGGCCCGAACACCTATCTGGAAGCGGGGTGTTATGTCGGCGCCAAAGCTGTCGTGCGGCGGTCCATCGTCATGCGGAGCGGCGTGGTGGAGCCGAATCGCGTAGTTGAGGACGCGGTGGTCAGCCGGGGGCGCTAACTCCGGACCTCCGTAGCGCACTACAAACCTGGAAGGCGCTACAAACCGAGAGGGCGCTGCAAATCCGGGCGGCGCTAGAAACCAAGCGCCGCTACGAACCAGGATGGGCTACATGTCGGGCACGGTCCGCTTGAGTATGTCGTATTGCTCCAGCGCCATGCCGGCTCCCAGGGCCACACACGCCATAGGGGCGTCGGCCACATAGGTCGCCACGCCGGTCTCCTGCGTGATCAACTCATCCATGCGTCTTAGGAGCGCACCGCCGCCGATCAGCGCCATCCCGCGGTCGATAATGTCCGAGGAGAGCTCAGGAGGCGTCCGCTCCAACATCGATTTGATCATGGAGATCACGGCCGACAGTGGCTCCGCCAGCGCTTCGGCGGCCTCCTCGGAGGTGATGGTGATGCGGTGCGGCAGCCCCGCCACCTGGTCGCGGCCCTGAACGTCAATCGACCGCTCCTCCTCCAAAGGAAGCGCCGCGCCGGCACGGATCTTGACCTTTTCCGCCGTCATCTCACCGATCATGAGGTTATACTTACGGCGGACGTACGCCATGATGGCCTCGTTCAAGTGCACCCCGCCGACGCGGACCGCGTTGGCGCGCACGACACCGTTCAGCGACACCACGGCGGCCTGGCTGGTCCCGCCGCCCAGGTTGACGACCATGCTCCCGGCCGGCGTGTCAACTGGCAGGCCAGCTCCAATCGCCCCGGCCAGCGGCTCGGGTATCAGATGGGCCTGGCTGGCCCCCGCGTCCAGCGCCGCCTCACGCACCGCCCGCCGTTCCACGCTCGTCACGCCGTACGGCACACTCACCATGACCCGCGGCTTCAAGAGATTGAAGCGTCCGCAGGCCTTCTGGATGAAATATTGGAGCATACGATGCGTGACGCGGTAGTCAGCGATGACCCCGTCGCGCATGGGACGAAGCACCTCAATGGTATCGGGAGCGCGCCCCATCATGGAGTTCGCCTCCTCACCCACGGCCATAATCTTGTATTCCTCGGGTGAGATGGCCACAATCGAAGGTTCCTGCAGGACGATCCCACGCCCGTTGACGTGAACCAACACGTTGACCGTCCCCAGGTCAATTCCCAGCTGCTTCTGGAACATACCGCCTTCCTGCTCTACTTGCTCTGTGTGATCTGCGGGCGTCTGCGCTGGCGCTCTCTGGCCAGCTTGAGGCGCACTCTCGAGCGGCGCAGCGCGTCTTCCGTGAGGCGCCTCTCCTCGGGCGGCGGCGATTTCTCCAACATCTCCAGCGCCCGTCGCCGCGCCTCCTCCGCCCGCTCGGCCACGTCCGCCTCGTGCATAGCAAGCAGAAGGTCCTGCATTGTCTCTTGAGTTACATTGTCAGCCATCGATCCCCTCTTCGTTTGTCATCGTCTGCTGGGAACGAAACGTCAAAATGATACACGAAACCCAGCGATTTGTCCAGCCAGAATTGACGCTGCCTCCCATTGTGCTATACTACTGGGGTAACCATTCGCCTCATCGCCCCCACACTCCAGCCGGATTCGGAGTCTGGCGATTTCGGGCCCAGGACCGCAGGTCGCGGATCCGCCAGGAGCGGTAGGTGAACAGTTGCCTATTGGGATCAAGCTACTACCGATCGAAGGGAGATCACTATCGTGGTAAGTGAAGACCTGTTGGAGATTCTGCGCTGCCCGTACTGCGTGAGCGGCGAGACCCGAAAGCCAGGTGAGGATCCGGGGCAACTCGAGCTGGCGCACGACACCTGGCTCGTATGCCAGGAGCCCGATTGTCAGCGGAAATACCCCATCCGCGACGACATCCCGGTGATGCTCATTGAAGAGGGCGAGAAGTGGACAGACACTGAGGTTGAGGATCTTCCTGTTCCTCCACCGGCCGAGTAGCTCCCATGTCCAAGTGGCAGGTGATCGTGCTGGCGGCGCTGGCCGTGCTTCTGCTGATGACCGGCCTGCTGGCGTTGATCCTACCGGAGGACTACGAGGGACAGGAAATCTACCGCATCGACAAGATGCACGCTATCCGGTTTCTTGACCTGCTGGGGGGGCTGCTCTTGATAGCAGGCTGCATCGCAGCCTGGACGGCGGGCCTCATATGGCAACGCAGGGTAGATGCTCCCTGACCAGCCGGGCACCTATGTGCTGATCATGAGACTGTCCCAGCGGACAACGGCCCCCGTCGGGAAGCTGGGCGAGTTCAGTTTTCCGGCCGGCTGGTACGCTTACGCCGGCAGCGCACGGGGTCCGGGAGGATTGGCTGCCCGGGTTTCCCGCCACCATCAAGGGTCGAAGACGCGCCATTGGCACATCGACTACCTGCGCGCTCACGCCGAGCCGATAGCCGTCTGGTACGCCACCGGGTCCAGGAGGCGAGAGTGCTGCTGGGCAGAAGCACTGAACGAGCTCCCCGGCGCTTCAATCCCCGCCGCTGGCTTTGGTGTTTCTGACTGTCGCTGCCCGGCGCACCTGATTCGCTTCCCCACCCGGCCGGACCTCTCGACCTTCACGCTACTGGTGGACGACTCCATCTCTGAGAGCCTATTCAAGGCCTGACCCGCCTGCCTCTATCTGATCTTGCATGAGCGTCGTCCTCATGACACACTTTCTTGACAGATGGCAAGGACGTGTTATCATGGTGGCAGATGCCCAAGTCGGCCAGGCGGTCGCGTCTCGGACACGGGACGAGGAAAGTCCGGGCTCCAGAGGGCATGGTGCTGGGTAATCCCAGGTCGGGGCGACCTGACGGAAAAGGGCCACAGAGAAGCAGACAGCCGCGGGGATCTTGCGAGCCGCAAAGGCAGTGAGATCATGCGCCCGCGGTGATGGTGAAAAGGTGGTGTAAGAGACCACCGGCGTCCGTGGCGACACGGGCGGCCGGGTAACCCCCACCAGGAGCAAGGCCAAGCAATAGGGACGAGAGCCCTGGTCTCCACGGAGATCGAGAACACGGAGTGACCCGCTCCGTCCAAGTCCCGGGTAGGCCGCTAGAGGTGATGGGCAACCATCACCCCAGATAGATGATCGCCACCCTCGGTCAGGAGACTGGTCGCGGGCACAGAACCCGGCTTATCGGCCGACTTGGGCAACTGAATCTACCCCGACCCCGTCATCTGCCATGCCGTTCCGGAGATCGCCACTTTGATAGCATCATACATGGCTGCCAATACGTCTCGGCGCCTGGACCGTGAGAAACTGACGTGGAAAAGCAGCTGATTCCCGCCCAAGAGGTCCGAACCAGGATTCGCGTGGCCAACTCGCGATTCATCGCCACCGCCGCGCCAGCGTTCACGGTGGAAGGGGCACGTGCCTTCATCGATAAGATCGAGCACGAGTTCGAGGATGCAACGCACAACGTCCCCGCCTACATCATTGGACACGGCGCCTCCGTCACCACGCACTGCAGCGATGACGGCGAACCCTCTGGGACCGCTGGCCCGCCGGCCCTTGCTGTCCTGCAAGGGAGCGGACTGGGGGACGTGGTCGTGGTGGTGACCCGCTACTTCGGAGGTACGAAGCTGGGCACGGGCGGATTGGTGCGTGCCTACAGCGAAGCGGTGCGCGATATCCTGTCCGTCCTTCCGCGCGCGATCAAAGTGGCCACACACACCGTACGGGTCGAGACTCCCTACAGCCTCTTCGAGCAGATTCGACGGGTGATCAAGCGTCACCAGGGTCAGGTGCTCGACGAGGATTTCGCCGTGGACGTGACAATGACGGCAAGGCTGCCGCAGGACGCGCTCCCGAGACTCCAGAGCGCGCTGCAGGAGATCTCTCGGGGCACGATTGAGGCCCGCGTCATCGGAAGCAGCGACTCGACTATCGTGCCGGTCGGGACGGAGTAGGATACGCTCACGACCCAGTGCCAGGGGAGGTTCCCGAGGTCACGTCTGCCGACAGGGCAACCATGGTGCGCGTCAGACGTCCCAGGATGGGGCCCACCGTACCGAAGGCGACGGGGAACGAGATCGGGGCGCCAAGGAAACCGGGATTGGCGTAGTGCCAGGCTCCAGAGCGAACGAACGCTGCTTCAGCCAGGGCCCCCATTCCGCCGACGACCAAGAGAAAGCTCACATCCTGACGATCATGCCACAGAAACAGGGCCAGGCTGGATCGCTTTGAGTCAGCTCTCTGCATCGCGTATTTCCTCCGTCATCGTCCGCCACCACTGTATCAGGAAAGCCTACGCGCTGCAAAACCAGGAGCACGTGGCGAAGCTTCGATTACCAGATGTCGGGTGCAACTTCTCGGATCAATGCCCATATAGAAACGTGATGCTACGCACCACATAGGAGGAGGCAGCGTGTCGACGATTACCCAGAGGTTCTTTGCCTGGTTTTTCCTGTCCCGCCCGCTGTTTCATTCGGTAGGCGTCCTACCCTTCGCCCTTTCACTACCGGACACTTTTCAAGACGGTTGGCTCATGATATGCTCTAGTTGAAT
>CAZNRX010000093.1:0-14886 GCA_964575455.1 uncultured Anaerolineales bacterium | reverse complement strand
CTCTTACGTGTATGATACCTCAATCCGCTCAATTCCTAAAACAAGTGCTCCTGAAGGCTGACCGACGGCAGTTGACAAAACCGATGGATTCGATATAATACTTGTTCGAGCGGCCGAGCCGCGTGGCTTGGTCACTATTTTATGCATAGGCAGGGAGGATGTACCGTGTACGCAGTTATGAAATCAGGCGCGCGTCAGTATCGCGCTGGCATTGGGGATACCATTCGCGTCGAGAAGCTGCCCGCTGATCCTGGTGAGCAGATTGAGTTGGACGAGGTGCTGATGATCGTCGATGATGACAAGGTCGACATCGGTCGGCCTAACATCGCAGGGGCTAAGGTGTTGGCGACTGTCGTGGCCCAGGAAAAGGGACCGAAGATCACAGTCTTCAAGTACCGCCCCCGCAAGCGATATCAGCGACACGCCGGACACCGTCAACAGTATACCCGGCTGCGGGTGGACGAGATTGTGGTGTAGGAGGAGCTGAGATGGCACATAAGAAGAGTAGTGGAGTCTCACGTAACGGTCGAGAAAGCAACGCCAAGTATCTAGGCGTCAAGAAGTACGGCGGTGAGTTGGTGCGTGCCGGTCACATCATCGTGCGACAGCGAGGCACGCGTATCAAGCCCGGCAGAAACGTGGGCCTTGGGCGTGACCACACGCTGTTCGCCACGGCCGATGGACACGTGACCTTTGAGCATACGCGCGGAGGGGGGAAGCGGGTGAGCGTCTACCCGGCCCAGGAGGCAGCATGAAGGAAGACATTCATCCCGAATTCTACCCTGAAGCCAAGGTGATGTGCGCCTGCGGCAACTCTTGGACCGTAGGTTCCACCCAGCCCGAGATTCGCACCGACGTCTGCTCTGAATGTCATCCCTTCTTCACGGGCGAGCAGCGCCTCGTGGACTCAGGCGGTCAGGTCGAGCGCTTCCTCAAGAAGCTTGAGCGCCGCAAGAAGAAGATGGCCGAGATCGAGCGGCGTAGGGCCAAGAAGACCTCGCCTGAGCTTTCGATTGAGGAGCTGGACATCCGCACGCAGGCGAAGAACGTCCTGATGGACGCCGAGGTCGAGACGGTTGGCGACGCGCTGGCCATGCTCGAAGAGGGCGGCGGTGAGGCCCTGATGAACATCCGAGGGTTTGGCATGAAGTCGCTGGCAACGCTCAAGAAGCAACTGCGCGCTCGAGGCTTTGCCCTACCCGGAGACGAAGCAGCGGAGGAAGAGGCCACCGAGGAAGAGAAAGAGATCGAAGCCGAAATGGCCGCATAGCTGCAGGTCAACGAGATCTTTTTAGGGGGCAGATGATACCATCTGCCCCCGTCTTGTTTCTGTATCCCCCACCATGTACAACAAACCCACTGGCGGCTGGATTGAGGTCATCTGTGGCAGTATGTTCTCCGGCAAGACCGAGGAGCTCATTCGACGTCTTCGCCGAGCGCAGATTGCCAAGCAGAAAGCACAGGTGTTCAAACCGGCGATCGACACGCGCTATGCGGATCGCGAGGTGACATCTCATAACGGGCTGCAGATCGAGGCCATCCCGGTCAAGAACGCAGCTCAACTCGACGGGCTGATTACACCTGATACAACCGTCGTAGCGATCGATGAGGCCCAGTTTTTCGACGATGAGATCATTCAGCTGTGCACGGCACTGGCTGATCAAGGCCTCCGAGTCATCGTGGCAGGGCTAGACATGGACTTCCGCGGTGAGCCGTTCGGCCCCATGCCCGCTCTCATGGCACGGGCCGAACAGGTGGACAAGCTGCAAGCCATCTGCGTGGGATGCGGCGGCCCTGCCAGCCGCACGCAGCGACTGATCGACGGGGAACCAGCAGCCTACGACGACCCCGTCATCCTCGTGGGAGCGAGCGAGGTGTACGAAGCACGATGCCGCGGCTGTCACGAGGTGAGAGGTCCTTCCAAGGACAAAGGTGAAGCGTAACCCATGAACGAAGAACGAGAGCTTTCGAGCGCGATCGAGCGCGTGCTGCTGGACGAAACGGCCATTGAAGGCCGCGTGTCGAAACTGGCAGCGCAGATCAGCACGGAGTACGCCGGCGTCGAGTACGGAGATGACGGCCTAGTGTTGGTGGGCGTGCTCAAGGGAGCCTTTGTGTTCCTGGCTGACCTGGCGCGCCGGCTGACGGTTCCGCATCACGTGGACTTCATCGCGCTATCGAGCTACAACCGCGGCGCGACATCGGGCGAGGTGCGGCTGATCATGGACTCGCGGATCAACGTCGCCGACCGTCACGTGCTCATCGTGGAGGACATCGTGGACACGGGCCACACGCTGGACTATCTGCAGCGCACCTTCCAGGCCCGGAACCCAGCCTCGCTTCGATCATGTGTCTTCCTCAGCAAGCCGGCGCAACGCCAGGTGGCGGTCACCATCGACTACCTGGGGTTCGAGATTCCCGACGTCTGGGTGGTGGGGTATGGTTTGGACTTCGCCGATCGCTACCGCACGCTGCCCTACATCGGGGCGTTGAAAGAGGAAGTCTACGAGACGTAGTGGGGAGGACGTCGATGGCATTGCAGGACGATGTTGACAAGGTCTTGATCTCCGAAGACACGCTGAAACAGCGCGTCGCAGAACTCGGGCAGACGCTCAACGAGACGTATACCGACGAGGACCGGCCCCTCCTGGTCTGCGTGCTCAAGGGGGCCTTCATGTTCCTGGCTGACCTCACTCGACACATGAAGATGAGGCACGAAGTCGACTTCATGGAGATCTCCTCCTACGGCGCTCGGACGGAGAGCAGTGGTGTGGTGCGCATCCTGCTCGACCTCGAGCGGAATGTCGAAGGACGACACGTACTGATCGTCGAGGACATCGTTGACTCTGGCCGTACACTGAGCTACGTCATCCGCAACCTAGAGACCCGCAACCCCGCCAGTGTGCGCGTATGCACTCTGTTGAACAAGCCCTCGCGGCGCGTGATCGACGTACCGATTGATCTCGTCGGTTTCGAGGTACCGGACGAGTTCGTCATTGGCTACGGGCTGGACTTCGCTGAGGAATATCGGAATCTTCCGTTCATTGGCGTGCTCAAGGAGAAGGTCTACGCCGACATGCAGGAAGAGAGCGTCTGCTGACGCCCCCTACCCCACACGCGGAACGGAGATGGATCGGGACAGAGAGAACGAGAGGAGATCACACGATGGGTAGAAAAGGAAGTGCTCTGCTGGCTGTGTTGTTGATTGCTTTGGGCGGCTACCTCCTCCTGAGTGAATTAGGGATTGGACTCCCTGGTTGGCAGCGCATCTGGCCGGTGCTTCCCCTGGCCGGGGGGCTAGCCCTGCTCATCGGGCACTTTGTCGACTCACAGAGCAACCCGGATCAGGTGTTCTTCGGCACAGGGGCCGTGCTCGTAGGCATCTTCTTCCTGTTCGTCACCATGGGGCCACTGACCTACAGCAGCCTGGGATCCTGGTGGCCCGTGTTTGTGCTCATCGCCAGCGTCGCTTTTCTGGCCCAGTGGGCCGCAGCGAGCTTCAGAGATTGGGACGCCCTCTTTCTGGGGCTGGTCACGCTATGTATTGGCGGCGTGGCTCTGGCGATCGCCCTTCAGCTGCTGGGCCCCAACACACGAGAGATCCTGCCCAAGCTCTGGCCCGTCGTCCTGATCCTGGCCGGGCTGATGGCCCTGCTGCGTGGGCTGCTGGGCAGGCGAACGCGCTAGATGCTCGTCGGGGTCGACGCCAGCCGCGCCCTCGCCGATCGCCCGACGGGCACAGAGACGTATTCGCGGCGGCTGATTCAGGCCCTACTGCGCCTGGGAAGCTCCCACTGCTTTCGCCTCTACTTCCGCAGCGCCCCACCACCCGACCTCTTCCCCAAGGCCGAACTGCGGACCATCCCTTTCCCGCGCCTATGGACCCACGTGCGCCTCGCCTGGGAGATGGCACGCCACCCCCCAGATCTCCTTTTCGTGCCGGCTCACGTGCTTCCTCCCATCCATCCACGCCGAAGCCTGGTCACGATCCACGACCTCGGCTACCTCACGTTCCCAAGAGCACATCCCTGGCAACAGCGGCTTTATCTCGATGTATCCACGCGCTGGAACGCCCGCGCTGCAGCCCACATCCTGACCGACTCCAGAGCCACGAAATCTGACTTGATCACCCGCTATAGCGTTGAGCCAGACAAGGTCACCGTTGCCTACCCAGGCACCGACGAATCGCTCCGCCCGGTGCGCGACGCCGCCACCATTGAAGCCGCGAAAGCACGCTATGGGATCGCCGGGGCGTACTTCCTATACCTCGGCACGCTTCAGCCTCGAAAGAACCTGCGCCGGCTGGTGGAGGCCTTCGCTCAGGTCGTCAGCTACCATTTATCATGCCCTGTTCAGCTGGTCCTGGCCGGTCAGCGAGGATGGCTCTGCGCCGAGCTTTTCGAGCAGATTGAACAGCGAGGGCTCGACCAGCAGGTCTGCTTCCCAGGCTATATCGCCCAGGAGGACAAAGCCGCCCTCTTGAGCGGGGCGATTGGCTTTGTCTTCCCCTCGCTGCACGAAGGCTTTGGGCTGCCCGTGTTGGAGGCTCAATCGTGTGGCTGCCCGGTGATCACCAGCACCACCTCGAGCCTGCCGGAGATCGCCGGCGACGCGGCGCTGCTGGTCGATCCACGGGACAGCGCCGCCATCGCCCATGCGATGGAGCGCCTCACCAACGAACAGGAGCTACGCAGCAAGCTGGTCGAGCGGGGATTCGCGAACGTGGATCGCTTCTCGTGGCAGGCCTGCGCCGAGACCGTCCTAGAGGTGATTGAGACCCATCTCTGTTAGAGTCTCGGAAGTATGGTATAATGCTCCCCGCTTATGCGAGACGACATCCACGCTGATAGCGCTCCGTCACCCTCAGGCGGCCTGATACGGCTGCAGGCACATGCCGCTGATCTCGGCGGCTGGCTCGGTCCGACGTGGGCCACGCTCTGCGGCGCCCTGGCCTCAAACGCTTTCGGCTGGCAGGGCGGAGATTGGCTGCACGTGGCGCTGCTGCTGCTCCTGGTTGACGCCGGGTGGGGGACCCTTTGGGCCGCCCTGTCAGGCACCGCTTGGGCGCTTCCAATCCGTCGCTGGCGCACGTGGCACAAGAACAGAGAGATTGCCAAGCTGCCCTACACGCTGCCAGGTACGCCTGGCGACCGCATCAGCCACTGGATGGGGAGACTGCGAACCTGGTGGCGGGCGGCGCTCTGGCCCACCTGCGGCTCCGCGATCCGCGCTGTCCTTGTCGCCCTGCCCGTGACCGCCCTGCTGGGAGCGCTTCTGGGGCCTGAATCCCTGCTATTGAGCGGAGCCGCCCTGGCACTGATGCAGCTGGGAGTGATCTGGGCGAGCGGGCGCGGCGCCGTCTCGCCGGGATGGGACGGGGTGATCGCCATTGCCCTACCATGGCTGGTGGGTCACGCGACCTTGGGGGCCGTCACGCTCCCCTCAGCAGGCCTCGCCATCCTCTTCGCACTGAGCTGGGGAAGCGCCTGGAACACCACATCTCGCCGGGCCCGTGGCGTGCTGGTCGCCAGTCAGCTCCTATGTGCAGCGTGCCTCGTCGTCCTCCATCGCCCTCTGGCAGCCGGCGCTCTCTCTCTTCTCTCGGTACCCCAGATAGCGCTCCTCCCATGGGTACGACTCGATCTCTCCGCGACTCGGTTCGCGCGGTACACGCGTCTCGGGCTGATGGCAGCCATGGCGGTTGCCGCATTGGCCCTCTAGGTCATGCCTTGGCTCACCATCGCTCTCGTCATCCTCGGTCTTCTGCTGCTGAGCGCCCTTCTCTACTGGCAACTGATCATCGCTGAAGGCGCCTACCTGGGACCGCGTATCGTCGCGCTGATGTACGATTGGTCGGCGCGGGCCTACGAGCGCATCAAGAACTACAGCCCCAGCGACGAACAATGGTTTCTGGGCCTCCCACTGGCCCGCTCACTGGAAATGGTACCCGCGCCGCTGGTGCTCGACGTGGCAACGGGAACCGGACGGCTCCCGCGGGCTCTCCTGCGCCAGCCCCCCTTCCGGGGCCGCGTCATCGGACTGGATCTGTCACTAGGCATGCTGCGGGAAGCGATTGAACGCACAGCGCAGTTTGCGGATCGACTGACGTACATCTGGCAAGACGCCAGCCAGCTCCCGTTCAAGGAGAACGCCTTCGACGCTGTGACCTGCATTGAGGCTCTGGAGTTCATGCCAGATCCCCTGCACGTCTTGGAGGAGGTGATCCGCGTCCTGCGCCCGGGTGGTGTGCTGCTGCTCACCAACAGGGTCGGTTCCGACGCGAGGCTTCTGCCCGGTCGAGCTTTCGATCCGGACAGGTTTGAGGAGATCCTGGGCGAGCGGCCCCTGGAAGATATCAAGACCAGGCGCTGGCAGGTCGACTACAATCTCATTTGGGCGGTCAAGAGAGGCAAGCCTCAGGGCGGCGGGATTCAGCCCCTGGAGGAGATCTTGCGCTGTCCTGCCTGTGACAGCTCGCTGGAGCGAGAGGCGGATGCCTTCCGCTGCACCGGATGCGACCTAAGGTATCCCATCTCGGAAGAGGACATCATCGAGATGGCGAAGGTGGGTTGACCCTGTCCGACCGCCTCGAACTTGTGTAACGTTTTCCCTCCTCCCTCGTTTCAATCACCGAGACCCGGCCCGAACAAGACCTAGCCCGTCCATGACAGAAGAGGAAACAATAGACAACGAGGACGCGCTTGTCCGCCGCGCCGTAAACGGAGATGCCGAGGCCTTCGGCGATCTGTACGTGCGTCACCTGGATGAGATCTACCAATATGTCTTCTACAAAGTGGGCAACGAGGGGAGGGCGGAGGATCTGACGGAGCAGGTGTTTCTAAAGGCCTGGGATGCGATAGGCGATTATCAGCCGAGAGGGCATCCCTTTTCGTCTTGGCTCTACCGGATCGCACACAATGCGGTGGTCGATCACTATAGAACCCAGAAGGATGAAAGACCATTGGATGCTATGGCGTTCACCCTGGCCGATGAATCTATGGGGCCGGAGGAGACGCTGATGAAGAAGCGAGAGGTGTCACGCCTCCTGGGAGCGATGGCCCACCTGTCGGAAGAAAAACAGGCGCTGATCATCCTCCGTTTCGTGGAAGGCCTGAGCCATGCCCGCGTGGCTCAGATCCTGAATAAGACTGAGGGGGCGTGCCGGGTGATGCAGCATCGGGCGCTGGCCAAGCTCAGCGATATCCTGGGAAGAGATGAGTAAGATGCGGAAGATGGAGGAGATCCTGGCGCGATGCCTGAGCGATCTCGAAAGAGGCGCTAGCGTAGAGGACTGCCTGGCTCGTTACCCAGAATGGCGCGACGAGCTACAACCGCTGCTGCAGGCCGCCCAGCGAATGAGCGCGGCACCAAGAGTGGCCCCTTCTGTCTCCTTTCAACAGAGCGCGCGCTCCCGGTTGATGTGCAAGATCGACGCCCGAGCACCAGCCAAGGAACAGCCGGGACAAGCAAAGGGGCAAGGCATCCTGAGTCGCCTGGGGCTGAGGCCCAACGTTCCTGTGCTGGTCCGCAGGCTGGCTACGCCTGGTCTGGCAGCTATCGCCATCCTCGTTCTGCTGGGCACGTTGGGAATCGGCGCCGTCTACGCTTCATCGGATAGCCTGCCGGGGGACACCCTCTATGGGGTGAAGCTGGCTGGCGAGCGGGCTCAGCTGGCTCTGTCGCCTAAGGAGACGACCGACGCCCATCTGTATCTGAGGTTCGCCCAAGAGCGGCTGCAAGAGGCGATGCGATTGACCGAGATGGGACGAGCGGATGAGGTAGAGACGACAGTGAACAGCTACGTCGACGCCCTGGAGGCGGCAAGCGACATCCTCCAAAGGCAGCGCGTCGCGGGACAAGATGTGGCCTCTCTCACGCGCACGCTACGACGTCAAGTGGCTGAGCACCAAGCGACCTTGAGCCGAATCCGGGAGCGTGTAGGAGAGGAGACCGAAGCTGCCGTGGAGCGAGCGATGATTGCATCGCGAGCAGCTGCAAGGCGAGCCCTGGAAGCACCGGTGGAGGAGCCAGAGGCTCCCCCCCTCGACCCCCCGCCCACGGAGACAGCTACTGCCACGCCTACCCAGACTGACGAGCCAACAGCCACGGTCGCTCCGACGGACACCGCTGAACCTTCCGAGCGGGGGGAACCCGTCGACCCGGGGCAGCCGCCGGGAAAGACGATGACGCCGCAGCCGCCGGGGCAAACCATGACGCCGCAGCCACCAGGGCTGACCAAGACGCCCCAGCCGCCAGGGCAGACCGTGACGCCACAACCGCCGGGGCAGACCATGACGGCTCAGCCGCCAGGGCGAACCATGACACCGCAGCCGCCGGGGCAGACCATGACACCACAACCACCAGGACAGACGGTCACGCCTCAGCCGCCAGGGCAAACGATGACACCGCAACCATTGGGAAGGACGATGACGCCCGAGCCACCGGGGCCGCCGGATCTCCCCGTACCACCGAGCTCACCCGGGCCCCCTGGGGGATCCAAGCCGGGCGATGCCGGAGCAGCAGCGTCAAGCGCGCTGACTGGCGCACCAAATCCGTAACGAAACGAGTCGATCCTCGTTGTAAGGCCCGAGATTCACGTTGACCTACGCCTGACATGGGCGGAGTAAGCAGCTGGACAAGTTCACCCAGAGAGGAGGCATGAGTGATGCGCAGAATACTCGGCAGTATAGCAGCAGCCATGGTCCTGATCGTAGCGTTGATGGTCTTCGTCGACACGTCCGCGGCCTTCAAACCGGATGTGGTCAAGCCGGGAATCGAGGAGCCACCGGTCTTCGAGAGGGACGTCCAAGTACCCGTACGGCCAATAAGGGGGCCAGAGCCCCCACTACCCGGACGGAACGTCAGTTTTCGAGGCATCATCACCGGTGTCCTGCCAGAGGGCCCGGCTTACACAGGGACCTGGGAGATCGAGGTCGAGGCCGGTGAGCTGAATAGCGTCGAGGTCACGGAGCAGACGATGATCCTGCCCCCGGTGGTGACACCCGAAGTGGGAGACTCGGTGCACGTGTTAGCTCGAGACCAGGGTTCCGAGGGCGAGGAGCGCCTCGTGGCAGTCAAGATCACCGTGGAGAAGGCGCAGAGCAGATGGGGACGCCCGCAGCACTTCCGCGGTGAGATCGACTACGTTCCGTCAGAGTCGCCTTACACAGGGACGTGGCGCATCGAGGCGGGTCAGTTGATCAGCGTCGAGGTAACAGACGAGACGATGATCCACCCACCGGATCGAGTGCCAACAGTAGGCATGGTGGCCAACGTTGTCGCCTTCGAGCAGAGCGACGACACGTTGTGGGCGATGAACATCACTCTGCAGACACCAGAAGAAATGGAGTTCGAGGTGGAACTGGAGGGCACCATCGAGGACCTGCCAGACGACACCGGCTTCGAGGGTCTCTGGATCGTCGCTAGCACCGTGGTAAGCTTCACGGAGGAGACCAAGCTGAAGGGCGCCACGCCGGCCATCAGCCTCACCGCCGAGGTGAAGGGCAACGAGCAGGACGACGGGTCGATCGTGGCCACCGAGATTAAGGTCAAGGATCCCGAGTACCAGATGGTGGAGTTCGAGGGCACGCTCGTGTCCACGGATACCCTTGGCAACGAATGGGTCTTCAATACCAACTCGGCGACAGCCACGGGGAAAATCTCCGTCACCGTCACCAGCAGCACCACGATCAACACCAACAAGGGACCCCTTGCAATCGGATGCTGGGTCGAGGTCAAGGCCCTAGAGGATTCAGACGGCCTGGTGGCCATCCGCATCAAGGTGGAGGACGACCCTTCCGAAAAGATCGAAAGCACCTTCACGGGCATCATCGAGGAGCTACCATCACCCGATTGTGACCCGGTCTACGGCCAGTGGATCCTCACCACAGAATCGGTTTCCACCACTGTGGTGGTGACGCCACATACCGAGATCACGGGCACCCCAGAGGTCGGTCTCGAGGCAGAGGTAACGGGCTTCACCCAAGGCGATGGCTACTTCCACGCCGAATCGATCCAGATCCTGGAGTCAGAAGACTAATCTAGCCGCGAGTAAAGGTCCCTCGTCCTGAGACGCAAACCACGACATCGGACACGGATTCGCCGCTTAATCTCTGTCCGATGTCTCTTTGCCTAGCCAAGTCTCGAGCTTCATTCAGCACGCCATACGCAAAGAAGGAGAACTTGCGATGACCTTGAGCGAAAAGCGTGGCCTTCAGTCAGTACTTGTCACACTGGGAGCGGTCCTGACGATCGGCGCTGTGGCAGCCATTGGCTTCGCCCCGACAGCGCGGGCAGAGATGCAACTACAGGCCCTGGACCGGACGGCTGCTCCCGACGGCGCGACGTGGAGCGCGCCATACAACGTGTCCGACTCCTCAGAGGTCGAGTCAGAGATGCCAGCGCTAGCCGTCACTAATGGCGGCGTGGCGCACATCGTGTGGGAGGAGGGAGGCGAGCTCAACCACAGCTATCGGGAGGCCGGCTCGTGGTCCACCCCCTCGCCCATACCGGGAACGGGAACCAGCGAACAACCAGCTGTGAAAGCCGGACCCGGCGACAGGGTGCACCTGGTGTACGTTAACGACGTAGAAGTCTTCTACACCGACGTGTTCTATGTCGCCTGGGACGGTTCTGACTGGTCCCTGCCCAGGAACGTCTCCCAAACGGGTGAGTCCGGAGCGTTCAGCCAGGTCTCTGAGGCGCCCGACATCGCTGTGGCCCCCAACGGCAGCATCCACGTCGTAGCGGTGGAGCAGACGGCATCGGGAAGCCAGCTTCACTACGCGAGCTCAAACGATGGGTTGTCCTGGCCAAGCTATGGCCTAATCCCTAGCGCCTACGGAGCGGGTCCTTCCATCAATATCGCTGGCGAGGACGCGATTCACCTAGCTTATAGGGACGACAGCGAGGATGAGATCTACGTCCTTGACAGGACAAACACCGGCTGGAGCCTGCCACAGAACATCTCCAACGCGCCAGGCGCCTTCTCCACGGTTCCGGACGTGGCCGTAGACGGGAAGGGCATCGCGGAGGTGGTCTGGCAGGAGCCAGTGAGTGACATCCATCAGGTCCGCTACAGCAGAGGTGAGGATTGGGTCCCGGTGCTCATGCTGTCCAGCAGCGCCACCGGGGCATACTTGCCATCACTGGCCGTGGACAGCTTTGGACACCGGCACGTGGCTTGGCATGATGAATCGTTTCCCTTTGCCATCCGCCACACCTGGACCTCGGATCCGGAGACGTGGCCGGACCCTGGGCTGGTGTATGCCAGCAGCCTGCGCCTGGAGGATGTCTCGCTCGACATTGGACGCGACGGTGTCGTTCACGCCGTCTGGACCGAGATTCAGGACGGCAAAGGCGAGATCCTCTACGCCAGCGCAAAGGTCCACGATGTCTTCGACGTCTTCCTCCCGCTGGTTATGACAGACGTGGGACCCTAAGCTTGAGCTGGCGCATTTCTGCCCAGATGATATAATGCGGCGCAACATGTGAGACTGACAAAGCGTTGACCGGGACGAGTACCGCCGCACGAAGGTCAAGAGAGAAGGGAGGTCACCGGCTGAGAGCCTCCTCGACTGGACCGGCGAGAAAACCACCCGGGAGCGGGTCCCTGAAACCGCCTGACGAGAGTATGGGACCTCGGTACGGCCCGTTATCGCCGCAAGAGTGCAAGTCAGACGCCGTCTGACCTTGAACTTGGGTGGAACCGCGTGGCAGATCCCCGCGCCCCAGGGCGTGGGGTTTTTCGTGTATCTGAGGAGTAGGTGAGATGACGACACTGACCATGAAATTCGGCGGCACCTCAGTTGGGAGCGCTGAAGCCCATAGCCAAGCGGCGGACATCGTGCTGGAGCAGGTTAACGACTGGGACCATCTGGTGGTCGTCGTCTCTGCGATGAGCGGCGTCACAGACGCACTTACCGAAGGAGCGTTCACAGCAGCGTCCGGCGACGACCAGACGTACCGGGCCATTGTCGCCGACCTGCGCGTGCGACACTACCGCGCCGTGGATGAGCTGCTAGACCCCGACGGCGAGCGGGCAGACCTCCTCAGCACAGTCGACGAGTACCTCGACGAGTTCGCAACGTTCTGCCACAGCGTCCACGTGCTGGGAGAGGTGACACCTCGCGCGATGGACGCCATCACCTCGTTGGGGGAGCGCATCAATGCCTGCATCCTGGCCGCGGTGCTCCGCCAGAGGGGCGGCAACAGCGAGGCCGTGGACGCAACGGATGTGATCATCACCGACGACAAGTATCAGAACGCGGTGCCCCTGATGGATCTCACACGAGAGCGGGTGGCCAGCCGACTCTTGCCTATTCTGGAGGAGAAGAAGATCCCGATCGTGACCGGCTTCATCGGCGCCACCGAGGAGAGCGTGACCACGACGCTGGGCCGCGGGGGGAGCGACTACAGCGCCGCCATCCTGGGCGACTGCCTGAACGCCGACGAGGTATGGATCTGGACCGACGTCGATGGCGTAATGACCACCGACCCGCGCATCGTGCCCGATGCACAAGTGCTTCCTGTGCTCTCGTACAACGAGGTGAGCGAGCTAGCCTACTTCGGGGCCAAGGTGGTCCATCCGCGCACCATCCGCCCGGTCATTGAGCGGGACATTCCACTGCGGGTGAAGAACACGTTCAACCCCACGCACCCGGGAACCCGTATCGATCGGAAGTCAGAGGCCGCGCCCAGCACGGTCAAGGCGGTCACCGCCATCGAGGGACTGAGCTTGGTGAACGTCGAAGGTCGCGGGATGATGGGCGTGCCCGGCATCGCCGCTCGGACCTTCGCCGCCGTGGCCAGCCAGGGCGCTAGTGTACTGATGATCACCCAGGCCTCCTCGGAGCAATCGATCTCGTTCTTGATCCCCACGGAGACAGTGGAGCCGGTGATCGGCGCGATCGAGGAAGAGATGGCGCTGGAGCTGGCGCGCAAGGACATCGATAGAGTCTGGTCGATCGACGATGTGGTGATCGTGACCGCCGTCGGATCGGGGCTGCGCACCACGCCGGGGGTCGGGGCGCGCATTTTCGGCGCGTTGGCGCGGGCTGAGATCAACGTCATCGCCGTGGCACAGGGCTCCTCCGAGTGCAGCATCTCCCTGGCCGTCGACGCGGAGGACGCAGCCATGGCGGTGCGCCGGATTCACGATGAGGTGATCTTGAACGCCAGCGGTGAGCGGTGAGCCCGTCGGTCTGAAGCCGGGGAGGTTGGGAAGGAGAGGACAGATGGGCAACATCAACGTAGGTGTGGTGGGCGCCACCGGTATGGTCGGGCAGAACTACCTGCGGCTGCTGGAGGGGCACCCGTGGTTCCGGGTGACGCACGTCTCGGCCTCCCCTCGCTCTGCCGGGAAGAGCTACACGGAGGCGGTGACCGGGCGCTGGGTGATGGATGAGCCGATCCCTCAGGAGGTGGTCGGGCTGACCGTCGCCAACGCGAGAGACGTGGAGGCGGCCGGGGCCAGGTGCGCCTTCGTCTTCTCCGCGCTGGGGATGGACAAGCAAGCGGTGCGTGAGCTGGAGGAACAGTACGCAGACAGCGGCCTGCCGGTAATCTCCAACAACTCGGCGCATCGTCACACCCCAGACGTTCCCATGCTCATCCCGGACGTGAACCCCCATCACACCGCCATCATCCCTAGCCAACAGAAGAAGCGAGGGTGGAACGAGGGCTTCATCGTGACCAAACCGAACTGCAGCCTGCAGAGCTACCTGCCGCCGGTCTATGCGCTGATGGAGGCCGGTTACGCCGTCGATAGCCTGATCGTCTCCACCCTGCAGGCCGTTTCGGGCGCGGGCTACCCCGGCGTGGCGTCCCTGGACGTGATCGACAACGTGGTGCCCTTCATCGGGGGCGAGGAAGAGAAGACGGAGCGGGAGCCGCTGAAGATCCTGGGTACCATCGAGGACGAAGCATTCGTCTATGAGGATTCCTTGACGATTTCGGCGCACTGCAACCGCGTGCCCGTGACCAACGGGCACACGGCCTGCGTCAGCCTCACGTTCACATCTGATCGGCCAGCGCTCGACGAGATCGTCGCCATCTGGACCGCATTCGAGGGAGCGCCCCAGGAGATGGATCTGCCCTCGGCCCCGCAGCCCCCGATCCTCTATCGGGAGGCGCCGGATCGACCGCAGCCACGCAAGGATCGAGATGCTGGGCGCGGCATGGCGATCACCGTCGGGCGGCTGCGCCCCTGCCCGGTGATGGATATCCGCTTCGTCGCCCTGTCCCACAACACGGTGCGGGGGGCGGCCGGCGGCGCGATCCTGAGCGCCGAGCTGCTAAAGGCCCAGGGATACATTGGATGAGAACGGGTGGGCACCAAGCTCTCCCATGATGACGGGCGTATGCTCCACATGCCTCCAGGCCCCGCTCATGGGTCTTGCGTCCTCGGTCCGGAAGCGGACGTGATGTACGAGATGACAAAGCAATAGTCACCGGAGAGGAGATATCTCTATGAATATCCTGGTCACAGGAGCAGCCGGCTTCATCGGGTCCCATCTGGCGGAGCGGCTGGTCGAACTCGGGCATTCCGTGCGTGGTTTGGACTGCTTCACTGACTACTACTCGGTCGCGCTCAAGGAGCTCAATGCCAGCCAAATCCAGGCAAAAGGCGTCGAGTTCCTCCGTCTCGATCTGGTGGAAGATGACCTGAGCTCAGCCATCCGTGACATTGATTTCGTCTACCACTCCGCTGCACAGCCCGGGATATCCGCCACGACGCCTTTTGAGACCTACGTGAGAAACAACATCACGGCGACGTACAGGCTGTTGGAGGCTTTGCAGAACGCACCCTCGTTTCAGGGGCTGATCAACATGGGCGTATACAAAACTTGGGGGAGAAGGTGACACGACACCGAAAATGAGGTATGC
>CAZNRX010000092.1:0-15391 GCA_964575455.1 uncultured Anaerolineales bacterium | reverse complement strand
GGATGCCGCCATCAGCAAGCCCAATCGGGTCTCAAAGGCCATCCGCCAGACTTCGAAAGTCTTTGTTCATGGGTCAAGTATACCACGTGGGGAGTGGTTTGTCAATAGGGTAGGTCTGGGATACCATTTGGGAAATAGCGCGGGGATTTGGGATATCGGGCGATGAGGCCAGAGCCCTACTCGGCATTCCCGTTTGAGAATGATAAAGCCCTGAGGGATAGGGGGAGGAAAGCAAGAAACCCCGACAGGGTCTTCCGTGGTGCACTGGGCCTGCTGCGGGCGCCACACCGGGGTCTGGGCGCCATCACCCCAGCAGCCCTCACCCGGCGATGGACACCCGACGTGAGGATGTGACCGTTCACCTTGTAGCACCCACGCTCCAGCTGGATTAGGCGGCCTTCCGCCCGTGATCCGGCGATTTCGCGCCCAACACTGCGGATCACGGATCCGCTGGGAGCAGGAGGTGAATAGTTATGAGTATTATGTGGGGACCCGTTCGTAAAGCCGCTGACGGAGGGTGGTGACCTCGCGCCGGAAATCGAGGTCTTCCTCGATCAGCTCCGTCACACGGTCGCAGCCGTAGAGAACTGTGGAGTGATCGCGGCCGTCGAGGAGATCCCCAATGTGAGGCAATGAGGCGTCCGTTTCCTCGCGGATGAGATACATCGCGACCTGGCGTGGACGTGCAATATCGCGCTTCCGGCTGCGTCCCTTCACCTGGCTCACCTCCAGCCCGAAGTAGTCCGCCACCTGCTCGATGATATCGTCGGGAGCCAACTCGCGCCGCCGGGGGAGAAGGTTACCCAAGGCCATCTCCGCGACCTCCAGTGTGAGAGGCTCGTTCGTCAGTCGCGCCATCGCTATCACCTGGTTGAGAGCCCCTTCCAACTCACGGATGTTGCTCTGTATCTGGGATGCGATGGTAGACAGGATCTTGTCGGGGATATCGACCCCGCTGAAAGCGGCTTTGGTGCGCAGAATGGCGATGCGCGTTTCCAGATCAGGGGCCTGGACATCGGCGATGAGCCCCCACTCGAAGCGAGAGCAGAGCCGCTTCTCCAAGGTGCTGAGCGCCTTGGGCGCTCGATCCGAGGAGAGGACGATCTGTTTGTCTGCGCCATGAAGGGCGTTGAAGGTATGGAAGAACTCCTCCTGCGTCCTCTCTTTGCCGGCTATGAACTGGATATCGTCAACCAGCAGCACGTCGGCGGTGCGGTACTTCTCGCGGAAGGTATCCGTCGTGTGAGAGCGGATAGCCTCGATAAGGTTGTTGGTGAACGTCTCCGATGAGACGTAGAGGGCGTCTATGCCTCGATCCTGACACGCTTGACCGATAGCGTGCAGCAGATGTGTCTTACCCAGTCCAACGCCTCCGTAGATGAACAGTGGATTGTAAGCGCCAGCAGGGCTCTCGATAACGGCCATAGATGCAGCGTGAGCGAGGCGATTCCCCGGCCCCACGACGAAACTATCGAAGGTATATCGCGGATTGAGCCGCCTGCTCGGTGGGTTGCGCGACGATGGCGTATCGGGAGGGGACGGATCTGATGCCGTCTGTCGAGACTGACTGGAGGTTTTGAGCAGGGGGACGTCGACCTCCGCAGGTCGAGCTACCTCGCTTCCTACAACGAATCTGACGTCGACGGTGCGGTCGGCCAGCCGTGCCAGTGTGCGCTTGATTGTGGCCAGGAGCCGATTCTCGAGCCAATCCTTTGCATAGCCATTCTTGACGGCGACGACGAAGGTACCGTCCTCGTACTTCATCAGTTTCGAGTCGCGCAGCCATGTCTCGAATGTGGCCTGCGTCATTTGAAGCTGAAGCTCACCAAGGGCAGCTGACCAGATACGTGCAGCTTTCATAGGTAGGTGTGTTGAAAGAATTGTCGTCTATTCTGGCCGAAAGAATCGGCGGCGTGAAGTCAATAAAGGCTGCAGCGCCGAGGATGAAATGCTTTACCAGCCGAGGTGGCTGAATTGAGGTCTACATCATCCCCTGCGAAGAATGAACCATCTCTCAGATCGTTCGCCTATTCTATCAGAAAGCGCCCGCTCTGACAACCGATTCTGCGCCGATTAGCTTAAAAGAGGGAAGTCTTTAAGGTGACGTACAGAGACGACATCTTGAGACAGAGCCAGCGACGTGCCGAGTGTACATCTAGGTGTTGGGGACCGGGGGCTGCACCAAATGTGGGGGGCATGTGTTTGAACACATCGGTCATGATCCTGCAAGATCTTTTGGCAAGTGAAGCTGCTTTGGTCAACCATGACAAACTCGCAGATTGCGTGCCCAGTGAAAAACAAATTACAGGGCCGGCTCGGTGCGCGTGTGGACGCCGTGCCTTTCATCAATTCAATTTGCAGGCTGGTCGGCGTTGGCGTGCCTATCACGACTTTTCCATCACCCCAACCTGTACGCTGCGGAATCGAGCTGGAGCTGCTCCATGGCCCGTGTGAGCGATCTGGCTTGGCTGACCTTTGCCACAATTGGGCGTTCCCCAGATCTCCCAGTGGTCCTCGTTGCACACGGCGTCGCAGGAGCGCCAGAATTGAGGCGTCATCCCGGTGTAGGTGCAATTCCTCAGCATCCGACCACGACGCCCATTCGTAATCTCGTAGCCGATCTCCGTGCCGAACTGGAAGTTGAGCCGCTTGTCGTCAATCGACCAGCTGCGGTTGGTCTCCATGTAGATGCCCTCATCGGTATCGGCGATCAGATCGTCGAGGTCCCATGTTCCTGGCTCAATGGAGACGTTGGTCATCCGGATAAGGGGGATACGATTCCAGCCAGAAGCGCGCATTGCGCCACCGGAGCGTGCCTCCTCCGGGCATGCCCCCTTGAGCTTAGCCAGCTGCACGGCGGTCTCCCGCGACGTCAGATAGCCGACGAAGCGTCCGTCCTTCACCAGCTCGACGCGCTGAGCGGGCACGCCCTCGTCGTCCCACCCGAATGTGCCCAGACCGCCAGGCAGGGTGGCGTCGGCCGTGAGGTTGACGACCGGCGAACCGTAGCGGAGGGTGCCAAGCTTGTCCGGGGTCAAGAAGCTCGTGCCAGCATACGCGGCTTCGGTTCCGAAGACGCGATCCAGTTCCGTGGGGTGGCCGCAAGACTCGTGGATCTGCAGCGCCAGCTGGGTAGGCCCAAGGATCACGTTTGTCACAGTGCTGGGGCAGCGATCAGCGCTCAGAAGCGCCACGGCTTCATCGGCCACGCGCTCAGCGTTGCCAGGAAGGTCGATAGTCTCGACATACTCCCATCCGAGCGTGCGCTGATCCCGTCCGAAGGAGTTGGGGTAGGAGCGCTGCTGTACCTCGCCTTCGTCCACGGCCAACGCGACGATGCCAGCTCCGGTCTCAATGATCTCCTGGTCTATGAGAGCGCCCTCGGTGTTGGCGAAGATCTTCCTCTCTCGCACCGAAACCAGGGCGGAGCGGGTGACCTTCACGCCTTCCGCGCGCCGCATGCCGCGATCGGTTTCGAGCAGCAGCGCGATCTTCTCATCGGGTGCGACGCTGAAGGGGTCAATCTCGACCGGCGTCCGGTAGGTCCCGGTGCTAGTCACCGGCGGGCCCAGGTCGACCGATTCCTCTTGAGCGAGCGCGCTGGCACGAGCGATCTGCACGGCCAGGGCCGCAACCTCCTCCACCTGATCTCTGGTCAGGAGGGTGCTGGAGGCGAAGCCCCAGGCCCCCTTGGCCAAGACTCGCACGCCAAGGCCGTGGTCGGTCGTCTCGCTCAGCGCCTCGACGACGCCGTTCTTGACGCGCACGGTCTGTTCGCGGTGTTCAACAACGCGGACGTCGGCGTACGTCGCTCCGCGGAATTCGGCTGTGTCCAGAGCCAGCTTAGCTAGTGCTTTCATGTGTTACCTCCGGCGTGTCCATTGCTTGCTTTGCCACGTGAGAATCTTCGCGTATAATACTCCAGGGCGTCGAGTAGCGCAACCGTGAGAGGGAGCCAAGGAGGTTATCTAGTGGATCTGTTCGAGAAGTGCCGGGCCTTCACCGAAGCCAGAGAAGCTCAGGAGGCCGGGTTCTACCCCTATTTCATACCCCTCACCGACAGTGAGGGTACCGAGGTCACCATTGGCGATCATCGCCTCATCATGATCGGGTCCAACAACTACCTGGGCTTGACGACCCATCCCAGGGTGCGTCGTGCAGCCGTCGAAGCGACCGAGAAGTACGGCACCAGTTGCACGGGTTCCCGTTTCCTAAACGGCACCCTGCAGCTCCATCTGGAGCTGGAACGTGAGCTGGCTCGATTCATGGATAAGGATGCGGCGCTGGTCTTCCCCACCGGGTACCAGACCAACGTGGGCACCATCACCGCGCTCGTGGGGCGTCATGACTTCGTCATCACGGATAAGGAGGACCACGCCAGCATCGTGGATGGCTGCAAAATGTCGCTTGGTGAGGTGCGCCGCTTCGGCCACAACAACATCGACCACCTGGAACGTGTTCTATCGAGATTGCCGGATGACGCCGGGAAACTGGTCGTCGTCGACGGCGTGTTCAGCATGGGCGGCGATTTGGCCCCGCTGCCGGAGGTCGTGCCATTGTGCAAGGCATACGGGGCGCGCCTGATGGTGGATGACGCGCACGCCATTGGTGTGGTCGGCGGTGGGCGCGGCACGGCGGCTCATTTCGGCCTGAACGACGAGGTCGACTTGATCATGGGGACCTTCAGCAAATCCTTCGCCAGCCTGGGGGGATTCATAGCGGGTGACGACGAGTCCGTCCACTATGTACAGCATCACGCTCGTTCGTTGATCTTCAGCGCCAGTATGTCGCCGGCCAACACGGCCGCGGCCCTGGCTGCTCTGGACGTGATGCGGGATGAGCCGGAACGGATCGAGCGGGTCAACCAGATCGCCAAGCGCATGCGGACCGAGCTCCGTGAGATAGGCTTTGACGTTGGAAACACGGTGACGCCCATTATCCCGATCATCATCGGAGACGATATGCCCACTATCATCGCCTGGAAGGCCCTCTACGAAGCAGGCATCTACACCAATCCGGTGATTCCACCGGCGGTGCCCTCGGGGTCGTCGCTGCTGCGCACCAGTTATATGGCGACGCACACCGATGAGCAGCTTGGCAGGGTCCTCTCTGCCTTCGAGGAGGTCGGGGAGAGACTGGACATCATCTGATCGCGGCTTGACGGATGGTGGATCGCTGTGTAAAATCAAGATGTCTGACTGGAAAAGACTCTGTTGGATTTCGGCAGGTGCCGCTGCGCTTACGGAGACCTGCCCTACCATATATGCCGGTGCGAATGATTGATATCTGTAGTCGGCTTTCCATAGCCGACGGTTTTCTGGAGAGGATAGTTTAGATGCCTTTGTACGAATACGAGTGTTCGGACTGTGAGACTCAATTTGATGCCTTGCGAGGGATGTCGGAGGCAGACGACCCTATTGCATGTCCGACCTGTGATAGCCAGGAGACCCATCGGGTGATCTCCCTCTTCTCCGCTGTTGGGGACCAGGGCGTCATCGCCGGAGAGGGCACGTCTTGTGCTTCTTGCTCGCCTTCGGCCTCCTGCGCCACGTGCAGCAACAGGTCCGGGTAGGAAGCTTATTCCGTTGCACCGTTAGATCCAGATCAAAGCCGCTGCCAGAATAGGCAGCGGCTTTGTCTATGATGAGCCGATCTACTGATTCTCCCAGATATGGATCGTCTCTTGGATGAAAGCTCTCACCTCGTCATCGGGGACATCATCCGCCGAGCGGTAGTGCTCCTGCCCCACGTAGATGAGAGGGCGACCGTGCACGTCGCGGGTCAGTCGGATCCTGTATTTGGCCAACTCTGGTTGTCCCTGAAGGCGCTTCTGAACCAGGGCGTCGATCTCCTCGATGAGTCTGAGCGGTTCCGACAATGAGGCGCCTCGGGCTCTTTCCGCAGCGATCGGTGGTCTCGGGCGTAGGGGAGGGGAGACGTCGAGAGCACCAGCGGCAGGTTGCCTCTCGGGGGAGCCAGACGAGTCCCGCCTCTCCTGTAAGGCCGGGAGCCATCCTTCGGCAAATGCCAGTACGGCCTTGATGGCTGAGATGGTTTCCTGGCCCGTCTCTCGATCCTTGATGTCACGAAGGTGGCCCACGCGTCTGCCCTGCACAAAGATAGCGGGGCTGCCCTTGGTCCGGGCGACGCGCAGCAAGTTATCCGTTGCAGCTCCTTCTTCCTCAGGAGGGCGGCGTGCAGTCTCGCTTCTTCCGCTGCCTGTGAGGCGGGTTACAATCCACGTGAGGAGGGCTCCGGCCGAAGCCGACAGGACGGCGACTGCCAATACTATAACACCGGGCGGCAAGCTTCCCATGGTGCGTTCAATGATACCATGGATCGCCTTGTGTGTCTACAACTCGGGAGCGCCTAGCAGGATTTTGTCATTGGTCTGATAGCGTGGCTTCCTGCCGAAGCTCCTTACCATGGCGAGACACGGTTCCAAGACAGATGTGCAGCGTAGACCGCAGGGTCTGGTCATGTGCGATTGCCCTGCGCATCCCGGCTGCGGCCGGGGAGGTGCCTTGTCGCTGGGCCATGGTTTTGTCCTGGGCGGATTAGGGTATAATGTCTGGGCGTCGAAGAGGTATCGGAGGATGGAGTATATATGATATCTACCTTTCCTTTCACCGCTATCGTTGGACAGGAGCGCATGAAGCGCGCTCTGATCCTGAACGCGATCTACCCCCCGATTGGGGGTGTTCTCATTCGGGGGGAGCGCGGTACGGCCAAGTCCACCGCGGCTCGGGCACTGGCGGCGCTGCTGCCCGAGATCGAGGTGGTGGCCAACTGTCCCTTTGGCTGTGACCCTGATCGACCGGGAACGTGGTGCACGCAGTGTCGTGAGCGCGCTGAAGGTGGTGAGGATGTGCCGCGCACCCGCCGTCCAACCAGCTTTGTGGATCTGCCGGTCAGCGCGACTGAGGATCGGGTCGTCGGCACCTTGGACATCGAGCGGGCCATCCAAAAGGGGGAGAGGCACTTTGAGCCGGGTGTCCTTGCTGCGGCAAATCGCGGCGTCCTCTACGTCGACGAGGTCAACCTGCTCGACGATCACGTCGTGGACCTGCTGCTCGATGCAGCGGCGATGGGCGTGAACGTCGTGGAGCGGGAGGGGATCTCGTTTCGCCATCCGGCTCGTTTCATCTTGATCGGCACGATGAACCCTGAGGAGGGGGACCTGCGTCCCCAGCTCCTTGATCGATTCGCCCTCTGCGTCGATATCGAGACGATCCGTGACCCTGATCACCGCGTGGTGATCATGGAGCGGAATCTGGCCTTTGAATCTGACCCACAGGGGTTCTCCGATGCATGGGCCTTGAAGGAGGCGGCTCTCTCCGAGCAGATTACGCGCGCCCGCCGCATCCTGCTCCAGGTCGAGCACACGCGGTCGGACCTGACGACCATCGCTACGGTGATGAGCGAGTTGGGCGTTGATGGACACCGGCCCGATCTAGTGGTGCTCAAGGCGGCTCGTGCTCACGCCGCGTTCCACGGTCGTCTCTACCTGACCAGACGCGATATCCTCTTGGCCGCCGAGTTGGCCCTCCCCCATCGCCTGAAGCGGTATCCCCTGGAGGAGTCGGAGGTCACCCTCGATGATCTCTCTGAACGTCTGGACGAGGCTCAAGTGCAAACCGTGTCGGACGGTGAGCATGAGGAGCAAGGCGAATCGCCAGAGGTCGTTGGCAAAAAAAAAGAGGAAGTAGCGACAGAGGGCTCTGACGACGATGGTTCGGCGGAACCCTCGCGCCCCACGCAGAGCCCTGGCCCTCAGCCCATCCCGCGATGGCCCTCGGAGGGACGCTGGTGGGAAGGGGGTGAGCAGGTCGATTCCAGTGAAGCGTTCGGCCCGAGCCGTCTGGAGACCCCCCTCGACCGGCTGACCCGCTCCAGTGGCGGTCGGCGCAGCCAGACGCGCACCAGCCGGAAGCGAGGGCGGTACATCAGGGCACGCGCATCTCCAGATAATCCCAGTGACCTGGCCTTCGACGCTACCCTGCGCGCCGCCGCCCCACATCAGAGCGAGCGTGAGAATGGACGCCCTCCCGGGGATAGTGGTCATCCCGAGGAGGGAGACGGCCCGGCCTTGCTGCTACGCCCGGACGACTATCGGCGCAAGGTGCGCGTCACCCGCGCTGCCAACCTAGTGCTCTTCGTGGTGGATGCCTCCTGGTCGATGGCGGTGGCCGAGAGGATGGAGGCGACGAAGGGAGCGGTGCTGTCCCTGCTCACGGATGCCTACCAGCGGCGGGATCGCGTTGGACTGGTTGTGTTTCAGAAGAACGACGCGGTGGTGGCACTGCCGCCGACGAACAGCGTTGGCCTTGCACGGCAGGCGCTGAAGGAGCTTCCTGTTGGAGGTAAGACGCCCCTTTCCGCGGGGCTTCAAGCTGCCTATGACGTGATCACGCGTGAGGTGAGGCAGCATCCAGACCTGATGCCCTTGATGGTGCTGCTTACTGATGGGGCCGGCAATGTCTCGATGACGAACCGGTCGCCACAGAAGGAAGCCTATCTGGTTGCCGAGATGTTTCCCCGGGCGGACGTGCGCTCGGTGGTGATCAATATGGAGAATAAGGCGTTCGACGAGGGCCTGGCCCAGGCGCTGGCCCGGCACCTAGCGGCGCCGTGCTACACGTTGGCAGAGTTGAAGGCTGAGGCGCTGCTGCGGACCGTGCGAGGAGAGCTGGCGGAGCAACAAGCGTCTTGAGTCTGGCTGCAGGTCGCTCGGCAGGGTGCGCTACTGGACCTTGCGCTGCCTCCTGGCCACCTCTGACAACCGATCCTGGGCCCAGTTGGCGACGGGAAGGAGGAAGCCACGTAAGTAGTAGGCCACCATCAGCATGGCATCCGGGAAGATCAGGTAACGTCTTCTCTGGATGCCCCTGACGATCGCCTTGGCGACCTGTTCCGGGCTCATCGGATCGCCGTTGTCGCTGAGCACCCACTTCGCCAGCCCAAAGGCGATGAACTCACTCAGGCGGTTTAGCTTCTCTGGCTTGCCGGTACCACTCATCAGCTCGGTTTCCAAAGGCCGGATCTTCTGCTCGCCCTCAAGCTGAGGGGTGTCCGTGTCGGGCGGTATGACGAGAGAGACGGTGATGCTGTGGGGGCGAAGCTCGGCCCGCAGTGCCTCCGTGAAGCCACACACGGCGAACTTCGAGGCTCCATAGGCGGTGTAGCCGAAGGCCCCGAAGACCCCGCCGAAGGACGATATGTTCACGATGTGCCCTCCTCCTTGGGCCATCATATGCGGCAGGACGGCCTTCACGGTGTGGAGCGTGCCGAAGTAGTTGACGTCCATCTGACGCTTGAATTCGGACAAGGGAAGCTCCTCGAAGTACCCAGGGTAGACGATACCTGCGGAGTTGATGAAGATGTCGGGTGCGCCGCCAGCCTCCACGATATGCGCGATGGCGGACTCGACCTCCTGCCAGCTCGTGACGTCGGCGGAGAAGGCGCCATACCGTTGGTCTTGATCGTCCCCCTCTGCCTTGATCTCCTCAAGGGCCTGGTTCAGTCTCTCTTTATCCCGCGCGACGATGAAGACGTTGGCTCCGTTCCTTGCCAGCATCTTGGCCGTGGCCTTGCCGATGCCACTGGACCCTCCGGTGATGATGACGTTCTTCCCTCTGACGCGTCTGTCTGTCTTGCTCATTTGGCTGAGATCACCTTGTGTGCCGTTTCCAACAGCAAAGAACCGCCCGCGCCGGCAAAAACGCCGAACGCGAACGGCTCTTCCTTGTGCGCATCTTCGGCACGTTTGTTGCGTGCCCTATCCGACGCGGTTAGTTAGTTGCTTCGTCTAGAAGCCCGTTGGTTCTCCGATGGGAACCACATTGGCGGCCCGGAGGCCCTTGGCCCCCTCTTCGACGTTGAATTCAACTCTCTGGCCTTCGTTGAGCGTCTTGAAGCCCCCGCCCTGGATGGCGGAGTAGTGCACGAACACGTCCTCCCCCTCCTCGCGCGAGATGAATCCATACCCCTTGTCGTTGCTGAACCACTTGACGGTTCCAGTTTCTTTACCTTCCATCCTCCAGATTCTCCTTATGATGTAACTGTTGCTGCTTTTACGGCGGCAAGGAGAGGTGCTCACACAGACTACCCAGGCCTCGTAAGCCTGGGCAGGATGCTGCATCACTACCTAACTTACCGCGTCCTATGGCGCTAGTCTATCATATCTCCAAGCAAACGTCAAGCCCGACAGCAGAAAAGGCGTGCCGCGAGATGGGCTTCGGGCCTCTCAGAATCTTAAAATTCTTCGCCAGGCTGGCGGGAAACGTATGCGAGCGCTGGCCCGCCAGACGGACCAAGCGCAAGCGGGCCGCCTCAGGTTTGCGGCGAAGAGGTCGTCGTGTATAATCCTGAGCGATGCGTGTCTCCGTCGTTGTCACGGTGCTGAACGAAGCCAAGAGCCTGTCCCGGCTGCTTGACAGCTTAGCTGCTCAGACCTGCCATCCGGACGAGGTAGTCGTCTGCGATGGAGGGTCGACGGATGGCACCCTGTCGCTTCTGCATGCTGAGGATCGCTTTCACCTGCGCGTCCTGCAGCGCCCCGGTGCTAACATCTCTCAGGGCAGAAACGCGGCCATCCGTGCTGCCACGGGCGAAATCGTTGCGGTGACCGACGCTGGCGTCCGGTTGGACCCTGAGTGGCTGGAGAGGATCGCCTCCCCCCTGGAGGACGAGGAGGGACGCATCGCTGCCGGATTCTTCCGGCCAGATCCACAGAGCCTCTTCGAGGCAGCTATGGGCGCGACGGTGTTGCCCGAGCTGAGGGATATTCGCCCTGAGCGCTTTCTACCGTCCAGCCGTTCGGTTGCCTTTCGCAAGAGCGCTTGGAAGGACGTGGGAGGCTATCCCGAGTGGCTCGATTACTGCGAAGATCTCATCTTCGACTTCCGATTGCGCGCCCGATATGGCCCTTTCGTCTTCGTGCCGGAGGCTCTGGTCTACTTCCGTCCTCGCCCCAGCCTGCACGCCTTCTTCGTGCAGTACTATCGCTATGCTCGTGGCGACGGTAAGGCGGACCTATGGCGGCTGCGCCACGCCATCCGCTACTTGACCTATCTGGTCGCTCTGCCGCTCATTGCAGCTGCTGGGATCGTTGGCAGAGCCTGGTGGTGGGCCCTCACCCTGATCGCGATACCGGGTATGTTCTGGGTTCCATGGCGTCGGCTGTCGAGGCTGTGGGGCGACATGAACTGGTTTGAGAGGCTGAGGGCGGCGCTGTGGGTGCCGATCATCCGCATCACCGGCGACGTCGCTAAGATGGTGGGCTATCCGGTGGGCCTCTGGTGGCGATGGCACCATCGAGGTCAGATTCCAGATTGGCGCGATGTGTAGGGCGAGCAGTTCGACCCCTCTTTGCCCCCCATAACAAGAAAGGCGAGCCGAGCGGCTCCAATCTTATGTCATGCTAACGTTGCTCTTATCCCTTTCTAATGCCCTTACGGTATAGTCAACTCGTAAAGCAAGAGCATTAACATTTGTAGTGCGGCTCGGAGCGACAAGCTCAAAGAGTGGCGTGTCGCCTGTTGAGAGAAGCAAGGTGGCATCAGGCACATTTGTCCGTTCCAGGAGCGCACAGTAAGGCATTATGTTTAGCAGGGGGGAAATATGAGCAAGATTATAGGCATTGATCTGGGCACCACGAACTCGGTGGCCTCTGTGATGGAGGGGGGGGAGCCCACCGTGATTCCGACCGCCGAGGGCGGTCGTCTGTGCCCCTCGATCGTGGCTTTCAACGAAAGCGGCGAGCGGCTGGTTGGTCAGGTTGCCAAGCGGCAGGCCGTCGTCAATCCGGACAACACCGTCTTCTCCATCAAGCGGCTCATGGGGCGTCGATATGACGAGCCTCAGGTCGAGAAGGCGCGTCAGGTTCTGCCCTACGAGATCGTCCAGGGACCGTCGAATGATGCACGCGTCTACGTTCCGGTGAAGGACAAGGAGTACGCGCCGCAGGAGATCTCGGCCATGGTCCTGCGGAAGTTGAAGAACGATGCCGAGGCCTACCTTGGCGAAGAGGTCACTCAGGCCGTGATCACTGTGCCAGCCTACTTCAACGATAGCCAGCGTCAGGCGACCAAGGACGCGGGCAAGATCGCGGGCTTGGACGTGCTTCGTATCATCAACGAGCCAACCGCCGCGAGCCTGGCCTATGGTTTGAACAAGGAAGAGGATGAGACGATTCTGGTCTTCGACCTGGGTGGCGGCACGTTCGACGTCTCCATTCTGGATGTCGGCGAGGGCGTGGTTGAGGTGCGATCCACCAGCGGCGACACCTTCCTGGGTGGCGATGACTGGGATCAGCGCATCACGGACTACGTTGCCGATGAGTTTAAGAAGGATCAGGGCATTGACCTGCGTGAGGATCGCCAGGCTCTGCAGCGGTTGAAGGAGGCGGCGGAGAAGGCCAAGATCGAGCTCTCCACCGTCCTGGAGACGGAGATCAACCTGCCCTTTGTCACCGCTGACGCCTCCGGGCCCAAGCACTTGCAGATGAAGCTGACGCGGGCCAAGCTTGAGCAGTTGACGGAGGATCTGGTGCAGCGCTGTCGCGAACCCTTTGAGCAAGCGCTGGCCGACGCCAACCTGTCACCCGGGGAGCTGGATGAGGTCGTCCTGGTCGGCGGCGCCACGCGCATGCCCATGATTCAGGATTTGGTGCGGGAGCTGACCGGCGGCAAGGAGCCGCACAAGGGCGTCAACCCGGACGAGGTGGTCTCAATCGGCGCGGCGATTCAGGCCGGTGTTTTGGGCGGTGAGGTGCAGGACGTGTTGCTGCTGGATGTCACTCCGTTGACGCTCGGCGTCGAGACGCTTGGCGGCGTGATGACGCCCATCATCGATCGCAACACCACCATTCCGGTGCGCAAGAGTGAGACGTTTTCCACGGCTGAGGATGGCCAGACCGCGGTGACGATTCACGTCGTGCAGGGTGAGCGGTCTATTGCGTCCGACAATATGAGCCTGGGACAGTTCAACCTGGAGGGCATTCCGCCTGCGCCTCGGGGCGTCCCACAGATCGAGGTCACGTTCGATATCGACGCCGATGGTATCTTGAACGTGTCGGCCCAGGACAAGGCCACTGGCAAAGAGCGGAATGTCACCATCGAGGCTACCACGAACTTGAGTGAGGATGACGTGGAGGAGATGGTGAAGGAGGCTAAGCGCCATGCGTCCAAGGATCGGCAGCGCAAGGAGCTCATTGAGGCCCGCAACAAGGCTGACCAGCTGATCTATCAGATGGAGAAGTCCCTGAGCGATCTCGGCGATCAGGTCTCTGCATCGGATCGCAATCGCATCGAGAGCATCATTGAGGATCTGAAGCAGGCCAAAGAGGCCGACGATAAGAACCGCATCGAGAGACTGATTGAGCAGCTGCAGCAGGCCAGTCAGGCCATCGGGCAGGCAATGTATGCCCAGCAACAGGCGGCAGCTGGTGGCGCCCAGGCCGGCCCGCAGCCCGGCGGTCCTAGCGCTGGACGCAATGGTGGCGGCGAGGAACAGGCGGATGCCGCCGATGAGGAAGTCGTCGAGGGCGAGTTCCACGAGGTATAGAACCGGTGTGGTAGGTTGGTGGACTGGCTCTGCAGAACTCAGACGTCAGTGCGCCAATCTACCGCTCTGCGAAATGGGTTAGAGCTATGAGCAAACAAGTACGGGTACCGATCCGAGTTAGGCGTTCGGACAAGCGACGAGATCAAGAAGAGCGACGGGATAGGCACGCCGTTGGTGAACCTCAACCCGCTGTCGTCGAGAATCAGCCGGTCGCGACAGAGGAAAGGGGTAGACGGCCTCCCGTTGCTGTGCCTGAGGAGGAGGTCGCTCCGTCACCACGGCAGCGGGAAGCGGCCTCCGGTGAAGCAGAGCGCGGGTCGCGGCGTCAGGCGCAGCCACCTAAGGAGGTCGAGACGCTCAAGGAAGGCCTAGAGATGTGGCGCGATCGAGCGCTGCGCCTGCAGGCCGAGATTGAGAACTTCCGGAAGCGGCAGCGACGCCTGGCGGAGGACCGCATCGAAGCAGACCGGGGACGGCTGTTGCGAAACTTCCTGATGATCGCAGACGACCTGGAGCGGGCGTTGAAGGCGGATAGCGGTGACAATGGCGCCCTTCGTGAGGGTGTGGAGGTGACGCATCGCTCCCTGAAGCAGCTTCTTAAGCAGGAGGGGGTTGAGCCAATTGCGGCTGAGGGAGAGGTGTTCGATCCAGCTTGGCATGAGGCCGTAGGGACTGTTCCTCACCAAGAGGTCGACCTGGACAAGGGCACCGTCGTGGACGTGACTCAGGCAGGGTATCGTCTGAACGGGCGTCTTCTCCGACCGGCTCGGGTCATTGTGGTCAGGTAGATTCACCAGAGGCTGTATGGAGTACAAAGATTACTATGACATCCTGGGCGTAAGCAGGGACGCCGGGCAGGACGAGATCCGGCGTGCTTTCCGCCAACTGGCGCGTAAACACCATCCAGACGTCAACCCGGGCGATTCCGGAGCCGAGGAGCGCTTCAAGGAGATCAACGAGGCCTACGAGGTTCTCTCTGACCCTGAGAAGCGGCAGAAGTACGATCGGCTGGGGGCGGATTGGCAAAGGTATGAGCGGGCGGGAAGCGGCCCTGGTGGCTTCGACTGGGGCCCGTGGACAACGGCCGGAGGAGCAGCTGGGGCTGGGCCGCAGCGTGTTCACGTGCGCCACGGCACTCCTGAGGACTTGGAGGACCTGTTCGGTGGTGGCAGCCCGTTCTCTGACTTCTTCACCCAGATATTCGGGGGCATGGGAGGTGCTGCACCAAGCGGAGCGGCGCGAGGGGACGTGGCTGGGGCACGAACCCGCCCCGGTGGATTTGGACAGGGATATCGTTCATCCCCCCAGGCACGTCCGAAGCGCGGTCGGGACTACGAGCAGGAGATCGACATCAGCCTGCGTGAGGCCCACGCCGGCACCACGCGCGTCATTCAGAAGGACGGTCGTCGACTGGAGGTCACGATTCCGCCCGGCGCCCGCACCGGAACCCGCGTCCGGGTGGCCGGTGAGGGAGAGGCAGGGGCGGTGGGCGGTGAGGCTGGGGATCTGTATCTCCGCGTCAACGTGCGATCGGGCCCCTCCGGGCTAGGGCAGTTTGAGCGCGAGGGGGATGATCTGCGCACAAGCGTGCCGGTCGATCTCTACACAGCGATTCTGGGGGGCGAGGTTAGGGTGCCCACGATGAATGGATCCGTGATGCTGACCATCCCCCCGGGTACACAGAATGGCCAAGTCTTCCGGCTGCGAGGCAAAGGAATGCCCAAGCTCCGGAATCCGGAGGAGCACGGTGATCTCTACGCCGAGGTCGACGTGCAGCTCCCGACGGACCTCACGCCGCGCGAGCGCGAGCTATTTGAAGAGCTGC
>CAZNRX010000091.1:0-15503 GCA_964575455.1 uncultured Anaerolineales bacterium | reverse complement strand
TCTCGGCGATGCGCCGCAGATGGACCGATCGACTCTGAAAGATACCAGCTGCCATATGGGCAAAGTTGCGCAAACGCGTGATCCGTTCTCCCGGGTGCAGTTGCCGAATCCGCTTGAGCCAAGTAACATATGTCTGGTTGACCGACATCATCCACCTCCTTGTAGGTTGTTTTATCCAACTCAACTCTACTCGGAATGGTGAAGTCGGTCAACCTTTTTCTATGTCAAAGTGTCAGGTAGCTAGTCTTGTGTTTCGAGAATCGCTCGAGGACGCTCTAGATCGTGCACTGTCGTCGGTCGAAGTAGCCCTCCTTGGAACTCACTTGGCGGAACGACTGCAGGGTTGAGGTGGGCGCAGCGACGGTCTTTGTCTGGAGCAACATGATTTGCCGAGCCCGGTGCCGCGAGTATAATTGAGGAACCAAGGGACCTCCGCTCAGGGATTATTGGGCCAAGTGGTGCTATGGTGACGAGTGGGTGGTTGGAGAGCGTGTCACGAGGAAACCAAAGACGGTAGAAGTTTCGCTGGACCTGCCGCAAGGCGTCTTCTCTGCTCTGCGACAGGACCCGGCCAGTTTCGTTGGTGAGATGAGACTGGCAGCAGCCGTGAAGTGGTATGAGATGCACGAAATCTCACAGGCCAGGGCCGCGGAGATCGCGGGGCTGTCCCGGAGCGAGTTTCTCGCGGCGCTAACGCGGCTTGACGTTTCGCCTTTCCAGTACGATGCTGGCGAGGTTGTGGCTGAGGTCGCCGATGGCTAGGAGCGAACGTATGCAGTCACGGCTGCGTTTCTCCTCGCAGTGTCTGATCTGCAGGCACGCAGAGACCCAGGCTGGTCACACCACCGTGACCCTCGGGCGGTGTCAAACGGTGATGGCGTTCAGGAGGGTGCCGGCCCAGGTGTGCGCGAATTGCGGCGAGGCCTACGTCTCTGAGGAAATCACCGCCCGACTCCTGGAGGAAGCTTCTTTCTCAACCTCATGTAGGGCGGGTTTCCATACCCGCCGAAACCGGGTTGAGCCAGCTCTCCCCCCGGACCCCTCAGGGGGCACAAGTGTCTGAAGAAGCAGTTCAGGCTCGGGTGCAGGTCGACGTGCGAGAAGTCACGCCATCGTCGGCCTGAGAGGAGGACTTCCAATGGCTGATCTACGGCTTGCCATACCTGAGAGCCGGTTGACGGATTTTTGTCACCGTTGGAAGGTGGCGGAGATGGCCATCTTTGGCTCTGCGCTGCGTGAGGACCTCGGCCCGGATAGCGACGTCGACGTTCTGGTCTCGTTCAACGCTGACGCACGCTGGAGTCTGTTCGACCTGGTGAGGATGGAGCAGGAATTGGAGGCGCTTCTGAACCGGCCCGTGGATCTCGTGCAGCGCCCGGCCGTGGAGCAGAGCGAGAACTACATCCGGCGTAAGGGTATCCTCGAGAATGCCGAGGTCATCTATGCCGCGGGATGAAGCCTACCTGTTGGATATCCTGATCGCAGCGCGCAAGGCGTTGGCGTTCGTAGACCTGGGAGGCGTTCGCCGAGAGCGAGCTGCACCAGAATGCCGTCATACGTCTTCTGGAGGTCATCGGAGGGGCGGCTGCTCACGTCTCTGACCCGACGCGCCAAGCTCACCCGGAGATTCCCTGGACAGAGATGATCGGAATGCGCCACCGTTTGATTCACGAATACTTCCGTGTCGACCTGAGGGTGGTCTGGGAGACCGTGCAGAGGGACCTGCCTCAACTGATCGCGCTTGTCGAACCCCTTGTGCCGCCTGAGAACGAGGATTGATGGGCTGCCCCGTCTCCTACCTTCTCCTCGCGTGGACTGCCGCATGAACTCCGCCTTGGCATGGTCGAAGTCCCGCTGCTCCGGCGGAATCTGGTGCCAATGCTCAACGGCCTCCACGACCAAGTCATCGAGGTACTGCTATTGCTGTCGATCGTGGTTGACGATCTGCGTGAAGCGGTGGCTGAGATCGTCGTCGTAGAAGGCAAGGTAGAGTTGATCCTGACCCGCCAAATGGGTAAGAACCCTGGTAGGTCAAGTAGGTAGATGCCAGTTCTCGGCAGATGTGGGATAGCTTTCTGTTTCATAGTGTCCCCGCGGTCTGCTGTCCACAGTGTCGCACCTCAGCTTGGCTCTCCTGCACTCGGGCGTGCCAGTCTTCCAGAGCAGAGCCTCCTTGGCCCCAACCACGCCTCCTCCACGGACGCCAAAGTTGAAACTCGACACATTTCTACTGATTTGTATACCCTGGTCATTTTTGGTATCATGTCTCCGTGGACGATGGAAACTGGAGTAACAGGAGGCACACATGCCGAGCACAGCGAGCGTAACGGAAGCCAAGCGAGAATTTTCAGAGCTCCTAAACAGGGTTGCATACGGAAAGGAGCGTGTCATTGTCACGTCATACGACCGACCGAAGGCCGCGATCATCAGCCTGGACGACCTGGAGCGGCTGGAGTTGATCGAGGCGGCGCTGGAGGCTGACGCCGAGTTTGAGGCCGGGAAGGCGCTGGAGTTTGAGAAGGTCAAAGACCAGTTGTGACCGCCGTGGCCTACATCGTTTACATCACGGACCGGGCGGCCAAGGAGTTCAGTAAGAACGTCGCGCACCAAGACAAAGAGCGCGTGAAAGCTAAGATCCGGGAGCTGGGAGCGGACCCGCGGCCGCACGGGTGTCGGAAGGTGCGGGTTTGACCTCGACACTCCACCGGATCCGGATCGGAAACTACCGCGTCTTTTATTGCGTCCGGGACGAACTGCAAGCGGTGGTGGTGGCGACGGTGCGGAGACGACGTGAAGATACCTATCAGAATCTCTGAGCTTAGCGTGACCTTTGACTGCTATCAAATGACTTGAGCTTGACAGGCCTTCTCCTTTCTCTGTACTTTCGCGTAAATCTCAGACCAGTTTCGCCAATTATTGATCAATACAGCTGTTGACAGCTTCTTGAGCTCCAAACTCCGGTTTGCGCTGCACTAATCTCTGTCCCAAGCTTGTATTATGAGAAACAGATTGCCTTTTCGCACATCTAGTTGCTTACTTGAATCATCTATGCCATTATATATGTCAGGCTGGCTCAGTCATCGTGTTTCTTCGGGCTTGCTGTCGGGTTCCTGCACATGGAATTGCCTCATGATCAGGTAGCTGCACGTTGAACGCATCCAGAAATCCCAGGAAGGGGATAGGAATTCACGCGAAACTTGAGGTGAAGGAGACCCCATGCCAAAAACCGACATAGCCATCTTGAGAAGAGTCCCTGGGATAGGTACTGCCACAATTGGTGCCTTTCGCGATGCAGGCTACCGGGCCCTGGAGGACCTGGAGGGGATTACCAGAGAGGCGCTGACCGAGGTCCCCGGTGTAGGCCCTGCCACAGCAGGGGCTATTCTGGAGTTCCTGGCTTCCCCAGCCGCTGAGGAGCTGGTGCAGGCCTACAAACACAGCGACAAGCGAAAGAACATCCCGCCCGCCGGCCTCGCTGCCCACGGCAAGGTGACGCGCGAATCCCCCCAGCGCTACCACTACGATCCCCACCTCCCGCCGGTGCTGCGCTTCGACGACACTGGTGAGGAGGACCGCCTGCCTGACCTCCTGCGAAAGGCGCAGCATGAGCCGCTGGACCGAGAGGAAGCGAGGCTCCTGGCCGAGGCATTGCGCGACCACCAGCCGTGGCTCGAGTGGGCTGGCAAGCGCGAGAAGCGCTGGTTCGACGTGGATCCCGTCGCCCTCCACATCCACGAGCGCGCCTCTGCCCAGGCGATCATCAAACTCGCCGAGCGCGAGCCGCTCCAGCGGTCGCTGTTCGCCGACCCAAGGCTGTCCTATCGTAAAGCTATCGAGTTCTACCAGCACGACGTGGACTGGGCCAACCGTCTGATCCTGGGTGACAGCCTGGTGGTGATGCACTCGCTGGCCCGCCGCGAGGACCTGGCGGGCAAAGTGCAGATGATCTACGTGGATCCGCCGTATGGGATAAAGTTTGCGAGCAACTTCCAGCCTTTTGTGAACAAACGGAGCGTCAAAGAACGTGACGCCGACCTGACGCGCGAGCCTGAGCAGGTCAAGGCCTATCGCGACACTTGGCGACTCGGGATACACTCCTACTTGGCATATCTGCGAGATCGGCTAATGGTCGCTCGCACGTTACTGACCGATACGGGAAGCGTATTTGTTCAGATCTCAGATCAGAACGTGCACCGCGTCCGGGCTTTGTTGGACGAGGTTTTCGGCCCGGAGAACTTCGTTAGTTCCATAAGCTACAAGACTACGCAGAGTGCCGGGGCAAAGACGCTCGACACCTCCTGCGACTACATACTCTGGTACGCAAAAGCGATCAACAACATCAAGTTCAGACCCCTGTTTCGAGAGCTGGAGCGGGGGGAGAAAGGCGCTACCAGATACGACTATATCGAAGACCCCACTACCGGCGAACGGCGAAGACTGACGCCTGAGGAGCAGAAGAACGAGGACCTCATACCGGAAGGTTGGCGATTCTATACTGATCAGGGCTTGACCTCTCGCGGGATCGGCTCAGACGCAACTATGGCGCCGTTGGAATTCCACGGCGAAGAGTACTACCCCACAGCTGGTCACTGGCGTACAACCGTGGACAGGATGCAACACCGAGTCATTCCGGCTGGCCGGGTCCTCGAAGCTGGGAAGACGCTGCGTTTCAAGAAGTACTTCGACGATTTCGGATATCTGGAACTCACTAACTTGTGGGATGATGTGGGGGGCGGCATTCAGAGTCGCAAGGACCCGAAGATATACGTAGTGCAGACATCAACCACGATCGTGCAACGTTGCATGCTGATGGCCACAGACGCAGGTGACCTGGTCCTGGATCCCACCTGTGGAGCCGGCACTACGGCCTACGTCGCCGAGCAGTGGGGGCGCCGATGGATCACGATTGACACCTCCCGCGTGGCAGTGGCCCTCGCGCGCCAGCGGCTCCTCACATCCGAATTCGACTACTACGAGCTGAGCGACCCGAAGGTGGGTATATCGGGTGGCCTCGTCTACAAGAGGGCGCCCCACGTTATGCTTAAGGATATTGCCTATTGCAATGGCTTAGACAGCATCTTTGAGGAGTATGATCCCATACTTGACAGGAAACTGGGGGTACTGAACAACGCTCTCCCTGAGGTTACCCTCGAGATCAGAACTGCGCTCAAGACTAAGCTGGTCGCCAAGGAGCGCCGTGAAGGCAAGCGCGCCATCACCGAGGCCGATGAGCGCCGTTGGCTGCTGCCAGAAGAGCGTTGGGAGCATTGGGAGGTCCCCTTCGACACCGACCCCGACTGGCCCGAACCGCTCAAAGCTGCCCTGGAGGACTACCGCAAGGCCTGGCGGGCCAAGATGAACGAGGTCAATGAGACCATCGCCGCCAGCGCGCCCTCCGAGACGCTCTACGACCAGCCAGAGGTGGTGCCCAACGTGCTCCGTGTTAGCGGCCCCTTCACCGTGGAGGGCGTCCAGCCCGCCGAGGAGACCTTCGACACAGAGTCACCCATCGGCGGCGCGCCGGAGGAACTGGAGACCTTCCCTGCCGAGGACGAGCCGGCGAACGCCAAGGCTTATCTCGACAAGATGATCCATCTGCTCCGCCACGACGGCGTCCGCTTTCCGAACAACAAGGTGCTAGAGTTCCAACGGCTGGAGCCGCTCTCGAACAGCATTCTCCACGCGGAGGGCGAGTGGAGCCCCTCTCCCGCCGGTGGGGGAGGGGTTGGGGAGGGGGCACGCCGCGTGGCGGTGGCCTTTGGCCCGCAGTACGGTCCCATCACAGCCAAGCAGGTCGAACAGTCGCTGCGCGAGGCGTACCGCCGGGGCTACGACGACCTGGTCTTCGCCGGCTTCACCATCGACGGCGCGGCGCAGGCCGTCATCCAGGAGGACCCCGATCCCCAGGTGCGCTCTCATCTGGCTCACATCCGCCCGGACGTCAATATGGGCGACCTGCTTAAGGATACGCCAAGCAGCCAGCTCTTTACCGTCTTCGGACTGCCCCGCGTCAGGCTGGAGGAAGCCGGCGACGGTGAGTGGATCGTCGAGATGGAGGGGGTGGACATCTACGATCCGGTCAGCAACACCATCCAGGCCACCAAAGCCAGCAAGGTGGCGGCCTGGTTCCTCGATAGTGACTACGACGGACGCACGTTCTGCATCACCCAGGCCTTCTTCCCCGACAGTACCGCGTGGCGGAAGCTGGCCCGTGCGCTCAAGTCCGTCGTGGATCCGCAGCGCTTCGCGGCCTTCTCGGGCACGAGGTCGCTGCCGTTCGAGGCCGGGGAGCACCAGCGCATCGCGGTCAAGGTCATCGATCCGCGAGGGAACGAGGTGATGCGGGTGATGAGTCTGGGGGAGTTGAGCTATTAGCTCGTCAGGAGGTTGATATGCGCTGGGCCGAGATTCGCCAGCAATACCCCGATCAGTGGCTGGTCATAGACGCATTGGAGGCCCACACGGAGGGGGATCGCCGCAAACTCGACCAGATGACCGTGGTCGAGGTCTGTCCCGATGGAGCAGCCGCGTACCAACGGTATCGCGAGCTGCACCGGGAACACCCACAGCGCGAGTTCTACTACGTGCACACCGCCCGCGAGGAGCTCGACATCCGGGAGAGACAGTGGCTGGGACTGCGGAGGAACTATGCTGTTGACGCTGCATGATGACCTGCTCCTGGTCCCGGTCACCGTGGCGTACCAGGGCCGCCAGGTTCAGATACCTGATCTGGTTGTGGATACCGGCTCGGCCACGACCCTGGTATCCACCGATGCGGTTGCCCGGGTAGGCATCGTCCCGGAACCCGAGGACACCTTGCACGTCGTGCGAGGCCTCGGGGGATCGGAGGTGGTCTTCTCGCGCCGCGTGGACCGCCTCCAGATCGGGCCGCGAGCGGTCGAATGGTTTGAGGTCGAGGTCGGCGGCATAGACGCTGCCTTCGACATCAACGGTATCCTGGGGCTCGACGTCCTCCTCCAGACCGGGGCGGTCCTCGACCTGGGAGCGTTGCAGCTTACCTTTCCATCCGGAGACGAACGACTATGAGCCGATCAACCAACGGTGACCTCCAGCTCCCCATCCAACCCGTCGAGAAGCCCATCCTGTGCAATCCCTACCAGTCGCCGACAGAGCACTGGGTGTACGACACAGAGACCGGCGCGGCTCACAGAATGGAAGGCCGTCGCCCGGCGTCCTACTGGTACAAGACCCGCCGGGTGGCCACCCAGCAGTTGGCGCTCAAGGGCTTCGCCGAGGAGGAGCGCGCCGACCTTCCCCTGGTCAACGCCCTACGCGAGGATGTCAGGCGCTGGCGCGAGGGCGGCTACGAGGGGGCCACCCAGGTCACGAAGGAGCTGCTCCGCTACTGGCGCCGCAGGGACCGCCCGCTTCCGCTCTTCTTCTGCCAGCTCGAGGCGGCCGAGACCATCATCTTTCTCAACGAGATCCGCCTCAGCGGGAAGTACGTGCGCTTCAAGCCGGCCTTCGAGGACAAGTTCCTGCCACGCCTGGAGGATCAGCCCCGCGATCCGGCACTGCCCTCCCTCACCCGCCTGGGCTGCAAGATGGCCACCGGCAGCGGCAAGACAGTGGTGATGGCCATGCTCATCGCCTGGTCGTTCTGCAACCGCGGCAAGGTCTCCAGCGACGTCCGCTTCCCCTCCGCCGCTCTGGTGGTCTGCCCCAATCTGACGATCAAGGAGCGCCTCCAGGTCCTGCGCCCGGAGAACTCGGACAACTACTACACCGAATTCGACCTCGTGCCCGCCCGGATGCGCCCGCTGCTCCAGACCGGTAAGGTCTTCATCACCAACTGGCACCTCTTTTTGCCGGAATCCGAGCACGTCGAGGGCGGCGAGTCCTACCAGGTGGTCGACAAGGGACCGGAGGGCCCTGATGCGTTTGCCCGGCGCGTCTTGGGCGACCTCTACGACCGCGCGCCCATCATGGTGTTCAACGATGAGGGCCACCACGCCTGGCGACCCGCTTTCCCCGATGAGCAGGACAAGGTGCAAGGAGGCGAGCTGGAAACCGCCACCGTCTGGGTCGAGGGGCTGGACAAGATCAACCAGGCCGTGGGCATCCGCTTCTGCATGGACCTCTCAGCAACGCCCTTCTACATCCAGGGCAGCGGCTACGTGGAGGGCTCCCCATTCCCCTGGCTGGTGAGCGACTTTGGGCTGGTGGATGCCATCGAGAGTGGCATCGTGAAGATCCCGCGCCTGCCCGTCAGCGACACCACCGGTCGCCCCGAGCCCAAGTACTTCCGCCTGTGGCAGTACATCAGCGAGCACCTCGAACCAGGGGAACGATTGCCCGGTCGCTCCAGCAAGCCGAAGCCGGAGGTTGTTTACCGTGAGGCGGAACCGGCACTGCAAACCCTCGCCGGTCAGTGGGTGGAGCGCTTCGAGTACATCCAGGAGGCGACCGACGAGAAGGACCAGACGCCCCCAGTGCTGATCGTCGTGTGCGACAACACGGACATCGCCGAGCTGTTCTTCCGCAAGATCTCGGGCGAGGAGGAGATCGACGTGGAGGTGGAGGGTACGCGTGGCGGCAAGAGGGTAGTCACGCGAACGGTGTATGGACGGGGCAACATCTTCCCCCGATACTTCTCCAACCGCGAGGAGTTCAAACCCACCGTCCGCATCGACAGCAAGTTGCTGGAGAAGGCCGAGAGCGGCGACCCGACGGTGACCCGGGAGGAGGCCGCGGAGCGATTACGGCAGATCGTCGCCACCGTCGGCAAACCAGGTGAGCCGGGCGAGCAGGTGCGCTGCGTCGTGGCCGTGGCCATGCTCAATGAGGGCTGGGACGCCCACAACGTGACCCACATCTTCGGACTGCGGGCCTTCCAAAGCCAACTGCTGTGCGAGCAGGTGGTCGGGCGCGGCCTGCGCCGCATGGACTACACGCCCGACCCCGAGACCGGCCTCCTCAGCGAGGAGTACGTGGACATCTACGGCGTGCCCTTCAGCCTCATCCCCTTCAAGGGCCGCACGACCCAGGCTACGGCGCCGGAGGACAGGCCCAAGAACCACGTTCGCGCCCTCCCGGAGCGGGAGCGCTTTGAGATGCGCTTCCCCGTGGTCGAGGGCTACGCCTTTGCGCTGCGCCGCAACGTCATCACGGCCGACATTGACGATATCGAGCGCCTCCGCATCGAACCGGAGCGGGAGCCCACCGCCGTCTTCGTCAAGCCCCGTGTGACGTATGAGACCGGTGCGCCCTCCCTGGCCGGTCCCGGCGCTTTCAAGGTGCAGGATCGCAGCGCTTACTACGCCAGCACGCACCTGCAGACGATCGAGTTTGAGATCGCGCGCCGGATCCTAGCCGCCCTGGTGGGCGACGCGGGCCAAAACGTGCAGCCTCCCGGGAAGCCGCAGCTGCGCGGCCAGTCGCGCCATCAGCTCTTCCCGCAGGTTCTGCGCCTGGTCCACGCCTACGTCAAGGACCGCGTGGACTTCCGCGGCGTAGACCCGCGTGAGCTGGGCCAAGAGAAGTACGTGCAGCGCCTGGAGGAGCGCCTGCTGGCAGCCATCGAGCCCAGCGACGAGAAGGGCGAATCTCCTCTGATGCCCCTTCTCAACCGCTACAAGTCGACCGGCACCACGGCCGAGGTGGACTTCAAGACCACCCGGCGCTGTTTCACGACCACGTTCAGCCACATCAACCTCGTCGCCGCGGACACCGCCCGCTGGGAGCAGTCCGCGGCCTTCTATCTGGAGCAGGCCGTCGCCAAAGGCACCGCCCGATTCTACGCCCGGAACGACCAGCTTGGGCTGAGCATTCCGTACGACTTCATGCGCGTCAGCCACCACTACGAACCGGACTACCTGGTGCGCCTGGCAAACGATGTCACGCTCGTGTTGGAGATCAAGGGGCAGGAGACGGAACAGGACCGGGCCAAGCATCAGGCTGCCAAGCGCTGGGTGGAGGCGGTGAACAACTGGGGGCAGCTGGGGCGGTGGGCGTTTCACGTCTGCAAAGATCCCCAGACGCTGGGGCGAGAGATCGCCCTTGTCGGCGCGGCTCACCCCAGGCCAGCGCATCCAACGGATGCTTGACGCGCGCGAGTTGGCCGTGGGATTGATCCGCGGTCGACTGCGCCGTCGCTATCCCGACCTCCCCTCTCGCGAGCTGAATATGGAGGTGCTGGAGGAGATTGAGCGTGCCCAACGAACGTCCCGCCGACCTTACGGACCCTAAGGAGAGACCGTCTTGGCAAGGGCAGTAGCTCCCAGGGCCGGCCCAGCCAGAGAAGGCCCGAGATCCATATATGTTGGTGTCGATGACGATGCGCAATGCTCATTCCTCTCGCCGCTGACGCCGCACCTCGTGAACGATCTCATTGATCTCGTCCATCGACATCGGCTCTTCCTCCGGAGCCTCAGCCACGATGCGCATCATCGCTTTCTGCGAGGAACACGCTCCCCGGGCAATCTAGGCCGTTGAGCCGGAGCGCGCTGGGGTTCTCTATCCGCTTGAATGGCCAGACGAGCACCGATTTCTGTAGCGTCGTGCCGGCTATACCATCCGTGGCTTACTGGCCCGGTCCACCAGGTGGCTTGGCTTGGACCGGCAGAGGGAGGACGAGAATCATGGAAGACATCTTTGAGATTGCCGACCTGTTGGTGAAGCACGCGGTCCAGAGCCACGGGGAAGCGGTCGACATCATCGCCTACTACGGCTCACGCGCCCGAGGCGACGCTCGAGACGACTCGGACCTCGACATCTTCTACATCCCTGTCGAGGGGACGAACCCGCCGATAGCTCGTACCTTCCTCCTAAAGGGCGTCCTCTTCGATTTCTGGCCCATTAGCTGGGACACCATGGAGGGCTTCGCCACCGGTCGTGTTCGCGGCTGGGCCTTCGCTCCGGCCCTGGTGCACCAGGCGAAGGTGCTGCACGCCCGGTCCGACCGGCAGGCCCTGCGCTTTGCCAGGCTCCAGCAGCGAGTTGTTGAGTTGCAGGGGCCCGAAGCCCGGCCACAGATGGTGCGTCGAGCTCTGGAAGCGTACAGCGGCGTTCAAGCGCACGTGGCGAACCTCCGGCTTGCCGTCGCCGAGCGAGACCTCAGCGACGTGCGGTACGCCGGATGGAAGGTCGTGGAGGGCGTCTGGGAGTGCCTTGCTTTGGCGAACCAGGTCTTCTTCGAGCGAGGCTTCGCCAGGTGCCTCACCGAAGTAGAGAGGTTTCGGGAGAGGCCCGATGGGTTGGAGGAACGGGTGGTGACCATCACCACCTCCTCTGAGCCGGGCCGTGTTCTCCGGGCCAGCGAGCGATTGGCGCGGAGTACCCGCCAGGTCCTGCGTCGGGTGCAGGCGACCATCCCGTCGGATGCGACCCATCGCGATGTGTTTCGACAGTCCTATCCTGAGATTCGAGATGCATTGCGCAAACTGCTGGACGCATGCCAGCGCGGCGACCAGCTTGCCGCCAGCGCTGAGGCGTGGCTCCTACAGTCTGAGGTCGCGCTGATGCTCAGTCGGGCCACCAAACGCGTGGCCCACGGCGACTTCAACCTCTATGGCGAGCTCGGTTCGACCTACCGGGATCTCGGGTTCCCGGATCTCATGGAGTCTGCTTCCGGAGACCTGGAGGCGCTGGCTGAGCGTACCAGGCTCTTTGATGAACAGCTTCGGCGCTTTCTAGAGCGTCACTCGGTGGACCTGTGCGAGATCGACACCCTTGACGAGCTCGACCAGTTCCTGCAACTGAGTCCTGAGCAGACATAGGAGATGCCCAATGAACGAGACTTGGCGCCGCATCGGACCTGTCCTGGCCTCCATCGCCATCATCATCCTCATCTCCCTGCTGCGCGAGCGCTCCAAGGCTGTGGCCGCCATCACGGCCACCATGCCCATCGGCGTGGCCCTGGCGCTCTACCTGATCTACGTCGCCGAGGGCACCGATCAGGCCGCCGTGGTCGACTTCGTCAGATCGATGATCCTCGGCGTCACCGCCACCCTGATCTGGCTCCTGGCGGTCTGGCTGGCGGCGCGCGCCGGCTGGCGCCTGCCTCGCCTGCTCCTGGTCGGATACGCCGCGTGGGCCGTGGCCATCGGCGTCACTTTCTTCGTGCAGTCGCTGCTCGGGGGACCTCCTCTCCTGCCCCCCTAGCTCGCTGGGGGCGATGTGGATCCGTGGGATAGGTGAGCTCGAAGGGGGTGTGCCACCCCCGCATCCTCGTTGATATCGATGCACCCCCGACGTGCGGGCTGCCGGTGACGTGCAGCCGCAGGTGCCAGCCGCTTGGAGCATTCTACCAGGAATGGACTGCCCCTAGTGCTCTTTCACATAACAGAGCTTGGGTTTTCTCTTGCTCCCAGCCCCCGTCCCGGGGGCGCTCGGCCCAAAATGCGGCTAGTAACGCGCGTTAGTCGCCCCGAGGACGGGGCTCAGAGCGGTTGAGAACTCCAGGTTAGATGCGTGAAATGGCACTAGGACGCCGCCTGGGGGCAATCCAGGGCCCGGTGAGCAGCGCTATGCAGCGATGGGAAGGTACAGGTCCAGGACGAACGCCAGCCCTGGCCGATCCATCGAGACGTGCTCCTCCAGCCACTGGTGGGAACCGCACTTGTACCTTCTTTCCGACTTCACGGCCACCGTGCGGGTCGCACCCCGCTTGATCCCCGAGCTGCCCAGGTACTTCGGCAATGCCATCCATACAGAGATCGCGCGGGCCGGACCGCCTGATGAGGAGGGATGGATCACGCTGCAGCTCTCCTTCGAGTCCTTTGAGGCCGCCAGGGATCGCCTACTGGGCTTTGGGCGGGCCGTGGAGATCCTGAAGCCGCGTGCACTGCGCAGGAGCGTGCTCGACTTCGCCGAGCAGATCGTCGATCTTTACGTTCCTTGATCGCTCATCTCCCCCCGTTGCGCGCTGCGCCAGGATCGCTATAATACGGAACAGACCGACGCCCCGGGAAGCGTTCCTGGGTTCGCTCTATCGTCAAAAAGCGGAGAAGTGATTGCAGAGCACGGTGATTGTGCTATAATAGATTCAACTGTTGGGGAGTGGCCAAGCGGTAAGGCACGGGATTTTGGATCCCGGGATCGTAGGTTCGAATCCTACCTCCCCAGCTTGTCGGTTATGGCCTCGAACGCAAGACGTACCGCCTGTAGTCCCCCTCCGGCCGTGGTATGCCACGGCTCTTTCTTGCCGTATGCCAGCCAGAGACCGACGGGCTCCGCCCCGCGCGTCCTTGCCCGGTGTGGCCTGGAGGGGTTCGGAAGCGATGCGCGTCCCTGCCGCGTCGTCGCCGGGTCGCAGACCCGGCTGGAGCATTCAGCCCGTGAGTTGAACGCCCCACAGTTGCTTGCAAGGAGGAGAACGTGGATCTTTCTGTCGTGATTCTCGCCGCCGGCGAGGGCACCCGCATGAGGTCGCAGCTGCCGAAGGTGCTCCACCCGCTGGCGGGCCGACCGCTCATCTCCCATGCCCTGGAGACCGCCCGGCAGCTGACGGACGTGCCCCCCGTCCTCGTTGTGGGTCATGGCGCTGAGGCGGTGAAGGAGACCATCGGCGATGATGTGACCTACGTCACCCAGGCGGAGCAGCGGGGCACCGGTCACGCCGTGCTCCAGGCCCGCGACGCCCTTCGGGGGCGCACGGATCTGGTGTTGGTCTCCTATGCCGACATGCCGCTGCTCACCGCGGCCACGCTCGACCGGCTGGTCGAGCGGCAGCGGCAGAACAGCGGGGGTCCCATCAGCATGCTGACGCTGATGCGGGACGACCCCCAGGGGTTTGGCCGCGTGGTACGAGACGAGGATGAGGCCGTCGCTGAGATTGTCGAGGAGGCCGTCGCCACGCCAGAGCAGCTGGCTATCCGCGAGTTGAACGCCGGGGTCTACTGCTTCGATGCCGCCTGGCTCTGGGAGCACGTCGATCAGATCCCCCTCAGCCTGCCCAAGGAGGAGTACTATCTCACCGACCTGGTGGGCATGGCCGCCGATGAGGGTCTCAACGTGGAGCCCGTCGTCGCCGACGACCCCCAAGAGGCGCTGGGCATCAATACCCGCGTCCACCTGGCCCGGGCCGAGCGGGTGCTCCGCCGTCGCATCAACGAGCGCTGGATGATGTCCGGGGTGACTATCGTCGATCCGGCCACCACCTACATCGACAGCGGCGTCGTCCTGGGGCGCGACACGACGGTCGAGCCGAACACGCACCTCCGCGGCGAGACAAGGATCGGCGAGCGCTGTACCATCGGCCCGAACACCATCATCGAGGACTCGAAAATCGGCGATGGGTGCCTGGTGCTGGCCTCGGTCTTGGAGCAGGCGGTGATGGAGGACGACTCGGATATCGGCCCCTTCGGTCACCTGCGCCCAGGCGCGCGGCTCTGCGAGGGCGCCCACGTGGGGAACTTCGGCGAGCTGAAGAAATCCACCCTTGGCCCCGGCGCCAAAATGGGCCATTTCAGCTATCTCGGCGACGCCGAGGTGGGCGCGGAGGCCAACATCGGGGCGGGCACCATCACCTGCAACTACGACGGCCGGCGGAAGCAGAGGACGGTGATCGAGGAGGGGGCCTTCATCGGCTCCGACACCATGCTCGTCGCGCCGGTGCGCGTGGGCAAGGGGGCCCAGACCGGCGCTGGCTCTGTGGTCACCCGAGACGTTCCCGCTGGTGCGCTGGTCTATGGTGTGCCCGCTCGGGTGCACGAGAGGGATGAAGGGCACGATGAAGAAAAGGGCAACTGACGTCGACCGCGAAGCGCTGATTCGCCAGGCTGCCGCGGCCCGCGAGCGTGCCTATGCGCCCTACTCCGGCTACAAGGTCGGCGCAGCGCTGCTGGGTGGGTCTGGTCGGGTCTACGTGGGCTGCAACGTGGAGAACGCCGTCTACCCTCTCTCCATGTGCGCGGAGCGCGTGGCCGTCTTCAAGGCGGTCTGTCAGGGCGAGCGGACCTTCCAGGCCATCGCCGTGGTCACCGAGAAAGGCGGGACGCCCTGCGGCTCCTGCCGCCAGGTGCTGCGTGAGTTCGGCGAGGAGATCCTGGTCCTCATCGCCGATATGGACGGCCATTGGCGAGAGTCCACCGTCGCCGACCTGCTGCCGGACAGCTTCAGCGCCACGGACCTGGAGTGATCCCCCGGTGACGTCGCCGCGCTGTGACGTGACGCTCGCCCCACGTTGAAAACGCGCTCTTCCGCATCGCCCAGGAGGCCCTGAACAACATCGCGAAGCATGCCCGGGCCGACGACATCAGGATCGCCTTGACTGCGAGCGAGGAGGCGATCCGGCTGACAATCAGCGACAACGGCGTGGGGTTCGTGTCGGAGGACGCGGAGAGAGAGAGGGACAGCTGGGGGCTGCTCACGATGAGGGAGCGCGCCGAGTCGGTGGGAGCTCAGTGTCTCTTCGAGTCCACCCCCGGGGAGGGCACACGCGTGCTGGTGGACGCGCCCATCTGACCCAGCCGCCAGCCCCACCACCCCCCGCCCGATCCCCCCCCCCCCCTTTCTCCCCCCCACTCCCCCCCCCCCCCCCC
>CAZNRX010000090.1:0-15894 GCA_964575455.1 uncultured Anaerolineales bacterium | reverse complement strand
CTCGACTGACTTCTGCCCCAGAGCTTTCGACCTTCCGCTGCTCGTTATCGCTGGCCCAGCAGAGAGAGCTTTGTCATTTTCCCAAATCATACCCCAATTGCCCGCCCACGCCAACCCCAACTTGCAGGCGCCGTGGACATGCAGTAGAATCGCACCCGTACCGTTCCGAGCAAAGCGGGGTCTTTCCACCATGAAACCATCTCACCACCCTACGGCCGCCTCCCCAAGGTTCACCTGGCCCATCCTTGCCGCCCTCCTGCCGCCGCTGCGATCCCCCCATGCGCACTGAGCGAGCGCGCGACTTGGCCGCGCTGGCGCTCCTCACGCTGGCCGTCGTCGCCTTCTTCTGGCCCCTCATCCTCACCAACGCCTGGATACCCCGCGGCGGAGGCGATCTGGTCTCCTTCCTCTGGCCCATGTACCGTTTCGCCGCCCGCAGCCTCCGCTCGGGCACCGTCCCCCTCTGGAACCCCCACCTCCACAGCGGCGCGCCCTTCGTCGCCGACAACCAGTCCGGCCTCTTCTACCCCGTCAACCTGATCGTCTTCGCCCTCCTCGGCCCCCCTTCGTACCAGGCGATGGAGGGGCTGGTGATCTTTCACATCTGGCTCGCCGCGGCGGGCACCTTCGTCCTCCTCCGCAGCCTGCGGCTCCGTCGATCGGCCGCCGTGCTGGGCGCTCTGGCCTTCGCCCTCTCCGACCTCTTCATCACCCACATCGGCAACCTCAATCTGAACGCCACCGCGGCCTGGCTGCCCATCACGCTCTGGGCCACCCGCCGGGCGCTGGTCAAGCGAAGCCCGTTCTGGGCCGCGGCAGCCGGCGCCACGGTGGCCGTCGCCGCGCTCGCGGGCCACGCCCAGATGCTGCTCTTCCTCGCCCTGGCCTTGGCCCTCTATGTTGTCTCTCACATCTTGGGCATCGTCGCCGCCGACGCCGGGGACCGCCGCTGGCGACGCGTGGGGCAGAACCTTGGGCTCACCCTTCTCATCGGCGCGGTGAGCCTGGGGGGCGCGGCGCTGATGCTCCTGCCGGCCTGGCAGCTGGCGGGCCACAGCGGGCGGGGCCACCTCCCCTACCAGGACGCCACCCGCTACTCGCTCCCGCCGCGCGCCCTCATCGGCCTGATCGCGCCCGGCTTCTATGGCCGCGGGCCGGCCAACTTCTGGGCCCCCTGGGAGCGCGTCGAGGTGGGCTACGCCGGCGTCGTCACCCTGGTTCTGGCGGCCCTCGGCGTCGGGCTCTTCGTCGCCCGTCTCACGTCCCCCGCCACCCGGTCGAGGTCGTCACAAGAGAGGCAGAGGGAGCCGTCCAGCTGTGTCCCATTCGCCACCTTCACGCTCCTGATTCCCCTCGCCTTCCTCCTCGCCATGGGGCGCCACACCCCCCTCTACCGCCTGCCCTACCGCTTCGTCCCCACCTTCGACAAGATCCGGGCGCCGGCCAGGCTGATTTTCCTGGCCGACCTGGGGCTGGCCGTGATGGCGGCCTACGGGCTCCATCAGCTGATGGAGCGACGAGCATCGCGCGGGTCGTACCGGACCTGGGTGGCACTGGGCGCCGCTGCCGCAGCCCTGCTCCTCGTCGCCATCGGTCTTCCCCAGGCCCGCTCCCTGCCGCCTCCAGGCCGGATGGCACAGGCCACACGAAGCCTGGTGATCGCCGCCGTCCTGCTGACGCTGAGCGGGGCGCTGATCGCGCTCACCCCCCGGCTGACCGGGCGCCCCTGGGCGGAGTGGTTGTTTCCCCTCCTCCTGGCGGTCGACCTCATCGGCCTGGGCTCGACGCTGGAGATCGAACCCCACGATCCCACCGCGGGGTTCCACCACCCCGAGGTGGTCGCCTTCCTGGAAAGGGACACGTCGCCCTTCCGCATCGAGGGGAGCGCGCCGGCCTGGCAGCCGGACGCGGCGCTGATTCACGGGCTCTACGACATCGGCGGCCTCTACAACCCCCTCGGACTGGCCCCCTATCAGGCCTACCGCTGGGCCGTGGGCGAGCGCGGGTCTCTCCTCTATAACCTGCTCGGGGCGAAGTACGTGCTGGCCGGGAAGGAGGACCCGCCCGGGGACGAGCGTCTGGTGCCGGTCCACGCCACCTCGCAGATCGACGTCTACCTGAACACGGCGGCCTTGCCCCGCGCCCTCTTCGTGACGGAGCGACAGCTGGTATCCGACCACGAGGAGGCCTGGCAGGCGATCCACGCCCCCTCCTTCAGCCCCACCCAAACCGTCGTCCTGGAGCAGGACGTGGCGCCGCTGTCACCGCAGACGGCGCAGGCGCCAGAGCCCTCCCACATCGAGTTTGTGCGCTATGGCCTGAACGACGTCGAGCTCAGGGTGGAGAGCCCGGTGAGTGGCTGGCTGGTGCTCAGCGATGTCTACTATCCCGGCTGGCGGGCAACGCTCGACGGAAGGCCCACCCCGCTCCTGCGCGCTAACTACACCTTCCGAGCCGTGCAGGTCCCGGCCGGCGAGCACGCCGTCGAGATGCGCTTCGCCCCCCGCACCTGGCACCTCGGCCTGGCCCTCACCATCGCAACCTGGCTCGCCGTCACCGCAGCCGCCATACGCCAAATCCGCCGCACCGCGAACCCGACATAGCACCCCTCATGCCCCTCTGGATCCACGACCCGGGAGCCGTCTCGGACCTGCAAACTTGCCCACCTGCAAACCTGCCAACCCCACCTTGCCAAAGCCGCCCATTCATGCTACAGTAAGATTGGGGGCCTTCCCACGTGATCTCCTGAGAAGGCATACCGAACAACGCCTAGAACACATCAAAGCAACCCTTCCACGCGCTGGAGCAGTCTCTAGGCCGGAGACAACTGGGGCTGAGGACACATGACAAAGAAGATTCTGGTCGTAGACGACGACCTCAAGACCGTGAAGCTGGTTGGTCTCGTCCTGGATCGCAGGGGTTACGACATCATCGCCGCTCGAACGGGCGAGAAGGCCCTGGAGAAGGCCAGATCGGAGGCCCCCGATCTGATCGTCCTCGATATCATGATGCCGGACATCAATGGGTACGAAGTCAGCCGCCGCCTCCGAACTGATCCAGAGACAGCTGACGTGCCCATCCTGATGTTCAGCGCCAAGACGGAGGTGCAGGACAAGGTAGCCGGTTTCGATGCGGGCGCTGACGACTACTTGACCAAGCCCATCCACCCCCAGGAGCTGGTCTCGCGCGTGGAGGCCCTCTTGCTTCGCTCCACACGCGGTCAACCTGTGGAGAAGCCCACCGCGCCAAACGTCATCGGGTTCCTGGGCTCAAAGGGCGGTGTGGGCACCACCACCCTCGCCGTCAACGCGGCCATCGCCTTGGCAAGCGGGGAGATCTCCCAAGACGAGGAGGAGCAGCTCGCCGGAGACAAGAGAGTCATGCTGGCGGAGATGCAGTCCGGTATGGCCATCGCGTGCTTCCTGCTCGGCCTGCCCGAGCGGAATGGGCTCGGAACCGTGCTCGATAAGCCAATAGGCCAGATCGAGGCAGGGTTCATAGAGGCGCAACTGGATGAGCATCAATCCGGCCTCCTCGTCCTTGGCAGTCGAACCGATCCTATCGGCACCGGCGCGTCGATATCGCCGGATCACGCTGACGCCATCGTCCGCCACCTTGGAGCCGCAGCCAGCTACCTGCTCCTCGACCTGGGGGTCGGTTTGGACAAGGTCAATCGGCGTATCCTCTCCCGCTGTCGTCACGTCGTGGTGACCATAGAGCCAGACAACATCGCCCTGACCCTGGCAGAGAAGCTCCTGACCGCGATGAATCAATCGCTCAACATCCCCAGGCACAAGATCAGCCTGGCCCTGATCAAGAGAAACCGCTCCGCGACCTCCTTCACCAAGGAGACGGTTGAGGAGCGGTTGAAGCACAAGCTCATCGGCATGATCCCCCCGGCTCCCGAGCTGGCGTTCCAGTCGGCCAATCAACAGTCTCCGATGGTCTTGATGGACCTCGACAATCTCGTGGTTCGACAGTATCGGAACGTCGCAAGAGACCTGATGGAGGCTCTATGACGGTCGAACCTGTCAGAACGCAGTCCTGATGGCTACGCTCGAAAGCTCAATCGCGCGAGCGGCTCGGCTCCTCCGCAGATCGCGCTACCCGATCGCCCTCACCGGCGCCGGCATCAGCACGCCGTCCGGTATCCCGGACTTCCGCTCGCCCGGGACCGGCCTCTGGGAGACAGTCAATCCCATGCAGGTAGCCTCCATCTACGCCTTTCGGCGTCACCCGGAGGCTTTCTACGACTGGATACGCCCGCTGGCCAGAAGAATGGCCGAGGCCAGGCCTAACCCCGGTCACTTGGCGCTGGCGAAGCTGGAGGCTCGGGGGTATCTAGAGGCCGTCATCACGCAGAACATCGACGACCTCCACCAGCAGGCCGGCTCGACCGAGGTGCTGGAGGTCCACGGACACCTGCGGTCCGCCACCTGTATCGACTGCTATCGCGTCCAGCCCACCGATGAGCTCATAGCAACCGTCCTCGCCTCGGACGACGTACCTCGCTGCCCCCACTGCGGAGGCGTCATGAAACCCAACGTGGTGCTCTTCGGAGAGCAGCTTCCGGTCGAGGTAGTCAACGCGGCCATGGCACACGTCCACGCGGCAGACCTGATGCTCATCGCGGGATCATCCCTGGAGGTGGTGCCGGTGTCTCAGCTCCCTCTGAGGGTCCATCGACGTGGCGGGCGCTTGATCGTGATCAACCTGACGCCGACCCCCGCCGATGACGTGGCCGAGGTGGTCATTCACGAAGACGCCGCAGAGATTCTCCCCAGAATCACCGCCGCTTGCCACCGCTGAACCCGGCGTCCCCTCCGCAGTGACGACCTCAGCCCCTTGCCCAGCTCAGGGTCTGGACCTCCGAAGCCCAGCGTCAGGACGTCGGAAGCCCTCGGTCCGCTACTTCGCTTCGATGGTGATCGACTCGATCACGTCCCCCACGGCGATGGCCTCGACCACGTCCATCCCCTCGACGACCTCGCCGAAGACCGTGTACGCCCCATCCAGATGGGGCGTCTCGGCCAACGTGATGTAGAACTGGCTCCCGCTGGAAGCGCGCTCCGGGTTCACCTGATCGCCGCGGCGCGCCATGGCAATGGCTCCCTTGACGTGCTCCAACCCTATCTCCGCCGGCACCGTGTAGCCCGGGCCGCCGGAGCCTGCGCCCAGAGGGTCGCCCCCCTGGATGACGAAGTTGGGCTCCACGCGATGGAACGTCAGGCCGTCGTAGAAGCCCTCTCGTGCCAGGAAGACGAAGTTGTTGACCGTCTGTGGCGCTTCGCCGGCGTCAAGGTCGACCACAATGTCACCCTTGGGCGTCGAGATCGTGGCCTGGTAGGACGTGGTGGGATCGATCTGCATGTCGGGCGGCTGACTGTACATCTGGTTGCGATCCGCTGGTGCTTCTGGCATTGAGGAAACCTCCTCCTTCGTCGTTTCCGCTGTCGGCGCGGCTGTGGTCGGCGGGGCCGTTTCAACGGGCTCCGTGGGGGATGGAACGGGGGTAGGAGAAGCTTCCTGCCCAGAGCGAGCGACCAACCAGATGACGGCTGCCCCGATCAGAAGGATCGCGACAGCTCCACCAATCCACCACCATAACCGATTGTCCTTAGGCTCCTGAGCCAAAGACTTGGGCGTTGTGCTCTTGCCAACCCTCTTACCACCTTCAGGCATAGAACCTCCTTTGGGTGTGTCTCCACCCGTGTATACATACTCTTCTCACATCGCACGCTCCACGTTTCACGCTTCACACTTACCAGACCTCACACAAGAGACATCGCCCAGACGGAACAGAAGATGGGCGATAGCGAACGAAGCCAAAGCATCGCCCGCAGCGGCACATTATACGTGAGATTCGTGGGACGGCAAAACAGCGATGGAACCTTTACCCAATCGCCAACGTCTATTATAATGGAACCAGGTCAGAAACCCAAACCTGGAGACCTTCGGCCGCTTCCCAGAGAAGGCTCTGTACTCGAAGCGCCGAATGGCTATGAGACAAGCCAGAGATTGCGAAGCTATGAACGCTTCTGAGCATCCAAGACGTTCACGCAGCCCACGCCCACCCCGCACGAGCCGGAGCCTCCAGAGCCGACGCTGCCCGGTCCCTGGCAAGCGGAGTACTTCGACAACCGCGAGCTCTTGGGGAAGCCGGTGCTCACGCGGGAGGACCCGTCCATCGACTTCGACTGGGGCTGGGACTCCCCCACGCCAGCGATCCCCGCGGATGATTTCTCCGCCACCTGGACCCGCCAGGTCGATCTGAGCGGCGGCAGCTATCGGTTCAGCACCTACTCGGACGACGGCGTCCGCCTCTACGTCGACGGCGAGCGGGTGATTGACAGCTGGCACCCGATGAGGGGATATCGGAGCGCGACCCTCAAGCTGAGCGAGGGGCTCCACACGGTGCGCCTTGAGTACCACGAACGGGGCGGCATCGCCCTGGTGCGTCTCGATTGGCGGCCCCGGTAGTCTGACTCAGGGATGCCTGCCGCTGCGGCGGTTCCTACGCCATCAGCAGCCGCCGAACGGTGGGCACCAGCTCCTCGTGCATCTCCCAGATCAACAGACATGCGTTGGCACCGGCCGCCACGACGGCGTCACGAGGCTGACTGCGGCCACCTCTGACCAGAGCCACGATCTGCGCTTCCGCAAAGGCGTTGCTGAGCGCGTGGACTATGTCAAGTCCGTCATCGCCAGACAGCGCAATGTCAGCCAGAATGATCTGGGGCGATTCCACCGCGGCTGAGGCCGTCGCCTCTTGTGACGAAGCCCCGACAAGGTGCAAATCGAGGAACACGGACGCCAGCCAGTCCAGGAGCGAGTCGCGGATCAAATCGTCGTCCTCGACGAGCAGAAGCGAAAGGTCCTCCAGCTTAGGTGACTGTGTCGACCCGTCATCTGGAGCAGGTAATCTGCCCCTAGTGCTGGATTCATCTTTGATCACCATGCTAGATTGTCTGTCCCTACCTCACAATCATGGTAGCAGACAACCCTTGACACACCGTAACAGAGCTATTAAGATCCTGTTAAACAGAGAGCAGAAGGGCGCGGTCAGATCGACCGCGCCCCTGGAAACAACTGACGCCGCGCCACCCAGGCGCTCCAATCCGAAGAAGAATCATCACCGAGCCAGCTCCTGTGAAAGCATCTTAAGGGCCTGCGCCGCCGCACCGCTCGCGTGAGCCACCGTCTCCGGGATATCCATCGGCCCCGTGGCAGCGCCGGCCAGGAAGATGCCGGCCCGGCACGTCTCCACCGGGCGCAAGTTGCTATCCAGGGGCAGAAGCCAGCCGTGCTCGTCGGTCGGCAGGCCCAACATCTCGGCCAACCGCCCGGTCTCCGCGTTGGGCTGGAGAGCCGGGGCAACCACCACGAGGTCAGCAGCGATCTGCACCTGACGGTTGCTCAGCGTATCCGCTCCCCAGACCATCACGCGGTCCCCATCGCGGAAGAGGCGCGAGACCTTTCCACGCAGATAAACCACGTGCTCGTCCTCCATAGCTCGCTGCGTGAACTCATCGTAGCCCTTGCCAGCGGCCCGGATGTCGATGTAGAAGACGTAAGCCTGCCCCTCGTGCACCCGATGCCGATAGAGCATAGCCTGCTTTGCCGTATACATACAGCAGACCTTGGAGCAGTAGGAAAGATGGCGCTGGGGGTCGCGGGACCCGGCGCACTGGATGAAGACCACCTCTCGCGGCTCGCGCCCATCGGACGGCCGTCGGATCTTGCCCGCCGTCGGGCCGGAGGAAGAGAGTAGGCGCTCGAAGGCCAGAGCGTCGATCACGTCGGCCACCTTCCCCCCGCCGTACTCAGGCATGTTCTTCAGCCCATAAAGAGCATAGCCGGGCGCCAGCACGATGGCCGAGCAGCGCACCTCGACGACGGACGCCTCCTGATCGAAGTCTATGGCGCCCACCGGACAGAGCTTCTGGCACGCGCCACAGCGGTCCCGCTGGAAATGGATGCAATGCTCAGGATCGATGACGGGTTTGTTCGGCACCGCCTGCGGAGAGAGCGTGTAGATCGCCCCGCGCTCTCCCATCCCTCGCTCGAAGTCGGAGGACACATTGGCCGGACACTTCTCCTGACACAGCCCGCACCCGGTGCACGTCTCCCAATCAACGTAGGCAGCGTGGCGGCGCACGCGCACCCGGAAGTCACCCGCCTCCCCCTCGATGTCCTCCACCTCAGCGTAGGTGATCAGGCGAATCTGCTCATGATGCCCTACCTCCACGGTGCGGGGCGTGAGAATGCACTGGGCACAGTCCAACGTGGGGAAAGTCTCGGACAGCTGGGCCATGCGCCCCCCAATCGAGGGCAGCCGCTCCACCAACACGGCCTCGTAGCCCGCATCCGCAACGTCGAGCGCCGCCTGCATGCCCGCGATGCCGGCCCCCACGATGAGGACCCGCTTGGGGGACGTACGATCCTTTGCGGCTTCTTCTCTGTCCATTCGTGATTCGCGCTGACTAAGCGTCACTCCCCTAAGCGACTCGACTGTCTGCGTCTCTCACAGCACGGCCTCTATCATAGCCAGAACCTGCTCGGTGGTCATATTACGCATGGTGGTGGCCTTGTTCCGGCAGACGACGGCGCATGCCCCGCAGCCCTGACAGAGCGCCGCGTTGACCGTGGCTAGCTGCCTCCACGGGTGCAGTTCGCGAGCGTCGTAGGGACAGGCTGGCACGCACAATCCGCAGCCGACGCAAAGCTGCTCATCCACGACGGCGACGTAGGGCTCGGAGGCCAGCTCCTCCTGGGCGAAGAGCTTCAGCACCTTCGAGGCCGCCCCCGAAGCCTGCGCCACAGTCTCCGGAATATCCTTAGGGAACTGCCCGGCCCCGGCCAGATACACCCCGGCCGTGAGGCTCTCTACCGGGTGCAGCTTGGGATGCGCCTCGGCGAAGAATCCATTCTCGTCAGCGCCAACGCGCAGCAGCCGGGCCAGATCCCGGCTGCCGGCGCTGGGCACCGCGGCATTCATCAGCACGACCATGTCGGCCCCCATCCGCGCCGAGCGACCGGTCAGGGTGTCGACACCCCATACCTCGAGCTTGCCGTCGCTATCCACCACCCTCGATACCTTGCCCCGCAGGTAGACAACGCCGAACTCCTCCATGGCGCGCTGGACGAACTCGTCGTAGCCGCGGCCCTGGGAGCGGATGTCGATGTAGAAAACGTACGCCTGACCCTCGGGCACTGCCTGGCAATAGGCCATGGTCTGCTTGGCCGCGCACATACAGCAGATCTTGGAGCAATAGGGGCGGTGACGCTCCGGGGCTCGGGAGCCGGCGCACTGGATCCACACCACCTCGCGGGGCACCCGGCCGTCGGATGGACGGCGGATCTCGCCGGAACCGAGCATGCGCTCGAAGGCCAGGCTGTCCACGACGTCAACGTAGCGCCCGCCGCCATACTCAGGCAGCCTCTCCTTGGCGTAGAGATCGAAACCGGTGGCCAACACCACGGCGCCGACGTCGTACGCGACAGGCAGACCCGCCGAGTGGTCAGGACCCGCGTCCCTTGCCCGGTCGACGCGAACGGTGAAATTGCCGACGTATCCCTCAAACGCTGCGACCTCGGCCTCGGTCAGCACTTCGACAAGGGGATGATGCGTCACGGACTGGATGCGCTCCCGGAGCAGCGACTCTCCCTGCCCGCCGTCCAGGTAGAGTGAGGACAACTGGGCGACCTTTCCCCCCAAGCGAGGCGACCGCTCGACCAGCACCACCGGATAGCCTCCGTCGGCCACGTTGATGGCCGTCGTCAGCCCGGCGACTCCCCCGCCGACCACCAGGGCACGCTTGGTGATGGGCAGCGTCAGGGGCTGCAGGCACTCATCACGCCGCACCTTCTCCACCAGCGCACGGACGATCTCCACGGCCTTCCGCGTCGCCTCCTCGGGAGTGCCGCGATGCGGCCAGGAGACCTGCTCCCGGATGTTAGCCACCTCCACCCGGTACGGATTCAACCCCGCGGATTTGGCGGCCTTGCGGAACGTGGCCTCGTGCATGGACGGGGAGCAAGCGGCCACCACCACGCCATCCAAATCGTGGTCTCGAATCGACTCACGGATGAGCGCTTGACCGGGGTCGGAGCACATATAGCCGTAGTCAGCGGCCAGGGCGACGCCGGGGTACTCCGTCATCGTCTCCACCACGCGCTCCACGTCGACCGTGCTGGCGATATTGAGCCCGCAGTGACAGACGAAGACGCCGATCCGATCCACGCGCCTAGGCCCCCTCCTCGACACGTTGGACGCCGTCCACAGCCTTCCAGGCCAGCTCGGTCACGTCCACCACACGCGTGCAGGCTTTCCGCGCCTCCTCATGCCGTGGCGCGGCCCCTATCAGCATCCGCTCGTACTGATGGATGGATTGTTGAGTCAGCGTTTGGAGCCGATCGATCATCTAGAGCAAAGCTATCTACAAGGACATAGGCTTAGTCGCGATTTCCCTTATGATACCACAAGTCTCGAAAAAGCGAGAGTGACGGGCGACACCTTCGGGAGTGATGGAACGCTTGACATCGGACCGAGACGTGCTAGAGTTGAAGCAATGACCTGAGGCATCTCATCACACCCCCGAGCGTGATGGTCAAGATGCCGCTAGGCCACGAGTATGTGTCGCCAGCCAATCGGGGCGATGCAGGAAGCCTTGGAGCAGATGCACGCTGATTACGGGTCCACAAAACGAGCAGATGACCAAGAGGGAAACCTGTGGCATCGCTGAGACCTGAGGTCTCATCAGCGCCGAGAAAAGCCACGGACTATACAGGACCACACAGACGGAGAGAAGACGGAGGCCGATGAAACCAGACACTCGCATCCATCCTACGGCTGACGTATCCTCGACGGCGCAGGTCGGCGCAGGCACCGCTATCTGGCACCAATGCCAGGTGCGGGAGGACGCGCAGATTGGCCGTAACTGCATCCTCAGCAAGGGCGTCTACGTCGACGCCGGCGTCGTCCTGGGCGACAACGTCAAGGTGCAGAATTACGTGTCGATCTACCACGGCGTCACCATCGAGGACGGCGTCTTCTGCGGTCCACACTGCGTCTTCACCAACGATAAGCGCCCCCGAGCCGTCAACCCCGATGGCTCGCTCCAGACGGGGACAGATTGGACGGTGGGGAGGACACTCGTCAGGACCGGCGCCTCTATCGGCGCCAATGCTGTGATCGTGTGCGGCATCACCGTGGGGGCTTGGGCCATGATCGGCGCCGGGGCGATCGTCACCCGAGATGTGCCGGATCACGGCCTGATGTTTGGCAACCCGGCGCGGCTGCGAGGCTTCGTCTGTCACTGCGGAGGCCGTCTGGGCGAGGGAGCGAAGGAGCAGAGGGATCTCGGAGAGAGCGCAAGCATAAGGCTGACGTGCGAGGCGTGCGGCGCGAGAATCGAAGTCGACAAGACAGACTGGGAGAGGATAACGTGATCTCAATTGCACAACCACTGATGGGCGAGGAGGAGAAACAGGGCGTCCTGGAGGTCCTGGACTCCGGCATGCTGGCCCAGGGGCCCAAGGTGAAGGCCCTGGAGGAGGCTTTCGCCGACTACTGCGGCGTGAAGCACGCCATCGCCACCTCCTCTGGCACCACAGCGCTGCACCTGGCGCTGCTGGCACACGACATCGGCGAGGGCGACGAGGTGATCACCTCCCCCTTCACCTTCATCTCCTCCGCCAACAGCATCCTGTTCACCGGAGCCAAGCCGGTCTTCGTGGACATCGATCCGGTGACGTTTAACATCGACACGGAACAGATCGAGCAGGCCATCACGCCCCGTACCAAGGCCATCATGCCGATCCACTTGTTCGGCCTGACAGCCGATATGGATCCCACCATGGCCCTCGCCGAGGAGCACGACCTGACCATCATCGAGGATGCCTGTCAGGCCCACGGGGCAGAGTACGGGGGCCGGCGCGCGGGCAGCTTCGGCACCGGCTGCTTCTCCTTCTACCCCACCAAGAACATGACCACGGGCGAGGGCGGCATGATCACCACGGACGACGACGCCATCGCCGAACAGTGCCGCGCCATTCGCCAGCACGGCATGCGCCAACGCTACTACCACCAAGAGCTGGGCTATAACTTCCGCATGACGGATATCCACGCCGCCATCGGCCTGGCGCAGCTGGAGAGATTGGAGCGCTTCAACGAGGCGCGCATCGCCAACGCACAGTTCCTGACCGACCACCTGGACGGCGTCGTGACGCCGACAGTGCCGGATGGCCGCCGCCACGTCTTCCATCAGTACACCATCCGCGTTCCCGACGGTCAGCGCGATGCGCTGGCCGAGCATCTGAAGGCCAACGGCGTTGGCTACGGCATCTACTACCCGGTCGCCATCCACCGACAGACGTTCTACCGGGAGACCCTCGGGTATGACGTGCGCCTGCCAGAGGCGGAGCGGGCCACAGAGGAGGTGCTGTCGCTCCCGGTCCACCCCGCCTTGAGTGCGGACAATCTGCACACCATCGTGGAGGCGGTGAACGGTGCCTTCTGATGGACACAGAGAGCCCAGAGGAGGCACAGAGGGTCACAGAGAGCCTCTCTGTGAATCTCAGTGGCTTCTCTGTGAAACTCTGTGTAGGTTCTATCAACCTCTGAAATCTGCGGATAGGAGTACATCAACGTGACGTCCTCAACACCACCCTTGAAAGCGGCCGTCATCGGCGTGGGCTCCATGGGCCAGCACCACGCCCGCGTCTACACTGCCCTACCCACCACCACCCTGGTCGGCGTCGCCGACCGAGATTCCGAGCGGGCCCAGGACATCGGCACCACCTACGGCGTCCCCACCTACGTCGACTACCGACGCATGCTGGAGACCGAAACCCCTGACCTGGTCACAGTCGCCGTCCCCACGTCGCTCCATCAGGCGGTGGCCATCGACGCCCTGGAGAGCGGAGCCCACGTCCTGATCGAGAAGCCCATCGCCGGGACCATCAAAGAAGGCCAAGCCATCATCGACCGCGCCCAAGAGCTGGGACGGAAGCTCATGGTGGGCCACATCGTCCGTTTCGATCCCGCCATCCAGGCCCTCAAGCACCACCTCGACCAGGGGGAACTGGGCCGCATCTTCCAGATCGTCTGCCGCCGCGTAGGGCCCTTCCCCGCCCGCGTACGCGATGTGGGCGTGGTGGTCGACCTGGCGCCCCACGATCTGGACGTGATGCGCTTCGTCAGCGGCGACGAGCCCGTGCGCGTCTACGCCGAGACGCAGCAGGAGATCCATACCGCCCACGAGGACATGCTGACGGGCCTGATCCACTTCCAGGGAGGGCTGACGGGCATGCTGGAGATCAACTGGCTGACGCCCACCAAGGTGCGCGACATCACCGTGCTGGGCGAGCGGGGCATGTTCCGCGTGGACAGCCTGACCAAGGACCTCTTCTTCTACGAGAACGCCCAGGCCAACGGCGAGATGTGGAGCGCCCTGGAGATGCTCAAGGGCGTCAGTGAGGGCCGCATGGTCCGCTACCCCCTCCAGCGCTACGAGCCGCTCAAGGCCGAGCTGGAGGCCTTCGCCCAGGCCGTTCTGGACGACGAGTCGGTCCCCGTCAGCGGCGAGGACGGTCTGCAGGCCTTGCGTTTGGCGCTGGCGCTGGTAGAATCGGGAAAGACACACCAGGTGATCAACATCGGATACACAGAGGGGCACAGAGGAGGCACGGAGAGACACTGAGAAAAGATAGGCTATCTCTGGTCGTTCTCTGTGTACCTCTGTGTCTCCTCCGTGGTCTCTGTGGTGGTCGTTAGGCCCAAAAGGCTCAGCATGAATCTGTTGACGCTGAAGGAGCAAATCGCCTCAAGAGAGGCCCGACTGACCGTCATCGGTCTGGGCTACGTCGGCCTGCCGGTGGCCTGCCTCTTCGCGCAGGCTGGCTTCCCCGTCGTGGGCATCCGGCGCAGCCAGGAGAAGGTCGACATGATCAACCGCGGCCTATGCCCCATCGAGGGCGACGAACCCGGGCTGCCGGAGCTCGTGGCCCAGGTGGCGTCGGGGGACCGCTTCAGCGCCACCACAGACTACGAGCCGTGTCGCGAGGCCGACGTGGTCCTCGTGGCCGTGGAGACCCCGGTGGATCCGACGACGAAGAAGCCCCGCTACCGGGCGCTGCGGAGCGCGTTGACCGATCTGGGCCGCCACCTCGCCCCAGGCACGCTCGTCATCATCGAGTCCACCATCGCCCCCGGCACCATGGACCGCGTCGTGAAGCCCACCCTGGAACGCGAATCCGGCCTGGAAGCACAGGTGGCATCGGATAACCTTCAACCTTCAACCTTCAACCTTCAACAGTCGTTTTACCTGGTCAACTGCCCAGAGCGCGTCATGCCCGGCAAGCTGCTGCACAATATCCGCCACATGCACCGCGTGGTGGGTGGCTCCAGCCCCGAGGCCGCGGAGCTGGCGGTGGACTTCTACCGCCACGTCGTGGAGGCGGATCTGGATCCCGTCGACTGCCTGACGGCGGAGCTGGTCAAGACCATGGAGAATGCCTACCGCGACGTGCAGATCGCCTTCGCCAACGAGATGGCCTTGCTCTGCGAGGACCTGGGCGCGGACGTCTGGCAGATCCGCGAGCTCGTCAACAAGTCGCCCTACCGCGCCATGCACCTGCCCGGCGCCGGGGTCGGCGGCCACTGCATCCCCAAGGACCCGTGGCTCCTCATCGCCAACGCGGGCGACGGCTTCCAACCGCGCCTGATCCCCACAGCGCGGGCCGTCAACGACGGCATGCCGCACCACATGGTCGATCTGACGGTCGAGGCGCTGAAGCAGGCCGGCGTGGCGATCGACGAGGCCAAGGTGGCCGTGCTGGGCTACGCCTACCTGGAGAACTCCGACGACACCCGCAACAGTCCCAGCGCGGTGCTGGTGGAGCGGCTGCGCCACCTGGGCGCCCAGGTGGCGATCCACGATCCGTACGTGCCCCAGTACCAGGGCGATCTGCAGGAGACGGTGCAGGAAAGCGACGCGCTGGTGGTGATGGTGGCGCACGACGAGTATCGTGCCCTGGATCTAGACGACCTGCGGGCAGAGGTTGGTCATCCCGTCCTGATCGATGGACGCAACGTCTTCTCACCCAACTACGTCCAAGCGGTGGGCTGGAGTCATCGAGGGGTAGGAGGGGGCCGATTTGAGCTGAAATGGACGCTTTGTAAGGAGAATCCGTAATGGGAAGGGAAAGGTTTGAGGTAAGCTACCGCGAGTCTGGTGTTGAGAAAGAGATCCCAGATTTGTCAGGAAAGATGATAGAATCGGCGAAGGTGGTCCATAAAGGTTCGGAGGGCTATGTGACGCTTAGATTCACCGATGGAGTAGTGAAAAGATTTGGCTACAACGATTTAGCTTTCTGGGAAGAGGCGTAATCGAATCACGTTGGGACTTCATTGATGTATTGTGATCACGTCATTGCCGTCGTCGTGCCGGCCTATAACGAGGAGAACCTGATCGGGCGCGTGATCGAGACCATGCCCGAGTACGTCGACCGCATCGTGGTGGTGGACGACTGCAGCCATGACGACACAGCCGAGGTAGTCCAAGGCTATGCGGATCAACTGGGGGAGCGCCTGGTCCTATTGGAGCACGAGACCAACCAGGGCGTGGGCGGCGCCATCGCCAGCGGATACAAGTGGTGCCGAGACCGCGAGGTCGACGCCGCAGCAGTGATGGCCGGCGATGCGCAGATGGATCCGGCCGACCTATCGACGCTGCTCGATCCGGTGGTGAGCGGCGAGGTGGACTACGCCAAGGGAAACCGCCTCTTCACCGGCGACGCCTGGAACCAGATCCCCAGGCTGCGCTACCTGGGGAACAGCGCCATGTCCCTGCTCACCAAGATCGCCTCCGGCTACTGGCACGTGGCCGACTC
>CAZNRX010000089.1:0-15956 GCA_964575455.1 uncultured Anaerolineales bacterium | reverse complement strand
TAGGGCAGGACCTCGAAGTCGTAGGCCTGCTGTTTCTTGCGGCTGTTGATGGAGCTGATGATGAACAGCACAATGGCCACCAGGCCCAACAGCAGCGTCACCTTGTGCAGGCCCGGCAAGAAGCCAAGGTTGATGTCGGGGATGTAGCCGTTGCCGATGGCGTTGAAGGCGTCGTCTTGGATGATGATGGTGCCCGTTGCCGCCGTCACCAGGAGCAACAGCCCGCGGTAGATGAGCCAGCCGGCCAGCGAGGCGACAAAGGAGGGAATGCCCAGCTGCGCCACCGGGTAGGCCGTGATCAGGCCGGCGATGAAGCCAAGCGCCAGGATCAGGGGAATGACCACGTAGACCGGCAGGCCCCAGAACTCCAGAGCAACAGCCGCCACGGCGCCCAGAAAGCCGGCCAGAAAGCCGACGGAAAGGTCGATGTGCCTGATGACGATGACCAACGTCATGCCCACCGCCAGGACCGCGATGTAGCCGGTCTGGTTGAGCAGATTGCTGATGTTGCGAGACGAGATGAAAATGCCGTCCGTCGTGATGGTGAAGATCGCCATGATCACAAACAGGGCGATGAACATGCCGTACTCGCGGATATTGTCCCTTAGGATCTTCTGTAGGTTCTTGAGAAACATGCTGTGCCTCCTAGTATTCCGTGGCCAGAGCCATGATCTTCTCCTGCGTTGCCTCCTCGACCGGCATCTCACCGGCCATCCTGCCACCGGAAACAACGTAGACTCGGTCGCTCATCCCCAAGACCTCTGGTAGCTCCGAGGAGATCATGATGATGCTCATCCCTTCACTGACCAGCTGGTTGATGATGGTGTAGATCTCAAACTTCGCACCCACGTCAATCCCCCGGGTTGGTTCATCCAGGATCAATATGTTGGGCTTGACAAACAGCCATTTTGCCAGGGAGACCTTCTGTTGGTTGCCCCCGCTCAGGTTCTGAACCGTCTGCTCGATGCTCGGCGTCTTGATGTTTAGCGACCTTCGGTAGTCACTGGCGATCTTGATCTCGGCGTTATTGTCCACGGTGCCGCGATTCGCGATCTCCTGCAGGTTTGCCAGCGTGATGTTCTCCTTGACGTCTTGGATTAGAATCAAGCCCTTGGCCTTCCGATCCTCGCTCAGATACGCCACGCCAGCTCGGATGGCCTGATTGGGATGGCCGAAGCTGGCCTTCTTGCCTTGGACGTAGATCTCGCCATCGAGGCGGTACCCCTCGGGGTTCCCGAACAGGCTCAGGGCCAGCTCGGTGCGCCCTGAACCCATCAATCCGGCAACGCCGACGACCTCGCCCTTCTTGACATCAAAACTGATATCCCTGAGTATCTGCCGACCAAGATGTGGATCGTACGCATTCCAGTTCTTGACCTCGAGCACGGCTTCTCCACCACCATGGGGGCAGATGATCAGGACGTCGATGCCCTTGTTGAGCAACGCTTCGACATTCGCTTTCTCTCTGGCGGAATCGCCCTGGCTGAAGAGAACCTCAACGTCGTAGCCAGCAGCCTTGAACGCTTCCTGGAAATGCGTCATATCCTGGATCCAGCGCGGTTCATCTTTGGTCGGCAGAACAATCCCAACTGATGGATGGGATGAAGCGCTTGCCGTGTCCGATGCGCCGGGCATGTCATGGCTCTCGTAATAGGCAGATTCGATCAGAACCTCACGGATATTGCTCTGATCAACGACGCTTACCGGCGACTCGAGCCCAGGCACATCCATCACACCGTTGTTGTAGGTCGTGGTGGCTTTGGGCGTCTCGTCCTTGAGCAAGGCCACTGCAGCTTCGACCGCGGTTTGAACCAGGATGCGCACATCCTTGAAGACGGTCATCGACTGCCTGCCGTCTTGAATGTAGGGTATAGACGCTTCCTCAGCATCCTGACCGGTGATCACATAGCTCTTGACGTGCTCATCAGCAGCGAACACCTTGCCAATCGCACGCGCGGTGTTGTCGTTCGGGGCCAAGATGTATACATCCCCTTTGTCCGCTTCGCTGGCGACGTGCAGATCAGATTCTGCCAGGATCCTGGCCGTATTGGGATCCCACTTGGTGGTCACCTCACTCATGATTTGCTTCATCTCGTCACGCGTTAGGCTAGACTGATCCTGCAGAGCGACTGCTTCGCTGGAGTTCTTGATCACGAACGTACCATCGGCGATCTTGGGTTGCAGCACCTCCCAGGCGCCCTGGAAGAAGATGAAGGTGTTGGGGTCCGATGTCGCACCAGCGTACAGGTAAAGTGGATTGCCTTTCCCCGTCGCATGATCGACTAGGTATTGCGCCTGCAAAGCACCGACAGCTTTGCTATCAAAGGTGACATAGTAGTCCAATGCAGTGGAATTGGTGATCAGTCGGTCGTACGAAATGACCTTTACGCCAGCCTCTTTGGCTTCTTCAACCGCAGCCGCTGCCGCCTTGAAGGGATGGCGTTTCCGCTCTGGATAGATACTGTTGATCTCCCGCCCCACCATGTTCTTGATCAATGCAAACTCTGTGACCTCGCCTTTGTGGGCGTCCAGGGTGCAGATGGTCAGCCCGTCGCGCAGCACGGTGACGGTGTCGGCAACGTCAATCACCTCCTTCAGTTTGTGCGAGATCAAGATGCACGTCACACCTTGCTCTCGCTGCTGGCGCAGCAGATCTAGCAGGTTTTCGCTGTCGTCCTCGTTCAGGGCCGCGGTCGGCTCATCCAGAATCAGGATCTTCACCTCGCGATGCAGGGCCTTGGCGATCTCCACCAGCTGTTGCTGGCCTACGCCCAGGTCCCTGACCTTGGTGCTGGGGTTGGCGTCGAGCCCGACTCTATCCAGGATCTCCGTCGTCTGCTTGATAGTCTCGTGCCAGTCAATCGCAAGGCCATGGGTGATCTCCTGACCGAGGAAGATGTTCTCGTAGATGGTCATCTCGGGCACCAGAGCCAGCTCCTGGTAGATGATGCCGATGCCCGCCTCCTCGCTCTCGCTCGTGTTATGAAACGCCTGCGGCTCACCGTGCAGCAGAATCTCACCGGTGTAGGTGCCGTGCTGATGGACGCCGCTCAGGACCTTCATCAGCGTGGACTTGCCTGCACCGTTTTCCCCCACCAAGCCGTGGATCTCCCCGTCGGCCACGCGAAAGCTGACCTCGTCGAGCGCTTTCACACCGGGGAACTCCTTGGTGATGTTTCTCATTTCCAGTATGGGAGCAGTCATAGTGCCTCCAGTTTCCAATCTCCTAGAGCTTAGTGGGAATAGCGATGGCTTTCGCTATCACTATTCCCATATTGTCTCACGATCTCGGACTACGGCAAGTTTTCGAAATCGGCGGCGTCGTAGTAGCCGGAGTCGATCAACGCCTCCTGGACGTTGTCGGCGTCGACGGCCACGACCTCCGACTGAATCGCCGCCACATCCTTGGCACCGTTGTCGTAGGAGCCGGTCGCCTGGGGCTCGTTGCCCTCCAGCAGGGCGACGGCGGCGTTGATGGCGTCCTGCACCAGGTTGCGCACGTCCTTGAGGACGGTCATCGACTGCTTGCCGTCGATGATGTACTGGACGGAGGCCTTCTCGGCGTCCTGACCGGTGATCACGAAGTCGGTGACGTCGCTGTCGGCGCCGAAGACATCGGCGATAGCGCGAGCTGTGCCGTCGTTGGGGGCCAGGATGAAGACGTCGCCCTTCTGCTCGGCGGGTGCCACCGTGAGGTTCGCCTCGGCCAGGTTCTTGGCCACATTGAAGTCCCAGTTGGTGGTGACCTGACCGATGATCCGAGACTCTTCCTCGCGGGTCAGCTCGGCCTTATCGGAGAGAGCGACGGCCTCGTCAGAGTTGATGACCTCGAAGGTGCCGTCGGCGATCTTGGGCTGGAGGACCTGCCAGGCGCCGCGGAAGAAGAGGAAGGCGTTGTTATCCGAGGCGGCGCCGGCGTAGAGGTAGAGGGGGTTGCCGGATCCCTCGACGCGGTCGACCAGGTACTGGGCCTGCTTGGCGCCCACCTGGACGCTGTCGAAGGTGACGTAGTAATCGACGGCCTCGGTGTCGCGGATCAAGCGGTCGTAGGAGATCACGTTGACGCCGGCCTCCTCGGCGGCCGTGGCGGCCGCGGCGGCGGCGGTGCCGTCGTGGGGGCAGATGATGAGGACCTGCACGCCCTTGGTGATCAGGGACTCGACGTTATCCTTCTCCTTGGCCGAGGAGCCCTGGCTGAAGAGGATCTCAGCGCCATAGCCGGCCTCATCCAGCGCGTTGCGGAAGCGGGTCTCGTCCTGGATCCAGCGCGGCTCGTCCTTGGTGGGCAGCACGATGCCGACCGCCAGGTCCTCACCGGACCCCGCGCCCTCGCTGGGCTCGTCGGCACCGCCACCGCAGGCCGTGAGGATGATGGAAGCGATGACCAGCACGGTCAAAGCCAGTAGCGAACGGTTCTTAAGCATATCATTCTCCTTCCTTCAATCTTAGCTCGGATGCTTCACTTGGATGCAGCTTCTATACCTGAGTGCGGAGACCGGACGGACTTCTGTATGGCTGTCCTTCCCTGAGACTCACCTCCTTTGGCCGGTCACGCGTTGCCCGTCGGTGGGCAAGCGGGGTGGCGCCTTGGCGATGGTGTATGTGACCAGAATGCCTCTGTTGCTTGCTAACGGATTCAACCACACACCTATCATAAAGCCATACGATGGCTTTATCAACATCTTTTCCCCCAGTGGGGGTCAGGGCTTGCCCTTGAGGTCCTTAGGGGAAATCCCCTAAGTGCTTTTCACTGAGTCAGGATCCGCTTCTGTCGTCGCTTTCCCTTGAAGCTCTTCTCGACGAAGATGGGGTCGCCTGTGAAGGGGTTCGTCTCCGTGTGGTACATCAACGTGGCGTACGTCGAGGGCGTGGGCGTGAAGATCTGCACCTGCTCCGGGAGCACGCCCAGCTCGCTGGCGGCGAACTCCCGCAGCCGCTGCATGTCGCCCGTCGTGCAGCCGGGGTGGGCCGCAATGATGTAGTAGGTGAGGAACTGGGGCAGGCCGGCCTCCTCGGTGGCCTGGCGGAAGCGCTCGCGGAAGGCGAGCAAGGTGTCCGGCCCCGGCTTCCCCATGGCCTCCAGCACGTGCGCCTCCGTGTGCTCCGGCGCCACCTTCATCTGCCCGGAGACGTGATGCGCCACCACCTCCTCCAGATACGCGTCGCCGTGCTCCTCGTCCGCCAGCACCATATCGTGCCGCATCCCCGACGAGACGAAGACCTTCCGCACGCCCGGCACCTTCCGCAGCCGCCGCAGGAGCTCCAGATGCTGGCTGTGGTCGACTCCTAAAGAAGGGCAGACGTCAGGATAGAGGCAGCGCCGGTCCTCGCAGGTGCCCTCGCGCAGCTTCCGCGGGCACTCGAAGCCGTACATGTTCACCGTGGGCGCGCTCACGTCCTGGATGATGCCCTTGAAGTCCGGCCTGCGGGCCATCTCGCGCACCTCCGCTTCGACGGACTCTGGGCTCCGCCAGCGCACCGTGCGCCCCTCGTGCACCCCGATGGCGCAGAACGTGCACTCGCCATAGCAGCCGCGGTGCGTGCTCACGGCGAACCTGACCGTCTCCAGCGCCCTGATCTCGCCCTGCTTCGCGTAGTACGGATGGGCGTCCCGCTCGAAGTCGAGCGCGTAGACCTTGTCCAGCTCGTCCTGGGTCAGATAGGGCCCCGGTGGGTTGTGGATCAGGTAACGGTTGGCGTACCGCTGGGTGAGCCCCTGGGCGCTGCGCGGGTCGTTGTTGCGGTAGAAGGTGTGGAACATCTCGGTGAAGGCTTCGGTCGCCGGCGACCCGTGCTCTGCGACCACCTCCTCGTAGGCCGGGAGCTCCAGGTACCCCTTCTGCGGCGTCTGGTCCACGTAGCAGAGCCCCCGCAGGTGGCGCGGATCGTGGCCGAAGCGGAGCGCGTCGGCGAACGCCAGCACGCTCTTCTCCGCCATGCCGTAGATCAGGTAGTCGGCCTTGGCGTCCAGCAGCACCGAACGGCGCACGGCGTCGTCCCAGGCGTCGTAGTGGGCCACGCGGCGCAGGCTCGCCTCCACCCCGCCCAGCACGATAGGCGCACGTCGGTGCCTGGCACCTGGCGAAGCCGCCTCCAAGCGTGCGCCAGCTAAGCCAGTGCCTGGCACCTCTGTCTTGACATACCTTTTGATCAGGTTCGTATACACAATCACAGCCCGGTCCGGCCGCCGGTCGTTCCGCCCGCCCGGCGTGTAATCATCCGAGCGGCGCGGCTTCCCCAGCGCGGTGGTGTTGGCCACCATCGAGTCGATGCTCCCGCCGGAGACGCCCCAGAAGAGCGCCGGCTCGCCCAGGCGCATGATGTCGTCCGGACTGTGGATGTCCGGCTGGGCGATGATGCCCACGCGGTAGCCCACGTCCGCCAGCACGTGCCCGACGACGGCGACCCCGATGAACGGGCTGTCGATGTAGGCGTCGCCCGTCACCAGGATCACGTCGAGCTGGTCCCAGCCGCGCTCGGCTACCTCTTGCGGGGTGGTGGGCAGAAACATAGTGAGGGGGATTGTGCCACAGCGCTGGCTCAGCGTCAAGTCAAATGGGGGGGATAGGCAGGGCAATCGCATTTGACCAGAATTCCGAAGTTTCGGTCGAGTATTCGTCCCGAGCGTTGCGCGCATTCTGGGCGGGATGCCTTTAGAAGCAGGCTATCCTGCAAACTTCGGAATTCTAAGCGTTCTCTCCTTTCCATATGCGATTGCCCTGGGGGGATAAGGTGCCTCGCACGGTCGACGTGCAAGGCACCGTGGACGTGCGAGCAGGATGTAGGGCAGGTTTCCATACCTGCCGAAACTGGCTGGCTGTCAAAAAACCGTCGGCTATGGAAAGCCGACCTACACATGCTGGCTCAGCCTCGGATCCGGCGATCCAGGCGAGCAGATTGGATGTAGGGCAGGTTTCCATACCTGCCGAAACTGGCTGGATATCGTGGTGTCCCAGTCGGGGTCGCAGACCCCTCTGAGCTGAGGCCTTCCCCCTACTCCCTCTCCCCTAGAACAGACACATCTCCTGGCGCAGGATGTCCTCGCGCACGTCGTGCACGTTGGCTAGCTTGTCGTCGAGGACGCCGGTCACGTCGCCCTCGATGGTGCGGGTGAGCCGGCCGTTGGCCGAGCGGACGAGGGCCGTGGCCATCAGCGGCGCGTCCAGCGGGGCGCCGATCTGCGACAGGATGTAGACCGTGGCCTCCTGCACGTCGTTCACCCGCTCGACGATCTCCCGCGCCGCGGTGAGCGCCAGCACGTTGTACACCTTCCCCACGTGCGAGATGGGGTTCTTGCCGCACGCGGCTTCCAGGCTGGTGGAGCGGAAGGGGGCGATCACGCCGTTCACCCGATTGCCACGTCCCACCGCGCCGTCGTCGCCCATCTCCGCCGAGGTGCCGGTCAGGGTCAGGTAGACCGTGTCGCTCTCCAGGTCGTCGGCGGTGTTGACCATGACGTTGACGTTGCGGGGGTCGAGCCGCGCGGCGTACTCCTGGACGGCGGCCTGGGCCGCGTCCCGGGCCTCCTGGTAGGCGGCGCGGTCCTTGATCTCGGAGGCCAGGAAGGGCAGGGCGACGGTGAGGATCAGCTCGCCGTTCCGGCGCATGCCCATCACCTTGACGTCCTCGCCGATGGGGAACTGGTCGATCAGCTGGTGGTTCAGGTACTGGGCCGTCTCGTAGACCGCGTGCTCCAGCCCGGAGCGGGGCCAGTGGCTGACGCCGAAGCTGGTGTCGTTGGCCATCACGCGGTCGACCACGTACTGGAGCTCGGCGGCGCCCCGGCCCACGTAGCTGGTGATCTCCATGTGCTCCTCTGGGTCGAGGTGGCGCATCGTCTCGCGCACGTGCTGCTTGGCCGCCTCGACCGCGATCTCATCGAGCGGGATCTCCTCGCCCTGCCAGCTCGGCACGCCGCGGCCCGCGATCTGGATCAGGATCGGCTTCACCAGCCGTCCGCCGCCGTAGCCCAGCTCCACCTCGCCGGCCACCAGCTGCACCTTGTCGAAGTTATGGTGGAGCATCACGCCCAGGTTCTCCTGGCACCAGCGGGTATAGTCGACCGAGATGCGCTCGGCGATGCCGTCGCACAGGCTATCGGGATGCCCGATGCCCTTTCGTTCTACGATCTCGACGGGGATATCCTCAATCGAGGGCCCCGTCGCTTCCGTCACGACAATGTTGCGTCTCACATTGACCTCCTAAGCGTCCTCTTGTTTGGCGTCGTCAAGACCCTAAGGGTTTCAAGCCCCCCGCAGCCCGGCGTGCGACCGGCTGACCGGATGGCACCCTACGCTCCCGGCAATGCCTCAGCAAACCCTTAGGGTCTCAAACTGACAAAAAAACACCCCTTCCTGGAAGAGAAGGGGCGCAGCCGCACTGGCTTGGGCACCTCTCATCTTCCAGAAACACCGTTCTGCCGGAATTGGCACCTGCCTTCGCGCATCATGTTAAAGGCGGTTGCCGAGGTTTCATCGGGCCGGTCCCTCCACCTCTCTGGATAAGAGCACTGCCAGGGTATTCGGTTGTAGACCCAGGACATCCCATCCTGGGCTGCCACAATGGTACCACGGAACGCGGGGATGTCAACCCTCGTAGCCAGGGCAATCGCATTTGACCAGAATTCCGAAGTTTCGGCCGAGTATTCGTCCCGAGCGTTGCGCGCATTCTGGGCGGGATGCCTTTAGAAGCAGGCTATCCTGCAAACTTCGGAATTCTAAGCGTTCTCTCCTTTCCATATGCGATTGCCCTGCTGCCGTGTGAGGGCTTTATCATTCTCGCCGCGTAGCGCACTACGAACGACCCCCCCGCTCGTAGTTAGGCACGCCAAGCTGAGCGTAGCTCAGCCGAGTGCCGCCTTGTCAAGGCCACATCCTGTTCCGAGACCTCAAACTTTAAGATTCTCCCCCGTCACCCTGCTCCTGGCAGTGGTCGGCGGATGGATTCACGCTCAAGGGCCGGATGGGCTTGCGCGGCCCGGCATCGACACACAGGGGGTCGTGAGCGCCCAGGTCACAGCGCCTGGCGCGCCCGCGGCGCCCATGGGCTCCGGCTTCACCTATCAGGGGCGCCTTCACGACGCCAGCGGTCCGGTCAGCGATACCTGCGACCTGACCTTCTCGCTCTACGACGAGCTGGGGCCGGGCGGTCAGCCCCTCGGGACCAGAGTGAAGCCCGACCAGATCATCGACGATGGCACCTTCACCGTCCAGCTCGACTTCGGTGTGCAGCTCTTCGAGGGCGACGCGCGCTGGCTGGAGGTGACGGTCGACTGCGAGAGCGGCGCGGCGGCGACGCTTCGCCCGCGCCAGGAGCTGACGGCGGCGCCGTACGCGCTCTACGCGGCGTCGGCTGGCGCGGTGCCGTGGACCGGCGTGACGGGCGTGCCACTGGATCTCAGAGACGGGGACCAGGACACCCAGTACACGGCCGGGGAGGGGCTGACCCTCAGCGATACGCAGTTCAGCGTCGACAAGACCGTCGTCCAGCGGCGGGTGACGGGCACCTGCGGCGCGGGTTCGTCCATCCGCACCATCAACGAGGACGGCAGCGTGGTGTGCGAGCCGGACGACGGCGCCGGTGCTCACGATCACTGGGGCGATAGCTGGAGCGGGATGGGTGTGGGCCTGACGCTGGCGAGCTCCGACGACGACGGGCTCCGCATCCCCGAGGCCGGCGGAGACGGGGTGCAAGTCGGAACTGTGGGCAACGACGGGCTGAGGGTCGATTCGGCGGACAACGGCGTGTTGGTCCGTAGCGCTATCGTTTCGGGGATGAAGGTGGAGTCGGCCGACCGGACAGGTCTATACCTCGATTCGATCGGCAATGCCGGAATCGTTGTGGGGGAAGCTGGCTGGGACAGCATGCGGGTGATATCCGCCGGGCAGTGCGGCGTCCGCGTGGGATCTGCTGGCTATGATGGGTTCGACGTCGAGTCCGCCGGCAGCAATGGTCTGGACGTGCATTCCGCTGGGAATTTTGGCGTGCTGGTGACGGAGGCCGGCATCAATGGAGTCCGTGTGATGTCGGCGACCCAGGACGCCCTTTACGTGGCCTGGGCCGGCCGCGACGGCCTACACGTGGGATCGACAAGTCGTGAGGGCCTGCACATCGCGTCGGCGGGCAACTACGGCATCTACGTCAACTCCACCGGCAACGACGGCCTGCGCGTGAGCGACGCGCAGGGCGACGGGGTCCACGTCAGCTCGGCCCTGGGCGACGGGGTCCACGTCAGCTCGGCCCTGGGCGACGCCGGCCACTTCGGTGGCGACGTGTACGTGACGGGCAACCTCAACGTCGACGGCATCATCCTCAAGGGCGGCGGCGGCTTCCGGATCGACCACCCGCTGGATCCGGAGAACAGCACGCTCTCCCACGCCTTCGTCGAGTCGCCCGACATGATGAACATCTACAACGGCAACGTCACCACCGACGACGACGGCTTCGCCACGGTCACGCTGCCCGACTACTTCGAGGCCCTCAACCGCGACTACCGCTACCAGCTCACGGTGATCGGCACCTTCGCCCAGGCCATCATCGCCCAGGAGATCGAGGACGGTCAGTTCGTGATCCAGACCGACCAGCCGAACGTGAAGGTCTCGTGGCAGGTGACGGGCATTCGCCAGGATCCCTTCGCCGATGCGAACCGCATCGCGGTGGAGGAGGAGAAGGCGGCCGACGAGCGAGATGCCTACCTGCACCCGGAGGTGTACGGCGCGGGGGGTGAGCGATGAGGCGCCGGGTGGCGGTTCTGACCCTGGCCTTGTTGGCGCTGGCTCTGGTGAGCGTGCAGACCGCGGGGCTGGGCGTGTCGGGCTACGGCATCCCTTGGTGGACCGTGGACGGCGGCGGCGAGACGTGGAGCCGTGGCGGCGGGTACCGCCTGGGGGCGACCATCGGCCAGCCGGACGCGAACGTGCTGGAGGGCGGCGCGTACACGTTGGCGGGAGGCTTCTGGTCGGGCGGGAGGACGGTGGAGGTCGAGCACCGCATCTACCTGCCGTTGCTGCTGCGGGGCTAGCGGTAAGGTGACCGGCACTTGCGACCGAGCCTGTAAAAGGTCTAGAACACGTGCTCCTGATGCCAGCATCCCGCCTCTTGACATCCGTTTCGCGATCGCCTATACTTCGTCCTAGAGAACGGGTCCTACGCTGTAGCGGCGGGGTGCCACCCACCGCGCCAATGCATGCCGACTACCTTCACGAGGAGAGGATGCCATGTCTGAACCCAAACTACCCGCCCTGCCCGAGTCCCTGCTGAAGTACAAGCCCAGGCTCAGCGGCGCCTTTCCACCCCGAGCAGCCCTCCTCATGCTCCTGGCCGCTCCACCCATCAGCGTGGTCCTCGGCGTCGCAGGCCACTACCTGGGCATCCTCGTCGGCTACCTGGCCGGGCTGGTGGCCGTCATACCCAATCTGCTGGCGTCCGCCTGCGGCCTCATCGTCTTCGCCTTCGTGATCTTCGCCGTCATCGTCGTCGGGGGCGCGTTCCTGATCTACCCGTTCGTGGTCGGGGCGCTCAGCGGACTGATCGTCGGAGAGCTGGCCAAGCGGGGCCACTGCCGCAGCCCGGCCTTGGCCAGCTGGGCCGGCGTGCTGAACGGCGTCTTTGTCTACCTGGGGCACGCCTTCGTCAGTCTCCTTTCCTTCGGCGGACTCCACCCCATGACAGTCACCACGACCCGGATCGAGAACCTGTTCGATGCCGTCATCTACGGCACGCCCTGGTGGATGACGTTCCTGGCCCTGGTGGAGTTCGTCATCGTGGTCGTTGGGGCGCGCTATGCCGCCAATGACGCCGTCAGCCAGTCCGCCTACTGCGAGAAGCACAAGGTCTGGTATGGCGACTGGCGAAAGGCCATGCTGCCCTTCGAATCCGCCGATGCCGTCGCGAACGCTATGCAGACCCAGCGCGTGCGCGCCCTGGCGGGGACCGAACAGATGTCGGAGAAGGCCTATCCCCACTTGGTGCTCAAGATGCGCGGCTGCCCGGCCAGCCAAACCTGTCCCGTCGAGATAGCCGCCACCGCGCACTGGGAGGAGACGGAGGTGGACAAGCGCGGCAATGAGTCGACCAAGACGAAGTCGAAGGACTGGTTTGACCTGATGATGCCCGCCGCCTTCGGCCATGCGCTGCACGAGACCCTGAGCCTGCGGGCGAATCTGCCGGAGTAGCCTCGGCCTCCGCACAGCCTCCGGCAGGGAGGGTTGAGCTATGAGCTGGACGGTTCAGCGTCCAGCGACCCGTCGACCAACCGCTGCGGCGACCGCCGGGCTCTCCAGCCCTCCCCTCCAGACGCCAGCCCCATCAGGGGCCTCACTGCCAGGTGATACACCGTCATCGTGGCAGTGAACGAGGCGACGAGCAGCAGCATATACTTGGCGGGTATGCCGAGCGGCAGCCGGACCAGCCAGTACCCGATCCCCACCACCGCGAGCTCGTGGAGGAAGTAGACCGGGTAGGCGGACGGCCGCAAGTAGTCCAGCGCGGCATTCGTATAGCACAGGCGGCTGCGGGCGAACCCCAGCAGCCCCACCACGCCGCCCCAGCTGCCGCGCCGCCGCCACCGCGGCCAGGATGAGCAGCGAGAGGCCCGCCGGGTCGATCCTCGGTACGTGAGAGGGGCCGCTGTCCAGCGCGAGCTCCAGGCCCGCCAACCCGCCGACCAGGGCGCCCATCTGGATCAGCCCTTTCAGGTAGGTTGCCAGCGCCTTGCCACCCAGGATGACCGCGGGCCGGGTGGGCGTGATGATCATCCGCTGGAGCGTCCATTGCGCTCTCTCCCGAAGGAGCGAAGCGCTCCTCAGCAGCGCTGTATAGCCGCTGAAAAATATGGCGATCGCCGCCGCCAGGTAGTGCGTCAGCTCGATCTCCGTCGACCGGCACACGCTGGGCAGCGCGCGTATCTTGATGGGGTTCGATGCCGGCAGCCCCGCCGTGCGCGCCAGCTCCGCCAGCGCCTCGTTCAGCTCGCCAGACCTCAGCTGGGCTCTCACGTCGGCGTCGTCCATCAGCCCCTTGACGGCGGCGCGTACAGTCGCTTCCCAGATGGAGACCGTGCTGGCCAAGGTCTCGACCACGCTCTCGAAGGCCTCGCCCCGAAACCGGTAGCGGTCGTTGACAGTGGTCCTCAGGGCGTAGGAGAGAACGTCGCCGAAGTTGCCCCATCGCCCGCCCACGTCCTGGTTGACGACGGCGACCGGGATGCGCGCGCCCGGCAGGCCGCGGCCCAGGACCAGGTCTCCAGAGGCCAGCTCGACCAGGGCTGTGATGGCCAGGGGCATGGCGATGGCCAGCAGCAACACGGCTGGGTCTGTCAGGCGCAGCACGACGTCCTTCCAGAGGACCGCCAGAAGTCTCCTCATGGTGTTTCCGTGAGCCGCCGCCCGGTCAGGCGCAGGAAGACGGTCTCCAGGTTCGGCTCCTGCACCGTCAGCGACTGCACGTTGATGCCCGCTGCCTCCACGATGCGCAGGATCTCGGGCAGCACCTCGGCCGCGCGCATCAGATAGAGGGTGGCGGTCCTCCCGTCGAGCGAGACCTCCTTGACGCTCCGCACCCGCTCCAGGGCCTGGAGCGTCGCGGCCGGCACGTCGGGCGTGTCGAACTGGAGCCGCAGCGTGTCCTCGGCGTGGATGGTCTGGATCAGCTCGTCGGGGGTGCCCAGCGCGATGATCTTGCCCTTGTGGATGATGCCCACGCGGTCGCTCAGCTCCTGGGCCTCCTCCATGTAGTGGGTGGTGTAGAGGATCGTGGCGCCGTGCTCCCGCTTCAGCTCCAGAACCAGGTCCAGGATGCGCCGCCGGCTCTCCGGATCGAGCCCCAGCGTCGGCTCGTCCAGGAAGACGATGCGCGGCTTGTGGAGCAGCCCCACGCCCACGTTCAGCCGTCGCTTCATGCCGCTGGAGTACTGGCCCACCCTGTCCCCCGCGCGGTCGGCCAGGCCAACGGCGCCGAGCACCTCGTCGATGGCCCCGCCAAGCTCCTGCCCGCTCAGGCCGTAGAGGAGGCCGAAGTAGCGCAGGTTCTGGCGGCCCGTGAGCTGCGGGTAGAGCGCCACCTCCTCCGGCACCACCCCGATGACCTGCTTCACGGCCATGGGGTCCCGCGCCACGTCGTGCCCCGCGACGAGGGCCTGACCGCTGGTGGGGGGGAAGAGGCCGCAGAGCATAGAGATCAGGGTAGTCTTCCCGGCGCCGTTCGGGCCCAGCAGGCTGAAGATCTCCCCCTCGCGGATGTGGAGATCGACGCCGTTGACCGCCATGGGGCCATCGGGCGGGTTGTACTGCTTGGAAAGCTCGCGGGTGGTGATGATCTCGGCCATGGGCTCACTCCTGGATGGTTCGTTCGGTGATTGGACCAAGCGGAGTATACTGCGACCTAGGGAGACAGTCAACCTGCTGGATCGCCTGGCGCTGAACGGTGCCTTGCACTTGCCAAGCGAGCGAAGCAAAGCCTTAGTGCGAGGCACCTGGCCCCCCAGAACCGAAGCCCGCTGCCCGGCTAGGGGCTCAGACTGAACGGTGGGGGGAGCAGGACTGAGCTGTGAGCCGGGAGCTGACCCTCCCGGCTCACGGTGATTCCAACAAGCCCGACCCTAAGAGCGCCGCCTCCTGACCACCACGACCGCCACCGCCACCAGGGACACCAGCGCCCCCAGCCCCACCCACACCGCGGGCCCCGAGAGCACCCGGACTGCCAGGCTGGCGGGCGCCACGACCCCGCCGACGGCGAACAGCTGACCGATCTTTGCCACGAAAACGTCATTCGACCCTCCGTGGGTCGCCTGGTAGGGGTTCGCGAGAGGGAAGTCCGTCGATTCCGTCCCACCCGCCACGTACACGCTCTGGCCCGCATCCAAAGCCAGCGCGAAGCCAGCCTCGTCCTCGCTCCCCCCCAGGTAGGTGCCAAACGTCATCGTGCCCGCGTCGTCGAACTTGGCCACGAATGCGTCTCCCGCGCTGTCCATCAGCCAGTCGAGCCAGTGGATCCCATCGCCCCCCTTGTAGTCGGCCTGGATCGCGTCGACCGTCGTCGGACGTCCCGTCGTAGCGCCAGCGAACGTCACCGGGCTCCGCCCCGGGCGCGACGGCGTAGGTGCCTTTCAGCATGCCCTTCCCGCCTTCGTATAGCAAGTCGATGCCGGGGTAGAGATCCTCATACACGATGGTCGCGTAGGTGGCGATGCCGGTGCGCCAGCCCGTCGGGCCGCTGCCCACGAAGGTGTTCACCACCCCCGGAAGCCGGTCCTGCGCGACGACCTGCGTGTCGGGGTTCGCCCCCTCGAAGCGAAGCAACAGGCTGGCCGGCCCCGCGGGGGCTTGCTCCTCCTGGCCTGCGCCGAACACCCGGTCGACCAACGTCCCACCCTGCGCCGGGGAGGGGGAGCTGGACGTGGTGGCGGGCGAAGAGGAGCGCGCCGGCCGCGCCCACGGTGCGGAACAGCACCGCCGGGTCGCCCTGCGCGGAGGCGCGCACGAACGCCACGGACCGCTCGCTCACGGAGACCGCTGACTGCCCGCCAGCGGCCGGGGCGAGATCATGTGCATATCCCAGCGGCGAGCAGGCGGCTAGCAGCGCTGCCAGCATCAGGCCCCCAAGAACCTCTTCACCGCACACAAAATGGCGCGCTGCGAGCTGTCAACTGAAACCCCAAAGGTCTCGGACGTCAAAACCCTTGCTCCTGGCGTCATGCCTTTGAAGAGTGCGCCTACAGCCAAGCCGCTATCTCCTCCAGCTCTGCCTGTCCTCCGGCCGTCTGCACTGCGAAACGGAGCACCTCGTCATTGCTGGCAGTGAAGCGATGATGGTTGAGCTCCAAGAAGATGGCTGTGGCTGTGACTGCCGTGCGCTTGTTGCCATCCACGAAGGGATGGTTCTTGATGAGCGACTGCATAAGCGCAGCGACTGCATAAGCGCAGCGACTGCATAAGCGCAGCGACTGCATAAGCGCAGCG
>CAZNRX010000088.1:0-16144 GCA_964575455.1 uncultured Anaerolineales bacterium | reverse complement strand
AGGTGGTACACTTTTACTTCGGTGATTTTGGTACACTTTTACTTCGTTGACAACAGCTCCTGAGCAGTGCCTCCGCCACGCCGTCCAGCGCGGTGCGTTCTCGCTGGACTGCATCACCGAGCAGCTCACGCCGGGCGCCGCGGCCGTGGTGCGCAGCATGGTCACCAAAGAGCGTTCGCCCCCACCCGACGCATCCCCCACCCGCATACGTGACGCCCAGGAGACATAGCCGGTTGAACCCTCGCCCATATTGCTGCGCTGTGCAGGATCGTCACCGGCGACCCTGGGCCCGAGTCATCCGTGGAGGAAGTGAGCTCACCGTCGGACGGCAGCTCAGCCGATAGAACTGAACCTGAAGGGGAGCACAACGTCCAGTGGCGAGCCATCTATAAGAGCCTTGACGTTTGGCCAAGCCTCCAGCACGCGGTCGATGAGGAGACCCTCACCGTCTATGAAGCAATGGATGTCGCCCAGGCTATTTGACCACGCCCTGGGCCGCTATACGACCGGCACCCGCTATGCCGCGCCCTGAGGCGAGCCGTGGCTGTCCGCCTCTAGGTGGGCTGTGGCCTCGTCCATCGCCCTGATTGGATCAACCTCGACCGGCATACAACCGACGCCGCCAACCTGCTGGCTGATGCGGTCCTTCTGCCCTTCCGGGATGGCTCCGCCGATGCTATCGAGGCCCTCCAACTGGTCGAGCACCTGGGCTACGTCGGCACCGTCTACGCGCTGCATGAATGGGCGCGGGTGCTGACCCCAGGCGGCACGCTGCAGGTCGAGACGCCGGACAGAGATGCCACCCTACGCGCCACCTTTTCTGACGCGAACAGCAAGGCGGCCCTTCCCTGGCTCTTCGGCCTAGAACACCGGGGGCTCGCCCACCGCTACCTCTTCTCCGCCGACGAGGAGCTGGCTGCACAGATGTTCGAAGCTGCTGTCGACCATGACCCGAACCTCATCTGGTCCCGCTGGAACTTGGCACGTCTGTACGTGCGAGAAAAACGGCTCCTGGATGCTTTGGAGCACTACGAAGCCCTGCAAGCTGACCTGCCCGCAGGCCTGCGACTGCGTTTCGAGCAGGAACTCGACGCCGTGATCGGGCGGCACGGACGTGTGGAGGCCTTTGCAGTCCCACTGGCCGATCCTGCTGATGTTGAAGGAGGCATGATGAACGCCCCCTCCCTGGCCTGCTGCGTCTGGGAGCTGACCTTGCGCTGCAACCTGCGCTGTATGCACTGCGGCGCCACGGCCGTCCCCCCGCGCCGATGAGCTCACTACGGCCGAGGTCCCTGCGGGTAGCCGACAAATTGGTCGCGCTACCCGCCGGAGAGGTGACGCTGATGGGCGGTGAGCTCTTCCTCCGCCCCGACTGGCTGCCGGTGGCCGAACGACTGCGCAAAGGTGGCGTGCAAGTGGTCATCTTCACCAACGGTACGCTGCTGACCCCCAAGCGCGTGACGCAATTGCAGACGCTGCAGCCACGCACCATCGGCACGAGTATCGATGGTGGATGCGCCTCGGTGCACGACGCCATTCGCGGCGTCCCGGGCACCTTCGACGCCACATGGTCCGCCATCGACGACTTACAGGCAGCGGGGCTGCGCGTGAGCGTCATCACCAACATCACGCGCCGCAACCTGTACGAGCTGCCGACCATCGCCCGCTTGCTGGTTGGCCGCGACATCCGGTGGCAGATCCAGGTTGCCGGCGGTGGTGGCGAGAGGCTGGCGCGGACCGACCTGTTGACGCCGTTGGAATTCTACCTCGCCGCGCTTTTCATCGCCCGTATGCGGGCCACCTATCCTTGGTCGGAGCTACCCGTCATCGGCGCTCACGATTTCGGCTACCACTCAACCCGCCTGCCCAGCTTGCGCTTCCCAGGCCAGGTGTGGGCTGGATGCAGGGCCGGTCGAGACACGCCTGGGCATTCAGAGCGACGGCGGCGTAAAAGGTTGCCTCTCGCTTCCGGATGCCTTCGTGGTCGGCAACCTACGTGAACGCCGGCTGACGGAGATCTAGGAGGGAGATACGTTTGCCTCTTGGCGGGGACCGGTGACCCGGCACGGCTTCTGCGCAGACTGTCCCCACGGTGAGAGGTGTGAAGGCGGATGCACCGAGTTGGCCGTCACCTAATCCGGCCGCCGCGGCGACAACCCGATGTGCCTGTACCGCATCGAACAGGACCTAGAAGCACGTGGGGAGCGAATCGGGCAGCTAATGGAGGTTTCACACAACAGTCGCCCCGAGACGGAGCTCAGAGCAGCCGGGATCTGACAATCCCCGGCGAGCGTGTAGGTGGCGACGGACTTTCGCCCTCGTGTGCTATGCACGGTCCTCCCCAAAGAGCTCCAGCCACGCCTCCACCTCACCCGGCGAAAGGTGGACGTCCTCCTTCGCGCCGGCCGGGGATGCAGGGGAGGGCTCCAACTCGCTCACAAACGCCTCGGCGTGCATCACGCGAGCGTCCCGCCGCCGCGCCGCCGCGATCACCTCCCGATCCGACGTGACGACCATCAGCCCGCGGGGATTGCGCGCGCGCCGGATACGCTCGATCAGCACGCCGTCGGCGTTGCGGCCGGTAGGCGCAAAGACCACCTCCACGCGGCCGCCGGAGAGAGCCTGAGAACGCCCGCCGGGCAGCCCGCGGTCGAAGACCACCGTGACTCGCTTCCCCACGCGTCCTGCGTACGCCTGAAGGCGCGAGACCAGCCGCGCCTCATCGTCGGGATCCGCCAGGCTGATGTCCGGCAGCCGCCCGATCAGATTGTGACCATCGATTAGAACAGGCATAACCACTCTCTAATCAACACCGGTGCGCTGTGCTTCCTGTGGCTCCAAGCGCCCCAAGCTAGCCAACAGGACACCAGATGTCGTTCTCCATAAGCATCGCAGGCACGTGCTGCCATCCACCGCCCCATCAGCTTGACGAATCCGCCAATTCAAGCTATTCTTAGGGATAACCTGGGGGTGGTTGGGGCCCGGTGGCTCCCCCGGTCTTCAAAACCGGTGGCGGGTTGCACAGCGCAAGCCGCGGTGGGTTCGACTCCCATCCACTCCCGTGACGCAGCCCTGCCTCACGTCTCGCGCGCCACCTCCATCTCCTCCACCTGCCCACGCAGCCGCTTCACCCGCCTCTCGGCCCCCTCATCATTCGGAAACCGGCTCAGGCGTCGCTTGTTGAACGCCAGCTCCGTTGCCAGCCGATAGTAGTGGCCCAACCTCCACCACCGCTCCAGATCGCCATCGAAGAGCGCCTGCGCCCGCTCAACCAGCCGCGCCACGTAGGATGACACTACCTGGTAGTCCTCCCCGCTCAGGGTGCCGCGCTCGACCTCCTCATCCAACCAGCGGTCAATCCAGCGCTGCTCCCGCACCGAGCACCAGACCAGCACGCCGAGCAAGAGCACCACGCCGCCCCCGTCGGAGGCAAAGGCGAACAGGCAGGGCCAACCAAACTCCGCGCCCAGGGTCACGCTGGCGTTGTGCGTGGCGTGAGTCGCCACACCGGCCAGCAGGCCCGTCAGCGGCGCGCCGACCTTCAAGAGCGCGTTGGACGCGGAGCGCCCCCACGCCATGCCTAAGCCCAGCAAGCCAGTGAACAGCGCGTGATTCAATCCAAAGATGAAAGCACGAAACAGCGCCAGCGCCGCGAACTGGCTGAACCCCGCCTCTATCAGACTCCCGCCGAAGTAGAGGGTGTTCTCCACCGCCGCGAATCCGAACCCGACCAACCCGCCATAGAGGATCCCGTCGATGAGGCTGTCGATCTCGCCGCTGAAGAAGAGGAACAGCAGCACCAGCGCCCCACCCTTGAAGATCTCCTCCGCCACCGGCGCGATCAACGCGGCCTCGACGAGGCTGGCGGTCGCCGGCCTGATCAGCAGCGAAATGGGGAACCCAAGCGCCACCTCGGCGATTAAAGAGAAGATGACGGCCGGCACCGCGCCCCAGATGAACGCAGCGACCAGCAGGACCAGGGGCTCCTTCTCGTACCGATCGAACCACCAGAGCACCAGGGCGTAGACAACCATCGGCACAAAGCCTACGATAATGGCGAGCAGCAGCCCGATCAGCATGGTCATAGAGAATCTCCTCACTCTGACGGGCGTCGGATCAGCCGGACATCCCAGGCATCGCGCGCTTCATCGTAGCTCAGCCAGAAGCATCGACCATCGGCGACCCGAACGCGAAACCGCAGCTCGCGGGGTGTACGCTCTCGACGCTCCACCTCGACTACCTCCAGCCGCTGCCCCCAGTAAAGGAAGTCCCACGGGCGCTCGGGATAGCGCGCACCAGCATAGCACGTCACATCCGTCTTCACCAGATGTCTAACGATCGCAGATACTCGACCAGCTCATCCTGCATGTCGTCCCGCCGCAGGCTCACCTCGATGCAGGCCTTCAGCTGGCGCAGCGGGTCCCCGGCCGCCATCCAGAGCCCATCGATCGGGTGCACCACCACCGACGAGCGCTTTGCCAACCCATCCACCGCATCGGCCAGCCAAAGCTCGCCCCCCTTCCCCGTCTCCAGCGTGTCCAGCACGTCGAAGACCTGCGGCGTGAAGATGAAGTGGCCGATCTGGGCCAGATTCGAGGGGGCCGTGCCCGGGGCCGGTTTCTCGATGATGCGCATCATCTCGTCCTCTGAGCCCGGCTTTAACTCAATGGAGCCATAGAGGTGGATCTCGTCGTCCGGCACCATCTGCGTGGCGAGCACGGCCGCCGGTCCACGCTCGTTGAAGGTGTTCCGCATCTGCTGCGGGATCGGCACGTCGCCCATCACGATGTCGTCGCCAAACATGTAGTAGAACGGCTCCCCCGGGTTGAGCCAATTGCGGGCCGCCAGCGCCGGCGTGGCGTTACCGTAGGGGAGATCCTCCGGCTGGCGCACCAGGACGATGTCCGCCATGCGGTCGACGCGTCGCATCGCCTCCATGAGATCGAGCTTACCGGACGCCTCCAGGTGTTCCTGAAGCTGCGGGTCAGGTGAGAAGTGGTCCTGGACGATGGCGCCGCTCTCGCGGACGACCACGATGATCTCCGTGATACCCGCCGCCACCAGGCCCTCCACGTGGTACTGGATCAGCGGCTTGCCTGCGATGGGTATCATCTCCTTGGGGATCGCCTTGGAGGCGGGAAGAAATCGCGTACCGTATCCTGCGATGGTGATGATGCCTTTCATGAAGATGGACTCCTTGTGGGTCAGTGAGTCAGGAACGTTGACTGCAGCCGTGAGTTTTCAGCAGATAGTGGCAACGCTCAGACAATCGTTAGAGAGAACGGATGGACTCGTCTTCTACGGTTTGAATCGCTCATCCACGACAGCTTCCGGCTTTGCATCTCATCGCTCACAGGTCGGGCCTCCGCGTGTGCCAATCGGTAGCTTGCTCGTAGGCGTGGGCCACACGCAGCACCTCTCCTTCGCCAAACGCCGGCCCCATCACCTGCATGCCGATGGGGAGCCCCCGCCGGTCGAAGCCGCAGGGGACACTCAGCCCACAGATGCCGGCCAGATTCATAGAGAGCGTAAAGACATCCGTGAGATACATCTGCAGCGGATCCTCGACTTTCTCCCCAATGCGGAAGGCCGTCGTGGGGCTGGTGGGGCCAACGATGACGTCCACTTCCTCGAAGGCCACGTCGAAATCGCCCTTGATCAACGTGCGCACCTTCTGCGCCTTCAAGTAGTAGGCGTCGTAGTACCCGGCCGACAGCGCATACGCACCCAGCATGATGCGCCGCTTGACCTCCGAGCCGAAGCCCTCGCCGCGCGTGCGCCTGTACATCTCCTCCAGGCTCTCGGCCTCCGACCGCGCGCCGTAGCGCACCCCGTCGTAGCGGGCCAGATTCGCGCTGGCCTCCGCAGGGGCGATCAGGTAGTAGACGGGCAGGGCGTAGTCGGTGTGCGGCAGGCTCACCGCCCGCACCTGGGCGCCCAGATCGGCAAGTGTCTCCACGGCGGTCCGCACCGTCTCCTCCACCTCCGGCTGGAGCCCCTCGATGAAGTACTCCTCTGGCACGCCCACCCGCACGCCCGTCACATCGCCCGTCAGCGCCGCCGTGTAGTCGGGCACCGGCAGGTCCATTGAGGTGCCGTCGCGCGGATCGCGCCCAGCGATCACGCTCAGCATGATCGCCGCGTCGGTCACGTCCTTCGTCAGCACGCCTACCTGATCCAGCGAGGAGGCGAACGCGATCAGCCCATAGCGGCTGACGCGGCCGTAGGTGGGCTTGAGCCCCACCACGCCGCAGAGGCTGGCCGGCTGGCGGACGCTGCCCCCTGTGTCGCTGCCCAGCGCCGCCAGGCACTCCCCAGCCGCAACAGCGGCAGCGCTGCCCCCGCTCGACCCGCCCGGGACGCGGCTCAGATCCCAGGGGTTGCGCGTCGTGAAATAGGCGGAGTTCTCCGTGGAGGATCCCATGGCGAACTCATCGGTGTTCGTCTTGCCGGGGACCACGGCGCCAGCGTCCTTGAGGCGAGCCACAACGGTGGCGTCATAAGGCGGGATGAAACCCTCCAGGATGCGAGAGCCAGCGGTGGTCGGCATATCTTCCGTGCACAGCACGTCCTTGATGGCCAGCGGGACGCCCAAGAGCGCCCCCTCCGCCCCTGTCGCTCGGGCCGCGTCGGCCGCCTGAGCCTGCTCCATGGCTTGCTCTGGGCTGAGCGTCAGGTAGGCCTTCACCTCCCCGTCCACCGCCGAGATGCGGCCCAGGATCGCTTCGGTCAGCTCCACCGCCGTCAGCTCACCAGCGGCCAAGCGCTCGCTGGCCTCGTGAATGGTCAGTTGCTCAAGTTTGACGTCAGGCATCACATCCTACTCCAGGACCGCCGGCACCTTGAAGCAGCCATCCTCCGCCTCCGGCGCGTTCTCCAGGGCCTTCTCTCGCGTCAGAGGCCGCTCGACCTCATCAGCCCGGGTCACGCTCCGCAGGGGGAGCACCGCGGCGGTGGGCGGAATCTCCTCCGTCTCCAGCTCCTGCAGCTGCTCAAAATGCTCAAGTATCGCCGAAAGCTGCGCCTGATAGGTGGCAACCTCCTCCTCAGACAGAGCCAGCTTGGCGAGATCAGCGATGTGTTCCACTCTCTCTCGACTCAGCTTCATAGATCTCTCCAGAGCGATTATACATCATCCAACACGAAAACACGAAAAGACGAAGGGCACGAAGAGATGCCAGACAACATTCGTCCCATCCAATCATGCTCAGCTATTCGTGTCATTCGGGGTCAAGAAGCCACCCCCCTCCCGACCACCGCCTCTCTCAGCCCCGCCCAGACGTCAGCCACGCCCATCTTGAACAACTTCGGCCAGTTGAAGGCCTTGATGTCGAACGGGAGATCGAGCTCCGTCTTCTCGCACACCGTGGAGGTGTTCGCCTGATCGATCTGTGGCTTCAGCTCCTGCAGCTCACGCTCCAACTCCTCGGGCGTGCAGCGTTCCATCAGCTCGTCGATCTGGGCCATCAGCGAGACCGCTCGATCGATGCGCCTCTCCGTTTCTTCGGCCACCTCCGCCTCCAGGATCCCGAAGCGCGCCTTAAGCGCGTTGAGCCGCCGGCCAGCTTCGTAGGTGACCACAGCGATGTCGTCGCGGCTCATCCAGCGGGTCTCGTAGTTCAAGATGTGCTTCCAGGTTGGCGCAAGCAGGGCCTGGCGGTGCTCCTCCAGCGTCCAGTAGCGGATGTCGTAGCCGTAAGCGTCCGGCTTCTCGTAGAACAGGCTGCCCGGATCCACAAACGGCGCCAGAGGACCTACGAAGGGGATCAGGCGTCCGTCGTCGAACCGCTCCAGAAGGCGCTCGCAGACGTCGACGCCCTCGAGCACCGACTGCTTCGTCTGCTTCGGCAAACCGGTCATGAAAAAGAGGTCGAAGCGGCGACAGCCCACATCGAGACAGACCTCGATGGTCCGCTCGATCTCCTGGTTGGAGAAGTCCTTGTGGATCGCCTCCCGCACCGCCGGGTCGTGCGACTCCGGCGAGAACTCGATGACGAAGTTGGGCAGCGCTTCGGCCAGCTCTTCGGCGAAATCACGGCTCATCGGCCGGAAGATCTCCAGCATGGCCTGGCCAGGATATCCCTTCACAGCATCCAGGAAGCGGCGGGCGTGGTCCATACCTGCCTGGCGGATGTCGCCCAGGATGAAGGCCGGCCCGCGGCTGATCTCGTGCATACGGAACAGGTCCTCCGCCAGGCGCTCCGGCGAGCGGTAGGCCGGCGCGCTCCGTTCGGAGATCAGGCGAGAGGCATAGGCCGACCCTCCGCAGTAGGCGCAGTTGTGCTTGCAGCCCCGAACGGTCAGCGCGGCCATCACCGGATAGTCCATCCAGTGATCGAAGGGCACGTGCTTCAGGAAGTCGGCGCTGCGCACCACCGAGCGGACCATCTGGCGGTAGTCCATGTCGAGATGGTCGAGGTTCGGCGGGACGTAGGACTGCGGGTTGACGTGCACCCCACCGCCAGCGTCTTGCCAGGTCAAGTTCGGTATCGTCGCCAGCACCTGCGGATCGGCGTATCTGGGGCCCGGCACCGCCAGCAGGTGCTCCATCAGCTGCCGCAGCGGCTCCTCGGTCGAGTCGCCGCGCAGCACGTAATCAACCTGAGGATAGCGGATCAGCTCCTCGTGGAAGTAGCTCGCGGAATAGCCGCCAAAGATCACCGGCGCCTGTGGATGATACGTCCTCACTAAGTCGGCAACAGCCAACGCCCCATGGGCATGCGGCAGCCAGTGGAGATCGACGCCGAATACTTGCGCGCCACGCCGGGCGATGAACCGCTCGGGGTCGAAGCGCTCCGAGCGCACCATCGCCGCAGCCAGGTTCGCGATACGGGTACGGATGCCGGCCTTCTCCAAATAGGCGGCCATGGTGGAGAAGCCGACCGGGTACATATCGAAGACAGGCTCGGAGGGCACCAGGTCGCTGGTCGGCCCCCAGAGCGTCGGGCGCTCCCGAAAATCGTACACCGTGGGAGCGTGCAGGAAGATCAAATCAGCAGGCAGCATAACGCTCGGACTCCAAATCTAGATGGTGCTCGGCTTACGTGCTGCAGGCCCACAGAGAACACGTGTCATTCTATAAACAAGGCAACGCACGAGACACAGCACAACAGAAACCGTGTGAGATTGTAGCACGTCCCCCCTTCACAGACAAGCCACGACCGCCGCCTGCCTGCGCCGATAGATAATGCTGGTCGACTCAGCGCACTGTGCTATAATGATATGTTGTGAAGGATGATAGATTTGGCAAGAAATCGCTAGCCCGTCGCTAACCCTATGCTGACCGACTTTCGAGTTCGACAACGAGATCACCTGCTGGAGATCAGCCGCGCCCTCACGGCGCAGCTGGACCTCGACGAACTACTGGAGATGGTGCTGGAAGCGGCCACGGAGATGCTCTCCGGTCAGGCCAGCCTGATCGCCCTGCGGGATCCTGACGAGGGGGGCTTCAATATCGCAGCCAGCTACGGCCTGCCCCAGGCCCTGGTCCCCTACTTCGAGCCCCTGCTCGCCGACATACCCGACTACGCCGACCCCAGCCGGTTTCACATCCCCGGGCTGGCCGAGAAGCTGGGGCAGGTCGTGAGCGGGCTTGGGCTGCGACTGCAGCAGGTCGTCGCGCTGCCCATGTCGATCGGCGACGATCTGATCGGCGTGCTCTACGTCTTCCGCGCCTACGGCAGCAGGTTCACCTCCAACGACCGCCGCGTCCTGGCCAGCTTTGCCGACCAGGCCGCCATCGCCGTCTACAACGCACAGCTTTACGAACGCGTCTCGCAGGAGAAGCGGCGGCTCGACGCCATTCTGGAGTACAGCGCCGACGGGGTCCTGATCCTCGACTCGGCCCAGCGCATCCAGGTCTTCAACCGTGCCCTCTCGCGGCTGACCGGCTGGCAGGCCACGGACGCCATCGGACGCCACCACGACGAGGTGATCCGCTGGGCCCACCTGGAAACGGACCGGGATCTGTCGGACGCCGTGGCCGGTGGTTGGCCGCTACCATCGGCCCGACCGCTCTACGTCGAGGGCGACCTCCGCCGCAGGAACGGCGGGACGGTCAGCGTGGGCCTCATCTACGCCCCGCTCTTCGGCCAGGACCGACGCCTGGTCAACATCATCGCCAACGTGCGGGATATCACCCGCTTCCGCGAGGCCGACGAGATCAAGTCCACCTTCGTCTCCGTGGTCTCCCACGAGCTCAAGACGCCGGTCGCCCTGATCCAGGGATATGCCGAGACGCTGCTGCGCAAAGACGCCCGCTGGGATCCCAAGACGCGGCAGGAGAGCCTAGAGGTCATCCTGGAGGAGGCCGACCGGCTCCACCACCTGATCGACAACCTCCTCGATGCCTCCCGCCTGGAGGCGGGCAAGCTGCCCCTGGAGACGGAGCCGATGGCCTTGGGCGCGTTGGCAGAGCGCGTGGCCGAGCGGTTCCGCACGCAGACCGACCATAACGAGATCCAAGTCGACTTCCCGTCCGATTACCCTTTCGTCGAGGGCGATCCCACGCGGCTGGAGCAGGTTCTCAACAACCTGCTCTCCAACGCCATCAAGTACTCCCCCGAGGGTGGCCTCATCGAGATCGATGGACGCTCCACGGGCGATGAGGTCATCGTCACCGTCACCGACCAGGGCGTCGGCATCCCCTTTGAGGAGCAACCGCACATCTTCGAGAGCTTCTTTCGCGGCTCACGCGAGTATCAGCAGCAGACGTCCGGTGCCGGGCTGGGGCTCTATCTCGCCAAGGCCATCGTGGAGGCCCACGGTGGACGAATCTGGGTGGAGAGCAATCCCGGCGAGGGCGCTGCCTTTTCGTTCGCCCTTCCGCGCTAGGATCAGAGCTTGGCCTCCGACATCTAAGCCATTCAAGACGACGTAAACAGAGACAGAGAAAGGAACCCTTTATGCCTCAACAGAGAGTAACCAGAGTAACCTGTCCGGCCTGCAACCAGCCCTTCCAGACGCCCGTGCAGCAGATCTTCGACACGGGACAGGATCCCAGCGCCAAACAACGCGTGCTGAATGGGGTCACCAACGTCGCTCAGTGCCCCCACTGCGGCATGCGGGGGGCGATGAGCGTGCCCTTCCTCTACCACGACCCGGAGAACGAGCTGGCCCTGGTCTACATGCCGATGGAGGCCGGAGGCGACCGCGAGCAACGCGAGCAGATCATCGGCCGCCTGACGCGCCGTGTGATGGATCAGCTCTCCTCCGAGCAGCGCAAGGCCTACCTGCTCCAGCCCGAGGTCTTCCTGACCATGGACAACATGATCAAGCGGATCCTCAAGGAGGAGGGCGTCACCGAGGAGATGCTTGAGGAGCAGCAAGAGAAGGCACGACTGCTCCAACGCATGGTCGAGGCAACCTCCGACGAGGCTCTAGAGGCGATGATCGAGGCAAACGACGACGTCATCGACGAGACGCTCTTCTACATGCTGACCCGCAACTTGGAGATGGCCCAGGCCGCGGATCAAGAGGCAGCGGCTCAGAAGCTCCGGCAGGTGCGGGAGAAGCTGTTGGAGCTGAGCGCCGAAGGCCAGGCGATCCAGGCCCGCAATGAAATGCTGAACGCACTGCGGGAGGAACCGAACCGCGACAAGCTGCTGGAGCTGTTGACCGAGGCGCCGGACAGGGAGACACGCGAGATGTTGGTCGCCTTCGGCCGCCCGATGCTCGACTATCTCTTCTTCCAGAACCTGACGTCCGAGATCGACGCCGCCGAGGACGAAGAGGAGAGAGAACGGCTGACCGAGCTGCGTCAGGAGATCCTGGACATCCGCGATCGTCTGGATCAGGAGGCCCAGGCCCTGTACGAGTCTCGGGCCGCGCTGCTCCGCGACCTGCTGACCAGCGATGACCCGAAGGACCTGGCGCGCCGCCGCATCGACGAGATCGACGAGGCCTTCCTCAATGTGCTCGGGGCCAACCTGCAGCAGGCCCACGACCAGGAGGACCAAGAGGCTCTTGAAGCCCTGCGCGAGATCTGGGACGTGGTGATGAGCCTAATGGAGGAGGCCATGCCACCGGAGCTGCGCCTCATCAACCACCTGATGGCCGCCGAGGATGAGCAGGAGATCGAGCGCCTGCTGGAGGAGAGCAGCAATCTGGTGACGCAGCGCATGGCGCAGTTCGTCAAGGAGACGGAGGCCAGCGCACGCGAGGAGGGCGATCTTGAGACGGCTGAGCAGATGGCGCTGGTCTCGCAGAAGATGAGCAGGCTCCTGGCGGAGGACATGCTGGCCTGACGGCCGTCGTCCCAGAGTAGGCACTGGTCTCTGCGATCCGCTGCGGGATCGCAGAGACCAGGCGATTGGCTTGATCAAGGACGATAGCACAAAGGAGTGTAGACGTGAGTTTCCTGTCTCATCTCGAGTGTGCGCTGTGCGGGAAGCAGCTGGAAGCCGACCGCGTATGGAACCTCTGCCCGGCGTGTGAGAAGCCCCTGCTCGCCCGCTACGACCTGGAGGAGGCCGGCCGCGCTCTTACACGGGAGAGGATTGTGGGGCGAGACGCCGACCTTTGGCGCTACCGGGAACTGCTCCCCGTGCAGGACGACCGCCACGTCTTCTCACTGGGAGAGGGCTTCACCCCCTTGATCCACGCCACCCGCCTGGGCCAGGAGGTTGGGGTCGAGCAGCTGTTCATCAAGGAGGAGGGGCTCAATCCCACCGCTTCCTTCAAGGCGCGTGGGCTCTGCGTCGCCATCTCGCGGGCGCATGAGCTAGGCGTCGAGGCAGTCTCCATTCCGTCGGCCGGCAATGCAGCCGGCGCTATGAGCGCCTACGCCGCCCTGGCCGGCCTGGAGGCCTACGTCTTCATGCCCCGGGACGTGCCCTGGGTCTTCGTGGCCGAATGTCGGGCCCTCGGCGCGGAGGTCACGCTGGTGGACGGTCTCATCACCGACTGCGGTTGGGTCGCGGCCCAGGGGATGCAGCAGTCCGACCGGTTCGACGTCTCCACCCTCAAGGAGCCCTATCGCCTGGAGGGCAAGAAGACCATGGGGTACGAGTTGGCCGAGCAGATGGGCTGGTCCCTGCCCGACGTGATCATCTACCCCACGGGCGGGGGTACCGGGCTGATCGGCATGTGGAAGGCGTTTGAGGAGATGCAGGCCCTGGGCTGGATCGGACCAGAGTTGCCGCGCATGGTGTCCGTTCAATCGGAGGGCTGCGCGCCGATGGTCAGAGCATTCCACCAGGGAGATGCATTCGCCGAGCCCTGGCAGGACGCCGAGACCATCGCCGACGGCCTGCGTGTGCCGGGCGCGGTGGGCGACTTCCTGATCCTGCGCGCCCTGCGGGAGAGCGGTGGCACAGCCGTTGCCGTGCCCGACGAGGAGATGATGGAGGCCGCCCGGCAGATGGGACGCACCCAGGGCATCTTCGCCTGCCCGGAGGGCGCGGCGACCCTGGCCGCCTTCCAGCGCCTGCGCAGCGAAGGCTGGATCGCGGGCGGCGAGACCGTTGTCCTGTTCAACACCGGCAGCGGGCTGAAGTACACCCATCTGTGGTCGTGAGGACAGGCCCCGGGAACCCAAGGCCACACGCACCACAAGATAGAGAGAAGACCCTGACGGCCTGCGAAGCCGCCAGGGTCTGCCCAAAAACGCCTGATCCGCCGCGCCAGCGCTAGTACGTCAGGCGTGGGTCAAGGGCGTCGCGCAGGCCATCGCCCAGCAGGTTGAAGCCCAGCACGGTGAGCATGATGGCCACCCCAGGTGAGACAATGACCCACCAGGCGCCCATGGCGAGAAACTTGTAGCTGTCGCTCAGCATGGCCCCCCACTCCGGCTTCGGGGGCTGCTGCCCCAACCCGAGGAAGCCAAGCCCGGCCGCCCAGAGTATGGCGCTTGCCAGGCCCAACGTGGCCTGCACGATGATGGGGGAGAGGACGTTGGGCATAATGTGCCGGAAGAGGATGCGCGATTGAGGCGCGCCGATGCATATAGCGGCGGTGACGTACTCATTCTCCTTCACGGCCAGAACCATCGACCGAGCGAGACGGGCGAAGATGGGGATGAACACGACCCCAACAGCGACCATGGTGTTGTTCAGCCCCGGCCCACGCACGGCGACGATGGCGATGGCCAGAAGCATGGCCGGAAAAGCCAGGAAGATGTCCATCGCGCGCATGATGAGGCCCTCCACCAGCCCCCCGATGAACCCGGCCAGCAGTCCCAGCAGGCCGCCGATGCTCAGGCCAATGCCAACCGATATGATACCGACACCCAGGGAATACCGTGCTCCGTGGACCAGTCGCACCAACACATCCCTGCCCAACCCATCGGTCCCCAGAGGGTGCTCACGGGTAGGCGGCTTCAGCCGCAGCCTGAGATTGGAATCCGCCTTGGCGTTGTAATCGTGCACAATGGGGGCCAGCACGCTCACCAGCAGCAGAAAAACAATGATGAACAAGCCTAGCCGCGCGGTGTTCAGAGAGATCAGCCGTCGCCATGCGTCCCCCCACGGGGAGCGATGCTTGCGCGTCCCTAGGTCCATCGATGACGTCATAGTTTGCTCGCTCATCATATCCTCACTCATAACCGATCTTGGGGTTGAGATAGCTGTAGGAGATATCGACGATCAGGTTGATCACGGCCACGATCACGGTGATGATCATGACGGCGACCTGCACGACTGGATAATCCCGCGCCAGAATCGCATCGTACACCCACTTTCCCATACCCGGCCAGGAGAAGACCGTCTCGGTCATAATCGCCCCGGCCATAAGGCCGCCGAACTGCATCCCGACGATGGTGATGACGGGCAAGATGGCGTTCTTCATGGCGTGCCGGTTGATCACCACCAGCTCCCGCAGCCCCTTCGCATAGGCGGTCCGGATGTAATCCTCCTGGAGCACCTCCAGCATGCTCGAGCGCGTCATGCGCGCGACAGTGGCCATGGGAATCGTCCCCAGCGCAATGGCCGGCATCGCCAGGTGTTTGAGCACACGCCTCAAGGCAGTGAAATCACCGGCGATGAGGCTGTCGACCACGTAGAGCCCCGTCACAGTCTCCAGAGGGAAGTCCACCGGGACACGCCCGTAGGTGGGGAACCAATTCAAGATCACGCCGAAGAAGTAGATCAGCATCAGCCCCAGCCAGAAGATGGGCATGGAGACACCAACCAGCGCCCCCACCATGCTCACGTTGTCGAAGATGGAGTTGCGGCGCGTGGCCGAGATGATCCCGGCGGGTACGCCTACGACGACGGCGAACGTCATCGAAAAGATCGTCAGCTCCAGGGTGGCTGGGAACTTAAGCTTCAGCGTGTCCGCGATAGGCGTGCGCTCGTGAATTGAGCGTCCCAGATCCCCCCGCATCAGACGTCCCAGGAAGCGAAAATACTGGGAGTCAAAGAACCGCAAGAAACCAGTACCCACACCGAGCTCACCACGAAAGACCTGCCCCACAGCTTCCACGTTCAAGAAGAGCGACTTTTCCAAGCCCAACTGATGCCGCAACTGAGCTATGCTCTCCTCCGTGGCATGCTCGCCCAGGATGACCAGAGCCGGATCACCGGGAACCAGGTGAATGAACAGGAACACGAGAATGCTCACCCCCAACAGCGTGGGAATGAACGACAACAGACGTCTCACTAAGTATCGGGTCACGGATCGCTCCTTGCAACGCTAGCCACGAACTGCCGAGACAGGTCGAGAGCCCTCCTGGTGCGCGTGGGGTCAGAATCTCCTGACATCCTAGCCCAGACCCATCGACCTGGCTCAGTGTCAGAATGCCAATCCTGCTGAACGAACGGATCTTCTGCAAACGAGGAGGCAAGAGGAAGCTGCCTTCCTACTGCATCCCCGTGCGGAATCACGACGGGCTGACGTAGCGGCCCTTAGTATACGCCAGGACACAGAGGCTGTCAAGAAAGGATTCGCCCTGACCAGGGTGTCATCGTTTTCGCCAACCTTACGAGCGCGGCTGGCCCTGGTAGGTGGTTTGGGTGCGGCTCCGGACAGCCACGGCGGCGACGGCGACGTGGGCGGCGGCGCGGGCACAGGGAAAACCTCGGGATCAACATCGCGAGCGGCCGACCTGCGGTTCAAGCGGCGGGCGTCCGCATCGTGACGGACGGTGAACTGGCCGGGCTGGAGCCGACGGGCGCGGGCGACGTCGAGGCGCTGGATCCTGGTCATG
>CAZNRX010000087.1:9565-16437 GCA_964575455.1 uncultured Anaerolineales bacterium | reverse complement strand
AGGTGGACGTGATCCGCCTCTTCGAGGCTGGCTACCTGGAGCCCGAGATCGCTAAGAAGCTCTCGCCAGTGCATAGTCTCGGTTCTGTTGAGCGTTACGTCCAGATGTACAAGAACGTCCTGAAACTGTCGCAACGCGGCTTCTCCTTAGACGGTATTGCAAGTATACTTGACATCGGGCACCGCCTCGTGGCGGCGTACGTCGAGCTCGTCGACGAGCATCATCCATCGGCCATTGCCGACAACCCGCACCTGCATCAGCAGGCTACCGCTTCCAGCTCGTCTGCCATATAGGTGCCATATGCCCCAAAATAGAATCCGGAGCGAGCTTTCTTCAAGGAGCCTTCTTCAAGGAGCCTTCTTCAAGGAGCCTTCTTCTCCCCGCTCTTGGTTGCTACGCCCGCTCTCGCGCCCTCCCATCCACCATCTCCCACACCCGACCCGCGCATTGCGCCACCAGCTCTCGATCGTGCGTCATCAACAGCACCGTCTGACCCTGCTCGTTCAGCGCCCCCACCACGCCCATCAGCTCCCGCAGGTGGTGGCGGTCCTGCCCCATCGTCGGCTCGTCCAGGATCAGCAGCTGGGGCCGCACGCTCAGGGTGGCCGCCAGCGCCGTGCGCTGCTGCTCCCCCACGCTGAGCGCCTGCGTCGGCCGCCCTCGCAGGCGCCGTAGATCCGCGCCTGCCAGCAGTTCCTCCAGGCCATCCTCCCCCGGCTTTCGGCCCAATCCCAGGTTGCGCGGCCCAAAGCGGACCTCGTCCTCCACCGTCTGACAGACGAGCTGCTGCAGCGGGTTCTGCTGCAGGAACCCCACGCGCGCCGCTGCTCGAGGACGTCCGTGCCACACCACGCGCCCCTGCCAGGGACGGAGCAGCCCAGCCAGCGCCCGCGCCAGGGTCGACTTGCCCGAGCCGTTGGGCCCCACCAGGGCCGCCATCTCGCCCTCCCGCAGCGTCAGCGAACAACCCTCCAGGACCGGCCGGCCGTTGTAGCCCACCGTCAGATTCTGAAGGCTGACCAAGGGGTCGCCGACGCCGAACCGGGGAGAGCAATCCAAAGGAGCGGCCTCCACGCGGCACAGCACCGCCTCTGGAGCGCCATCGGCCGCCACGCGCCCATCTTCCAGCCAGATCAGCCGGTCCGCGGCGGCCAGGAACGGGGCCAGCCGATGCTCGATCACCACCACCGTGATCCCCAGCTCCCGCCGCAGCCGGGCCAGCGCCCGGACCACGGAGGCGGTCCCCTCGCCATCCAGATTCGCTGTCGGCTCGTCCAGGATGAGGATCGACGGCCGCATGGCCAGGTTGGACACAATCGCCACCCGCTGCTGCTCGCCCCCGGAGAGGTGGCGCACCGAGCGCCCGCGCAGATGATCGCACCCCACGGCGTTGAGCGCGTACGCCACGCGCTGGGCGACCTCGTCCTCGGCCAGCCCCAGATTGCGCGGCCCGAACGCCACCTCCTCCACCACCGTCCCGTTGAAGAGCTGCGTGACCGGATTCTGGAAGACGAGACCGGCGTGCCGCGCCAGCTCCGCCACGCTGTGGCGCCCGGGGTTCAGGCCGGCCACGGAGACCCGCCCGTCCACTTGCGGCGCGCCGGGCCGGTCGTCCTCGCTCAGCAGGCCCAGCAGCGCGTGGACCAGGGTGCTCTTCCCGCTTCCCGACCGCCCGCCGATCAGCACGAAGGCCCCCGGCGCGATGGAGAGATCGACGCCCCTCAGCGCGTGGGCGTCGGGGTAACGCACGTCCAACCCCTGCACGCGGATGGCGGCTCCGTCGGCGCCCGTCACGTCCAGACCCTCCCCACCGCGTCCAGCCAATCGATGCTGGCCTGGATGCGGCGACGCCTGAACCCGTTCACCGCCCGGTCGAACGCGTCCGCCGTGCCCTGGACCTCCTGCTCCAGCTGGGCCAGGCGCTCCCGGCAAGCCCGCTCCTGCTCCTCCAGCAAGGCCCCCAGCCCATCCAGCCCCAGTGTGTGGAAGAAGTAGAGCTTGGCCAGGAACTCCACCCGCATGTCGCGTATCGCCGGTACTGGCTCGCGAACCCAGGCCAGGAAGCGGCTGCGGCCCTCGGGCGTGATCGTGTAGACCTTGCGAGGCGGGTAGCTCTGGTCGTCAAGCGAGGATTCGACCTGACCGTCCCTCTCCAGCTGCTTCAGCGTGCCGTAGACGTTGCTCATGCCCATGGTCCAGATGCGGCCCAGCTCCTCCTGGGCGCGGTCGTGCAGCGCGTAGCCGTGCACCGCGCCCTGCATGAGGAACCCAAGCAGCGCCTGATCCAAGGGAAAACCCGATTGACTCGCCATCCTGTGCTCCGTATTCTCTGTTAGTGATTATTCACGCTCTGAATAGTCAGACGAACGTCATGATACCGCGGCCTGAGGATCTGTCAACACTGAGATGGGAAGCCTTGCCGGAGTAAGCTCAGCCGAACCGGTCCAGGCCCCAGGGGGGCTTGGGCCGGATCGCTGCACCGCTCGTAGTCAAGAGAGAGGAATCCTGTCCAAACCGCTTGTAGTCAGCCACGGAGCGTCAGGCTCGGAGAGCCGGCGTGCCTTCCTATAACACATCCGCCAGGCTGGCGATCAGCCGCGCGTTCTGCTCCCGGCTCCCCACCGTGATGCGTAAGAAGTCCGGAAGATCGTAGTTCCTGCAGGGCCGCACGATCACGCCCCGCCTCACCAGCGCCTCCTGCACCTCGCACGCCTCGGGCCCAACCCGCACCAGCATGAAGTTGGTGTGGCTGCGGATGGGCTCCAGACCCAGCGCCTGGAGCTCCTCGTAGAGGTAGTTGCGCTCCCTGCGCGTCGTCTCAACCGTCCTCTGCACGAACGCATCGTCCTCCAGCGCGGCCACCCCGGCGGCCTGAGCCAGCAAGTTGACCGCGAACGGCTCCTTCACCCGCTTCAGCGGCGCCAGCACCTCCGGCACGCCTATGGCGTACCCCAGCCGCACCCCGGCCAGCCCGAAGATCTTGGAGAACGTGCGCATCACCATCACGTTGGGCCGCCCCTGGCGCACGTATTCCAGCGTCTCCGGATACGCATCCGAGTCCACCAGCTCGTAGTAGGCCTCGTCGAAGACGACCAGCACGTGATCGGGCACGCGCGCCATGAAGGCCGCCACTTCGTCGGCGGTGACGATGGTCCCCGTGGGGTTGTTCGGATTGCAGACGAAGATCAGCTTCGTCCGCGGCGTGATCGCCTCCGCCATCGCCTCCAGGTCCAGCCCGTACGCCTTGAGCGGGGTCTTGATCAGCCGGGCGCGCATGACGTGGGTGTAGATGTCGTAGACCGGGAAGGAGCACTCGCTCACCATCACCTCGCTCTCCTCATCCAGGTACGCCATGCACGTCTCCACGATGATCCCGTCGGCCCCGTTCCCCACCGTCACGCACGCTGGCCCGACGTCCAGCGCGTCCGCCAGCGCCTGCCGCAGCTCGTAGCTCTGCCCGTCGGGGTAGACGTTGAGCCTGGGAAGCGCCTCGCGGATCGCCTCCACGGCCCGCGGCGACGGCCCGAGCGGGTTCTCGTTGGACGCCAGCTTGATCACGTCCTCCAGGCCGTACTCCCGCTGCACCTCCTCAATCGGGGTGCCGGGGACGTAGGGCCTCAGATTGTCCAGCCCGGCCTGATGCTTCGGGCTATGGTCATGCTCTGATGTCAACGGTGTCTCTCCTTTTCACTCCATTATCACCCGAACGTCGCCCACCAGCAGCCCCTCCCCCTCCCGGAACAGGAAGACCGGGTTCAAGTCAACCTCCTGAACGCCCGGGTACTGGAAGGGGAGCTGCGAGAACCGGACCAGCACGTCCGCCAGGGCGTCCAGGTCGCGCCGTGGCTCCCCCCGCACGCCCTCTAACAGCGGGAAGGACGTGATCTCGCGCACCATCGCCTCCGCCTCCCGGCGCTCGATGGGCGCCACCCGCAGCGCCACGTCCTGCCAGACCTCGGTGTAGATGCCGCCCAGCCCGAAGGCGACCACGGGCCCGAACTGCGGGTCGTGCGACAGCCCCAGCAGGACCTCCTGCGCCTCCTCGATCATGGGATAGAGGATGACGCCCCGGAAATCGCGCGCCGCGCCGATCTCCGCCAGCCGCCAGAAGGCGCGACGCGCCTCCTCGTCGCCGCTCACGTCCAGGATCACCCCGCCCACGTCCGACTTGTGCAGGATCTGCGGCGAGACGATCTTCATGGCCACCGGATACCCCAGCTCGCGACAGTCCGCCACCGCCTTGGCCTCGCCCTCCGCGAAGCGGAACGGAGGCACCGGGATGTCGTTCTCGGCCAACCAGGCCATGGCCTGGGGCTCCAGGATGGGTCCGAGACTCTCCGGTGCCTCGCACTTCGACGGCGGCTTCGCCAAGTGCAAGGCACCGGAGGTTGGCTCATATCGGGCGACGAGGCTCAGCGCCGCCACGGCCCGCTCGCCGGTGGCGAAGGTCGGCACGCCTCGCTCCTCCAGGTAGGCCACGCTCTCGGCCACGATCTGCTCCGGCAGGAAGGCCGCCACCACGGCCTTTTCGCCGTCGGAGGCCGCCTCCTCCGCGGCGTCGCAAACCCCCCGCGCCAGGTCCATGTGATCCAGGTAGGGCGTCGACACGTTGATGGCCACTGCCGCGTCATAGACCTCCAGCAGCGCCAGGAGCGCCCGCCGGTACCACGCCCCCGTCCCCTGCACCGTCAGGTCGACCGGGTTCTCCAGCGCACAGTGCCCGGGCAGAAACGCACCCAGCGCCTCCCGCACCGCCGGGCCCGGCTGGCGCACGTCGAGCCCCACCTCCTCCCCCCGGTCGGCGGCCAGCACGCCGGGGCCGCCCGAGTTGGTCACGATCGCCACTTTCCGTCCCAGCCCCCGCGGTAGGCTGACGAACGCCTTGCAGGCGTCGAACATCTCCTCCACGCTTCGCACGCGCAGCGCGCCGCACTGCCTCAGCGCCGCGTCGTAGACCCGGTCCGCCCCCGCCATGGAGCCGGTGTGCGAGAGCGTGGCCCGCTGACCAGCCTCCGTGCGCCCGGCCTTGATCACCACCACCGGCTTGCGGCCCGTGCAGGCGCTCAGCGCCTCCATGAAGCGCCGGCCGTGGCCCACCGTCTCGATGTAGAGCGCCACGGCCTCCGTCTCCGGGTCCTGCGCCAGGTACCAGAGCAGATCGATCTCGTTCAGATCGGCCCCGTTGCCGTAGCTGACGAACTTGGAGATCCCCAGCCGGTACTGCTTCGCCCAGGCCAGCATCATGCCGCCGATGGCGCCGCTCTGGGCCACCACCGCCACGCTCCCCGCCGGCGGGCGCGTCTCCAGCGTGGGGTAGAGCCGGTGCGCGGTGTTGACGATGCCGGCGCAGTTGGGTCCCACGAAGCGCACGCCGCTCCGCTCGGCGGCCTCCACCACCTCCTGCTCCGCCTCTTCGTCCCCCACCTCGGAGAACCCGGCGGTGATGATCGCCGCCGCCGCGACGCCCGCCTCGCCGCAGTCCTCCAGCACAGCAGGGACCGTGGCGGGCGGCGAGGCGATGATCGCCAGGTCGACCGGCGCCGGGATCTTCGCCACCGCGTCGTAGCCCGGCGCCCCCAGCGCGCCCTGGGCCTTGGGGTTGACGACGAAAATGCGAGGGCCTTCGGCCTCGGCGGGTATGGAAACCCGCCCTACATCATTGGCAGGCGCGGAAACCTGCCCTACATCATTGGCGGGCGCGGAAACCCGCCCTACATCATTGGCGGGTATGGAAACCCGCCCTACGTCCGTGTCGGCGGCGGGGCGCATCTGGCGCAGCAGCTCGTACCCCATCTTCCCCTCCGAGGCCGAGCCGACCACGGCCACGCCCCGGGGCGCGAAGAGACGCTCCAGGCTGCTCAGGTCACTCGCCATCGACGTCCGCCTCCAGCCCGGCCCGGAACGCCGCCTCGTTCACCGCCGCGTAGCGCTCCCAGCGGCCGGCCACCACCTCGGCCACCGCCTCGGCGTCGAGGATGTCGCCCAGCCCGGTGTGGCCCACCGCCGCCCCCAGCACGTAGACGTTGGCCGGCAGCGGCCGCCCGTCGCGCTCAGCTCGAAGGGCCTGCAGCTCCTCTGGATCCAGATACCACAGCTCTCCCCCGGCGTCGCGCACCTTCTGGCGCACCTGCTCCAGCGTCGGGTAGTCCGCCCGACCCAGCATCACCTTGGTCGGTTCCCAGACGTGGCCGTAGAGCAGGACGTCGCCGCCCGGCCGCACGTAGCGCACCGCCTTCAGCGCCTCGGAGCGCTCCATGGCGATCACCAGATCCGCCCCCCGCTCGGTGATCTCCGGACCGACCACCGCGCGCCCCAGCCGAACCTGCACTGTGACGCTCCCCCCGCGCTGCGCCATGCCTTTCGTGGGGTAGACGTTGACGCTCCTCCCCGTCTCCATCGCCGCCTCCGCGATCAGGTCGCCGACGGTGACGACGCCCTGGCCACCGACGCCGACGAGGAAGATGTCGTACGGCGTGGAACGTGATGCGTGATGCGTGAAACGTGAAGATCGACTCATCTCACCTCCAACCCCCTAACTCTGTCGCCTGTCATCTTGTCGCTTCACCCGCCGGTTGCTGAACCAACCGGCTCAAAGTCGCCCTGTCGCTTCACCCGCCGGTCGCTGAACCAACCGGCTCAAAGCTTAACCCTCCTCCGGAGGCTGTATCGCTTCACAACCAACCTATCGCGCTGTCGCACTGTCGCCATGCCCGCCGGTTGCCAAACCAACTGGCTCAAAGTGGCCCTGTCGCCACAACCGCCGGTTGCTGAACCAACCGGCTCAAAGCTTAACCCTCCTCCGGAGGCTGTACCGCCCCACAACCAACCTATCGCGCTGTCGCACTGTCGCCATGCCCGCCGGTTGCCGAACC
>CAZNRX010000087.1:6574-9465 GCA_964575455.1 uncultured Anaerolineales bacterium | reverse complement strand
GCTGTCGCACTGTCGCCATGCCCGCCGGTTGCCGAACCAACCGGCTCAAAGTCGCGCTGTCGCCACACCCGCCGGTCGCTGAACCAACCGGCTCAAAGTGGCCCTGTCGCTTCACCCGCCGGTCGCTGAACCAACCGGCTCAAAGCTCAACCCTCCTCCGGAGGCTGTATCGCTTCACAACCAACCTATCGCGCTGTCGCACTGTCGCCATGCCCGCCGGTTGCCGAACCAACCGGCTCAAAGTCGCCCTGTCGCACTGTCGCTTCACCCGCCGGTTGCTGAACCAACTGGCTCAAAGTCGCGCTGTCGCCACACCCGCCGGTTGCTGAACCAACCGGCTCAAAGCTCAACCCTCCTCCGGAGGCTGCACCGCTTCGCAACCAACCCATCGCACTGTCGCCATGCCCGCCGGTTGCCGAACCAACCGGCCCAAAGTCGCGCTGTCGCCACACTCGCCGGTTGCTGAACCAACCGGCTCAAAGCTTAACCCTCCTCCGGAGGCTGTATCGCTTCACAACCAACCTATCGCGCTGTCGCACTGTCGCCATGCCCGCCGGTTGCCGAACCAACCGGCTCAAAGTCGCCCTGTCGCCACACTCGCCGGTCGCTGAACCAACCGGCTCAAAGCTCAACCCTCCTCCGGAGGCTGTATCGCTTCACAACCACCCTCATCGCGCTGTCGCACTGTCGCTTTATCGCCTTGTCGGTTTCTCGCTTTATCGCTCTATCGCATCAAATGGACAGACCTGCGCGCAGAGACCGCAGCCGTAGCACAGCGCCTCGTCGATCACCACTGTCTCCTCCCCCAGGCTGATCGCCGGGCAGCCGGTGATCGTGATGCAGCGCCGACAGAGGGTGCACGCCTCGGCGTCGACCTCGACCGCCCCCGCCTCCAGGCCGCGGCGCTGGGCCTGAATGGCGCACTCCTGCCGCGAGAGGATCACCTTGACCCCCGGCAGCTCCAGCGCCTCCTCCACCACCGCCGTGGACGGCTCCAGCTCGAAGGGGTCGATCACAAAGAAGTGCTCCACCCCCATGGCCGGGATCAGCTCGGCCAGATCGACCCGACGGTTGCCCGCAGGCTGGAAGGCCGCCTCCGTGCCCGGGTTCGTCTGCATGCCCGTCATGGCGGTCCAGCCGTTGTCCATCACGATCAGCGTCAGCGGCACGCGATGCTGCACGGCATTGATCAGCCCCGGCATCCCCGCGTGGAAGAAGGTCGAGTCGCCGATGGTGGCGATCACGGGCGTCTCCAGCCCACTGTGGACGTACCCCTGCGCCAGGCTGACGCTCGCGCCCATCGCGACCTCGTTCCACACCGTCTCGAAGGGCTCGTTCATCCCCAGGATGGTGCAGCCGATGTCGCCGGTGACCATGACCTCGTCCTTCCCCAGCTTCAGGTTGCGCAGCGCCCGGTTGATCGCCATGAACGTGCCGCGGTGGGGGCACCCAGCGCACACGGTGATGGGACGCGCGGCAGCCAGCGCCTCGGCCCCCGTGCCCTCCTCAAACAGGTCGCTCGGCAGCTCCAGATCGAGCGCGCCAGCGACGGCCCGCACCACTTCCCGAACGCCGTACTCGCCCACGCGCTCCAGCGTGCCGTCCAGCTTCCCCATCACGCGCCCCTCGAAGCCCACTCTCCGCGCCTCCAGCACGACCTCCCGCTCCAGATAGGGCTCCAGCTCCTCCAGCACCACAACGGGCGGCATCCCGCCTTGGACAACGGGCGGCATCCCGCCTTGGACGACGTGCTCCAGCAGCGCGCGCACCTCCTCATCCGGGAAGGGGTTGGTGGCCCGCATGGTCAGCACGGAGACGCGCTCCAGATCCAGGCCGTGCTGAGCCGCCACATGGAGCGCCTCCTCCAGGTACGAGGCAGTCACCCCGGAGGCGATGATGCCCACCCCGCCCTCCTCCTCCGCCAGCCGCAGCTCGTTCAGCCCCATCTCCCGTGCCATGTCGCCCGCGTCCGCCAGGCGGGCGATGACCGCGCGGTGCTGCACCTGGGCGATGGCCGAGCCAGCCTTGGTGTACTTGGTGATGTCGCGCTCCAGGATCGGCTCCCGCTCCTCCGGCAACACCGGCTCTCCGATGTCGACCGGCGCGTGCGAGTTGGCGATGGCGGTCACCGAGCGCACGAAGACCGGGCTGCCGCACCGCTCCGACAGCTCGAAGGCCAGCGGCATCAGCGCGTACGCCTCCGCCACCGTGGTCGGCTCCAGCATGGGCAGGTCCATCATGCGGGCGTAGCCGCGCGAGTCCTGCTCCACCATGCCGGCGTGGGCGCCCGGGTCGTCCGCCACGTAGATCACCAGCGCGCCGTTGACGCCCGAGTGGGCGATGGAGAAGAGGGCGTCCGACGCCACGTTGAGGCCGGACATCTTCATGGTGCACATGGCGCGCTGCCCGGCCCACGCCGCGCCCCCGGCGATCTCAACAGCCACCTTCTCGTTCGTGCTCCACTCGACGTGGCGCACGTCGCTGAGCTCCATGCGCATCAAACTGCCCAGCGCGCCCGACGACGGCGTGCCGGGGTAGCCGGTCACGACCTTGACCCCCGCCCGCAGCGCGCCCAGCGCCACGGCCTCGTTTCCCGTGATCAACTTGATCGTCAAGTCTGTACCTCCGTTTGTCTATTGGTTCAAAGCACGAGCGTAGCGTGCTAGAAGGGCCGGACCGTGCTAGAAGCACCGCACCGTGCTGAACCACGGTGCTCAAAGCTCAACCCCGCTGCGCGGGCTGCACCGCCCAGCCTGCGGAGCAGGGTTCCGCTTTCAGCCGGGTGGTTCAGCTCACGGCGTCTCCGCTCTCGGCAAGTCCACCCAGCGCACCGTGAGCTGAACCACGGTGCTCAAAGCTCAACCCCGCTGCGCGGGCTGCACCGCCCAGCC
>CAZNRX010000087.1:0-6474 GCA_964575455.1 uncultured Anaerolineales bacterium | reverse complement strand
CGCTGCGCGGGCTGCACCGCCCAGCCTGCGGAGCAGGGTTCCGCTTTCAGCCGGGAGGTTCAGCTCCGGGCGCTTCGCTCCCAGCCTCTCCGGCGAACCCACCTACCGCACCGTGCTAAACCACGGTGCTCAAAGCTCAACCCCGCTGCGCGGGCTGCACCGCCTAGCCTGCGGAGCAGGGTTCTGCTTTCAGCCGGGAGGTTAAGCTCCTGGCGTCTCCGCTCTCGGCAGGTCCACCCAGCGCACCGTGCTGAACCACGGTGCTCAAAGCTCAACCCCGCTGCGCGGGCTGCACCGCCCAGCCTGCGGAGCAGGGTTCCGCTTTCAGCCAGGAGGTTCAGCTCACGGCGTCTCCGCTCCCGGCAAGTTCACCCAGCGCACCGTGCTGAACCACGGTGCTCAAAGCTCAACCCCGCTGCGCGGGCTGCATCGCCCAGCCTGCGGAGCAGGGTTCCGCTCTCAGCCGGGAGGTTCAGCTCACGGCGTCTCAGCTCTCGGCGAGCCCGCTCACCGCACCGTGCTGAACCACGGTGCTCAAAGCCCAACCCCGCTGCGCGGGCTGCACCGCCCAGGCTGCGGAGCAGGGTTCCGCTTTCAGCCGGGAGGTTTAGCTCCGGGCGTCCTCGCCCTAGACGATCCTCCCGCCGAAGCCCCGGCTCAGCCGCTACAGACTCCAGACCACCGTAGGAGCCGGCCCATCACTGTTCACAGTGATCGCCTCTAGCTTCCCAACGGCCGTGTGTTCAGCGTGGTGCTGCTTCTGCCCATTCACATACTTGACCACCCACTGCAACTGCTTCTCGCCAAAGGACACCACGCCATAGCCTCCCTGCCAGGCGAAAGCACCGTTAAGCATCTCGTTCAACCGATGCGAACTGCTACCCTTAAGGCGCGCGGCGAAATCGGACAAGGCGACAGAAGGAGGCACTGACGCAGCCAAGTGCACATGGTCCTCAATCCCGCCCACGGCATGGACGATGGACTTCATATCGTACGCCTTGCCGATCAGATAGCCAAAAAGCACTTCTTCCACCTCTGGCGTGATCAGCGGTACACGATTCTTCGTTGTCCAGACAAAGTGATAGTACAATCGCCAGTACGCCATAGCCCAACCCTCACATGAACTAGTCCAGCCTGCGGAGCAGGGTTCCGCTTTCAGCCGGGAGGTTTAGCTCCCGGCGTCTCCGCTCTCGGCAAGTCCACCCAGCGCACCGTGCTGAACCACGGTGCTCAAAGCCCAACCCCGCTGCGCGGGCTGCACCGCCCAGCCTGCGGAGCAGGGTTCTGCTTTCAGCCGGGAGGTTCAGCTCCCGGCGCCTCCGCTCTCGGCAAGTCCACTCAGCGCACCGTGCTGAACCACGGTGCTCAAAGCCCAACCCCGCTACGCGGGCTCTACCTAGCCTGCGGAGCAGGGTTCCGCTCTCAGCCGGGAGGTTTAGCTCACGGCGCCTCCGCTCCCGGCGTACCCGCTCCCAGCGCCGAGGTCGCCAGGAACCGCCCCTCGCCCGACTCCGCCACCACCTCCCCCTTCCACAAGACGCGGTGGCCGCGCTGAAACGACGCCTCCGGCCAGCCCAGCACTGTGTGCCCCTCGTAGAGCGTGTACCCCGCGTTGCTGTGCTGATTGTCCGCCCGGATGGTGAACGCCCGCTGCGGGTCGAACACCACCAGGTCCGCATCCGACCCGACCGCGACCGTCCCCTTCCGCGGGTAGAGCCCGAAGATGCGGGCCGGGTTCTCGCTCAGCACCTGGGCCACCCGCACCGGGCTGATGTGGCCCGCGTTGACCCCGCCGTCGTACACCAGCGGCAGCAGCGTCTCGATCTGCGGCGAGCCGAAGGGCTGCTCCAGGAAGTCGCCCTCCACGTCCTTGTGCTTCGGCGCGTGGTCCGTCCCCACCACCTGGATCGTCCCGTCGGCCAGCGCCTCCCAGAGCGCGGCCCGGTCCTCGGCGGCCCGGATCGGCGGCCCGATCTTGGCCAGCGCCCCCCGCTCCTCGATCACCGCCTCCGTGAGCATCAGATATTGCGGACACGTCTCCGCGAACACCGACAGCCCACCCTCCCGCGCCTCCCGGATGTGCCGCATCGCCCGGGCTGTGGTGTTGTGCGGGATGTAGAGCGGGCACCCGGTCACCTCCGCCATGCGGATGGCGCGGAAGATCGCCTCCTCCTCCATCGCCGCCGGATGCGTGGCCACGAAATGCTTCACGGCATCCGGGCCGGTCAGCAGCTTGTCCTCCAGATAGTCGACCGCCCCGCCGTTCTCCGCGTGGACCATGGCCATTCCGCCCAGCTCGGCCAGCATGTCCATCGCCTTCATCAGGTGGTAGTCGTCCGTGGTCCAGCCCTCCTTGATGTAGGGCATGAAGAACTTGAAGCCGCTCACGCCCAGCTCGAACACGGCGGGGACGTCATCCAGCTGCCTCTCCGCTTCGAACAGGCCGCCGTGCAGCCCGAAGTCGAGCCGCGAGCTGGTCACCCCCTCCGTCTTCATCGCCGTCACGTTCTCCAGCAGGCTCTCGCCCGTGCGGGCGTAGGCGAAATGGAGCAGCGTCGTCGTGCCGCCGAAGGCCGCCACCCGCGAGCAGTCCTCCACCGTGTCCAGGTAGACCGGGTGGACGTGCACGTCGATCACGCCGGGGAAGACGTACCGCCCCGAGACGTCCACCACCTCCGCGGTGGCCCCGCGCTCCAGGCCGGGCTCAACCGCGGCGATCCGCTCCCCTCTCACCCCCACGTCCGCCCGGTGCATCCCCTGCCCGGTGACCACCACGCCCCCGGTCAGCAACAGATCAAATTCGTTTGCCATAGGCTCCTCCCGTCCCCGGTGCCTTGCACTTGGCGAAGCCGCCGTTGAAGTGCGAGGCACCTCGACCACTGCAGGCGTCTGCAGGGAGGAAGGAGTAAGGGATGAGCGCTTCTCCCCCGCCCCTCCGCTCCCTATCCCCCTACTCCCGACTCCCTACTCCCTATCAAAACAGGCCCACCACTCCATCTCGCTCACCACGTCCTCAACCAGCTGATGATGCACATCCTCCCGAGTCCTCCTCAACACCTCCTCCTTGTCCCACGAGAGCGTCCGGTCCACGTCGCTTAGGCCCACGAAGTTCAGCCCGACCCGGCCGTCGGCGCAGGCCTCCTGGATGTCCTCGTACACCTGCCCCTCCGGATAGAGATCCAGAGCGGCGCTCACGATGGCGGACCAGACGATGTCCTTCCTCCGGGGGATGTCCATATGGAGAAGACGGCGAAGGTAATCGATCAGCTCCTGGCGAGACATCTCGCCGCAGACCACCAGGCTTACCAGACCGGTCAGCGCAGCGGAGCGGACGAATTCGTGGGCCTCCTCGTCCTCCACCAGCGATTTGATCAGGCTGGGATCGCCGCCCGAGACCGAGGCCAGGATGCGCCCCAGGTCCTCTGTCACCGTGTCGCCGCATAGGTCCATGACGATCTCGCCCGGCGTTGAGACGAAGTCAACGAGCAGAGGGTAGGCGCGCTCCTCCCGGAACTGGGCCAGCAGGAACATGGCGTAGGTGTGGGCCGTATAGCCTTCTGGCAGCCCCTCCGGGTCCTCGGCAGCGTCCTCGAGGATCCGCAGCAGCTCGGGCGTGATCTCCTCCTCTTTGGCCACGGCCTGCTGCAACGCCGTGCGCGGGAACGTCCCATCGTAGTATCTCAGCTCATCCAGGATCTCCTCAACCGTCATCTCCCGGTCGCTCTCTCGCTCCTTCTCCCGGTCCTCCCTCCGCTGTCTCCGTGTCCATCGCTTGCCAGGCATCGTCTCTGTCGCCTCCTTCCTACTCCTGTCTGCACTCCCTACTCCCGTCGTCTCGCGTCGACGGCTGGATGATGCGCAACGGGTCTAGGTGCCTCGCACCAACGGCAGGTGCAAGGCACCATCCCCCCTACTCCCGCCGTTCCAGTGCTTCCAGCACTTTCTCCGCCGTGATCGGCAGATCGAACACCCGCACCCCGATCGCATCCGCCACCGCGTTGGCCACGGCCGGCGCGGCCGGCGTCAGCGACGGCTCCCCGATCCCCTTCGCCCCGAACGGCCCCACGCCCGTCCCCGACTCCAGGATGATGGCTTCCGTCTTCGGCAGGTCCTTCGCCGTGGGGATCAGATACTCGGAGAGCGACGGCGTCTGCATCATCCCCCGGTCGACCTGCACCTCCTCCATCAAGGCCCAGCCGATACCCTGGGCGCTGCCGCCCTGAATCTGCCCCTCCACGGCGGTGGGGTTGATGGCGCGGCCCACGTCGTGACAGCCCACGCTCTTCAGCAGCGTGATCTCGCCCGTCTCCGTGTCGACCGCCACCTCGACCGCGTGGGCGCTGAAGGTGAAGTCGGGGAACAAGTCGCCCCGCAGATTCTCCGGGTCGAGCTGGTCCGTGAAGGGCGCCGTGAAGAGCGCCAGGTGCTGCAGTTTCAACCCATCCGCAGCGCACATCTTCGCCAGCTCCGCCAAAGCGATAGGGCGATCGGCGGGTTCTTTGACAAACACCGTCCTGTCGGCGATATCGAGATCGTCGGGATCGGTGTCGAAGTGCTCGGCGGCGCGATCCAGAAGGACCTCCCGCACCATGCGCGCGGCCTTGAGCGTGGCATTGCCGGACATGTAGAGCTGGCGCGTGGCCGTGGTGGTGCCCGCCAGCGGCGTCAGCGCCGAGTCCGAGTTGTAGACCGTGACGTCCTCCAGCGGCACGCCCAGGACCTCGGCCGCGATCTGGCATAGGCTGTTGACCTGCCCGGCGCCGACGTCGGGCGCGCCGCAGCGCACCACCACGGTGCCGTCCTGCTCAATGCCCACCCAGGAGCGGGAGGTGTCGTGGAACCACATGATGCGCCCGTAGCTCTGTATGGTGGTGGCGAAGCCGCGGCCCACCTTCACCGGGCCGTCGTCCGGCGTCCTCTCGCCCAGCGCCGCCAGGGCCCGCGTGGCCTCCTCCTCCAGCCAGACCGCGCTCTCGATGTTCTGGCCGATGGCGTTCTCGTCCCCCCTCTCCAGGTAGTTGGCCCGGCGGAACGCCAGCGGATCCATGTCAAGCGCCTTCGCCACCTCGTCCATCTGCTGCTCGTAGGCCACCGCGGCCTGCGCCGCGCCGAAGCCGCGGAAGGCGCTGGTGAAGGGGTTGTTGGTGGCCACGGCCTTCGTGTCGACCTTCAGGTTCTCTATCTTGTAGGGGCCGTTCGCCGTGACGGTGGCGTAGAGCGAGACGTAGGGGCTCAGATAGGGGTAGGCCCCGGCGTTGGCGATCATCTCGATCTCCGCGGCCGTGATCCGTCCATCCTCCCGCACGCCGGTGCGATGGGTGATGATGAAGGGATGGCGCTTCGAGTGGGCCAGGATCGACTCCTCGCGGGTGTAGACCAGCCGCACCGGGCGGCGCGTCGCCTTGGTCAGCAGCGCCAGGAAGATCTCGACCGTGATGTCCTCCTTCCCGCCGAACCCGCCGCCGAGCATGGTGCCGCGGACGTGGACCCTGTTGTGCGGCACGCCCACCGCCTCCGCGATGCTGCGGAAGTGCTCCACCACCTGCGTGCAGACGCGGATGTTGATCACGGCCTGGTCGTCCATCCAGGCCACGCCCGCCTCCGGCTCCAGATAGGCGTGGTCGATGAAGGGCATGGTGAAGGTGTTCTCCACCACCAGGTCGGCCTCCGCGAACCCGGCCTCCACGTCGCCCCTGCGGATCTTCCAGCTGGCGACGACGTTGTCCGGCGCGTAAGTGACGGGCGCCCCCGGCTCCATCGCCTCCAGCGGGTCGTAGACACCGGGGAGCGGCTCATAGTCGATCTCGATCAGCTCGAGCGCGCGCTCCGCCGTCTCTCGCGTCTCCGCGGCGACGAGGGCGATGGGCTCGCCCTGGTAGCGCACGCGGTCGGAGGCCAGCACGGGCGCCTTGGAGCCCTTCCGCTCCTTCTGGCCGGTCTGGCCCGGCATGTCGGTCGCCAGCCGGCCGCCCGGCAGGTCCTCCGCGGTCAGGACGCAGGCCACGCCCTCCAGCGCCTCGGCTTCGCTCACGTCCAGGTGGACGATGCGCGCCGACGGCTCACTGCTCCGGAACACCTTGGCGTGGAGCATATTCGGCCTCTCGAAGTCGCCAGCGTAAACCGTGGCGCCGGTGGTCTTGCCCAGCGCGTCCACGCGCCTGCGTGGCTTTCCGACTTCCCGCATCGGGGCCAGATCGGGCTTCTGCAATGGCTTAGGTTCGTGTTTCATGTTTGGACCTCCTGTACTGCCATTCCTCATAGGTCACCCCAGGGCGATTGTATTTGGCATCCTCGCTCAGCCTGGATCGCCAGATCCAGAGCGAGCTATGGAGAGTATGTCCTTAGACTTCCGAATTTTCTACGCCCCCTCACCCCTCTTACCCTCTTGGCCCTGCGAAACGTGATTCTTGAGCGCAGTCCCTTTCGGTTCGCTAAAAACTGGACGAGTTTAGAAGATTCCGGTAAGCTCATGGT
>CAZNRX010000086.1:0-17101 GCA_964575455.1 uncultured Anaerolineales bacterium | reverse complement strand
CCTCAGCTCAATGAACACAGCAGATAGCACGAGGCTCCGGCCATGCCTTCGTGACTGGGCTTGGGCCACCTGATGCACCTCACCTCACCTCGGCCGTGCGTCCCGCCGCCTCCTCTTCACCAGCACGAGACCGATTGCCGGCAGCGTGATCGCCAGGCCGATCAGTGCGGTCAACCACACCAACGAGAGCCCCCATGGCACGGAACAACCGGCTGCCAAGGAATGGCCGCCAATCGGCTGTGGCTCCTCTGAGGGAGGACCCTGTACGTCTATCTCGAAGGGGCCGGCTGTCGATCTGTTACCAGCTTGATCCTCAGCCATCAGCCAAAGGGTATAGACCCCTTCCTGGAGCGCCTCAAGATCGACCCACCAGCCATCCCCGCTGCGCGCCGCCTGCTGACGATGGCCACTGCCGTCCGGCGCGTGCACGTGTGCCGATACGCGGACCACCGGCCCGCCCTCGCTCACCGTGCCCCAGACCACCGTCTGCACACGACCGGCCAGTGAGACCCCGGCTGAGCTGCGTTCAGCTTGGAGCGTCATGTCGGGGCCATTGCTCCTCTGGAGAGGCACAGCACCCTCCACAAGCTGGATCTCGGTGATCGCCCGGGTCACCGAGATGACGGGGGCCTTGCTGTCGACTATGAAGACCATGCTCAGCTCATCATTGGTGCGGTTGCCGACCACATCCTCGGCATAGACGGTGACGGTGTGGGACGCCCAGTCTGAATCGGGAACTGTTGGTGTGCGGTGCGACCACCGGCCCGACTTGGCGGCGCCATCCCGCGGCGTCAGCTCCAGCCGGCTGCGCAAGTACTCGCCGTCGTGCGAGGATGCATTCACGTCGCAGATACGCAGCGTCCAGTCCCCGGCTGAGCGCTCGCCCTGGAAGACGCGTAGTGGTTCGCATGGGCGGACAACATGTTCGTAGGTCGGCGCGCTGGGGTCATGGTCACCCGATACGGCGTGCAAGCCCACGGAAGATGCGTCTTCCAGCAGCACATCATAGTGCTGGAACCCGGTGGCGGCCACACCGTCGTCGCACAGCACCGTGGTGGTGATGCCACCCGGTGACTCCAGCTCCACCCGTAGATCATCTCGGTGGGTGTGCAAGATGACAGCGCCCAGGCTCACGTCGGCAATGGCAAAGTTCTCGGTCACCGTAAAGGTGTGCTCGATGCAGGAGCCGCCGTCAATTGCCACCGGGGGGTCAGGAACGTCCTCGTGGGCTACCGCCTGATTCCCCGCTTTCGTGACCAGACTGGCTGGCGCGCAGGTCCCATCCAGGCAGACGTCCACCGCCGTGACACCGCCGTCGTCGTACACGTCACCGTACAGGCTGAACGCGGCGCCCCGGACCAGGCTGCCCGAAAAGACCTGGGTGGACGTCATGTCCAGGGTGAGGGTGGGGGGCTGCGCGTCCACGAGGAAGGGTAGTGGCATCGCCCAGGCGGTGCTTTGCCCCAGCGTGTCGGTGACGTGGAGCGTCACGGACAGCGTATCCCTATGACTTGCCGACACGTCCCAGTCGCACGCCCAGGCACCGTCGTACGGGGCATTGTCGGCGCAGCTCACCATCGCGGCGGGCCCGCCGGGGTGCTGAACCTCTAACCCAACCTGGGGAATGCCACCCTCGTCATAGGCATAGCCGAGCGCTAGGTTGACGCCCGCGCCAATCACGTAACGTGGTTGCTGGATCCCGAAGAACAGAGGGGGCGTGCGATCCACCTCGTGCTGAGCCCACAGACGGTCCCACAGCTCGTCGGACGGACCACGGATCTCGACGGCGACGCCGGCCCAGGGCTCAATGCCGCAGTCTGTGTCCACCAAAGCCTGAAACGTGAACGTAACCTGTGCGCCAGGCTCGACATCGGGGAGATCGAACGTGTCGGTGATGCTGCAGCCAGCACTGAGCAACCGCATGGCGTACCGCGGCGTCACGTCGGCCGTCAGGCCGGACACCGAGTCGGTGCCGCGGTTCTGAAGGTGGAGGCTATAGGTGATGGTCTGGCCGTCCGCGAGAGGCCTCTCGCCCCCACTCAGATGGCTGAGGAGGGATTCGACCTCCTCCGGCGCGGCGCTGAGGAGATCGTCCTGCAGCCAGAAGAGATCTTCGCTCAGCAGGCCGTAGGTCAGACCATTCGGATCCGCCGAGAGTCGAACCTCGAGGTCGGTGTTCGCGTAGCGCGTCCCCGCTCCGCCGTCGCTGCCATTGGGACAGACATCCGTAGCCAGCGCATCCCAGTTGTAACTGTGGGTCAGCGTGAAGGGCTCGCTTCCATCGGCTAAGGCCGCCGTATCCACCGCCAGGTCGCTGTTGAGCGGGTTGAGGTTGGGCAGCGCGGCCCAGAGGCGCATCGCGCCCTCCTCCGTGGCGAAGGCTAGCAGCCCGAGTGCGGTGCCGGCCGAGTCATCGATCTCGAGCATCTCGAAGGGTAGATAGAGATCCGTCTGCCCGTCGTTGACTGTCGCGTCGTAGGCGTGCTGGCCCGGCGTGAGCGCCCTCTGGTACATCCAGCCGTACGACCGCCAGCGGAACAGCTGGGCAGAGCCCGAATCCCTGACCCAGATCAGCGTGTCGGCCGCCATTCCCTCAGGCAGTCCGACCGTTGCGGTCATCGTGCTGGTCGGATACGGGTTGAAGGCCGTCGTGGCACCGGCGTCAGGCTCTGTATCCAGATACACGAACAGGTCGCCGTCCGTAGTCCAACTTGCCCCTGTCCAGGCCAGACGTAACCCCTCCACACCCCAGGTAGCATATAGTGTCTGTTCTGCGTCCAGCGCCGCCAGGCCCGATGCTCGCCGCGCGGCCCGGCGGTCGACGCCAAGCAGCGTGCAACCGCTCTCCATCCATCCGCGGAAGATCCCATCCCCATCATCGAGCATCACATAGTCGGGCGTACGTGGGCTATCGACGTATACCGGGGGCAGAGCCGAAGCGCTCTGGCAGCGCTGGTTGCCGTAGACGTCCTGGCTACAGAGCTGCGCCGACAGTTTTTGACCCTCCTCCGCTGCGAACTGGGCGCTGTATGCGGTGGAGGGAAAAGCGGTCTGCGAGACTGCGGCTGTGGTGGTTAAGCGAGCTGACCACTGCACCAAGTAGTCATCTAGGCCGCTGCCGTCACTGCTCGGCGTCCAGCTCAGCGTCACGGTAGTAGGCGGCGTATCGGTCACCACGGCAAAGGGGAGCAGATCGTCCCCGTCGCTGCTGAGCGTGAGGGTGACCGGACTCGGGGGAACCACGTCGACCATCACCGTGTCGGTGAAGCGGGTGTCGCGGCCCACGATGTCGGTGACCCGTGCGGTTACGCTGTAGGTCTCACCGTCGGGTAGCGGCCCCGCGTCAAGATGCCACGGGGCGCGCCACGTGCCGGTCACGATGGCTGCCCCGCCACTGTCCTCGAGCTCAGCCGGGATGGAGGGCGCCGCACCCGCACCAATGCCAACGTGAACGGCGGCCACACCACCAGTGTCGGTCACCGGGCCCATCAGATCCAGTCGGCGAGGCGGGTGGAGGTGGGTACCGGTGAACACCGTAGTGCTGATGGCAATCTCCGGTGGTTCAGTGTCCACCGTCAAGGTGATAGCATCGCTGGCGGTGTGGCCTTCGGCGTCGGTGACCGTGGCCTGGAGCTCGTACCGCCCATCGCCTGCGGGCGTCCAGTCGGCGAACCAGGTGTTCGCCTGGACGCCGCTCTCCCAGCTCCGGGTGGAGATCACTGTTCCATCCACGGTGACGGTCAAGCCTTGCAGCGTGCTGACGGTTGCATAGGCGTCCCCCTCTATCTCAATCGGGGCAGACGAGTCCAACACCGACGGCACGTTCAATATGGCAACCTCCAGCTCTGCTGCCTGTTCCGCGGCAGACAGTGAGACGGAGGCCCCTTGAACCGCGGCGACGGTCGGCCCAACGGTGCTGCAGTTGCCCAGCGTATCACACGCCGTCGCCCGCGGCTCCACGCCTAGCGGGTTGATGACCCGCAGCCCCTTCCCGCGTGCAGCCACGTAGGCGTAATCCCCAGCTACCGCGAGATCGAGGGCACGGCCCCGATGATCGATGCTCGCCTCCAGCTCGGGATTCAGCGGATCGCTCACATCTACCACCTGCAACCCTCCGCGGGCATCGGCCACGTAAGCTAGGGTACCGGAGATGGTAACGCCCCTGGCATAGCCAGGGGTATCGTAGCTTGCTGCGAATTGAGGATCACTGGGATCTGAGACATCCAGGATGGTCAACCCTGCCCCACCATCGGCCACGTAGACATAGGCCTGTCCTGAGCCTGCCGAAGGATCTCCCGAGACGGCCACATCCCAAGCACGATACGTCGCCGTGTACCGCCCTGTCACGTCCAATTCCTCAGTAAGGTTAGAGATGTCGACCACCCACAGCCCGTTGTCGTCACCAGCCACGTAGGCGTACGAACCGGCAATGGCAACGGCCTTGGCATCGGTCAATCCATGGGCCCAAGCGTCCCGCGACGGGCTTGTTCGGTCGGAGACGTCTATGGCGGACAAGCTAGCCTGGTCAGCGACAAAGACACGCGTTCCAGATATGGCAACCCCAGTTGCCACCTCAAGGGATTTGTAGCTGCCTACGTACTGGGGTTCCGTCGGGGTGGAGACGTCTAACACCCGTAGGCCCCCGTATTTGTCGGCCACGTAGGCATAAGCGTTCTCTGAGTCTGCTGAAGGATCTCCAGAGACAACCACGTCACGCGCTTCCGAGGGAGTCTTGTAGACACCGACCGACTGCGGATGCTCAGGATCAGAGATGTCCACGACCCGCAAACCGGCCTCACGGTCGGCCACGAAGGCGTAGTCCCCAGAGAGAGCGACGGCTCGGGCGAGCCCGGGCGTGTCGTAGGCTCCCACCTCGCCCTGCAACTCGCCGGCAGGCACCTGACAGCTGGCTGTCAACCGGTACAGTCGCTCCGCGCCGCCGGAGAGCGGTCCATACCACGGTGAACGGTCGACCTCGCGTTCGGTGACGATCCCAGCGCCACACGGAGACGAGAACCCCTCCGCGGTAAGGTTGAAGTCCTCGGCTGTCGCCGTGTAGTGATAGGTCGATCCTACGCTTCTCTGCGTCAGGCTCACCCGCGGGGCGAGCGTGTCCACCTCGCCCTGCCAGTGCGCCCGGCTGTGCCGCGAGGTGTCGGCGTGACCGGCGACGTCCCGACCCCGCAGGTCGAGACGGTAGGCCCCTTCCAGGCCCTCCGGCACCTGATCCGACCAGGTCGTCGCCTGGACGTCGGAGCCGCTTTCGTCGACGCTGACCTCCTGCCAACCGCGGCGGAAGAGCGCCTCGATCTCCAATGCCGACAGCGCCCGCGGATAGACGCGCACATCGTCCATCCGGCCCGCGAAGCAGGTCTCGTTGGCTGGGTCTGCCTCGATCTCCCATGAGACCGTTGCCGAGAAGTCTCCGGAGAATAGGTGCGAGTCTGCACCACGATCCAGGCCGACGGGGTGCGTTCCAGAGGACGCGACGTTGCCGTAAGGATTCTTCCACTTGACTTCTAGCGTCTTGGATGTGCAGATCTCTATGCTTCGATTGATCGCCAACGGCTCGTCGGTGGAGGGATACGGCGGTGTCTGGAAGACCAGGTCGCCACCGAGCCATACCTGGTAGACATAGGTCCAGTCGTGGGGTACCATCGTCTGCAAGTTGAGCGTAGCACAGGCGGAGCCGCCCGACGACCCGCGCCCGACATCGAAAGCCTGCGCGACGGCGGGTGTGCTTCCCGCCAGCGCGTCGTTAGCATCCCGCTCCACGCCATCCACGTAGATGCGGTAGGTGGTAGCGTCGCAGGTGGACGCCACGTGGTGCCAGGCTCCTTCGGTCAGTACGTCCCCGGTGGTGAAGCTGCGCGCTACAGTACCGTCGCCGAAGCCAGCCCTGAGCTGCGTGCCGTTAACGACCTCCAGGAAGGGATACTGCTCTTCCTCCACGGCACGGGCGGCACTGCTGAAGATGGGTTGAACCCCATCGCCTCCCGGTCTCACGAAGACCCAGGCTGCCTGCGTGAACTGCCCCTGGCTCAGGTCAAGACCGGCATCGGGGCCGACGCTGACGTAGTCGTCTGTGCCATCAAACTGCAGAGCATAGGGCCCCACCTGCCCCACCACCGCCTTGTTGAAGGCATCGGCGGTGTGGAGCATGGCATCGTGCCCTGCGTCGGACGCATCATAGAGGACCTTGCCGTCCACAGCCCAGTCGCCGTCGAAGGGTAACTCCAGGATCGGGCCATCCGGACGCAGGCGATAGAGCGCCTCTACCTCCTCGGGCGTGAGGCCGCGCTTGAAGAACCGCACCTCGTCGACCACACCGTCAAAGGCGGACGCCCACGTGCTCAACTGACGCGGCCCCCCGATCCAGATCTTGTTCCCCAGATCTGCGCTACTCACCGGGAGATTGCTCCCCGTGGAACCTTCTTCCTCGCCGTCGATGAAGACTCGCATCGTGCTCCCATCCCTAACCACCACCAGGTGATGCCATGCGTTTCTGCCCAATGGTTGATCAAGGTCGACAGCCTCTCGCTCGATGCCTGATCCGCTTGCAAGCTCCGCGCGGAACTTGTCGCCGTGGCGGTAGATACTGAACCAGCGGTCCAAAGACGAGGGCCTCCAATCGAACAGGTACCCATCGTCCCCGCTTTTCATCACCCACATGGCCAGAGCGAACGCTTCCTTGCCGACGTCGAAGTCCGTCGATGCACCGATGTCGAGCCTGATGCCATCATTGTGACCATCGAAGCGAGCAGCCTGGCCCACGTGGCCTCTGTGTCCCATAGACGGGCAGCGCCAGTCGGGGCAAGTTCCATCGTGGTCTCGGCCGGAGACGTCCTCCAGGATCAAGTTGCCATTCGCCGCTGGCGTGTCGTCCATGGGCAGATGGAGGACCTGTTGCGACCAGTCGAAGCCCTCGCTGTGGAAGGGCGAGCCTGGCAGCGTGGGGGTCCAGGCCAGCTCGACCGTGTCTACCCCAGCCACCTTCGGTCGGGTCACGCAGCTATCGGCGTGAGCGATGAAGCTAGGTAGGGCAGCATCCGCGCTCCAGCTCCCCACCTCCTTGCCACAGACGCGGACGCTCCCGCTCGCCAAGCCCTCTACCTCTACTTGGCAAGACGCGCCCTGTTCGACCCAGCCGCTCCAACCATAGCGCTGACCCACGGGGGTCAACGTCCCGGGTTCCACCGTGTGGAGTGTCGTCCCATCGCACGTCAATGTCAGTCCAACCTCGTCGCCACTGTCATCCACGGTAGTCCAGCTTAAGCTGACCAGAGCCGGGTCTTCGGTTACGGCGCCCTCCAGGGGGAGTGTGTCGCTGATGGCACTCGCCGGCAAGTCCGCTACGTCTAGGTTCGCGCCAGGCGCGGTAGCATCGATGAAGACCGGTCGCTCAGATACTCGGGTGTGCTGGTCGACCTGCTCCGGCGCCAGCCCCGGTATCGCCGCCACCTCATCGGCGGCCTCCACCCGTACCACGTACGCTCCGGAGGGGTCCACCTCATCCAAAACGTAGGTCACCGACCACGTCCCGTCGTTCGGCGACACCGTTGCCCGCTTGGGACCCAGCCCGGCATGCGCCCCTCCGGGCGTCAGAAGAGTCACCCACACCCTCTCGGGGTCGACCCCGCTTCCTTCAGCATCAGGCAGCGGCGGGTCGCTGACGGTGCCCGAGAGCTGGACTTCCCATGCGTGTCGCAGCGTGGTATGTGGAAATGCGTCGAGCCGAGCCTCCGGCTCGAGATCGAACTGGACGTCGGGACGCGCATCGTCGACGTAGACCGTGGTCTCCGGAGAGAGCGCCACGTTCCCGACGGCGTCGACGGCCCGTGCCTGCAGCCGATACCGACCTGGCCCCATGGGGATGAACGTGGGGCACCAGGTGGTGTCACCCGCGGCATCGCTACAAAGCGGGGCATCGACCTCCCACGCATGGCCGCCGCCCTCAGCCATCAACGTCGCCTCGCCCACGTAGGAGGTCTGATCCGTGGTGGTGATCAGCATCTGCACGTCCACGTGGGGCAGATAGGTGCCAGAGGTGACCAACTCGACGCCCGGCGCATCGTCATCCACGGTGACGTTGTGGCTCTGGCGGTCCTCGACCCAGGCACGCTGGTAGCGGAATATCTCGCCGATCTCCGCATCGGAGAGAGCGCGATTGTAGACGGTGACCTCATCCAAGCGGCCGCCGAAGTCGTACCAGTTGGTGTGCTCCTGTTCGAAATCGCCGCTGCCGATGCGGAGGTCTACGGCGCTGTCGCCGCATGGCCGCCCATTGAAGTTCAGATCGTACTCGAAGGTGCCCTGATCACTCCCATTCACGTAGATGGTGAGTCTGCCCCTATCGCCGCTCCCGTAGGTCTCGAACGTGCCCATCACGTGGTTCCAGACGCCCTGGATCAGCGGTACGTCGCTTTTGAGAACGACATCGCCGAAGTTCTCGTGCCAGGCGCAGCCGCGTCCCACGGAGAAGACGGGCGTTAAGCTCTTCTCCTGGATGTAAAGCCGGTAGTTGTTAGCGTAGGGGACGGGACCGAACAAATCATCTTCGACGATGTGATATTTTCCTACTAGATCTTGATCTCCCCAGCGCTCCTGGTTAGGCATCACCCAGGCCCCCACGCTGAACTCGCCGGGCTTTCGCAGTACCGGATCGTCCGGCACCTTGACGCCGTCGCCCAGACCGTCGAACGCCGCTCCCTGGCCCAGCCGCCCCTCAATAGCGTACCCCACCGTGGGGCAGTCGGTGCAGGTGCCGTGGTTGCCGTTGTCGGAGGCATCGGCGAACGTCGTCGCGCCGTGCCGTTCCTCAAACTGCATCTGGAAGACCGGTGCGAGGTGATAGAGGCTCCTGATCTCCGCCTGCGTGAGGGCGCGGCGGATGACACGGAGGTCGTCCATGGAGCCCCTGAAGTGCTGCTCCAATGCGCCGCTGCTCGGGTCCGTGGTCGCCCCTATGAGCAGCACGTCATCGGTGTCCGCGGTGGCGGGGGAGGATCCGGAGACAGTTCCTTGCAGTTCACCGTTGATGTAGAACGTGACGTCATTGCCGCCGTCCATCACCGCCGCCACGTGCTGCCACTGGTCGGCTCGGATCGCGTCGTCCTGGAGCGTGTACTGGTTCTCGCCAAAGGCCTGGAACCAGAGGTCCTCGCCTTTGATACCGAACCCAAAGCCGTTCGTGCTATTCGTCCTCGCCGCAGCCACGATCCGCTGTTTGCCGGTGGCATCGAAGGGTTTGATCCATGCCGCCACGGTGAAGTCGTTCGTCAGCTCGTTCGCGGCCCCGTGAGGAAGTCGCAGGGCGTCGTCTCCGTCGAACAGGGCAGCCTGGTTGACCCGGCCAGCCACGCCGGCAGTAGCGCACACCTGCCCCCCCAGGCCTTGGCCCCCCAAGCAGCGCGCATGCCTGGTGCTCCAAGCCTGGTCCCCGCGCGCATCCGCGAAGCGCGTCGCGCCAGGGGCCTCGTCGAAGGGTAAGTAGAGCGCCGCCGTGCCGGCTTGGTAGAGCGCCTCGACGTCAGCCTCATTCAGCACGTGCCTGTGTATCTGTACCTCGTCAATCCGCCCGTTGAACTCGTAGGCGGCGGGCTGGCCGTGGCCACTGGTGCGTCCCACATGGAAGTTGGTCGTCCCACCGGTTGGCACGGCCCCACCGAAATCCTTCCCGGCTTTCCGGTCACCGTCGACGTAGAGACGCATGGTGCCGCGATCGTACGTCACCACGACGTGGTTCCAATGATTGATGCGCAGGACATCGCCGCTGGTCTTCCCCTTCCAAGCAGTCCCAGTGCCAAACCCAAAGCGGATCCTCGTACCCACCTGCTGCAGCGTAGGATACGCCTGAGGATCCGTCCATAGGGAGTGGGTCTCTCCCAGGATACCGTGCGTCCCACTGCCCACCGCCGGCCGGACCCAGGCGGAGAGGGTGAAGCGACCGTCGTGCAGGTTCAGGCTCGGGTCAGCGTCGACGGAGATGCCGCTGTTGGCATAGAGACGCGCTGCGTCGCCGCTGACGCCCGGCTTGCTCTCTGGACAGATGGCCGACGTGCAGACACCGTCGTTCCCGAAGACAGAGCTGTCAGGCCAGTCGGTGCAATTCCAGTCCTGCGAGAGCCCCGTGCAGCTATCGAAGGTCATGTGGAAGACGGGCTGCTCGAACAAAGCTCGTACCTCATCGCCCGTCAGCTCTTGGTCATACAATCGGACCTCGTCGATGAATCCGAAGAAGTTAGCGGTGTCTAGTGGAGCACCGTGTCCGATGCTGACACCGGCTTGATTGGCCAACATCGAGCGGTTCGTTCCCACGGCGACGAGCTGCCCGTCGACATACAGCTCTTGGCCATCCGTCGTGCCGCCAAGGGTGTGGACCACGTGGTGCCATTCGTTGTCCGCATAGCCGACGTCCGAACAGATCGTCTCAGGGATCGGCATCCACGTGCCTCCTCGCCACGTTGCGATCCGACGCATCGCGTAGGTGAGGGCACACACCGAGCCTTCCTGCACGAAGAGTCGCGCGCCCGTGGCGTCATCGACGGAGAAGAGCGCGCCATCCGGCCGATGCGTCCTGAACCAGAGCGACACACCGTAGCTCGACTCCGAGGGATCCACGGCCGATGTCACCCAGGAGTGTCCATCGAGGAACAGGGCATCGCCGTAGGGGCCGAGGTCGGGCGTGGGACAGATGCCCTGGCAGCTCCCATCGTGTGGCGGTAGGCTGCCCGACTTGTCCGCCAGAGGCGGGTCCTCGAAAGGCAGCCAGAGCTGGGCGTCGTCGGCCAGAAGGCTCCAGTCGACTATCGATGCCCCTGCGACTTGGGTGAGGCTGTACACACCGGTTGCGGCAGACTGGGCCACGGGTACGTGCCCACGGATCGTCTCCGCCTCTTGCGGATAGAGCACGAACGACTCCGGTGTAATAGCCGTATCCTCCAGCACGCCAGGGAACTCGGTGCCCAGCAGGCCATGGGCGTAGCGGTTGTTGAGCTCGTTCTTTACCTCGGCGCTGTAGTATAGGCTGTCGCCGGGCTTCACCAGGCCATCCGACGGGGTCAGCCCTCCCCTGGACGACTGCTCCTGCAGCGTCGATTCCAGCGTGAGCACCTGGGGGTTCGAGCTCACCCGGGGATGAAGGCCGAAGGTCCACTCCTGGAAGTCGTTCAGGGTGTCGCCGTCGGCATCGACCTCGTGAGGATCTGAGGTCACCCAGGTCGTGCGCGCGGTGCCGTCGTCATTCATCGCGTAGACGACCTCCCAGCCGCCCACCCACTCTGTGGTGCTGCCATTGGGCTCCCCAGGAGGATACGGGTACGTGTCGAACACGTCCTGATGCCAGACCTCCTGGCCGTCCAGCAGGCCGTCGCCGTCGGTATCCGGCCGGTGGAGGCTCGTACCAGCCCTCGCCTCTTCGTAGTCGCCCAGGCCGTCGCCGTCGGTATCACAGCGGGTCGGACTACCGCCGAAGCGGACCTCAAAGCTATCCGATAGCCCATCCCCGTCGCTATCCCAGTCGCTGTCGTCCGGGTCAACCCACCGGTTCAGGCCATCTCCGTCGAAGTCCTCCTGTACCGGGAAGGGTAGCGTGTCGCTGATGCCGGTGCTCCAGGCCAGCCTGTATCCCCCAGCAGTGCGGTCCGCCGCGTAGAAGCCATCTAGGGTAGCCGGGAAGACATCCTGCCGCAGGCTCTGCCCAATGTCATAGTGTTCCGTCCCACGGTCTGTGGTGATGATGCAAGTCCCTAGCACACAGTCCTGCACAGGCACAGCGTACGCCTCCGAGAGGATGAAAGAAGCGGGGACGTTTATGCCTGCGTCAGAGACGGGCAGGCCATCGGCGCTCTTCACGGTCTTGAACACGGCGATGGCATCCTCGGGGTCGCTCACCTCCTGCCAGCCGGCCGTCTCGCCCCTCCCCAGACCCTCATGGAAGTCTGCTTCCTCCGCCTGGATCTGGTACTCAAAGGTCGAGCTCTTGAGACGGTCATCGGTGTACTGGTAGACCCAGGTTCCCCCCATGTTGGCCGGGATGTCGATGTAACGGATGGTGTTGGTGAGGGAGACGCCGTAGCGGATCATGTTGCCGACAGACATACCCAGTTCGGCGTCCACCAGGTCGTTCCCTTCCAGCCCTCCGAACGCCAGGCGATCGTAGTCCTCAGGAGTCAAATCGACCATGACGTTGCTGCTGTAGATGATGACCTGCAGGGCCTTAGTCACCATGCCGGTGACTCCGCCACAGAGCCACTGTCCGGCCTCGCTTGCCTGCTGCTCATCGGAGAGGAAAGCACTGCAGATCAGAGAGACAAGGCTGTCGATGAGCGCGATGATGGCCGTAATGATGGCTCCGACCACGGGGATCATCGAAATGACAAACACGATCACCGCCACGATGGTGGACGCGATAGCTCCGGCGATGGCCGTCCCCCACTCCCGGCCGGACATGCCCCCGGAGAGCCCTGCTTGCACGGCAAAGGCGGCCCAGGTGACCACGATGCCAATCACCAAGCCAATCACCGCCGCCTTGGTGATACTCTTCTTCACCCCATTGACCGCGGTCTTGACGCTCGAGAGGCTGGATTTCACCATCTGCGTCACGGTCTTCCCAGCCTTGCTCGCCGCCTGCACCATATTGGAGACCGCATGCACCACGCCGTGGATCCTCATGACGACGCTCACACCGAGCAACACTTGAGCCGCGATCTCGACGCCACTGCGGCTCGTTGCAGCAGCGTAGGCCGTGATGCCCACGGCAACCGCTGCGCCGGCGATGGCTAGCCCAGCGCCAGCCAAGGTGGCTTTCCTGGAATACCTGTACATGGAGGTCCAGGGCGTGACGGTGTAGCTCTTAATGCCCTTTCCGAGGGACCGGAGGAGACCTTGCTTCATCATGGTTTCCTCCGTGAATTCGGTCATCTCGCCGGTGGTGACGTCCACGATAGTCACCGTCGACTGGCTCACTATGACGGGCTTCAGGTTGTTGTAGGTCGCCTTCACCACCCCCTTGACAACCAAGACCAAGCCCCGTCCCACCCCCTTGATGCTGCCTATCAGCTCGCCGTCGGAGAGCCAACCGAAGGCTGGGGGCAGAATCCCCACCTCATCCTCGACCCGACTCGCCACGCCTTGCATCATCGCGACGTAGAATCCACGCGCCACCACCATGCGCCCCAGATTGATCAGCTGGTCATCTTCCGGATACTCCGTCATCATCCGGTCTGTCAGCTCCATCTCCATACGATCCCAATAGGCGTTGATCGGGTACGACTCCCACCCGATCACCTGGCCATCTGGGCCGGTAGCCCCATTGTAGCGATACGGGGCCCACTTCAGGGACGCCGTGGTCTCTGCCTGGGCTGCGTTGTTGTTACCGGTTGCTAGCGTCAGGGTCGCGCCGCTCACACTCGCACCTTCGAGGCCATCGCGATGGTAGTGCTCCTCCCGCACGAAGAGGAGCGTCGGGGCCACGTCCTGATCAAACTGACCCAGGATGCGCGGCGTCTCCGTCATGCCGATGTAGGCGGCGTAGTCCTGGTGACCGTAATGCGTGGTGTCCACGCGCAGCGAACCGACGGTGATGCCCCAGCGATCGGTGATGGTGGCCGTGCTGGCGATACCGAACCGTCCCTCAATAGTGGTGTCGGCGTGTCGACTTCTGACGCCGATGTCGCGGACGCCGTTGCCATCAACGTCGCGTCCGGCGATGAAACTGCTGTCCAGTCCCGATGCCAGCGTCCACAGCGGGTCGTCATCGTACGTTGTGTCGGGATTCGGATACGCGATGGCCACGTCCATGCCGTGGTCCTCTCGTACGCTAAGGCCGGTCAGGTACCAGTCCTCGTCGTATGTATGCACAATCTGGGGCTGATCGATGGTCCGATTCGCGGGCTCCTCACAGTAGGCAGCCAGCTCATCGCCGTACGCGGTCGGATCCTCCTTCGCCTCCTCGCTGGGCTGGAAACCGGACTCGTCGCACCAGTCGGTCAGCAGTTGCACCAGCCAGACGACGCGCATCCTCTGAGCCTCCGCCCAGGTACCCTTCCTGCTCGGCCAGTAGAGCATGCGGGCACTGAAAGCCGCCTTGCCACCGCCCGTGTCATCGGTCTGCACATTCAGGGGCACGTAGGCCAGCAAGTCGCCGTCTTTGTCCTCTCGCACGGAGATGCCGTAGGGCTCCAAGACCGAGAGGTCGATCAGCCTGCGGTTGTACGGTCCGCTTGGTATGCCTGGGATATCGGCACAGACACTATCGCTGCCCTTATCGAGCGTCATGGCATGTTTGCCGTCGGTCAGATCGACCAGCGTACGGTCCGAATACCGGAGTGTGCTTCCCTGACTCAGCGTCGAGGTAAACAGAGTGGCCTGCAGATCCGAGCACGATCCCTTCCTCAGAGTATAGTCATAGGAACCGGAATCTTCAAAGCTGGAGGTGGTAACGAGATCGCCACCTACCTGCTTCAGGTTGACCGTGGCCGAGATTTCGCCGCGCAACTCGACATCAATGGACCTGGTCAGTTTGAGGGGCACGCTGTCGCCCGTGATCTCGATTTCCAGCAAGGGAATGAGGCGCATGTCGCCGTTCCTCGCGCGCGGATCGTGCTCGTTCCGGGCCTGTGGATTGTCCGTGTTCGCGAACGTCGTCGACTTGACTCGCTGGATCTGTCCCTGCGTATCGCCACTTGGCCAGTCTAGAACGTTCATGGCGTACGACAGATGATCGGTATTCACCGGTCGAAGCTGCAGATCGAGGAAGACGGGATTCCCCTTGTCTAACTCAGTGACCTTGAGATTGAAGGGACGATCTCGACTAAACGGGCTCACACTGCCCGGCATCCTGGCGCGCTTGCCGTCCCGATCCACCATACCCTCGGGCGAGAGATCGATGGCGTCGGGCACACCATCGCCGTCGTCGTCGTGGTCGAACACGTCGGGGACCTCGTCCCTGTCCAGATCACAGGTGACGGAGGGTTTGTCCCTCGTCTTCTCGTCGAGCCCAACCAGGTCGGGGCATTCAAGGCCGTCGAGGCGGCCATCCCCATTTGTGTCCGGGCTGAGCGGGTCCAGGTACCAATCCTGCCCCGCGTATGTGAAGCCGAGCACCTCAACGTAGTCGGAGATTCCGTCACTGTCGGTGTCGCTCAGCAGCGGATTCGTCCCCAGGCGGTGGACCTCGATGCCGTCGGAGAGCCCATCGCCATCCGAGTCTGGGTTAGCGGGATCGGTTCCTATGAACTGTTCATGGCCGTCGACAAGACCATCACCATCCTGATCCGCAAGCTCTTTATTGCTCCCCCCTTCAGCTGCCAGGTCAGCGACGCGATGGAGCCCGCCACTGGCGAGTTGACCTGCCTTACCGTCAGAAAGAGAAGCATCGTGCCCGGCGGGCGCTAGGGGATCCTTATGCGCCGCCCAGTTCGCGTTCTTCAGCTCGGCTTCCAGATTCCGGGCAGCCGCTGTCTCTGCTTGGTGGCGTTCCTCCTCCGCACGCTCGGCGGCCATCTTCTCGGCGAAGGCATGCACGTGCTGGCTCTGCAACAACGGCCCGACGACGGTCGAGACGACGATGGTGATAGCCACCACCGCGTAGAGACGCTTCGATCGGCTGTGGGCGATGGACACGGCCAACAGGCCGAGTAGGCCCACGAGCAGCGCAGCCTGCTGAGCGACATGACGCCAGTTGCCTGCTATGTCCGACAACGTGGCTGGCCTCCCACCATCCAGCGCCGTCTCGGAAAGGTCGAAGCCAGAGAAATCAGTCTGCACGTCGGCCTCGACGCGTTCTCCATTCCGTTCCGGCGGATACGCGAGATGGACCGAGAGGCGCACGGGAAGGCCGCGCTCGTCAATCCACACCTCACCCTCCCCCGAGGTGTCCAGATACCGACGTGGCGCGTCGAGGGTCAGCCCCAGCGGAAGCTCGCCGCGTGCGCGAAGCGCGCTCTCGAGCTGATCGCGCAGGTGACGGGCGAAGGCCCGACCGTCGAGCTCAAAGCTGTAGCGAGTAACCGTCAGATGCACGTCCCCACCGGGCGCAACCAACCGACGAGTCTCCGTGCTCAGCTTCTCAACACTACGGGCGCCAGCCAGATAGGCCATCAGGTCCTTCCCCGGGGCGAAGGCACCGGTCGCGTGCGAAGCTAAGCCATCGTCCACCTCCTGCCACGTTCCTCCAATCTGGCGACCGTAGGCCTGATCGTCCTCGATGCGCAGCTCAACGCCATCCTGACGCGTCATCACGCTGCCGCCCTCTTTCCAGAGACTCATGCGCATGCTTCGCGCTGCGGCGTTCGCCCGCCCCTCCAAGTAGAGCGTCTCTTCGTGGCTGGTCTGGCCCACGTTGCTCAGAGCTGGCGCCGGATAGGTCCTCTGCACAATCTCGGTGGCGAAATCGTAAGCCCCCAGCTCCGCTGCACGCCGCCAGGCCCGCTGCACCATCTCCTCGGCCGACGGCTGTCTCTCAGCCTGCGAGATAGAGGGTGGCAATCCGAAAATGAGGTAGAATAGGGCAGCACTGACGACAAGCACAAGCGCCATCCTGAGGCTGCTCAACAGCGTTAGCGGACATCCGTGGCGATGGGAGCGGTTCATGACGTGTCTCCTTCTTCTTCTTCAACAACGTGAGATGGGGAGCCGGTCTTCTCCTCCAGGAACGCGAGCATCGTCCGTGGGTCAGCAAAGGTATGGCGCTCGCCGGTGTGCGGGCTCTCCAGGGAGGCGCGCCAGACCGGTCCCTGCTCATCGACCAACCATAGGCGTAGCATGTACGCCAAGTAGGACTCTCCTTTTTTTGTCATGCCCCCCTCCTTCTCGCGTCCTGCAGCCGGTCGCGGCGCAGACGTTTTTCACATCCTAGAGCCTGATGAGCTGCGCCAGGCTGCCTGGTCACGCCCATAGTCTATCATAAGAACGTGGGCAAAACGTGGGGAGCAGTTGCTCTTCTCGGTCAGTCATGTATAATAGCCGCGTGATCGAACAGGTCAGCCATCGTTCCTTGAAAGAACCATGCCTCGACTCTCCCTTGCCCTGTTAGGCTCGTTCCAGGCAACCCTGGATGATGTTCCCTTGACGAGCTTTGAGTCCAACAAGGTTCGCGCCC
>CAZNRX010000085.1:0-17172 GCA_964575455.1 uncultured Anaerolineales bacterium | reverse complement strand
GGGACGAATACTCGGCCGAAACTTCGGAATTCTGGTCAAATGCGATTGCCCTGCCGCCAGAAACCGTGTGCGCCTTAGGGGCGTCCGAAGTCGGCGATGATGTAGTACCCCCAGTCCGCCTCCGATATGCCGATGCCCACCTCGGAGAGCCAATCGCTCAGCAGCGTGCGGCGGTGGGGGTCGTTGGGTGGTGTCTCATCCATCCAGATGTCGACCGCTCTCTGGGGCGCCTGCGTCTGTGCCCAACACTCGGCCCAGCCGCTGGCGTCATAGCCCGCGCGGAGGATACGGGCTTTGCTGTTTGTCCCGTCGGAGCCCGTGTGGCTGCACCAGCCTCGTTGGGCGCAGTCGTTGGCGTGGGCCTGGGCGGCCTGCTCCAACGTCTGGTCGTACGTGAAGGCAGGCAGGCCGTGCTGCACGCGCACATTGTTGATCAGCCGCGCAATCTCCTGGGGCCAGGATGCCAGGTCCGTCGGCGGAAGGGCCTCCGGGCGCGGTGTTGCTATGACGGAGGACGCCGTGGTCGTCGTGGCCGTAGGCGAGGGCGTGGCGGTGGGTGGGTGGGTCGCAGTGGGCTGCGGCGGATCTGTCGGTCTGGGCGTGGGTGGGGCCGCCGGCCCGCTCAGCGGCAGAATGAGCTGCTGCCCCACGGTGATCCGGTCGGCGTCGTCGAGCCCGTTGATCGCCTGCAGCCTCTCCACGTCCAGATCGTGGGCGCGCGCGATGCCGATCAGCGTCTCATTCGGCTTCACATCATGTATGATCCAGAACGGTGAGGCACCCTCCCATGCTTCCTTGGACGGAATGGTAAGGGTCTGCCCCGCCTGCACGACGGTCGATTCTCCCATCTCGTTCTCAAGCTGGATGGCGGCCATAGGGACGCCGTACGCCTTGGCCAGCCCCAGGAGCGTTTCTCCGGGCTGGACGGTGTGGACGGTGAGATCGCCGCTGACCGGGGACGCTTCGGCCGTCAGAGGAAGCGTGGAGGAGGCGAGCGGGGTGGGGGAGGATGCCTGCTGCGGCATGATGGGCGTCATGGCCGGGATGCTCGGAAGGGCAGGCGAGGTGGGCGATCCCTTGCCGTGTCCGGTCGCGCATGAGGTGACGAGGAAGATGAGGAGGAGTTGTGCGACCGATTTTCGCAAGGCGAACGCGAAGCGCAGCGACTGTGAAGCCTGCGACCCCCGATCTGGAAGATCGACTATGGTGCCGCTCATGGCTGGGGATTCTAACCCTCACCCGCAGGATGTCAAGTGCGCGTGCCGGTCTGCCGATTTGACCATTCAGGCTCTGCGTGTAAAATAGGCCTGGGCCAGGATAGAGATCTCGTCTTGAGGTTTGTCTCGTCCTGTGGAGGATCTAACATAGATCGAGAAGGAGGAAGACATGAAGAAACGGAATCTAGCGCTGATATCTCTGACACTTCTGCTGGTGCTCGCGGCGGCCTGTGGGCCGACCCCGACGCCAGAGGTCGTAGAGGTCACCAGAGAGGTCGAAAAGGAGGTCACGAAAGAGGTTCCGGTCGAGCAGACTGTGGAGGTCGAGGTCGAGGTGGAGGTGACGCCGACACCCGAGCCGCTGGACCCCATCAGCCAGCTCGATCCGTCTGGACAGGAGGTCACCTTTTGGCACGTCTCGACCAAGATCCATGAGGAGGTACTCCTGGAGCTGATCGACGAGTTCAACGCGGACAATGAATGGGGCATCACCGTGGTGCCCGAGTACGGCGGCTACTACGGCGACATCCGCAAGAAGACGCTTGCGGCCATTTCGGCCGGCACACCGCCGGAGATGGCGGTAGCCTACCAGAACATGGTCGCCGAGTACGCCGAGGCCGAGGTAGTCGAGCCGCTGGATGACTACGTTGCTAGCCAGAAGTACGGCCTCTCGGAGGCCGAGCTGAACGATTACTACCAGGCCTTCCTGGAGGGTGATCGCTATCCGGCCTTCGGAGGCAAGATGTTGAGCTTCCCGCCCAACCGCTCTATGGAGGTGATGTACTACAACAAGGACTGGTTGGCGGAGATGGAGTTCGAGGGCCCGCCGCAGACGTGGGATGAGTTCTACGAGATGTGTAAGGCGGCCACCGAGTCCGGGGCGGAGACCTCCGGCTACGCCATCAGCCCCAGCGCCTCAACCTTCGCCGGCTGGGTCTGGACTCGCGGCGGGGAGATCCTGAGCGAGGATGGCACCGAGGTCGCCTTCCAGCAGGAGGGCCAGGAGGCCCTGGCGTTCCTCCAGGATCTGGTCGAGGAGGGCTACGCCTATCAGATCGCGGAGCGGTACGGTGACCAGACTGACTTCGCCAACGAGAAGGCGTTGTTCACCTTCGGCTCGACGGCCGGTCTGCCCTACTACGCCGCCGCCATTGAGGGTCGATTCGACTGGTCCATCGCGCCGCTGCCGCACGAGACGGAGGAGCCCATTGTGGACATGTACGGCCCCTCCATCACCATGTTCAAGACCACGCCCGAGAGGCAGCTCGCTTCGTGGCTGTTCCTCAAGTGGTTCACCGAGCCGGAGCAGACCGCCCGCTGGGCCGTCACCACTGGTTACTTCCCGGTGCGGAGGAGCGCGGCTCAATCGGAACGCATGCTGGAGCACTTCTCCGAGAACCCGCTGTACGCCAAGGCCTTCAGCTTCCTGCCGTACGCGAAGACGGAGCCGACCATCGCCGGTTGGCAAGCCGTGCGTGATGCTCTGGAAGAGTCCATCGTGGCGGTGATCACCGGCGAGCAGAGCCCGGAGGCGGCCTGCAACGACGCTGTGGCGGCTGCTGAGGAGGCCATCGCCGAGTAGGCAATCTCGGCAGGCCCGATTTGCTCACCCTGGATCGCCAGATCCGGGGCAAAGGCGGGGATCTGGGTGCTTGGGCGGCCTCCGCCCGTCGCCCCGCGATTCCCTCGGAGCAACCTTGGGGTCTGCTGAATCTGGCCATTGACGGAGGGCGAGATCTCCTGACGAAGGGAGGGGGCGGCTCGCCTGCCCCCTCCCGCGAAGGCGTACGAGTGAGGGGACTAGAGATATATGCGACGTAAACGTTGGAGAGAGCACCTGACCGCTTACGTGTATCTTCTTCCCGCGACCGTTGTTCTGGCGGTCTTCCACCTTCTGCCGGTAGGTTATGCGTTTTACATCAGTCTCCATAAGTGGAAGGTGAAGAAGGCCGCCTTCCTGGGGCTTAGGAACTACGTTGAGGTCTTCCAGGATCCCGACTTCTGGATCTCGCTCAAGGTGACGGTCTTCTACGTCCTGGGCACGATCCCGGCCCAGCTTGTCCTGGCCCTGATCATCGCCTACCTGCTCTATCAGAGGATTCGCGGTCTCTCCGTCTACCGCACGGTCTATTTCCTGCCCTACGTCACCTCGACGGTGGCGGCCGCAGCGGTCTGGCTTTGGATCTTCAACCCTGGCCACGGGCCGATGAATCAGATCCTGAACCTCATCGGTCTTCCCGCTCAGAAGTGGATGAATGAACCGCGAGGCATCTTGCGCTTGATCGGTGGTGCCTTTGGGCTGGCTGTGCCGAAATGGGCCGAGGGTCCGAGCCTGGCCCTCATGGCGGTGATGATCTTCTCCATCTGGCGGTACACCGGCTACGACGTGGTCATCTTCCTGGCCGGGCTGGGGAACATCCCCACCGAGCTGTACGATGCTGCGAAGATTGACGGCGCGGGCCGGTGGGATCTCTTCCGCTATATCACCCTGCCGCTCCTCTCGCCCACCACCTTCTTCCTGGCCGTGATGTCGACGATCTGGGCCTTCCAGGCCTTCAACAGTATCTACGTCATGACCTGGGCCTCAGGGGGGAGGCTGGGTGGGCCGCTGGGGACGACGACCACGACGACCATCTACATCTTCGATGAGTTCTACAATCGGATCAACTTCGGCTATGCCGCAGCGATGGCCTTTGTGCTCTTCTGGGTCATCTTCGGCCTGACCATCGTGCAGCGGCGTATCGGGGAGAGGCGGGTGTTCTATGGGTAGGAGGCTGAGTGTTTTTCGCGTGCTGGTTCACTGCATCCTTATCGTCGGAGCGCTGATCTCGTTGTTCCCCTTCGGCTGGATGATCCTCACCTCGTTCAAGAGCTATCGCGAGGTGGCCACTCGAGCCGTCTTCCCCGCCAGGCTCCGTTTCTCCAACTACGTAGAGGCGTGGCAATCGGCCCCCTTTGCGCGCTACTTCGCCAACAGTATCATCATGGCTGCGTCCACGGTCCTCGGCGTCCTGATCACGTCCGTCCTGGCGGCCTACGCCTTTGCTCGGCTCGATTTCGCGGGCAAGAACGCCATCTTTAACCTCTTCTTGGCCACCATGATGATCCCAGGGGCCATTACCCTGATCCCTAACTTCATCACCATTCAGAGGCTGGGCTGGTACGACACCTACCTGGCGCTGATCGTGCCCTGGACGGCGAGCGTCTTCAGCATCTTCCTGCTGAGGCAGTTCTTCGCCCAGATTCCCCAGGACCTCTACGATGCCGCCTTACTGGATGGGTGTGGTCATATGCGCTTTCTGATCAGCATCGTCCTGCCGCTCTCCAGGGCGGCGCTCCTCTCGGTGGCGCTGTTCACCTTCATCGGCAGCTGGAACGCTTTCCAGTGGCCGCTGATCGTGACTGCCCGCGAGGTTATGCGCCCCATTCAGGTCGGTCTCGCCGTCTTCACCCGGGAGTCTGGGACCGACACGCAGCTCCTCATGGCTGCAGCGGCCATCACCATTCTGCCCATCGTGGCGCTCTACTTCCTGGTGCAGAGGACGTTCATCGAAGGGATCGCCAGCACCGGCATTCGCGGCTAGACGGGGGAGCCTGCTATCAGTCCATCGCTGCACATCTTCGACCTCGACGGTACCCTGGCGGAAAAGTGGGGGACGGCGCTGCTGCCCGGCGTCGCCGAGTGCGTGTCCGCGCTGAAGGGCCCCATCGCGGTGGCCACCAACCAGGCGGGCGTGGCCTGGAACGCCGTCGAAGGGGAGCCCTATCCCCGTCCTTCCGAGATAGGGCGGCGATTGGTGGGCGTGGCCGAGGTGCTGCCCCGTCTGAAGGAGGCGCTCTGGCTGGTGGCGATTGGGGACGAGGATGTCTCCCTTTCCCCGCAGCGCTGGCGCGGCCTGGCGGCGGGGGTCACCCGGGCCGCCTCTCCGCTCTGGGTGCGCACCAGCAGCGAGCTCGCCTGGCGCAAACCGCGGCCGGGCATGCTGTTGGAGGCGTGCTGGGCCTTCGACGTGACTCCAGAGCGCGCCATCTTCGTTGGCGATCGCGAGGAGGACGCCGGGGCCGCTGAGGCGGCCGGCGCGCCCTTCGTCTCTGCTGACCCGTTTTTCGACAGGATCTAGAGACGCTTTCGGATCTCCCGTTCGTACTCGGGGAAGTAGCGGGTGATCACGGTCAGGTCGAAGGAGCGCAGGATCGACTCCTTCGGTTCCCGCTCCAGCAGGAAGCGGAAGGACTCGGTCACCAGCTCCGCCGGGCTCGCCTCACCCCCGGCGAGCCGCTCGTAGTCGGCCCTGCTCAGCGTCACCTGGTGGCGGGTCTGGCTGTCTCGTTCCTGCACTGTCACCTCGAACTGGTACGTATTGTCGCGTTCTGATTGCTTCACGTCGATCTTGGCCATGTCGGTTTCTCCTTGTTGTTGACGCTGGGTCGGCTGGGCGACGCATCAGGCCCAGCGAACGATATCCAGCAGCTTCAGTACGATGCCCAGGGTGGGCTTGGCGTCCATATAGGTGGGGGAACGTCTCTCCTTCAATTTGGCCGGCTAGCCTCAGTAAGGTCCGACCTCCGGCCGGTGCAACTCGACCAGGATGTCTGTCTCATGGTTGACCATCTTTTGCCCCGTTTGCTACGTACGCTCGGTCTGTTAGGAGTCCCTGAACCGATGGTGCACGTCCTGTCTGGTGCAGATCAGTCAATCCGCTTAGCTCTACCCGCGGCCCATAAGCCACCGCCGACGATCAGCGCGCCTCCCACCAGGTGCCCCAGGCCCAGGGGCTCGCCCAGCAGGAAGTGCCCCAGCAGTGCGCCGTAGAGCGGCAGCGTGTTGTAGAAGACCATGGCGCCGCTGGCTCCCAGGCGCCGCACGCCGGCGTTCCACGAGAGGAAGCCGATCACCCCCGGCGCCACGCCGATATAGAGGAGCGGCAGGGCGAGCTTGATGTCGAACGCGAACCCGGAGGCGTGGATCTCCCAGCCGGCCGCCAGCAGCAGCACCGGAAGCCCCAGCAGGGCCGAGAAGGCGGAGGCGGAGAGGGCGGAGCGTCGCTCCATGGCCCGGCGGCCCAGCACTGAGTAGAGCGCCCACAGCGCCACCGCTCCCAGGATGATCAGATCGCCGATGCTGCCCTCCATCGTCCGCCAGAAGCGCAGCCGTCCGTTGGAGATCAGCGCGATCACGCCGATCAGGCCGAGGGCGGCGCCCCCCCCACCTGCCGCGCGGTCATGCGCTCCCCGATGAGCAGCGCGGCCAGCACCCCCGTGATCAGCGGCCCCATCCCGTTGATCAGCGTGGCGTTGACGGCGGTGGTGTGCTGCAGGCCCAGGTAGAGGGTGGGTGTGAAGGCCACCACGCCGCTGAGGGCCATACCTATCAGCAGCCAGCGATCCCCCGCCAGGCGACGCTCCTCCGCCGGCCGGCGCTGCAGCAGCACCGCCAGACAGGACGAGGCGATGAGGAAGCGCGAAGCGGCCAGCGTCAAGGGGCCGATGTCGTCGCGCAGCCAGCGCCCCAGCGTCATGTTCGATGCCCAGGTAAGGGTGGCCACGTTCACCAAGCCAATCCCGCCCCACCGCATTAGCCTTTGTCGTCTGCTTTGGTCTGATCGGCTCATATTGGTCAAGCTGGTGATGGATGACCTGATGAGCGGCCCTATGACGTGGATCGTGGACGAAAGCGACATGTGGACCGATATCGTTGTCGCAAGCTCCATCCTGCCAATGGGCGCGGTGGCTGCAGAACTGGAATCGAGTGACTCGCCCGTCAAAGGGCCCCAGTTCTGGGTGGCCCTCCTCACCGGCGACCTTGCGGAGTGCACGGCCTAGCCAGGATCGCTGACCCGCTTCAACACGGCCAGGCCTAGATCAGTTCGGTCAGACGTCAAGATTCGGTGCCCTACGCTGCCGGCAGCACCGCCGGCAGCGTAGGGCATCCTAAGGCCGGCCCGCTACCCCTGTAGTTCGCTAAGTCCCTCTACCGCGGCTCCCACTTCACGGCATCAAAGGCGATCAGCCGCGAAAGCCGCGGTTCGTAGGTCGGATCGGACAGCGACACGTAGCCCGACCCGTCGCCCAGGAACCGGTACGTCCCCAGGGAGACCCAGCGGTCCCCGTTCGTGTTCTGGTTCACGACCCGCAGCGTGTAGCCGTCGGCGTGCCGCACCCAGTAGCGCGCGCTGGAGGTGGTGGTGTAGCGGTAGGGGATGTAGACGAAAACCTCGTAGTTGCGCGCTTCAAGCTGCGGATACCAGCGCGCCCAGTTGTAGTTGTACCGCGCGTAGTCGTTGTTCCACGTCCAGGTCAGGTTGCCGTTGTGTCCCTCGGCCACGTAGCGCCAGCCGCTTGCCAAGCCGCCCTTGGTGAAGCCCGCGTCCCTGTCGTCGACGATCACCGTCCCCCCGGGCGACGGAGTGGGCGGGGTGCCGCCGCTATCCCAGGATAGCTGGGCCACGGCGAGGCCTCCGTTCTCGTAGTATTCCAGCTCGATCGTCACGTCTCCGGAGAGGTGGATGTCGCCGGTGTAGGTCGTGGCCGCCTGGTCGTACCAGGCGTCGACCAGCTTGTGGCCGTTGACCCACAGACGAGCGCCGTCGTCGATCGTGAGCGAGAAGTGGTACATGTCCGGAGACAGGTTCACCGTCCGCGTCCAGCGCGCCGAGAAGTGGTCGGGGTTGATGGTGCCGGACGCCGGCGAGCCGGTGTCCCAGTCGAAGTTGACCGCGCTCTCCTTCCTAGTCAGGGCCGGGGCGCCGCTCAGCGTGGTGTTGTTGAAGTACTGGGCGTCCCATTCGCCTGTGGGCTCCTCCCCCTCGCGCGTCCAGGAGAGCTTGGCCGCGGCGTATATCAGATTCTCGTAGTATTCGACCTTGATCAGATGATGCCCTTCGCCCAGGTACCGGCTGAAGGTGAAGGTCTGAGTCGCGTGATCGTACCACTCGTCGAGCAGCAGGACGTCGTCGATCCAGACGCGTATGCCGTCGTCGCTGGTGGCGCTGAAGCGGTAGGTGCCGGGCGTCACGTCGATGTAGCGTGTCCAGCGCGCCGAGAACTTGTCGGCCGGGACGCCGGTTCCAGGCGGGCCGGTGCCCCAGTCGAAGTCGATATTCGCATCCTCGCGGGTTAGCACCGGGGTGCCGGAGAGGGACATGTTGTCCCAGTACTGGGCGTGCCACGTCGGATCGCTGTGTTGAGGCCGGACCGGCCCCTGTGCAGCAACCGGCGCCGCCAGACCCAGGAGGATGATCAACAAGCCTGCAAGACGCAATCGCTTAACCATCTTGGCCTCCTTATGCCATTCCCACCATAACAGCCATGCCATCTATTCCTAAGACGCCAAACCGGCCCGAAAGGTTCCCCTCCGCGCCCACCTCGTGCTGGATGGGACGTCACTCCTCGCTGCTACAGTCCCTCGATCTCCACCGGCTCGATCGGGTCCGCTGTCTCGAAGCCGAGCACCTGGGCGTAGAACGAGAGCTCCGCCTGGAGGGCGCGCTTGATGGTGTTGGCACGGCGGAAGCCGTGCTGTTCGCCCTCGAAGAGGACGTACGCCACCGGCAGCCCCTTCTCACGCAGCGCGTCGACCATCACCTCGGCCTGCTCCGGCGGCACGACCTTGTCCTCGGCCCCTTGCAGGAAGATCACCGGACACTTGATCTGCTCCGCGTGGTGCAGGGGCGAGCGCTCCCGATACAGGTCCTCTCGCTCCGGATAGGGACCGACGAGCCGGTCTAGGTAGCGCGACTCGAACTTGTGCGTCTCCTCCGTCAGGGCCTTCAGATCGCTGACCCCGTAGTAGCTCGCGCCGGCCGCGAAGTCGTCGCGCCACGTGAGGGCCCGCAGCGTCGTGTAGCCACCGGCGCTCCCACCGCGGATCAGGAGCCGCTGGCCGTCCACCTCCCCCTGGCGGGCCAGATAGCGCGCGCCGTTGACGCAGTCCTCCACGTCGGCCACACCCCAGTCGCCCTGCAGGTGCTGCCGGTAGTCCCTCCCGTAGCCGGTGCTGCCCCGGTAGTTCACGTCGAGAACGGCGAAGCCTCGGCTGGTCCAATACTGGACTGCAAGATCGAGCGTGCTGGTGGTGGCCGACGTCGGCCCGCCGTGGCTGATGACCAGGAGTGGCGGGCGGGTGTCCGCCGGGCCGTCGTAGTGCGGGTTCTTCGGCGGGTAGTGGAAACCGTGAGCCGTCAATCCATCCTCGGTCGGGAACTCAACCGCTCGCGGCTCGGAGAGGTACCCCTCGTCCACTGGAACCTTGCTGGAGCGGCGCAGGATCTCGCTCTCCCCCGTCTCTAGATCGAGCTGCACGATCGATCTGGGCTCGGTCGGCGATCCTCCTCGGAAGACGACGCGCTCCGGGGTGGCCCGCACGTAGGAGATCTCGGTGTAGGGCAGGTCGAAGGGCGTCAACTCCAGGGTCTCCAGGTCCAGGCTGGCCAGATGCCAGGTGCCGTCCTGCGTGTACGAGCAGATCATCCGATCCGCGGACGCGAAATCGTAGGTCGACATCCCGAAGACCCACTGCGGCTTGCCGAACTCGGCCGGCATGTCCACCAGCTGTTCGATCCGTCCGTCGCGGAGCCGATAGGGGTTCCACCAGTTGGTGCGGTCGGAGATGAAGTACAGCGTCGGTGACCGTGTCGACCCGGGTGACTGTGTCGACCCGTCGTCCGGCGACCATTGAGGCTCGAAGATGGACTCATCGGGCCCGCCGGCCACGCGCTCCCGGCGGACGACCCTCCCATCCTCCTCGACCTCGCCAACCCAGAGCTCCGTTCCGTCCCACGGCATGTTCGGGTGGTTCCAGGTGAGCCAGGCCAGGCGAGCGCCGTCCGGGCTGAGGCGGGGCGAAGCGTAGAAGTCGTTGCCCGAGATGAGCACCTCTGCGCTGCCGCCCTGGAGCGGAACGCCCACGATGGCGTTGACGGCCTCTCCCTCGACGGTATGGTCCTCGCGCACGCAGATCATGCGCTCTCGACCGCGATCGATGACGCCATCGGCGTAGCGCGCGTCGATATCCGGCGTGATCGGTCGTGGCTCGCTGTCCGGATCTTGACGGTAGAGCCGCTGATCCTCCCAGTTGGAGAGATACATGGTCTTGCCGTCGATGACGTAGGCGGCGCCTCCGTATTCGTGCACCCGCGTCCTGGCGCTGAAGGAGGATGGGATCGCGTCGACATGCGAGCCGTCCTCAGAGCGGCGGACGATGACGTAACGGCCATCCTCGGCGGGGCGCATCTCGATCCAGGCCGTGGTCCGGCCAGTCAGGGTGATCTCGAAAAGACGCAGGGACTCCGAGGCGATCAGGTTGGCCTTGATCGGTGACTCCCAGGAACCATAGGGTGCGGCTTTGGATTTGGTCATATCAGTCTCTCTCTCCTTCTTCTGAGCGGCCATCCGGCCGCCTACGGTCGCTGTATAGGGTCTACGTCCTGCTGCCGCCTGCAGCCACAGCCACGGCGCCCAGGCCGACCATCAAGATGCCGATCAAGATCCAGGAGCGGTTCCGCGTCCCGGCGTTCGGCGCAGTGGGCGTCGGGGATGGCGGTGGTCCGCTGGTGGGGCGCGGCGTGGGCGTGGCGTTCGGCGTCGGTGTGGGCGTGCTGGTCGGGTTCGGGCTGGTCGTGGCGCTGGGCGTCACGGTCGTTACCTGTGTGGGGGTGGATGTGCTGGTGGGGCGCGGCGTGGTCGTGGCGCTGGGCGTCACGGTCGGCGTCGGCCCAGGTGACTGCGTCGACCCACTGGTCGGCTCCGCGACCGCCACGGTGGGCGTGGCGGCGGGGCCGGGTGTATCCGTCGGTCTCGGGGGCTCCGTGGGCACTGGCGTCGGCGGCCGAGGCGTGGGAGCCGTGTCGGCGCTCGCCGGCGCCTCCTCCACCACCATGGAGGGCGCGCCACCCAGCCAGCACCCCTGGCTGCAGTTCGCGCCGGGCAGGTCGACGAAGAAATAGCCTCGCTCCGCGTAGATGTGGCGCGCCGATCCCCATATGTCTACCAGCAATGCCCGGGTCGTGCGTGCCGGGATCATGGCAGTCTGAGCGTCCGGGATGCGCGACCAGAGCACGGTTGTCGTCTGAGACCCGCGATCCACTGTCACCACCGATAGCTCGTCCCGGCGATCCCAGCTCCCCCCACGAAAGCCCGCCAGGTAGGTCGTGGCTACCTGGTAGGCGGTGAAGGCGGGGCGACGGGTGCCATCTATGCGCACCAGGCCGAAAGGCTCGGGGTCGGCGGCGCGATCGGTCTCGGTGTCGACCATCTTGTAGACGGCGATGGCCTGCGCCCCGGCGGCGATCTCCAGGCTGAGGGCCTGGAAGATGAAGAACGCCTGTTCCTCGGGTGTCGCGCGAGAGAGATAGGCGTTCGTCTCCGCGATCCAGATCGGCTGGCGCATGCCGTGACCGCGCATCATCGATCGGTAGTGGGCCGTGATGTCGTAGATCTTCTCCGGCTCATGGTAGAGGTGAAGCGTGGCGACGTCGAAGTAGTAGCCGTTCTGTGCGGCCCCGGGCAGGGCGACCAGCTCACTGAGGAAGCGGCCAAACCAGTGCTCGTCGTGATGGTGCGTGATGGCCGCCATGTGAATGACAGCGTTGGGATTGACCTCCTTGGCCACGACGTACGCCACCTGCAGCAAGCGCACGAAATCCTTGACGGAGCCGCCCCAGCTCATGTCTGGTGAGCTGGGCGGGATGTCCGGTTCGTTCCAGATGGTCCAATGGTCGATGCGGCCCGCGTACTGCCCCACGATCCGGCGCACGAAACTGGCCCACAGGTTGTTCGGGTCGTCCGTGGGCAGATACAAGCCCCTGGGGACCCCCGGGCCGACGTCGAGGTCGGTAGCCCAGCCTGGCGTGGTGACCAGCAGCCCGACCACCTGGCGGCCGCTGGTCAGCTCGTTGCTCAGCGTCTGGTCGGAGACGGGGACGGCCCATTCATCGGGGCTGTTGGGCTGGATGCTGTTCCACTCGAACCGGAGCCGGGTCCAGCCGGCGCCCAGCGCCGTGGCGGCCTGCGGGGCTTCGTGAGCTTCGATGACGCCGAAGCGCGGGTCGGGAATACCCGTGGCTCTGACCCTGGGCGGATGCACGACGCCAAGCAGCGTCGAGCTCAGCAGAGTGACGAGGAGGGCCATGCACGCCGCCCTGATCATCCCGACTCTCTCGTCATTCCGCTGCTTGGTGTCCATCGGTGGTGGGCCTCACCCGCGCCGCTCGTGGTGGCCCCGGGAGCTTCCACCTCAACACGTCAAGTGGAAGGCCCCGGCTGTCTTCTTTCTCTCTCCCAGATCGTTATACAGCTGCCAGGCGCTGTCCGTCTGGGCGATTCTGAGTTCGATGCCGGCTTCTTGCGTCGCCTGTTTCGTCTCCCTGGGGACCTTCATCACGCCGTGCGCCCCGGTGCCGACGACCAGCACCGCCGGCTCGGCGGCGAAGACCTCCTCCAGGTCCTTGGCGCTCAGTCGATGCCCCTGTTCGCGCCACCAATTGGGGACCACTCGGTCCGGCAGCAGGATCAGATCGTTGGTGTATGCCTCGCCGTCCACCACCATGTGTCCAAAGCGGTAGCTCTCTACCTGTGGAGCGCTCATAGGTCACCCCCCGTGACTGAACGTCGATTGGCCGTTCTGGTTTGTGAGTTGGATGCTCCGGGCGTGCGCTGTTGCTATGATAGCACGGGCAGGCGCCATGTCAAGCTTCTGATCTGCTAGTCCACCTTGTTGTGCCTCAGGTTTGCCGCTATAATGCGGCAGCAGGCTGATTCCAACGGTACGCAGTCCGAGAGGTGAAGCTATGGAGACCATTCCGCTGCTTGAGGGCAAGCGCATTCTTCTGGGCGTCACGGGCGGCATCGCGGCCTACAAGGTCTGCACGCTGGCCAGCCACCTGACCCAGGCGGGGGCCGAGGTTGACGTGGTGATGACCGAGGCGGCGGGGCGCTTCGTCTCCCCGCTGACCTTCGAGGCCCTGACCGGTCGGCCCGCCTACGCCAGCATGTGGGGCACCGCCGAGCGGGGACTGCCCACGCACATCACCCACGTCGGCCTCGCCGAGGCGGCCGATCTGATCGTCATCGCCCCTGCCACGGCCAACACGCTGGCCAAGCTGGCGCACGGCATCGCGGACAACCTGCTGACCGCGCTGGCGTTGGCCGCTCGCAGCCCCGTTCTCCTCGCTCCCTCAATGGACGTCGGCATGTGGGCTCACGACGCCACTCAGGAGAACGTCGATACGCTCCGATCCCGCGGCGTCCACGTCGCGGGCCCGGCGCGCGGTCGCATGGCCTCTGGCCTGGAGGGGAAGGGCCGCCTGCTGGAACCGGACGAGATCCTGGGGCACGTCCGCTTGGTGCTGGGGCGCGCGGGGCCGCTCTCGGGGCGGGGCGTCGTGGTCTCAGCCGGCCCCACGCGGGAGCCGCTCGATCCGGTGCGCTTTCTCAGCAACCCCTCATCGGGACGCCAGGGTTTCGCGCTGGCGCAGGCGGCGCTGGACCGGGGGGCGCAGGTCACGCTGGTGACCGGCCCGACACACCTGCCCGCGCCGGTGGGGGCGGAGCGTGTTGACGTGACCAGCGCCGCGGAGATGGGGGAGGCGGTGCTCCGCAGCACCAAGAGCGCCGACGCGGTGCTGATGGCCGCCGCCGTGGCCGACTATCGCCCCAGCCGCACGCTCGCGGAGAAGATCAAGAAGGTCGATGGCGACATGACGCTTCGTCTGCGGCGCACGGCGGACGTGCTGAGCGCCGTGGCGGAGCGACGCCGTTCGACCGGGTACCCCCGCGTGCTGGTGGGTTTCGCCGCCGAGACGGAGGACCTTCTGCAGAGCGCCCGCGCCAAGCTGGAGGCCAAGGGCCTCGACCTGATCGTCGCCAATGACGTGACGGCCGCCGACGCGGGGTTCGGCGTGAAGACGAACCGGGTGGTGCTCCTGCAACGTGGCGCCGAGGCGGAGGAGCTGCCGTTGATGAGCAAGGAGGCCGTCAGCGAGAGGGTCCTGGGGCGCGTCGTGGATCTGCTGGTCGACAAGGGGGCCGCGGCCTAGCTCTCAGGTACACGGTAGATTGTCGTCTGCCCCTGTTCGAAGACGGGCACCAGCAGCTCCCGGAACTTGCGGAGCGCCCGTGTGGGGTTGCAGGCCTGGTTGGACCCGCTGCATCGCTCCTCGACGTACCGTCGCTCCGGCGGTCCCGCGATGACGTAGTCCACCTCCCACTTCTGGAGCAACGTCAGGGCCTGCCTCCCGTCCGGCGTGGTGTAGATCGTCTCGATGTCCGGCTCTCGCTTGCCCTGTTCCACGTAGTTGCCGCGCCACTGGCTCTCGTGCAGCGCCCAGCCGAGCACGGCCGGATAGCCGGTGAAAGCGCTTATCCGTCCCTCGTAGTTGTAGGACTTGCCCGGCGCCTCCAGGATGACCGTCGATGGCTCCGCGTTGGCCTGCAGCCACTCGATGGCCGCCCAGTCGTCGGGATGGGCCTGGGCCACGTTGACGGCCCCGTTCAGGTTGGGCTGATGCCGGAATCCATCCACCCGGCTGTAGCTCGCCATCAGCGGATAGACCAGGCCGGCCGCCGTGAGGAGGGTCACGCCGGCGAGGAAGACGTTCTGCCACAGGCCGTCGATCTCCTCACCGCGCCTGTACAGGATCCACCAGATGCCGAACGCGCTGGCACAGCCCAGCATCGCCCACGCCTGGTAGTAGAACTTGAAGATGGTGTTCATGCGCACGCCGAAGCTGTCGCGCAGGTAGACGAACTCTACGACGAACGTGAGCCCGAGTCCGCAGAGGAGGAGCAGGGAGGCGAACTGAGCGCTGGCCCCCTCGGGGGTGGTGTTGTCTCGCCGTCTCCACGGCTTTAGGACGCCCACCGCGGCGCCGGCGATCGAGAGCGACAGCACCAGGAAGAGCCAGGGATCGCGCAGCCGGGCCAGGATGATGGCTCTGACCGCTGCCCCCAGACCGGTGCTGCCGACGATCTGCTGGATGCGGGGATTGGAGAGGAGGCTCTCGATGAGCTCGCGACCGGGTTTGGTCAGGATGCCGATGACCATCGTGAGCCCGAGGAAGGCGAGCGGGGCCGCCACGACGATGCCCCAGGATCGTGCCAGGGCGGTCCAGACGTCCGCACCGTCATCCGCCGTCGAGAGCTGAGCCAGCAGGAATGAGACGGCAACAAAGACGAACGGCCCGAACATCACCAGGTACTGCGGCAGGCGCGTGGGGGACAGCAGGTAGGGCACGATGCCGCCGGCCTGGGAGCTGAAGCCGACGTAGAAGGGCAGGTAGAGCACCACCCCGGCCAGCGTGAGGGCTACGCCCAGCACCGCCGCCCGCTTCACGACCGCCATCGGCGGCTCGTCGGTGCCGGCGTGGCGCCCGGCGGCGTACGCCAGGACGGCGAGCCCGACGTAGATCGGGAAGTCCCACGTGTTCAGGAAACCCAGCGAGCCCAGCCCCAGGGCGCAGAACGCGAAGAGCGTCCAGTCGCCGTCGAGTGCGTAGGCCACCGGGTTCCACCAGCTCTCCTTGCTCCCGGCGCCATCCTTCCCCTCTGTCTGGCTCCTCCCCCCTCCGCTCCCAGCGGATCCGTGATCCGCTAGCCCAAACCGCCTGTCCGTCTGGTCCCTCCCCTCTTCGCTCCCAGCGGATCTGTGATCCGCGGCGTTGGGCCCGATCCGCCCCTCTGCTCCTACCTGTCGCTGTCGCCGCAGCAGGTTGAGCGCCAGCGCGATGGCCAGCAGCACAAAGGGGAGCGCCAGCACGTGCGGATGATTGTCCCCCAGCAGAAAGCTGAAGAAGGGGAACTCGTCGATGGGGTCGAGCGGCATGGGTTTGCCGAGCAGGTCCCGGTCGCGGATGACGCGGGAGGCCCTCCACCACCACCAACCGGGCCCCGGGTACCATGAGCCGCTCACCCGTCCGGCCTCCATCAGGTCGGGTATGTCGATCCAGCGCCAGAAGGCCTGCGGCAGCAGTCCCTGGGCGTAGAGCGCCTCCAGCAGCCCTTCCAGGTTGCCCATGACGGCCACAAACAGCGACCCCAGGAGGCCGTATCGCAGGGCCTGGCCGTCGTCAGCGCGCGTCCGTGAGCCACCGGCGACCAGGCTGTTGACCACCCCGAACGCCCCCGTGAGCGTCAGGGCGAACATCAGGGCGTCGTACAGCTCGAAGCTCACGCCCGACGCTGTGCCCGACAGCCGCGTCATCAGCGCCATCATCACGTAGCCGAAGTAGTAGTAGCTGATGGCGAACCCGGAGAGCCAAGGGTCCTTGGGGGGGAAGGTGGGGCTGCGGAGGATGCCGTTCAGAAAGGCGATCTCCATGAACTTCTCGCCCCCACTGCTCATAATCTTGTCCGGCGCGTAGGCCCGCAGCCCGGCCCAGGCGACGAAGCCCACCGCGAAGAGGATCTCCACCGTCAGGATCAGGCGCTGATGGTCCTGGAGGAACCTCAGCAGGGAGGGCTCGTTCTCGTCCCTGCGGCCCGCGTACCACGCGATGGAGATGCCGGCCGTCACGGCTATGGCGACGATCGCGCCGCCCACCGTGTTGTGCAGGTAGCCCAGGGAGCCGCCCAACCAGAGCACGTAGCTCGTGAGCAGGAGCCCCAGCGGCTTGGCAAAGGCGTAGCCGCGGCCGGGGAGCCACTTGAACAGGCGATAGGCCAGGGGGAGGGCGGCCAGGCCCAGCAGTTGTATCAGCAACCACCAGCTCAGAACGTGTAGCAAGGGCGTTTTCCTTTCCGTTGTGTCGCCTTCTCAGGCCGCATTGTACCACGCCCGCGGGCTCTTGTCATCCTGGAGGCCCAGACGAGCAGGGTGTTATCGTTTTCGCCAATCTTGCGAGCGCGGCTGGCCCTGGCGGGTGGTTTGGGTGCGGCTCCGGACAGCCAAGGCGGTGACGGCGACGCGGGCGGCGGCGGCGACGCGGGCGGCGGCGGCGCGGGCACAGGGAGAACCTCGGGA
>CAZNRX010000084.1:4597-17196 GCA_964575455.1 uncultured Anaerolineales bacterium | reverse complement strand
CGAACCTACATTGCCTCTTACCCTCTATTTCTTGTCCCTAGCGTGATACGCTCACACAGTTCCACTCTAGTTTTCCACATCCGGAAGCTCCAATCTTGGTGCTTCCTCCCACCCGTTGCCCCCATATCTAGGGGGAAAAGGGGCCTGTCTGCCTGTTTGGGACGCAGCGTTGTGGATAACTCTCCAGTTTCTGTGGAAAAGTGAGCTCCACTGTGGATAACTTTCGCCCCAAAGAGACGCATCTACTCTCACCTATGACCCATCAGATGACCTATTCACACCATCCACATACTTACTAACAGCTACCTGTGAGTCCATCAATCGCCATAAACCACCACAGGTGCCTGTAGCTCTGTGGCTGCTTACCTACATATGACACCCCACCAAGGCCAATCGAGCGTTATCCCCAGTTTCCAACGCCCTACTACTACGACTACATTAGATAAACTAATGATTTGAGAGAGAAAAGCTGTGTAGAATAACTCGTGCTAAACAGCGACGTTGTCTCCAGGGCTGAGTACGATAGGCTGTGCTGATGTCTCCTGTCGTACTCTCTTTGCCCAGGCGTTGGGGTCCTGTTGGATGACGTCGAATGTGTTGTAGTGGATGGGGATCACCGCTTTGGGCTTGATCAGCTGGATCGCTCGTAGGGCATCATCAGGCCCCATAGTGAAGTTGTCGCCTATTGGCAACACCGCTAGGTCAATGCCCTCCTCGCCGATAAGTCGCATGCTGTAGAAGAGCCCGGTGTCTCCGGCGAAGTAGAGATGCTTGTCCCCGACCGTCAGCAGCAGGCCTGCGGGATTCCCTCCATACGATCCATCGGGTAGACTGGATCCGTGGTGGGCGATGGTCAGCTTGAGGTACCCAAAGGGATGAGGATAGCCGCCTCCGATATGCTGAGCATGGGTCTTCTCTACGCCTTGAGCCTGTAGCCAGTTGCAGATCTCGAAGTTGGATATCACCAGAGCTCCGGTGCGCTGGGCGATGCTGACCGTGTCCCCAATATGATCCCCGTGGCCATGGGTGATGAGTATGTAGTCGACATCGACCTCATCAGCCGACATGGGGGCAAAGGCGTTGTCGGTGAGGAATGGGTCGATGAGTAGGCGATGCTCGTCAACGTTGAGGCCGAAAGCGGAATGTCCGTACCACATCAGTCGAGTCGTCATCTGAATCCTCCCTTGCTAGCTCTGTCTTCCAAACGTGCCCTCGGGGTCGATGGATAAGGGGTCTGTCAGTCTCTACCTTGGTGAGAAAAGGTAGTGACGAGACCCCGCCACCGAAAGAGAGTATATCCCATGGCCAGAGCGTTGTCAATGCTAGCTTCGCCCGATCCATCTTTCTCGTGACACGTAGCGCACGCATGGCCTCACCCTGTTTTCTGGTGGAGCTTCGATCCCGCTGGATTCATCAGATACGGCTTTCACGAAGCGGCTCGGAGGGGGTTGACAAGCCGCATGAGGTTGTGGTATAGTAGCGGACAACAGGGTTGCGACGTTGAGTATCGTGCTTTCCGACGCTGAGTGATAGAGTGGAGATGGAATCGAAGGAAGAAGAGAAAAAGTCTGCATCTGAAGAGTTGAGCGGTGAAGCATACCTGCTGGTCAAGGCCAATGAACAGGATTTCATCACATACGATGACATACTGACTGCTTTTCCCGAAGCAGAAGAGAGCTTGGACGAGATTGAGGATATCCTGGTTACATTGATCGAAGCCGATGTCGAGATAGGCGATTTGGAAGAAAAGGACGCGCAGGCATCCAACACCTCTCAGGGTCGTAAGCGGGGTAGTAGTCGCGATACCGACGATGGAACACCGCTCGATGCCATCCGAGTGGATGACTCGATTGGCCTGTATCTCAAGGAAATCGGCCAGGTCCCCCTTCTCACCCGTGAGGAGGAGATCTCGCTGGCCAAGCGGATGGAGGCTGGAAAGGAAGCGCGAGCAAGGCTCAAGTCGGATGGGCTCGATTGGAGGGAGCGGCTCGATCTGGAGACCGTGGCCCGGGATGGCTTGAGGGCTCGTGAGCACCTCGTGCGCGCCAATTCGCGCCTTGTCGTGAGCGTGGCCAAGAAGTACATGGGCCGCGGCGTGCCCTTCATCGATCTGATCCAGGAGGGGAACATCGGCCTGATCCGCGCCGCCAAGAAGTTCGACTACACCATGGGCAACAAGTTCTCGACGTATGCAACGTGGTGGATCCGCCAGGCGGTTACCAGGGCCATTGCTGATCAGAGTCGGACGATTCGGATCCCGGTTCACATGGGGGACCAGATCAACAAGCTGCTCCGCACCACCCATCGGCTCACACAGGAGCTGGGACGGGAGCCCACGCCCGAGGAGATGGCTGGTGCGTTGGATCTCGCCACGGAGAAGGTCGAGAACATGCTTCAAGTGGCGCGTCGCCCTCTTTCGTTGGAGCTGCCGATTGACGAGGATGGGGACAGTGAGCTCGGCGATTTCATTGAGAATGATGAGGCGGCGGCGCCGTCCGACGTTGTATCGTCCGCGATTCTGAGGGACTTGCTGCATGACGTCCTTGAGGATCTGCCTCCGCGGGAGGTTCGCATCCTGCAGATGCGCTATGGCCTGGTCGATGGTGAGACCTACACCTTGGAGGAGGTCGGCAAGAAGCTGGGTGTGACCCGAGAGCGAGTTCGCCAGATTGAGGTCCAGGCGCTCAGTCGGCTCCGCCACCCCGCTCACGCGCGTAAGCTGCGCGATTTCCTGGCCTGATCCTCTGGAGACGCTGGCCGTTGTCACTGAATGGTGAAGCGGGGCCCTGGATCTGATCCCAGGGCCCCGCTTTTTGCGGTGCTCTGGTCGGTTTGTCGGCCAGCCATCCGTGTGCTACAATAGCGGGCCGTGACCAGTCTTGCACATGGAGGTTCTCCTGAACGTGTTACCGATTGACGATTCGAGTTCGACTACACAGGCGCCGAGATGACGCTTTCCTCAAGCGTAATGCCCGGCCGTGAATGGGGCCTATGGTAAATCCTCTCGTGCTCACCGTTCTCTTGCCGCTACTTGGCGCGGGTGGCGTTCTGTTGCTGTCTTTCCTCTTCTCAAGGCTTGGCGTCAGAACGGGCTACGTCAGAGTCTTCATCGCCGCTTTGGCGGTCGCCAACGTCTTCGTTCCGCTCTTTGCGCTTGAGGGCGGCGATGCCAGAACCATCGTCCTTTCGTCGCCCTATGCCGCTTCGCTGGCCGACTCGGCGGCTGAGATCCGGTGGGATACCACGCTGTGGCCCCTTGGCTTGAGCTTGTCCATAGTCGTGAGTGCGCTTCTCTTGGGGGCAGTGGGGAGCGATGAGCGGTCCTATCGCCTTGTGGCCGCGCTGCTCACCATGGTGGCCGCGACGCTCGCGGCCCTCTGGTCGGCCAATCCGTTGACCACCATCGTATGCTGGGCCTTCTACGACCTAGCCTTCGCGCTCGCCCGGATCGCCGCTGGAGATAGCAGGGGGGAGGCCGTTCGGAGCCTCGCCATCGGCACTGTCGCAGGATTCCTCCTGTGGGCCGGGGTTCTGGTGGCGGGTGGCGAGGTAGGTGGCGTGGCATGGACGCGCATGCCCGCCAGCGGGGCGAAGATGACCTGGTGGGTGCTGGCGGGGTTCCTTCGACTCGGTGTCTATCCGCTTCACATCTCATCTCCGAGGTATATCGGTTCCAGATCACCTCTGGTCGGAGCCCTCTTCTTGAGCCCTCTCCTTGGGTGGGGGTTGTGGATTCGATTGGCCTTGGCGAACGACCGAGTGCTTCCCGTCGATGCATGGATGGCGGTCCCGGCCCTGCTCACGCTCATCGCAGGAGGCTTTCTCGCGTGGACCACGAATGCCTCCCGAGAATCTCGCCCCTGGATCAGCGTGGGTTGGAACGGGGCTGTGATTCTTGCGACCGTCTTGGCGTCTCTGGGGGGCGAGGGTGTGGTGTCCAGGATGACCCTGGGTGCGGCGGGTTGGATGATGGTCACCGCGGTGCTCTTCCTGGGTGGTGATCTCGATCTGAGTCAGATCTTCCGGTGGGAGGTCTTGCCGCGAGGCGTCGCGTCGCTCATCGGAGCGTTCTCCCTCATCGGTATCCCGGCAACGGTGGGGTTTGTGGCCCAGTCGTCCCTCATCAGTGATCTGCTTAGCGGCAGGCGGTGGGGTTGGATCGTCGCCTACGTCATCGGGCAGATGCTCGTGGTCGCAGCGGTGCTCCGGTGGTTGCCTGCGTCTGAACCTGTTGAGGGAGAGGGTGGCGACCTTGTGGGGAGGATAGCGCATGGGGTGGCCTTTGTAGGCTTGGCTGTTTCACTGGTCGGAGCCAGCATCGTGCCGAGAGCCTTCCTGGCTGGCGGTGATGCTCCGTCTGCTGTCTCGCTGGGGGCCCTGCCGGCTGCGCCGGACCTGGTCGGATGGCTGCTCTGGGGGGGCGCTCTTCTCCTCGGGGGCGTCCTGGCTTGGTTGGATGCCAGGCTCCGTCCCGGGATCTCCCTGTGGCTCGATGCGCTCCACGACATCGTGCGGTTCGATTGGGCGTATGAGCTGCTGATGGGGGCGTTCGAGCAGGGCTTCGCCATCCTCCGCGCTGCGGATCAGGTCCTGAGTGGCAGGGGGGTTTTGCTCTGGTCGTGTCTGGTGCTGTTGATCGTGGTTCTGATAACCGGTGGCTAGGCCATGCCGATACTGAGTGACCTACTGACACGGGCTATGTTGTTAGCTGCCACGCCTGCCGTGGTCGGTGTCTTCCTCACGGCCACGTTGTTGGTGGTTAGTCAAGACTGGAGACTGAACGTCATTGCCCTCGCCGCGCAGTACTTCTTCGTGGCTTTGTTGATGACGCGCGTCATTCGCGTGGAGATGGCCGCGGTGAAGGGGTTGATCGGTTGGGTGATCTGTCTGGTCTTCTACCTGACAGAGCAACAGGCCAGATCGCTGGCGCGGTCCACAGACTCGAATGGGACGCTGTCGTTGTGGGGTTGGTTCAACGCGCGCCTGGAGGGTTGGCGGCGCGAGGGAATATCCGCTCGGGCAGCTTTCGGCTTCATGGCCGCCGTCCTCGTTGAGGTGACCGTCTATGCCGCTTCATCCGCTATGCCTCTGCCGGAGTTGTCGGCAGGCGTGACGCTCGTCTGCTACTTGTTGGCAGGATTGGGTATTCTCCTGCTTGGGTTGACTCAAGATCCACTGCGTGTGGGGGTGGGGTTGCTGACCTTCTTGTCGGGCTTCGATCTGTTCTACGTCGCTTTGGAGCCCAGCCTCCTTGTGACCGGGTTTCTCGGCTCACTCAGCTTTGTCATCGCGCTGGGGACGGCCTATCTCAGGGCTGCTGAGGTGGTTGCTAGCGGCGAAGAGGGTGCCGCGTGATAGCTGGTCTCCTGCTCTTCCTGGTTCTGCCCCTTGTGGTGGGGGGCGTTGTCTATGTGCTGCGTCGATGGGGCACGTTGTCGGCCTTGCTGTCCGTCGGCATGACCCTCGCTCTGGGCAGTGCCATCCTCTTGCTGCCCCTGGGTCGAACCGTGGAGCTCTGGGGGCGCCAGATCGTGATGGGGGGCACAGTCTCCTTCCTCGGACGAGAGCTGATTCTGGAGGAGGCGGATCGAATCGCGATAGCCTTCTTGTACTTGACTGCCTCGGGCATCTTCTTGCTCGCCTGGCAGGTGTCGCCAGGGACGCTGCTCTTCCCCGTTGGGTTTGGCATCCTCAGCCTGTTGAGCGGCTCGCTCCTCATTCGTCCTCTCATCTACGCCGTCTTGCTCGTTCAAATCGCCATAGCCGTCTCTGTCTTTGCCCTCCAGGGTGAGGGCAGGCCGCCCGCCTGGGGCGCGCTCCAATACCTATCCTTCTCCTTGTTGGCCATGCCGGGCCTGCTCGTCATCCACTGGCTCATGGATCGGTATGCGCTAACGCCGGATAACACCGCGTTGCTCGACACGGCTGCCGTTCTGCTGGTTCTTTCATTCGCCCTCCTGATGGGCAGTCTGCCGTTCTATGTGTGGATGCCATCCGTCGCCAGCGACAGCGAGCCCCTGGCGAGTGCGTTTGTCTTCACCGTCAACTACGGGGCGATCTGGTTCCTTCTGCTCGCCTTTCTGGAGACCTATCCTGATCTGAGCGCCTATGCTAGTTTACCTTCGTTGGGCTCGGGCGTTGGGCTGGCGATGGTGGGCGTTGGGGGCGTGCTGGCTGCATCGCAGCGGCGACTTGACCGGCTGATGGGCTACGGGGCCTTGATCGACAGCGGCGTGGCTCTCGTCGCCTTTGGCATGGGGAGTGAGCGAGGCTTGGCGCTGGCTCTGTTGTCGCTCCTGGTCCGCCCGTTTGGGTTAGCTCTCATGGCCACCGGGCTGAAGAGCCTGAGAACTGAGATCGGAAACGACCTGCGTGTGGGCGCCATACGCGGCATGGGGCGAAGGGCCCCGTGGAGCACCTGCGCGCTCGTCCTCGGGGGGCTCTCGACCGCCGGGCTGCCGGTGGGCGCGGCGTTTGCTGGGCGATGGGCCCTCTATCGTGCCCTTGGGCCCTCCGGCTTGACGTCTGTGCTCACGATGATGGCGGCCAGCCTGGGGCTGATGGTCGGTGTGTGGCGAGCTCTCTTGGCCCTCCTCGTCCGCGTGCGGCCGTCGGATGACGGCGCGGCGGAGCCCGCGTGGGATGGCGCGGAGCCCTGGCCCAGGGCCATCGTCGTGCTCCTGGCCGTGTTAGCTTCCGTGGCCATAGGCTTGAGCCCCCAGCTGGTTGCCCCGTTCGCCACTCGTCTCGCTGGTCTGTACACCTTCCTGGCTCCCTGAGTTGGACCCCCGCCGGGCGGGCGAGGTGCTCGCCGCTAGACACACGGAGGAGAAGCGAGATGGTACTACCTGACGATTTTGGGTTCAGTCAGAGCAGTCTCCAGGCCTACGTCGATTGCCCAAGGCGATTCCAGCTGCGCTACGTCCGTCGTCTTCGTTGGCCCGCCATCGAGGCCGAGCCCGCTTTGGAGAATGAGCGTCATCTCCGGCGCGGTGCTGCGTTCCACCGCCTGGTTCGCCAGCATCTGATGGGCATTCCCGTCGAGACGCTCTCGAGGGCGGTGACCGATGCCGTCCTGCAGCGGTGGTGGCGCAATTACCTGGAAAACGGGCTGGCGGGCCTCCCGTCGCGCCGCTATCCAGAGGTCATGTTGTCGACGTCGTTGGGTGACTACCGGCTGGTGGCCCAATACGACCTCATCGCCGTGGATCCTGGCCAGCGGGCCTTGATCGTGGATTGGAAGACCAATCGCGAGCGGCCTCGAAGGGCGTGGCTGGCTGAGCGGCTGCAGACGCGGGTCTATCCGTACGTGCTGGTTCAGGCTGGACGCGAGCTCGATGGCGTGTCAGCCATTCAGGCTGACCGTGTGACGATGGTCTATTGGTTTGCCAGCTTCGCGTCCGCGCCCGAGCGGTTCCGTTACGACGATAGCCAGCACCGCTCGGATGAGCGGTATCTGGTGAACCTGATTGAGGAGGTCGAGGCCAGCATCGGCGCGTGCGCTGATGGCGTGCTACTCCCGCCCACAGAGGACCGGGGACGCTGCGGTATCTGCCGCTACCGCTCACTGTGTCAGCGCGGCGTTGAGCCTGGGGTGCCCGACGAGGGCGACTTGGACGAGATCTCTGAGCTGTTTGACCTCTCACTCGAGCTCGAGCAAATCGCCGAGCTCGACCTCGTGTGACGTTGTAGCGAGAGCGCGGGTTAGATCCGCGATAAGATGCCGAACGTCGCCGTCCAGATGAGCACCTGAACGAGGATCGAGCTCGCCCACAGCATGTAGCTCGCCACCCGGTCGTGTCGGTAGAAGATGCTGCCCAGCACCCCATTGATGAGAAGCGTCAACAGCCCAATCAGAGGGATGAGAAAGATCTCGAGTCGGGGCCCCAGTCGGTCCGGGGAGCCTGAGGTCCCAAAATGGAGCGGTATCAGCATCGGCAGCGCGGGGAAGCGGAAGCTGAGCATCCCCAGAAGCGAGACCAGGGCCAGCGTCGCAGCGCCGAGCAGCGCGAGCCCCAGCGAGTCTCGCCAGATGGCCCAGTCGAGGATGAGAGGGCGCTTGGAGGACTGCTCCATCGCTTGCGTCGGCCCCATCTCTAGACGCTTCTCAAGCGCCTCCAGGAACCCCTCCCGATCGGCCGGGGATATGGCGTAGGCGAGCCCCGGGGTGGCGATGAGAACGTGCTCGTGGAGGGGCTCAGTGGCGTAGAAGAGGGTCGGACCCACATCTGCCAGTTCACCGTATCCAACCCAATGCCCTGGCCACCTCCCCCCGTAGAAGTGCACCCTCCCCTCAATCTCATCTCCGCTGAGGACGCGTTCAATCTCGCCTGTAGGGATCACCTGCTCCGACGTCCCCCACGCGATGATCACCGCGTTCCGGTCCAGTTTGTAGCTGGCACCGGCCAGGCCGTACACCCAGTAGGCGATCAGCCCCACCAATAGGAGGCCGAGGACCACGGATAGCGCCACGATGAAGGTGCCGAAGCTGATGGGGCGCGACGCAGCTACGCCGACCAGGGCGGCACTGACCATCAGGATGAAGGCCATCAAGCCAAGGCCGATGCCGAAGCCGCGTCCTACGCTGGCGTTCCATTTCGTCATACCGGTGCTCTCCTCACAGCGCAGCCATTATACCAGGGCGAGGGACAGAGACAACTGTGCAACCGCGAAGATTAGTGGGATGCTCCGAGCGGCTGACAACTTAATTTTGCGCGTCACCTACATCCCACGCATCCACGTTGACCCACAGCCTTGCAGCCGCGGGAAGCGCGGCCAGTGAGGCATGAATGTGTGGAAATACCCGATGACAGCAAATAATAGTGTAAACTGCGCGAGGGGCAACGAGGTGAATGGTTACGCGTGGAAGACGCCCTCAGACGGTCCAGTCTGAGGGCGTTGAGATCCTTGCCTGCGGAGGCTACTGCCCGAGATGCATGGGCATGATGACGTGCGTGAAGCTGTCCTCGCCGATCGGGCGGATGACGCCCGGGCTTGAGGAGGTAGTCGTATCCAGGGTCACCTGGGGCGCGTTGGTCACCGAGAGCACGTCGATCAGGTACTTGACGTTGAAGGCGATCTCGACGGTCTCTCCGTCGATGCTGGCGTCGATCTCACTCACGTCCTCGCCTGTCTCGGCCGACGTGGCGGAGACCCTCACGCGTCCCGGTTCCAGCTCCGATCCTGGCTCGACCTGGATGCGGCTGATGTTGGCTGCGTCCCGGGCGAAGATCTGGGCCATCTTGCACGCCTTCAGGAACGGGGCTGTGTCGATCACCGCGCGTGTGTTCCGGTCCCGCGGTATGATCTGGTGGTAGTCGGGGAAGTTGCCGTCGATCAGCTGGGATACCAGGACCACGTCCGTCAGCTCGAAGATCACCTGATTCCGCTCCGGGGTGACGTGGATGGCGATCGGGTCCTCCTGATGGCCGCTTACCCTCCGCAGCTCGGTCAGCGCCTGGGCTGGGATGATGATGCTGAAGGGATCGGAGATAGCATCCGGCAGCTCAACGGTGCGGACGGACAGCCTGAAGCCATCGGCGGCAGCCAGGGTGAGCTCGTTGTTCTTGAACTGAGCCAGCACGCCGGTGAGGATGGGGCGACTCTCATCGGTGGCGGCGGCGAAGGCCACCTGTTCGATCGCCTGTCGCAGCACGTCGGGCTCGATCGGTATGCCTTTGGCGCCCTCGTCGGGCACCGTGACGATGGGAAACTCCTGCGCGTCGATCCCCTTGATGTTGGCTTCGCTGCGAGCAGCGTGGAGGTTGAGCGTCTGCGTGCGCACGATCAACTCCATGTCCACCTGCCCGGGCGGCAGCGCGTTCACCAGGTCGACGAACGTGCGCGCCGGGACGGTGGTCGCGCCGTCTTCCTCCACTTTCGCCCCAATCCAACAGTTGATGCCCACCTCCAGGTCGGTGGCGGAGAGTCGAAGGCGACCACCGTCGGTGGCCAGGAGGACGTTTCCCAGGACTGGGAGTGTGGAACGGGGCGACACCGCTCGGCCGACGATACTCAGGCCCTCGGCCAGGTTTTCTTGTAGGCAGGAGACCTTCATCAGTATGACCCTCCTCAGTGATGGCTTTCCAAGCGTTATTGGATCAAGAGTATACACCAACTCTTGCAGCCGCACAAGTTCAGCCGTCCAGGGATTCTCCCGCGCCGGGGATCTCAAGTCGAACCAGGTCGCCGTGGACGTCGACGATGGCCCGGAATCCCGCCATCCAGAGCGCTGTGCGAAGCTGATCCGTGTCGACGGCGCCAGGCTGGAGGATCTGATCCATGTGATCGATGGCGTGCTCGATGGAGGCGCGCGTGAACAGGTCCTCTTCGCCCATCATCTGGATCACCCCCTCGGTGACGGCGTCGCCCATGGCCTTGAGGCGACGCTGTAGCTCCGCCACGATCTGCCGATCAACGTACTCTGCTTCCACGTGGCGCAGGAAGTCGTCCTCCGGGACGGCGTAGAACGGTTCACCGCCGATGGTGACGAGCTCCGCGCGCGCCCCTTCTTCGTTGAAGACCAGATCGGCGAACAAGGCCTCTCTCCTACTGACGACCATAGTGCTCCTCCGCAGAATCTGTGTCATCGCCCTCTGGCCGAGCTGATGGCCCGCCTGGCGCCCCACCGCGCGGCGCCTTGAACGTGTAGATGCCGCTCTGGATGGGGAAGATCGTGCCGCACGCGGTGCAGAGGAGGTCCTCCGCCCTCTCCTCCAGCTGGGTGGAGCCACATCTTGTGCAGCGAAACAGCGGGGCTCCCGGGCGGCTTGGCGCGTGGCTCTGCGCCTCGCAGCGGACGAAGACGCTGGGCGAAAGGGGCAGCAGCGCGCCCAGCGGCTGACAGATGCGGTCCAACGTCACCAGCAGCGACGTGGGCACCAGCCGCTTGAGCAGCGCCAGCCGAAAGGTGGAGACGGCCCGCCGCTGGCGGATCTGCATGTCCGCCGTGGAGAGCAGATCGTCGATCCAGGCCGGGTGGAAGTCGAAGTTCAGGGGCACGAACTCCACTGGGTCTCGGTCGAAGGGCGACCAATTCTGTCGCCCTACCAGATACCGCAGGATGGCCTTCAGGTTCCGCTTGTTCGCGAACTCCAGGACCAAGAAGCCGCCCTGGGCCAAGATATCGGACACGCCCTTGAGGACCAAGGCAGCGTCGGTGGCGTGATGGAGCGCGCGCACCATGACGACGGTGTCAAATGCGCTGGGCGCGAAGGGGAGCTTGTAGAAGTCGCCGGCGACGTAGGTGTAGCGGGGATGACCATTCGGCCCGCTCGCCCCCCATAGCTCCTGAGCTTGGCGGAGCTGCGACAGGGCGTAGTCGAACACGATCACCTGGTCGTAGCCGCTGTAGAGCGGCACGAGCCGACCGTAGCCGCCGCCGATGTCGATCAGACGGCTGCCCCTCGGGGGCAGCATCTGCTGCAGGGCGACCCGCTCGGCCGCGTCCTCATACTCCCGGCCTTGGCCCCAGAAATCCGTGCGGTAGCGCGAGCCTTCGTAGTCACACACCTGGCGGTCAGGTTTGCCGGTCATGGCAGGTTAAATTGAACGTCATCTGGCAGCTCGTCAACCCGCTCGTGCAGGGGCCGGAAGACGCCCCGCAGCTCCTGGACGGCGGGATCGAGGCCCGCCTCTCCGAGCGCGATGCTGACGCCCACGTCCATCTGGATCGGAATGGTCTCACTGACCGGCACGGTCATCTGGACCGGGATCGTCTTGTTGACCGGCACGGTCGTGCTCAGATGAATGGGCAAGCGGACGCCGGCGGGCAGCGAGAGCGAGACGGAGCCGTTGATAGCCCCGCCGCCGCCGGGAAGCGTAAACTGCGCTGGGAGATTGCTGAGCGGCACCGGCTGCTGGAGCGTGACGACCGTGTTCTGCTCGATAGGGAGCTCGAAGTTGATCGGCAGCTGCTGATCGAGCGGCAGGTCGAACTGGATGGGGATAGGTTTGTCGATGGGAATCGTGGTGTCGATCGTGGACGCCCCCAGTTGGACGAAGGCGGCGTCCAGGTCGGCCAGCATGGGCTTCACGACCCCGGAGTTGAGCGCCAGCGCGAGTCGAAGGGTCGGCAGACCGATCAGCAGCAGGGTGACCACCAGGATGAAGTTGACGGCGAACGAGAACAGGATGGCGATGTCCTTGAAGGCCTGCCAGACTGGTTTGAGATGCTCCATGGTGTGTCCTCCTATCTGATCCGTCATGCCAAGAGAGCCGGTGGCTGCCCTTCGCCTGCTCGCAGCGGATCTGCCGTACGCTGTGTTCGGCCCGAGACCGCCGGCTCACGGCCCGACCTGGACCTGAAAGGTCCTGGGGTGAACAGCTACGGAGTCGGCTGTCGACGTTGCCGATATCTTAGCATCACTGGTGCAAAGGGGCAAATCACCCCCCCCCGCTCGCAGCGGATCCGCGATCCGCTGCGCATAGGATTGCGAAAACGGCCCGAAAGCGACAGGATCCCGGCACGGAGGACCGAGGGGACGTTTCACGTGAAACGGTCGGGCAGGTGGAGACGTTGATCCCCCCACTGCCCGACCGATGATCGACGAGAGGGAGCGCCCGCACGCGCTGACGTGCTGCCCCCCCCCCCCCCCCCC
>CAZNRX010000084.1:0-4587 GCA_964575455.1 uncultured Anaerolineales bacterium | reverse complement strand
CTTAGCTTGCCGCGGCCTGCTCGTTCCAGCGCGCGTTGACCACGTAATACGCGAACACCAGCAGGTCGACCTCCATGGGCTGCAGGACCCTCAGCACCGCGCCGCGGCGGAAGGCGCCCCTTGGCCGAATCTCCAGCACCACCGTCCCCGCTTCGTCGACCAGATGCCACGTCCGGGACCAGATACCAGCCGCCACCAGCTCGTCCGCTCCACCGTCAGCTCTCGCCCATCGACCGCCTGGAAGGAGCCCTTCCTCTTGAACGCAAGCAGCGTCATCTCGCCGAGGGTGCCCGTCACCGTCCGCAGCTGGTGATGGGTCGTGAACGCGCCGGAGACGGTCACCTCAACCTCATCAGCCAGACACGTCCCTTGCTTCATCTCGCCAATCCTCGATCTCCCGCTTCCACGCCTTATTGACTTCTGGCCGGGTTCGACTATACTACCCACGCTACACACGCAGCGGACTCGCCTATCCTGGAGGTGGAGCGATGGACTTCGAGAGACTTGGTGCCTTCTACCTGGGCAAACAGTACGACGTCGCCGAGGGCAAGCGGCTGGATCGCCTTCTCATGTACGACGCCCGGGACCTCACCACGCACGCCGTCTGCGTTGGCATGACGGGCAGTGGCAAGACCGGCCTCTGCATCGACCTCCTTGAGGAGGCGGCCATCGACAAGGTGCCTGCCATCATCATCGACCCCAAGGGGGACATGACGAACCTCCTCCTCTCGTTCCCTGAGCTCCGCCCGGAGGATTTCCGCCCCTGGATCAACCCCGACGATGCCCGCCGCGAGGGGGTCACCGAGGAGAGCTTCGCTGCCCAGCAGGCCGAGCTCTGGCGCAAGGGGCTCGCCGAGTGGGGACAGGGCGGTGATCGCATCCGCATGCTGCGCGACGCCGCCGAGGTCACGATCTACACGCCCGGGAGCGACGCCGGTCTCCCTGTCTCCATCCTCCAGTCCTTCGCCGCCCCGCCGCTCAGCTGGGAGGCCGATGCCGAGCTCCTTCGCGAGCGCATCCAGGGCGCCGTCAGCGCCCTGCTGGGCCTCGTCGGGGTCGACGCCGACCCGGTTCAGTCCCGCGAGCACATCCTCCTCTCTAGCATCTTCGAGCACTTCTGGCGCCAGGGGGAGGATCTCGATCTCCCCAAACTGATCCTCTCGATCCAGAGGCCGCCCATCCGCCAGCTGGGCGTCTTCGACGTGGATACCTTCTTCCCGGAGGACGATCGCTTCAAGCTGGCCATGCGCATCAACAACATCATCGCGGCGCCGTCCTTCGAGAGCTGGCTCCAGGGGCAGCCGATGGACGTCGCCGGCTTCTTGAGCACCCCAGGTGGCAAGCCGCGTCACTCGATCTTCTACATCGCCCATCTGAGCGATGCCGAGCGCATGTTCTTCGTCACCATGCTCCTCAACCAGATCATCACCTGGATGCGCACCCAGCCCGGCACCACCAGCCTGCGCGCCCTGCTCTACATGGACGAGATCTTCGGCTTCTTCCCCCCGGTGGCCAACCCACCCAGCAAGCAGCCCATGCTCACCCTCCTGAAGCAGGCCCGCGCCTTCGGCGTCGGCGTTGTGCTGACCACGCAGAACCCGGTCGACCTCGACTACAAGGGTCTCACCAACGCTGGCACCTGGTTCATCGGGCGGCTCCAGACAGAGCGGGACAAGAAGAGGGTCCTGGATGGGCTGGAGAGCGCCTCCTCCCAGGCGGGGCAGGCCCTCGATCGCGGTCAGTTCAGCGGCATCATCTCCGCGTTGGGGAAGCGCGTCTTCCTCTTGCACAACGTCCACGAGGAGGCGCCGGTCACCTTCCAGACGCGCTGGGCCATGAGCTACCTGCGCGGGCCGCTGACGCGGCTTCAGGTCCGGGAGCTGATGGCGGAGTATGTAGGGCGGGTTTCTGTAAGCGCAGCGGCACCCGCCGAACCGGCTTCCACACCCGCCAAACCCACAGGGCGGGTTTCTGTAAGCGCAGCGGCACCCGCCGAATACGCCACCGCCCCGCCGTCGCTCTCATCCCGCGTCGAGCAGGTCTACCTCCCCGTGCGTCGCGGGGCCTCGACCGCCGCGTTGGAGGTGGAGAGCCAGGCCGGGGGCCCGATCGAGGTCCAGCGCCACCACCTCCTCTACTTGCCAGCCGTGCTCGGGATAGGGCGCCTCCACTTCGTCGATCGCACCCGCGACGTCGACGAGCAGGAGGACTTCGCGCTGCTCGCCGAGCCCCCTGGCGGCGCCGGTATGCTCACCTGGGATCAGGCGCAGTCCCTCGACCTCGCCGCGCGCGATCTGCGACAGGAGCCCGAGGCGGATGCCTACTTCGACGAGCTCCCCGAGTCGATCAACGAGAGCCCCGAGTTCACCGCGCTAAGGGACAATCTGGACGACTACCTCTACTACAACAGCAGCGTGACGATCCTCCACAGCCCCGCCCTGGACGTCTATGCCAAGCCCCAGGAGACCGAGCGGGCCTTCCGCATGCGCCTGCAGCACGTCGCCCGCGAGAGGCGGGATGAGGAGATCGACGAGATCACCAAGCGCTATGAGAAGAAACTCGATAAGGTCGAGGACAGGCTGCGCCGCGAGGAGGCGGACCTGGCGCAGCGCCAGGCCGACGTGTCGGCTCGCAAGCGGGAGACCCTGGCCTCCGTGGGCGAGTCTGTGGTCGGGATGTTCCTCGGAAGGAGATCGTCCCGCGTGGTCTCCACGGCCTTGAGCAAGCAGCGTCAGGCGGAGAAGGCCAGGCTCAGGCTGGAGGAGGCCAAGGGTGACGTCGAGGCGTTACAGGAGGACCTTGAGGAGCTGGAGGCGGAGCTTCAAGAGGAGGTGGCCCGCATCAGGGAGCGCTGGGAGGACGCGCTGGCCGAGCTGAAGGAGTACGACGTCACACCGCGCCGGAAGGACGTTCAGATCGGCTTCTTCGGGCTGGCGTGGACGCCGCACTGGCAGATCACGTATCAGGATCGCGGCGGTGCGACCCACACCGAGCTCGTGGAGGCCTTCTGACCCCGCCATGAGAGTGAGTGATCGAGATCCCGGCGGCAGCAAACGTCGCGCCATCGAGCAGCTCCTGGCGGACGAGAGCCTCACCGACGACCTGGTCGACGAGGCCGCCCGGCTTCTGCTCGACTGGGGGATGATCCAGCTCGATGCCCTGTTCCAATCGGCCCAGGAGCCCTCCCCGGCCGAGCTCGACGCCTGCGCCCTGTGCCTGCGCCGTCTGATGAAGCGCATCAACAGGCGGGCCGGCCGCGCCTCCGCGGACCAGCAGGCTGAGCGCGTGCGCGAGATCCTGTCGGGCCTTGAGGGCGCCGGAGACATCACGAAGGGCGCAGACGTCGACAGATCCGCCCGCTGATCCGCACAACCACACCATGGTGCTCACGGTGCCTGGCGCTTGGCGAAGGAACGTAATTCTTGATGAGTTGCCTTACGCCCTGCGACAGGACCGTTCCTGCGCTTCTACTACCGCTTCGTCGATCCCAACCTGCAGTTGGTCGAACGCGGCCTAACACGCCGTCTGTGGCAGATGATGAAGGATAGCTTTTGCGCCTTCGTTCGCCCTAACCTTCGAGGACGTATGTCGGGACTGGACGTTGAAGCAAGCCCAGGCCGGAATGCTCCCCTTCGCCCCCGATAACGTGGGCAGCCATTGGTCGAAGCACGTCCAGTGGACGTGGTGGCGACTGCCTGGCGCGAGAAGCAGATCCTGCTCGGTGAGTGCAAGTGGAGCGGCCACCCCTCGGCCGCTCCGTGGTTGTCGAGTTGATCGAGGAGAAGATGGAGAAGGTGCTGCGCGACTTGCCGAAGGGTGGAGAGGTGTGGCGAGTGCAGCATGCCTTCTTCGCCCACTCGGAGTTCACCGAAGCTGCCCGCGCCGAAGCCGAAGCGGTCGGAGCCCAGTTGGTAAACCTGGCCCAGTTGGATGCAGACCTGCGCGGCACAGCTCCGCACCCGGCCTAAACACAGCGTGCGACAGCTGCGAAACTGCAGACCAGGAGCACGTGTCTTAGACCCGTCGGGTTTCTGTGCGGCATATCAAGGTGCTCGAAATGGCTTCCACGGTAGCAACGTGACGTGCTACAAGGTGTCAGTCAAAACCCGACAGGTCTCAGACGCCAACCCCCTTGCTCCACAGCGACACAGACATTTTGAAAGGGGGCATTTCTGGCTTTCATGACCACCTTCTTGTCACTTGAAGTTGGGCATCTATATGGATTGAGCATTCGATAATTGCAGGACGAGCCTCGGAAACCCCAGGAACGCGGGGAAAATCGTCCGCTCAACGCTCCCAGACGGCTTCGAGGCAGCAAGTGGGCCGACTCAGCGCAGATGTTCTGTCAAAGTCGCACCCAGAGAGCCTAAGATGAGCCCCAAACAGCCTGTCGAGAGGGGGCTTTCAAAATGTCTGACAGCGACACTTGCTCCTTGACAAGAGTGAGTGACCAGGGGTATACTATTAAGTGGCGAAGGATTGCAGCCTAACATCTGTCAAGTCCGATAAAGTCGTACCGGTCAAAGTCTCAGTGTTTTTGATATCCTAAAAGGGGACCACTCAGCCGAGTTTCGATGATCGAAAAGG
>CAZNRX010000083.1:9609-17649 GCA_964575455.1 uncultured Anaerolineales bacterium | reverse complement strand
TGGGACGCTTCTTGATTTGACACATCTCTCGGGCACAAGTATAATCGATTTTCACTCCTTTGCGATCAAACCAGCCATGCCGGTACCTATGGTGGCAACTTAGCGCCAGGTAAACCAACAATTAGGAGAGGAGGTGGTGTGCAGACAACCCTTTGGTGGCAGCACCGCAAGGGGCAGGGCTGCCCCTCTGATAAGGCTTGAACCAATCTGAGGAGGAGTATCTGATGGAGATCATCAAGAAGGAAGAGAGGAACGAAGCACACCCGTACATACCCGAGCTGAAGGAGCTCTATCAAGTCGGCAAGATCAGCCGCCGCGAGTTCCTGCGAAACGCCACCCTTCTGGGCATGTCCGCCGCTGCAGCCGGCACCTTCGTGACGGGCTGCGCTCAACCCACCCCCGAGCCAACGGAGGAGCCAGTCGCCGAGGAACCAACGGAGGAGCCGGCCGGCGGACCGCAGCGCGGTGGCTCGCTCCGCGTCGCCTCCCAGGTGCAGAAGGTCACCCACCCAGCCCAGTTCTCGTGGGTGTCACCCTCTAACCAGCTGCGCCAGGTGGCCGAGTACCTGACGTTCACCGACGGCGACAACGTCACCCACCCCTGGCTCCTGGAAGGCTGGGAGGCCAGCGATGACCTGACGGAGTGGACGCTCAACCTGCGCCAGGGCATCATGCACAACAACGGCGACGAGTTCAACGCTGACGACGTGACCTTCACCATGAACCAGTGGCTGGACGAGGATGTGGGCTCCTCTATCTTGGGCCTGATGGGCAGCTATCTCAGCGCCGACGGCATCGAGAAGGTGGACGACTACACGGTCAAGCTGCACCTCGATGCGGCCGAGATCGCCGTGCCGGAGCATCTGTTCCACTATCCGGCGCTGATCTTGAACCATCGCACGTTCGAGGGGGACTTCCTGAAGGCACCTCACGGCACCGGCCCCTACACGCTGGAGGCGTACAGCGAGGGCGAGCGCGTCCTGCTCAAGGCCCGCGATGACTACTGGCAGAATGGTGAGGACGGCGAGCCGCTGCCCTACCTGGATGAGATGGAGTTCATCGACATGGGCTCGGAGACGTCGGCCTGGATCGCGGCCATACAGGCCGGCGAGGTCGACCTGCTCGACCTGGGCGACCTGGGCGGCACCGACATCTACCTGGCCCTCAAGGATACCGGCGACGTCGCCGTGCGCGGCCTCACCACGGGCCAGACCCGCGTGCTCCGTATGCGCGTGGACATGGACCCCTGGACCGACAACAACGTGCGCATGGCGCTCAAGCTCTGCCAGAACCACGAAAAGATCCTCAACCTGGCCTACTTCGGCGAGGGTCAGCCGGGCGAGGACTTCCACGTGGCGCCGGTCCATCCCGAGTATTGCGACAAGCCTGTCCCCGAGTACGACCCGGAGAGGGCGAAGCAGCTGCTGGCCGATGCGGGCTACCCGGACGGGCTGGACGTCGAGCTGGCGGTCGGAAGCGGCTGGGGTGACGTCGTCTCCTACGCCGAGATCCTCAAGGAGGACGCCGCTGCCGGTGGCTTCAACATCACGCTCAACACGATGCCCAACAGCCAGTACTGGGAGCAGTGGACTGAGGTGGCGCTGGGCATCACGCCCTGGACGCACCGCCCGCTGGGCACCATGGTGCTCAACCTGGCCTACGTGGCCGATGCAGAGGGCAACCCAGCCTCCTGGAACGAGACCCGCTGGATCGACGAGGAGTTCTCGGACCTGCTGACCGAGGCCAACGGAACGCTCGACGTGGAGGCGCGCCGCGAGCTTTTCTGCCAGCTCGAGCAGATCCAGTACGACCGTGGCTCGATCGGCATCCCGTTCTGGCGCAATATCTGGTACGTCCATGGCAAGGATCTGAACAACGTTCCTCTGCACCCCACCTACTACATGATGTTCAACGAGGTCTGGAAGGAACAGGCCTAGGCGGCTCAAGGTCACGGACCAAGGCCTGAAGGCTAGAAGCTGAGGTTAGGGACTGAGGTTGTAGGTTGGGGGCTGGCACGCGGCTTGACGCCAGGACATGGCTGGCCGTCCGCCCCCAACCTCGACTCCAACCTTAGCTTCGGCCTCAGGGCCTGAGCCGTCTTCGTCCTAGCCCAAGTGCGGAGCTACCCAAAGGAGTGTCCCTATGGCCAAATTCATCATTCGGCGGCTGCTGCTGATGCTGCTGACGATGCTCGTCGTCTCCATCGCCGTCTTTCTCATCACAGAGGCAGCGCCAGGTAACGTGGCACGCAACGTGCTGGGTATCCATATCACGCCCGAGCAGGAGGCCTCCTTCCTGAATCAACAGGGGCTCGACGAGCCTTTCTATGTCCGCTACTTCAACTGGCTGGTCGGCACCGACTGGCGGGCCAGATCCAAGGTGGGCATGACTGTGAAACAGATCACCACCGAGGACGGCTTCAGGGAGTGGTGGGCCGTGCAGGAGGACGGGGCGCTGATCCGTTGGGAGATGAAGGGCGAGGACCTGCTCGCTCAGCAGCGTCAGCCCGACGGCAGCGTCGAGGAGGAGCTTGACAACGAGCGTTGGGAGGTCAAGGATCCCTCCGTCGAGAGCGAGCGTCTCCAGGCGTACCGCGCTCAGCTGCAAGCGAACGAACAGCTCGTGGAGGAGGACCGCCAGGCCATTCTCCAGGAGCTCGACAGGATCCTGGAGATCCTGCCTGGGGGCGAGGAGGAGCAGTCTCAGGAAGCTCTGCTCGCCGCCTTGGAAGCGCCTGAGGGCGCACTGGAGGAGATGGTCGATCCCGAGGCGCTGCGCAAGAAGACGGCCTTCGTGGAGATGGCCGCGGACGTGGCCAGGAAGAACGACCTGATGCAGGTCCTCGCTGTGCACGACCAGCTCGCGGGTCCGGCAGCCAGGGAGCTGGGAGAGAGCGATCTGCAGTCGATGGCACGACAGTTGGGCAAGGCGGCCGAGGCCCTTGAAGGCGTGAACCCAACCCTGGTCGAACGCCTCCAGCAGGCGTCTGAGGCTCTGAAGACCGGGGATGTCGCATCGGCACGTGAGACGCTGGACCGAGCCGCAGCGACGCTTGACCAACTGATCGGCTCTCTGGGGACCTTCGTCGACGCTTTGCAGGCCGAGGCGTATGAACAGGCGGCGGGCGTGCTGCGAGACCTCTCCGAAACGTCCTTTGACTCGGCACGGCTGACGGTGCTGCCCGGCGTGGTGGAGGCGATCGGGGAAGCGCTGGAGAACGACGTACCTGCAGTGAGCGAACCGCTCCTTCAAGCTGTCGAGAGCATGCAGGCCGGCAACACGGAGGACGCTCGCCAGAGCTTCGCCACGGCGGCCAACGCGCTGGAGGAGACGGGACGCGATATCGTGCGCAGCGAAGCCGCCCAAGGCGCGCGCGTCGCCAGGATGTTCTGGGGCATCGACACGAAGAACCACGCGGTCCAGTGGGAGAAGGGAACGGGCAAGGTCGTCTGGCGGCTGGTGCCTGGGTCCGGCTGGCTGGCGGCGACCGGTGGCCCGGTCGAGTATATCCCCCTGCAGAAGGGGCTGGTCCGGGGTGACCCGGGGCTGTCGTTGCGAACGGGTCGGCCGGTGGCCGATCTGCTGTTCACGCGGCTGCGCAACTCGCTGGTGCTGGCCGGCATCGCGTTCGTGATCGTGATGCCCGTGGCGCTTGTGCTGGGCCTGATCGCGGGGCTCAATCAGGGCAAGGCGCTGGATCGCGTGCTGTCCATCGGCGGCATGATGTTCTCCGTGACGCCGCAGTTTGTCACCGGCATCTTCCTCATCCTGATCTTCGCCTTCTGGTTGGATCTGGTGCCGGGGGCGACCGTGTTCGGCGAGAAGGCGCCCTGGGAGAGGCCGATGATGCTGATCCTGCCGGTCGCCACGTTGACGCTGATCGAGTTGGGCTACGTGCTGCGCATCACGAGGGCGAGCATGGCGGAGGTGATGCGAGAGCCCTACATCCGGACGGCTTTCCTCAAGGGGTTGCCGAAAAGGCGTGTTGTGTTCAAGCACGCGGTGCGAAACGCGCTGATGGCGCCCATCACGGTGATTATGCTGCACGTCAACTGGCTGCTGGGCGGCATCGTGGTCGTCGAGGTCATCTTCGGCTACCCGGGCTTGGGAAGCTACATCTTGGATTCGGCTTTGTTCAAGGACTTCAACGCCATTGAGGGCGGCGCCATGATCCTGGTCGCGGTGGCGGTGAGCACCCAGCTCCTGGCCGACATCCTCTACACGTTCCTCAACCCCCGTATCCGATTTGGCTAGGCGGGGATCTTGTGTCTGGTGCTGAAGGGTTGAGCTACGCTGAGCTATGGGCCTCAAACTGAAGGAGTGAGCTATGGCAGTGAGTGAAAAAACGATGCCCAAAGCGGCCTCGGAGCCATCGCGGCTGCGGAAGCTGTGGGAGGGCATGTCGATTCTGTTCGAATCCAAGATAGCGGTCGTGGGTCTGGTGATCATCCTCTTCTGGATCTTCGTGGCTATCTTCGCTCCTCTTCTGACGCCGTACACACCTACGGAGCAGGACTACACGGCGCAGAATGAGGGGCCATCGGCCAAGCACCCATTGGGGGCAGACAGTCTGGGCCGGGATCTCTGGGCGCGCCTGATCTACGGCGCTCGCGTGGTGCTGATCATGCTGCCCGTCACGGACAAGTTCTGGCTGCCGCTGGGAACCGCGATCTGGGGTGTGCTCCTGGGCCTCCTCGTCGGATCCACGCTGGGCCTGATGGGCGGATATCTGGGAGGCTGGGTCGATGAGGTCGTGATGCGTCTGCTGGACGCTATGATGGCCTTCCCGGTGGTCCTGCTCTACATGATCATCATCGCCGCCGTCGGGGCCTCGGCCACGAACGTCGTGCTGGCCATCGCCATCGTCGGCACACCCGGCATCGCGCGCCTGGTCCGCAGCCTCACGCTCGACATCCGCACCCGAGACTACGTTCGCGCGGCCGAGGTCCGGGGCGAGAGCCCCTGGTACATTATGTTCGTGGAGATCCTGCCCAACGCTCGCGGGCCCATCATCGTGGACGCCATGCTGCGCGTCGGTTATGCCATCTTCGCTATGGGTACGCTGGGTTTCCTGGGCCTGGGGCTACCGCCCCCGTCGCCGGACTGGGGCAGCATGGTGGCGAAGGGGCGTCAGTACATCCTGTCCGGTAGTCCGTGGGCGGCTCTATGGCCATCGGTGGCCATTGGCTCGTTGGTGGTAGGGCTCAATCTCTTCGCTGATGGGCTGAGCGAGGAGTCCACGCGGTATCAGTAGAGAGAGGAAGCTGCTATGACTACAATGGAACAGACTCATGCGCCGATCCTGAAGGTGGGAAACGCGGCCATCTCCTATGAGACGCGATACGGCGACGTGGAGGCGGTCCGTGACGTCTCGTTCGAGGTGCACCGCGCCCAGACCTTCGGCGTCGTGGGAGAGTCGGGCTGCGGCAAATCCACGGTGGCCTTCGGCATTGTGGACTTCCTTGGCCCCAACGGGAAGATCGTGGGCGGCAGCATCAACTTCCAGGGTCGGGAGCTGGTCGGACGGACGCAGGAGGAACTGCGTAAGCTGCGCGGCGACCAAATCTCGATGGTCTATCAGGACCCCATGCAGGCTCTGAACCCCTCGGTCACGATTGGCGACCAACTGGCGGAGGTGCTGACGGTCCACAGGGACATCGCCAAGCAGGAAGCTTGGGACAAGTCCATTGAGATGCTGAAGCGCGTCTACATGCCCGACTCGGCCAACGTGATGCACCGCTATCCACACCAGATCTCCGGCGGGCAGCAGCAGCGCGTGGTGATCGCTATGGCGCTGCTGAACAACCCGGCGCTGCTGATCATGGACGAGCCGACGACGGCCCTGGACGTGACGGTGGAGGCGGTCGTGCTGGACCTGATCGAGGACTTGAAGCGCGACTTCGACACGGCCATCGTCTACATCACGCACGATCTGGGGGTGGTGGCCCGGGTCTGCAACTACGTCGGGGTGATGTACGCCGGCGAGATGGTCGAGGTCGGCTCGGTCGCGAGCATCTATGGCAACCCGCTCCACCCCTACACGCAAGGGCTGATGCGCTGTGTGCCCAAGCTGGGCGCGACGAAGGAGAGCAGCATCCTCTACCCCATCCGGGGCCGAGTGCCCGCTCCCAAGGACAGGCCGAAGGGCGCCTGCATCTTCGCCCCGCGCTGCGACTACACCACGGACCGCTGCTACAGCGAGAAGCCGCCGTTGCGAGAGGTCGAGTCCGGTCACAGCGCTCGCTGCTTCTACTCCGAGGAGATCGAGGCGGATGCGTGGGAGCCCGCGAAGGACCTGGTGCCGGACGTAACCCCGGTGACGGTGGAGGAAGAGCGAGAGCCCATCATCCAGATCCAGGACCTCAAGACCTACTACGAGCAGGAGTCCAAGTCGCTCCTCAGCCTGGTAGGTGCAGGCGAGAGCCTCTACGTCAAGGCTGTGGACGATGTGAGCCTGGAGGTGCCCCCCGGCAAGACACTGGGCGTTGTGGGCGAGTCCGGCTGCGGGAAGAGCACGCTGGCCAAGACCATCATCGGCCTGGAGACGCCCAGGGCCGGAGAGGCGAAGTTCCTGGGGTTCGACCTGACGAAGCCGGTCTCGAAGCGCGACGTCGAGCTGATCAGGGAGCTTCAGATGGTCTTCCAGAACCCAGATTCGACGATGAACCCCTCCTACAGCGTGGGCCAGCAGATCGGTCGGCCACTGCGCCGCTTTGGGGCGGTGCCAGGGAACGAGGTGCGCGAGGAGGTCATCCGCCTGCTGAACGCGGTGCGTCTCGACGGCAGCTACTACACGCGCCTGCCGCGCCAGCTGAGCGGCGGGGAGAAGCAGCGGGTGGGCATCGCCCGCGCCTTCGCCAGCCGCCCCGACCTGGTGCTCTGTGATGAGCCGGTCTCGGCGCTCGACGTGTCGGTGCAGGCGGCGGTGCTCAACCTGCTGATGGAGATCCAGGACGAATACGGCACGACGATGATGTTCATCGCCCATGACCTCAGCGTGGTCCGATTCTTCTCCGACTACGTGGCGGTGATGTACCTGGGACACCTCGTCGAGATTGGCCCAGCGGAGAACATCTACGCGCCCCCCTACCAGCCGTACACTGAGGCGCTGCTCTCGGCGGTGCCGATTCCGGATCCCACAGCGGATCAGAAGCACATCCGATTGAGCGGCACGGTGCCCAGCGCGCTGAACCCGCCCAGCGGATGCGTCTTCCACACCCGCTGTCCGCGGCGGGAGATGCTGCCCGACGGCGGCAAGATCTGCGAGGAGGAGGCCCCGCCGTGGCGGCATAACACCGACGAGCATCGCATCTACTGCCACATCCCGCTGGAGGAGCTGCGGAAGATGGAGCCGGTTGTTACGACTGACTGAGGTTAAGGAGAGAACCCTATGTTTGTTAAGGACTACATGACCCGACACCCCGTCATGGTAGAGCCAGAGATATCCATCGTCGAAGCGCAGGGCATCATGGCCGAGACGCACGTGCGACATCTACCGGTCGTCAAGAAGGGAAAGCAGCTGGTGGGATTGGTCACCCGGGAACGCATGCGCATTCCACCGACCGAATTGACCAGCCTGAACGTGTGGGAGATCACGCGTTTTCTATCCGACATGACCGTCGCGGACGTGATGGTGAAGCGTGAGAACGTGATCACCACCGAGCCAGACGTGGCGTTGGAGGAAGCTGCCCAGATCATGATCGGGAACAAGATCGGTTCGCTGCCCGTGCTGGAGGAAGGCGTCGTGATTGGGATCATCACCGAGATCGATATGATGGCCCAACTGACCGCCCTTCTCGGCGGGACGGTGCCCGGTGTGCGAGCCACGGTACGGATGCCTAACCGAAAGGGCGAGCTCGCCAAGGTGAGCGGCGCTATCTCTGAGCAGGGCTGGGGCATCTACGCCAGCGGCGGGGTACCCACGCCTAAGGACCCCGATCACTGGGATTGCGTCATCAAGGTCCGAGACGTTCCCAAAGAGGACCTGAGGGCCGTGCTCGCAAAGATTGAGGGCCAGGAGATCATCGACCTGCGCTGACG
>CAZNRX010000083.1:6218-9509 GCA_964575455.1 uncultured Anaerolineales bacterium | reverse complement strand
GCCCACGGGCGGGGTGCCCACGCCTAGAAGGGACAGGGCGTTGTCTATCCCTGTCCCTTTCTGTTGAAGTGACGCTCTTCCGCACCATCCACAATGACTAAGATCACCAAAGTCCTGGCCGTACCAGCCACCGGCGCCTACTCGGTCACCGATCTGGAGCCTATCCATGCTGCTGCTGGGCAGTACACGGGCGGGGCGCCCATCAGATCAGAGACGTCCGGCTTCCGACACTGTTGCGAGGTAGCCGAAGCGGTGTCGGTCGGCCTTCTGCTGGGCGAGACGTCATCCGAGGCCCCCGGGCGGGGTGCCCACGACGTGGCGACAGCCTGGGGCGACTGCGCCGGCGTCGCCTACGCCGGTAAGTCCGGACGCGACCCCGTCTTCCGCACCGCGGACGGGCTGAGCGCCATCCGTCGCGACGTCGTGCCCGTGCTCACCGGCCGGGAGATCACGACGTTCCGCGAGATGGCCGCCGAGATCGAGGCTCTCCGCCAGGAGGTCAGGGTCCCCGCGCCACCGGGCGGGGCGCCCACGGACGAGCCTGAGGGATCCGCGGAGGTCGAGACCGACGACGGGCCCGGATGGGCCAGAGAGGGACTATCTCGCCGCGACCTGCTGACCGCCCCACTCCGCCTGCTCCGCCCAGAGGGCCGGAGGGCCGCGGGCGCCGAGAGGGAGCGGCGCAAGCCACAGAGGCCCACGCGCCCCCGGCACATCACCGTGGAGCGACCGCTGCACTCGGCCGTCCGCTACGGCGTCAGCCAGGCGCTGCTCAAGGCGGTCGCCCTCACGCGAAACGTGACCATGGCAGAGGTCATCGCCGACGAGTGGGGTTTGCCCCGACCGGACCACGCGGTCCCCATCCACGCCCAGAGCGGCGCCGAGCGCCGCAAGAACGCGGACAAGATGATCGTCCGCCGCGTCGCCTCGCTGCCTCACGCCCTAGTGGAGGACATCCCGAGTCAGCTCGGTGAGGACGGCGCTGGGCGCCACGAGCAGTTGGTGGGCACCTGTTGCTGGCTGAAGGAGCGTATCGAGGAGCTGGGCGGCCCGAGCTATCGTCCAGCCATTCACATAGACGTCCACGGCGCCCTGGGCCGCATCTACGACAACAACCTGGGACGAGTACTTGGCTACCTCTACCGGCTGGAGTCGTCGGTCCAGCCGCTCATGCTCCGTGTGGAGAGCCCGCTGATCATGGAGACCCGCGCCGCTCAGATCGAGACGATGAAGACCCTGCGCGACTACGTCCAGTTCCGCAACATGGCCGTGCAGATCGTGGCCGACGAGTGGGCCAACACCCGGGAGGACATCCAGGCCTTCATCGACGCCGAGGCCGCGGATATGATCCAGATCAAGATGCCAGAGCTGGGGAGCATCAGCAACGCGGTCGAGGCGGTGCTGGCCTGCAAGGAGGCCGGCGTTGGCGCTTTGCTGGGGGGAAGCTGCGCCGAGACGGATCTGTCGGCTCGGACGGCGGCCCACGTCGCCCTGGCCACCCAGCCGGATCTGATCATGGCCAAGCCCGGTATGGGCGTCGACGCAGCCATCTCCATCGTACAGAACGAGATGACCCGCACCCTCGTCCTGATCAAGACGCGCGGCAGCAGCTAGCACACGGCTGGGCGGGCCAAGCTACGGCGAAGGTCCATCGCCATCTACATGCTCGCGGCTGAGAAGCTCAGGCCAGGGAGTGCCAAATCCCGCACATTCGAAATCACAACACTCGGAGAAGATAGGCCCATGACCAAACCCGCCGAAAGCTCACCCAGCCTTCAGACACCCCAGTTTCGCGTGCTCAACGACCACCAGATCGAGAAGGTCTATCAGGCCACCCTGGCGTGCCTGGAGCGTACCGGCGTCAACGTGCTCAACGAGGAAGCACGGGATCTGCTGGCCGAGGCCGGCGCGCGCCTCGACGGCGTCAGAGTTCGCGTACCGCCGCGCATCATCCAGGACGCTGTTGCGTCCACGCCGCGGTCGTTCGCGCTCTGGGGCCGCCCCGTCGGCGACGCGCGCCAGCAGGACGAACGACACCGCATCGCGGCCGGCTCTCCCAAGCTCGACCAGGCCATCGTCGAACAGACGAGCTTCGGCCCCGGCCCCACGTGCACCACCTTCATCGATCCGGAGACCGGAGAGCGCCGCAAGTCGCAGCGCGGCGACCCCGGCCTGGCGGCCCTCGTCTGCGACGCCCTCGACAACATGGACTACGTGATGGGTCTGGCCCTCATCGACGACGTCACGCCGGAGCTCTCGCCAGTCTACGAGTTCGCCGAGATGGTGGCAAACACGGCCAAGCCGATCCTGCCCTGGGCCTACTCACCCGACAACGTCTCCGATATCTACCAGATCGCCCTGGCCGTCGCTGGTAACGAGCAGGCGCTTCGCGAGCGCCCATTCCTCGCCCTCTTCGCCACCTTCCAGTGTCCGCTGCAGCACACCCAGGAGGATCTCGCCAACACGCTCCTGGCGGTTGAGCACGACCTGCCCGTCGTCTACCTGGGGGGCGGCTCCGCCGGGAGCACCTCGCCGATCACCGGCGCGGGCACGCTGGTCATCACGCTGGCGGGCCTGCTGAGCGGGCTGGCGATCCTCCAGCTCAAGCGGCCCGGCGCGCCGGTCTGCGTCGGCAGCGCGCCGCAGCCCATGGATCTGCGCACGGCCAGGCCCTCCTACGGCGGGCCGGAGATGAGCCTTTACTGCGCGGCCCTGTCCGACGTCTGCCGCCACCTGGGACTGCCCTTCATGGGCACCGCGGGAGCATCCGAGTCGAAGCTGGTCGACCAGCAGGCGGCTATCGAAAGCGCCGTGCAGGTGCTCCTATCGGCGCTCAGCGGCTCCGCGCTGATTCATGACGTCGGCTTCCTCGACTGCGCCGACATCGGCTCCCTGGAGATGTTGGTGATGAACGACGAGATCATCGCTATAACGCGGCGCATCATGAGAGGCGTTGAGATCAGCGACGACACGCTGATGCTCGATCTGATCGACAAAGTGGGGCCCGGTGGACACTTCCTGGCCGAGAAAGAGACGGCCAAGCGGTGCCGCGACGAGATCTGGACGCCTGCGCTGATGGACCGCACATCCTGGGAAATGTGGATGGCCGCCGGTGCGGAGACGATGACCGATCGCATCAGACAACGCGTCCGAAGGATTATCAGCACACACCAGGCGCCCCCCCTGCCCGCCGGCGTGGAACAGCGCATCACCGACGTCCTGCAGTTGGCCGAGGCGAGAGAACGTCCCTGAGCGGGGAACGCCGACGCTCCCAGCGGGTGTGCCACCCGC
>CAZNRX010000083.1:0-6118 GCA_964575455.1 uncultured Anaerolineales bacterium | reverse complement strand
ACGCTCCCAGCGGGTGTGCCACCCGCGTCCCATGTCCCGAGGCGAAGCCCAATCCACAAAAAAGAGCATCGCCCCGGGAGATTCCGGGGCGATGCTCTCCGTCTCACGTCGCGGCCGACGACCCGCTACTCCTCCTCGTCATCAGACCGCTGGAGAATCTCATCCACCAACCCGTACTCAACCGCCTCCTCGGCCGTCATGAAGCGGTCACGCTCAAAATCGGACGCGATCTGCTCGACAGACTGCCCGGTGTGCCTGGACAGGAGCCGGTGAAGCAGATCCTCGACCCGCTTGAGCTCTTTGTACTGTATCTCCACGTCCGGTGCATACCCTTGCGCACTGCCGCCGGCCGGATGCATATGCACCGTGGCGTGCGGCAGCGCGTAGCGATGATCCTCGTCGCCCGACGCCAGGAGCACCGTGCCCATGCTGGCGGTCACGCCAACGGCATAGGTGTGCACCGGAGCCTGTACGTGCCGCATCGTGTCGTAGATGGCCAGGCCGTGATAGATCACGCCCCCGGGGCAGTTGATGTAGAGCGAGATCGGCCTTTCTGGATCCTCGCTTTGCAGATACAGCATCTGGGCCACAACCACGTTAGCCACCTGATCATTGATCGGCGTGCCAATGAAGATGATGCGATCTTTCAGCAGTCGTGAGTAGATGTCATAGGCGCGCTCTCCGCGGCCCGTCGATTCAACCACCATTGGAACTAACGGCATAATCCCCCTCCCAATCTAGGCGCTCTCTTCCTCTGCCTCTTCCTCATCGGTCACCTCGTCAGCCTGGTCCTCCTCGGCGAGCTCTCCTCTGGCGATCGCCACCAGACGCTCCAGAGCCCGGTTGGCCAGCATACGATTGCGGACGTCCTCACGCATCTCACGATCGCGGAGAGCAGCGCGCACCTCCTCCGCCCGCTCGCCATACTGCTCGCTCGACTCGGCGATCTGAACGTCCAGGGCCTCCTCGCTCACCTCCAGGGCCTCCTGCTTCACCACCTCGCCCAGCACCAGTGAACGCGCGAGGGATGCCCCCATCCCGGGACTCATCTCCTCCCGCAGCTCGTCCACCGTCTTGCCCTGGATGCGCAGGTAATCCTCAAACATCATATGTTCGCTGCGCTCGATCTGCCTCTTGCGGTTCTCGATGAACTCGTCCAGGGCTTCTTCAAGCATCACCTCCGGGTACGAGACCTCGGCCTGGGCGATGATATCCTGCAACACGTGTTCCGCGTAGTCGCTTTCGATCTCCGCCCGCTCCTTCTCCTCCAGCCGCTGGCGGACCGACGCCTTCAGCTCCTCGAAGCTGTCGTAGTTGCCCACCGTCCGCGCCAGGTCGTCGTCCAAATCGGGGAGGATGCGCTCGTACACGTGCTCCACGTACGCCTCGAACACCACCTCCTGCCCCGCCAACTCCTCAATCTGGAAATCCTCAGGCAGGACCAGCGTGAAGGTCCGTTCCTCACCCTCCTCCAGGCCGATCAGGGCGTCAACAAGTCCCGAAAGCAAGCGCTCCTCCTCGGGATCGAGCGGGATGCGGGCCTCCTCCTCGTGAAGGAACTCCGCACCCTCGATCGTGCGCCCGACCAACTCGCCGACCAGCAGGTCGCCCTCGGCTGCGGGGCGTTCCAGCGGAGCGAGGACCGCGTTCCGCTCCCGAACGCCCTCCAGCGCCTCATCCAGCTCATCCTCTGGGACCTCCACCTCCGAGATCTCAAGACGATAGTCCCGGTAGTCACCCAGGTCAACCTGGGGGATCAGGGGCACCGTGAACGTCAACGTCATCGGATCAAACGACGTGTCCTCCAACGTGCCCGGCCCGTACGGGACGAAATCTGCGTCCTCCAGCGCCTCGCGATAGATGTCCGGCACCAGCTGGTTCATCACCTCCTGGCGGACGAGCTCCTCATTAAACCGCTGCACCACAACCTCGTACGGGGCCTTCCCCTTACGAAAGCCTGGTATATCCACCTCCCTCGATATCTGACGAGCCGTCCGTCGCCGAGCTCGCTCAAGCCGTTCCTCGCCGACCTCAATGGTCAGGGATATCTGCCGCTCGCCAGTGGCTTCAGTCGTGATCTTCAACTGCCTATGCCTCCTGTGAAAACTCGTTGCTTCGCCATACACACATGTGGGCGCTTCCGGCGCGCCCACGTGTCTCTCTCACGTAGTGGGGAAGGCGGGACTCGAACCCGCACGGGTGACCCCACGTGATCCTAAGTCACGCTCGTCTGCCAATTCCGACACTTCCCCGCTTGCCAAATGAGATTATAATACTTCGCGCCCTTTCACGCAAGGTTGACAACTCCTGCTGCAGTTGGTATTATCGCCCGGTCAGGCCGCCGGTCGCCCATTTGGCATCAACGACCAACCAATCACAGAACAGGAATCACAATGTCACCATCAAACAAGGCAAGCAGAAGCAACGACAGGTCGTTCGACCCGTTGGTCTTCTGGGGGCCGGCGGAGCCCGCCCCCCTTCTTCGGCGGCGAGCCCAAGACGGCGGAGGCAGCGATGAACGCCATGACCACGTCGTTCTTCCACTGGGGGCTCAGCGCCTGGGCCATCTGCGCCATGCTCACCATACCCCTGGCACACGCATGCTTCACCAAGGGGCTGCCCTTCCGCTTCTCCAGCGCCTTCTACTACGTGTTCGGCGACCTGGTCCAAGGCGTGCTGGGCAAGATACTCGACGTCACCGAGGTGTTGAGCGAGCACGGCGTTGAGAGCGCCGTCTTTGCCACCGCGCAGCATCTCCCATTGACCGGCGTGCTGGCCGTGGCCCTGCTCTTCCTCATCGCCACGTTCTTCCTGACCAGCGCCAACTCGGCCGCGCTAGCCCTGTCGATGTTCGTGTCCGGCAAGGAGAACCCAGGCAGGAACCTGCGGGCGTTCTGGGGCATCGCGCTGGGCGCCGTCGCTGCCGTGCTGGCTGGCACCGGCAGCCTGAAGATCATCCAGACCGCTTCCATCGCCACCGCCTTCCCCCTCATGTTCCTGCTCCTGGCGCTGCTCTACGGGACCTTCAAGGGCCTGCGTCAGTACCGGCAGGAACAGGCGTCCTAGGACAGCCCGGCGGAAGCGCTCCATCAGTCTGCGCTCGAAGGGGATCGCCAGCGAGTTGACCAGCACTTGGGAACCTCTCTTCAATGTCCAAGTTGGCCTCAAAGTGCCGGTCACCTTCAGAGTAACAAAGCCCTGGTGCGTTCACCAATTCCTTGACAAGTAGTGTACAACCTGGTATCATGTGCGCCCAATGGATGCTAGAGAAAGGAGCGAACAGATATCATGGCAAGTGATGTGTACCATGACCCCATCTTCAATCTGAAGGCTGTCGTAGAGAGAACAGGCGTGAGCGCCGACGCCCTGCGAGCCTGGGAGCGGCGCTACGGCCTCCCGGAGCCCGCGCGCACCGAGGCCAGACATCGCATCTACTCGCAGCGCGACATTGACACCATCAGATGGCTCGTCGCCCGCCAGGACGAAGGACTGCGGATCGGCAGGGCCGTGAAGCTGTGGCGAAGTATTCAGGGGGAGGGTCAAGACCCACTTCTCACCATGCCCTTGCCCCGCGACGTGCCCAGAGAGCGACCGGCAATCGGTGACACGGTCGCTGACCTCCGCGAGGTCTGGACCTCATCCTGTCTGGCCTTCGATGAGCAGGCAGCAGAACAAGCCCTGACCCAGGCTTTCGCCATGTACCCCCCTGAAATCGTCTGCTCGCAGCTCATCGCCGAGGGCATTGCGCAGATCGGCCAGAAGTGGTGCCAGGGCGAGGCTACGCCCCAACAGGAGCACTTCGCCTCCCAGCTGGCAGTCCGCCGCCTAGAGAGGCTGATCGCGGCGACGCCGCCCCCCACGCGTCGAGGCCGTATCCTGACCGCCTCCCCATCGGGCGAGGAACATACCATCGGCCTGCTTACGATGACCCTGCTCCTGCGTCGCGCCGGCTGGGACGTGGTCTACCTCGGCGCCGACGTGCCGCTGCAGCAGATGGAGCAGACCATCGAGGCCACCGAGCCCAACCTGATCATCCTGGTCGCCCAGCAACTGGACACCGCAGCCGGTGTGCTTGAGATGGCCCGCCTGGCCCAACAGCAGGGTCTATCGGCAGCCTTCGGCGGTCGTGTGTTCGACCGAGAGCCCGCGCTTCGCGACCGTATCCCCGGTCACTTCCTGGGCTCCGCGTTCGACCAGGCCGTCCGCGCGACAGAGCATCTGATGACGACGGTGCGTCGCATACCCAAGGTGGAGCACCTCTCGGAAGCCGAAGAGGAGGCGCGTGCTCATTACCGCGATAGGCGAATGGCTTTGGAATCGGACGTCTGGCACGCCATGCGGGCTCAAGCGTTTGACCATCACGTCCTGCGCGACCTGAACCGGACCGTGGGACGCGCCATCGACGCTGCCCTGACGTTCGGCAATATCGAGCTGGTCGGTCGCCAGCTCGATAGGCTCGAGGGCCTGGACGAATGCCACCGGCCACCCATCGAACAGATCGGGCCCTACCTGCGAGCATACTACGATGCAGCCAGGAAGCACCTCGACGAGCGCGGGGCCCCGATCCTGGAGTGGCTGCGACAGCGCGTAGAACAGGCACCCGCAGCAGCGGATATCCCGAGAGCTACAGAGAAGCCGGACGAAGTAGGAGGGGGAGAATCCGCATGATTCCCAACCAATGGTATGTGGTGATGGACTCAAGCCAGGTCAAGCGGCAGCCCGTGGGCGTCACCCGCATGGGTGAGAAGCTTATCCAGGGCGACCGCCCCATCGTCGAGTATCGGAAGCGTCGCCGAGAGCTGAAACAGCGGGCACAGGCAAGCGAAGCCTGATCCCGCATCAGGAGTTACTGCGTGCAAAAACGTCGTCTTGCCTTGATTATCGGTTTCGTCTTCATAGAGCTGCTGGGCTACAGCCTCTTCCTGCCGCTGTTGCCGTTCTATGCGGGGACCCTGGGCGCCAGCCCTACCTTGATCGGTCTGCTCATCGCCTCCAACGCGGTGGCGCAGCTGCTCGCCGCGCCCCTCATTGGGCGCTTCTCGGACACGTGGGGCCGCCGCCCCATGCTCCTCCTCAGCATCGTGGGCACAGCCGTCGGCTTCGTCCTCTTGGCGCTAGTACAGCCGTTGGGGCGCTGGACGGCTGGACTGACAGGGGGCGCCCTGACGCTGGAGGCCGCCGCCCTGGGCTGGCTCTTCTTCAGCCGCATCCTGGACGGCCTGGCGGGCGGCAACGTCTCCCTGGCCAGGGCCTATATCACCGACATCACAGATGAGGAGAACCGCGCCAAGGGCCTCGGGCTGATTGGCGCCGCCTTCGGCACTGGGTTCATCATCGGGCCGGCGCTCGGCGGCACCCTCAGCAACTGGCCCTACGTGACGCAGATCGTCGAGGGCGTTGGCCTGTCGCGCTTCGCCGTGCCGGCCTTCGCGGCACTGGCGCTGTCGGGGCTCAACCTGATCGGCGTAGCGCTCTGGCTGCCCGAGTCGCTGACGCCCGAGCGAAGAGCCAAGCTGAAGGACAGAGAGCGGTCCATCCTCCCTATCCGCGCCCTGCGAGAGGCCCTGAACCGGCCGCGCGTGCGCCCGCTGCTGCAGACCCGCTTCTTCTATCGCCTGGCCTTCACCATGTTCACGGCCAACTTCGCGCTCTACACGCGCTACCGCTTCGGGCTGACGGATCAGGCCACCAGCTACATCCTCACCTACGTGGGCGTGCTCGTCGTCCTGGTGCAGGGCTTCATCGTCGGGTGGCTCGTCGACCGCTTCCCGGAGAAGCGCATCATCGTCACGGGCGTAGGTGTGCTTGCCGTGGCGCTGCTGGGCTGGGCCCTCGCGCCCAACGTGGGGCTTCTGCTGGCCGTGCTGGCTCTTCTGCCGCTCTCCGGAGGGACGCTGAACACGGTCACCAACAGCGCCCTCACCAAGGCGGTCCGCGAGGAGGACGTCGGGGGCACGCTGGGCCTCTCCACCTCACTGGACAGCCTGACGCAGATCCTTGCCCCCATCGTTGGCGGGCTCCTGATCGACGAGCTGGGGGCCTGGGCAGTGGGCGCCGTCGGAGCGCTGATCATGGGCGGGGTCGTCCTCTACGCCTGGCGCTGCCTGGTGGTCAACGC
>CAZNRX010000082.1:0-17743 GCA_964575455.1 uncultured Anaerolineales bacterium | reverse complement strand
CAGTCCAATTCTACCACAAACGAATGCTTGTGACACTTTTACCTCAATGCCTTTTTTCGGGAGATTCCCAAATAGACACGAAAAAAGCCCAGCCCTGAGGGCTGGGCTCGACGGTCAGGAGAGGAACGCTCTCAATCCAGCTTCCGAATAACCATCACGACCTTGCCCTGCACCTCCACCCGGCCGGGGTCGTCGACGTAGATGGGATCCATGGTCGGATTGGCGGGCTGCAGGCGGACTCTGCTACCCTCATGGTAGAAATGCTTGAGCGTCACCTCACCCTCCCCCCGCAACCAGACAGCCGCCATCTCGCCGTTCTCGACCCGCTTTTGGTGATGCATGATGACGATATCGCCGTCGTTCACCAGCGCATCCACCATCGAGTCGCCCTCCACCTCCAAGGCGTACAACCCCTCCGGATCCCCCAGGAGATCGCGGGAGACCTCAATCGTCTCGTCACCCATCAAGGCGAAATCGCTGCTGGGCACGGGCACCGGCTCGCCGGCCACGATGCGGCCCAGCACGGGCAGGCGCAGCACCTCCCTGGGCATCACGCGGGCCTCACCCGCCTCCGCCAACCGCAACCCGCGGGACACCTCGCGGTCGCGATCGATGTACCCGGCCTCCTCCAGGCGGTCCAGGTTGTAGCTCACAACCGAGGTCGAGCTGATGCTCAACGCAGAACAGATCTCCCGCATTGAGGGCGGATAGCCGTTGTCGCTGAGGTACTCGCCAACGAACTCCAGGATCCTGTGCTGCTTGTCCGAGATGCGCTTTCCCATCATCTGCCTCCTTGCTGAACGTTGTCTATGCCCACATTATATAAGAACATACGTTCTATGTCAAGGAGCAGTTGCCCTTCTGGGCTCTCTCTTGTACAATCACCCCTATCATCCAACCGACAACTCGACGAGGTGATCCATGAGAATCTTCATCACCGGATGTAGAGGCCAGCTTGGCCGTGCGCTCTACGAGGCGCTGACGGACCACACATTGACGGGCTGCGACCTTCCCGAGACGGACATCACCGATCGCGCGGCGATCACCGATGCCATCGCGGACTTCGCCCCGGACGTGGTGATTCACACCGCCGCCTGGACCGACGTCGACGGCTGCGCCCGCGATCCGGAGAAGGCGTACCGCGTCAACGCCCTGGGCACGCAGAACGTCGCTCTGGCGTGCGCGGCCTCCGATGCAGCGCTGGTCACCATCAGCACGAACGAGGTGTTCGACGGGAGTGCCACGGCACCCTATCGTGAATGGGACGCGCCCCACCCCATCAACCCGTACGCTCGCTCCAAGGCGGCCGGCGAGTGGTTCACGCGCCACCTCCTCAACCGCTTCTACATCGTCCGCACCGCCTGGCTCTACGCGCCGGGCGGGAGCAACTTTCCGCACCGCATCATAGAGCTGGCCGATGAACTGGGGGCGCTCAGGGTGGTCACCGACGAAGTGGGCAACCCCACGTTCGCGCTGGACCTGGCCGCGGCCCTGGCCCGGCTCATCCAGACGGAGGCCTACGGCGTCTATCACCTGACGAACGCCGGATACGCCTCCCGCTTCGACTTCGCGCGGGAGATTCTGCGCATCAGCGGGCGCGAGGAGGTGCCCGTGGAGCCGATCACGCTCGACGCCTTCGAGCGCGATTCGACGCCACCGCGCTTCGCCCCCCTGGCGAACACCGCCGCGGCCGCGCTGGGCATCCAGCCGCGGCCCTGGCAGGAGGCGCTGGCGGACTTCCTGACGTCGAGCTGATACGAGGGGATGAGGGCTGCACAAGCTAATGGCTGTGGAGTCGCCCAAGGGACGACGGCCACGCACACCACAGGAGGGGTGACGTTATGTCCACGGAGAACCGAGCTGAGGCCACGAAGTCCCACGTGGAGGAGCTCTCTTTCTGGGAGAAACTGACCTACGGCCTGGGGGACGTGGCACACTCCGCCGGGCCAGGGACGATCGTCCCTTTCTGGTATCTCTTCTTCCTGACCGACATCGTGCACCTGAGGCCCGGGCTGGCGGGGCTGACGGTCCTGATCGGCGGCATCTGGGACGCGGTCAACGACCCGCTGGTGGGGCTGTGGTCGGACCGCACGCGCACGCGGTGGGGGCGACGGCGTCCCTTCCTGCTGTTCGGCGCAGTGCCCTACGGCGTGACCTTCGCCCTGATGTGGTGGGTGCCACCGATCGAGGATCAGCTTCTGAAGTCCCTCTACTTCGCCCTGATCTACATCCTGTTCGACACCGCGGTCACCATCGTCAGCTGTCCCTACTACGCTCTGACGCCAGAGCTGACGCTCGATCACGACGAGCGGACCTCCCTCACGTCCTACCGCATGTTCATCTCCATCCTCTCCGGGCTGATCACGGCCATCGGTTTCTCGCTCGTGCTGGACGCGGCACCAGATGAGCGGACGGCCTTCTGGACTATGGGGCTGCTCTCCAGCGGTCTCTTCGTGGCCACCATCTTTATCGCGTTCTTCGGGACCCGTGAGCGTACGGGCTTCCAGGTCGAAGCCCCTGGTCGTCCGCTGGACAGCCTGCGCTTCGTGTTCCGCAACCGTGAATGGTGGTACACGTTGGGCATGCGCATCCTGGCATGGATCCCGGTGGACGTCGCGTCCGCCGTCTTCGCCTACTTCCTGATCTACTGGATCGGGATGAAGACGATGGAGGCCTCGCTGGTGCAGGCGGTGCTGCTGGGCAGTGCGGCTGTCAGCATGCCGCTGATCTTGTGGATGACGCGACGGTGGGAGAAGAATACGGCCTTTATGATCGCCATCGCGTCCTGGGCGGTGGTGATGCTGACCCTGCTGCTCGTCCCTCAAGGAGCGAGGCACCTGGTCTACCCGATCGCCGTCCTGGTGGGGCCGGGCATCGCCGCCGCCCACGCCCTGCCAACGGCGATGAGCGCGGACACGTTGGACGTGGACGAGCTGAACAGCGGCAAGCGACAGGAGGGGGTCTACGCTGGCTTCGAGGTGTTCGTGCGCAAGCTCTCCACCAAGCTTGTGCTGGCCGGCATCGGACCCGTTCTGGCCTGGGCGGGCTACGTGGAGAGAGCGGCGTCTCAGACGCCGCAGACCTTGACGGTCATCCGGCTGCTCATCGCGGTGGTGCCGACCATCATCCTGGTGGGGGCGATCGTGGTGGCCTGGCGCTACCCTCTGACGCGCGAGCGGCATCGGGAGATACAGAAGGAGCTGGCCGACCGGCGCGCCGTGACGGCGGACCCACGGTTCGGGGCCAGCTGAGGTTCCAGCCCGCTCCTGGATGACCCGGCCAATCAGCCCCGGGTCACCACGCCTCTAGCTGATCCTGCTCGTTCGACAGCGGATGGGTCGTCTCTGGGTCCCTGGCACCCCGGCGCAGAAAGCCCAGCATCGCGTCCAGGGTGTCGAACGACCAGCGCTCTCCGGTCTGGATGTGCTCGACCTCGCTGTGCCAATCGGAGGTCACCTCAGCGGCGTCAGGGGCCGTTTCACGCCATAGGCGGATCAGAAACGATGCGTACTGGATTGATGGTGACATGGCGCTCTTCTTCCACCGACCTTGAGATTATTGAAGGGGATCCAGATAGCTGAGCACGTTGACGATCGGGGCTGGCCCTCAGCAGACCACTCCTTGATGCAAGGCCCATAGCGCGTTGTGCGAGAGGGCATATCGAGAGCCGGAACAGGCCGACCAGTGAGACGCCCGGTCTCGATATACCCTGTTCGTTTGCCCGTGTTTAGTCGCTACCCACCTCGCATCACGATGGGCAAATAGATGCGATAGCCACCCTCCACATCCACTTGTCCATTCTGCGGGCTGGCTGCGATGTTCTCTTCCTGGTCATTCACCAACTGCACGCTGTTGAACTGAAGCGTTGAGCTCCCGTTGCCCATCCCGACGAACGTGATACGGGCCAGGATGCCGCTGCCATCCTTCGACGTCGCGGGATGGCTCTGCGTGACAGAGAAGTCGATCTGACCAGCAGTGTTGTCGGCGCTGTTGATCACCTCGATCTGATGTTCCAGCCAACTCCCGGACTCGATCTGCACACCGTCCTCGAAGGTGTTGGCGTCCTCTACGTTGATCACACTGGCCTCGAAACCAAGCTGGAATCCACCTCCATAGAGGTCCTCCACATTCTGGACCCAGATATCAACCGTGGTTGTCGCCCCGAGATCTATCGTGGTGGCCGTCGGCGAGATCACCACCGTCGTCTGAGCCGCCGCCGCCGGGCCAACGAGCCCGATATCAGCCTGCTGCTGACCTGCCGCCGCCGCTGTCGATCCAGGCCACGGACCCGGTGCCGTGCTCATCCAGTTGAACCTAACAGCGGTGAGATCGAACACATCGATGAGATCGTCGTCGCGCACATCGGCCCGCGCGTTCCAATGCGGATCGCCGGAGCTGCTCCCCCAGGCTTTGCCCATGACGACCGCATCCACCAGGTCGATGATACCCTGGCTTGTGCTGCAGTCTCCGCCGAGCAGCGTAACGTCCGGCAGCGCCGTGGCGCCACTCGTAACGTTCACACTGCGCCAGGTGGGCAGATAGCTGGGATGCGTGACGCTGATCTGGTGTGTACCAACCGGCACGCCGCTGAAGCTGTAGGTTCCGTCGTCGCCCGTCACACGCGTCTGACCAGCCAACGCCACCGTTGCGCCTGCATTCGCGTTGGGGTAGTTCACGCGCCGCTCCAGGATAACCTTGCCCCGGACCACACCCGTCGCCGAGCTGACGATGATCTCTCCGTCCGCGTAGTCGTGGGCGATGGGCACGGACAGGGGATCGGACAGGGCATGCAGCGTGAACGTCAGCGGGCTGATACCGTCCATTTCCCCGTGGAAGACGATGCGAGCCAGCAGACCCGAGCCATTCACGCCCGGCACCGAACCCTCGCGCGACTGCACGTACTCGATCTCCCCGGTGGCGTTGTTCACGTAGTTGGTGTAGACCACCGCCCCAGGATTCAGGAAGTCCCCTGGCACGATGTTCACGTCGCCACCGGGTATGGCATCCTCCACCTGAACGATATCTGGATCGAAGCTCAGATGGAGCTGCACGCCGTAGAGATCCGTCACGTCCTGGATGCGGATCTCAACCGTGGCCGTCTCCGAGATCGAGGTGGTGACCGATGCCGGCTCGATGTACAACATAGGGCGTTCTATGGGGACGCCTGCCGACTGCGTCCGGTAGTTGTTGTGCGTTTCCCAGTTGTTCGCCTCCACCTGCGGCACCTTGGCATCGTCGGTGATGTTGGTGATGTGGTAGGTATGCTGGTTCCAGATATTCCGCGCGTCCGGCCAGCAGGTGTCGTTGCCGTAGACCTCAATACCGGTGTTGACGCCCCAGGCGTGGTTGTTGACGGCGGCCACCATCTCGGCATGACCGTCGTTGTCCACGTCGACGATGAAGGGATGCTCCAGGAGCGTGCCCGACGGCCCCGGCACCTCGAAGAGGATCGCTCCATCGGTTCCCCGGAGGATACGATGATGGTGCTCATCGCTGTAGAGGATCTCAAAGGCGCCATCGCCATCGAAGTCAAAGGCGGTGGAGCTGGCCGCTCGGGAGCTGTGATCCCGAATCTCGACCATCCACTTGACGCTCAGGTCCCCCTCGTACGCCACGTAATAGTCGTAGCCGCCGACGCCGATCTCCGGCCGGCCGTCGCCGTCCATATCGGCGATCACGGGCGGCCCGTTGCCGGTGCCAGGCACAGGCATCGGGCCCCATTTCAGCGTCCCGTCGTGATCCCAGATCGAGATCCGGTCTCCACCCACGAAGACAACCTCGGGGTAGCGGTCATCGTCGAGGTTCGCGACGGCCGGGTTGCCGTAGTGGGTGCCCCGCCAGTAGATGGTGCCGTCGTGGCGGTAGGCTGTGTTGCCGGAGACCACCTCGGGGCGGCCCGTCATATCGAGGTTCGCCACCACCGGGTACGTCGACTCACCGCCGCCGGCGCCGGTCCAGCGTACAGTGCCATCGCTGTTAAGGACCGTGTTGCGCGCGACGATCTCCGGTCTGCCGTCTCCGTCCAGGTCGGCCACCGCCACCCCGCCGTTACCGACGGAAGGTGCGGAGGTCATCCACCGATAGGTGCCATCGTGCTCGAAGCAGATGACGCCAGCCGGGTCCTTGTTGGCCAGAATCTCGGGCCTGCCATCGCCATCGATATCGGCTACGGCGACGCCACCGCCGGGCTTGACGCGGTAGTTGGGACTGGTCACGCTGAACAGCTCCGTCCCGGTGTTTCCGCGTATGGCGCGTAGGATGCCATCACTGGTGTAGTTGGTGCCGGTGAAGGTGCTGAACACGACGTCCGGAATCTCGTTGCCGTCCAGATCGGCTGCCACTGGGGCCATCATGACCTGGTCGTACCCGGGCTCCACCCTGGGGCTGTCCCATCTCCACTCTAGCTGGGCCGAGATGCACCCACTGTCGCGACAGTTGTTCGCCTCGTCCTCCTCATCGACGGCATCGCGAACATCCGCGCAGACCTCGACGTCCACCGTGTGGCAGGTAGGCCAGGCGTAGTCGAACCAGCCCTCGAATGTCTCGCCGTGCGCCAGATCCTCAGTCACCTGATCCAGGAAAGAGGTGCCATCCACCGAGAGCTCCGTGTAGTGCCCTTCTGGCGCCACGTCGCACCCCACATTGGTGACCTCGTAGCCGATCCTGTCGTTCAGCCGGTCACACGTGATCCTGCTGACGACCAGGTCGGGCTTCCCCACGCCGATCACGGTCGCCGTGTCCTCAGCAGTGACCGTCTCGCCCAACTCCTCGCACACGGCGGTCGCCTTTTGCACGTTCTCGCCCGGACCGCATCCGGTCACATGCGCCTCGAACTCGATGGTGATCGTGTCCGATGGCTGCTGCGTCTCGCGGATGAACCAGGTGAACTCGTTCCCCGCAAGCACATCGGGCTCTCGCGGCTCGCCATCGACGGTTGCGCTGCCCTCCACGTACGCCATGTTGTCGGCCAGGACGTCGGTCACGGCCATGTTCGAAAGGTCGCAGCAGGTGCCGTTGTTGTGGATCTCACAGCGGAACCTCACCGTGTCGGAGAGCTGCGCCTCGATCCGGTCCACCCAGTCCCCGTTGATGTCCAGGACTTCCTTCTCCACCTCGATGCTCGGCTCGCACGGCGTCACGGGGCCGATGGAGTAGGCGTCCAGCCCGAGGAAGCCGGCCGCGGCGTTACAGGGCGAGATCAGAGCCAGGTTGGTGTGCTCTATATGATCGCCCTGGAGCAACACGTCGCCGTCGGTGAAGCTCCATTCGTTGTGGTAGAGGATCTCGGTGGAGAAGCGGAGGGGCTGCTCGCGGTCGCTGCGGTCGGCGCTGACGGCGTCCAGGCCGAAGTCCACGCCGCCACTCGGGATGCCGGCCGGCACGCCCGCCGGTAGCAGACCTTGCTGCGGTTCCACGATAGTGCCGTCTACCACGGAGAGCAGATCGCCGTCCAGGAACTTCGGCTGTTCCACAGGCGGCGCGGTCCCCTCCGTGGAGAACCAGAGGTCGATACCCGCCTCCTCAAGCCTCTCGGCCAACATCTCGGGCGCCTCCAGCCACTCCCCGCGCGTGAGATCCTGGGCGTTCTGCAGGAAGCCCGCGACCTCATCCTGGTGCCCGACGAAATAGATGGCATCCAGACCCATGTCGTAGTCGATCTCGAAGGCCCAGAGGAGCGCCTGGTTGGGAATGGCCACGCCATTCGTCGCCAGCAGATCGCCAGCGGTGAACCGCCCGTGGGGATCGTCGAGCTCGGTGGAGAAGGCCACCAGCTCGGTATTGACGTCGATCACGTCGGCTGCATCGAGGCCCAGATCGATCTTCACCTTGAAGGGTGCCAGGAGCTGCCGGTTGCGGGCGCAGACCGTGCACTTCTCGCCCAGCAGGTCGCCGTCGGAGATGATCGGGTCGCCGTCTATGGGCATCGGACCGTCGGTGAGGAAGTCCTCCTCGGTGGAGAAAGCGAGCTCTCGGCACGCCTCCATCGGCAGCTCCTCGTGGGTGCAGTCGGGGTCGGCGCCCGCCGCGCAGTCGGGATCGCACACGCCATCGTCGTTGGGCTGACAGATGCCGTCATCCTCGTTGAGGGGACAGTCCTCGGGGCAGGTCAGATGGGTCTCTGAGGGATCACATCGACCGTTTTGGTTGCAGAAGTCGAGGGTTCTCTCGTAGATGATCTTCCTCCCGTGGCTCAGACTTAGGACATGCATCCCGTCCTCGTAGGGTATCTTGCCGGCAAAGGGGAAGAACCCGTACTTGATGGCGGCGTAGTCCTCCTTGTCCTCCGTCGAGACGATCGGGCCGTAGTAGTCGAAGTAGACGTTGAACTCCTGGCTCCACAAGAGCTTGCCTGACTCACTGGCCACACTCAACCGATAGGTGTCGCCCTTCTCGAACTGTCTGGTCGGCCTCCCCTTTCGCAGGATGACCCGCTTCTCCTCGACGGCGTCGTCGGGGTAGATGTTCAGGGCCAGGTCGACCACCTGATCCGACTCGGGGGGCTCCGGCGAGCTGCAACTCAGCTCCGGCACGGTGGCGAGATGGGCCATGCAGTGTGCACAGAGGGCCCGAGGACCGGGGGCGTCGGCGTAGGACATCACGCATCGTCCACCGGACGCGTTCTGATTGCCCTGACAGCAGATGCCGTAGTCCACCGCGCTGCAATCGCCCCAGATGACGTCACAGCAGGGCGTACCGTCGGGGCCACATCCCAGCGTGGTGTCGAGCCAGTTGAGATCGCCCGTCGCCGCGCCATCGCTGCCGGTATCTCCACACCCGCCCTGGTCCCCGTCGTTGCAGCGGCAGTCGGTGCTCCCGGCCGGATTGCTGCAGTATTCGTCCTCCAGGCCGTAGATGTGGCCGAGCTCGTGGGCCGTCACGGTGTCATACGCCGTCGTGACCCAGACAGCGTCAGCGCCGTTGCTGCATCCCGCAATGGGCGGACACGGCGAACTGGGAGCCACGCCCACAATGGCGTCGTAGTCCGCGGTGTTGACCCCCAGGCTGTCCACAAAGGGCTTGATGGATCCCACGCCGCAGTTGGTGGGGTAGGTACAGTTGAAGGTCGAGAAATTCTGCGTGGTCACATTCAGCGTCGTCACCGACAACCTCGCCGGGCAAGCGCTCAGAGGAATGGCGTTGCGGAAGAAGGAGACCTGGGTGTCGACCTCGGTGTTGAAGGCAGCCTGGGTGCCTGTCCAATTGAGGGGCACGAACAGGAGGCGGACGTAGGGCTCCGTGGGGGGCACGCCTTCCCACACAATCCTATTGCCCTGTATGTCCGGCCAGCTGTCAAACCCGGCATGAGTGGCGATAGCTGTCTGAGTGCCCGTGGACAGGTCGTGGATGTAGATGTCCCAACCCTTGCTCCACACGATGATGTTACCGTACACGTCCGGCGTGTACTCCGCGCGTTCTGCGGCAACGCTTATGGGGGACTCTGTCCCAGTTGAGAGATCGTACATGTAGATGTCGCTGTTCTCTGTGTCAGGTCCAGGTCCGGGGTTCCTGTGATCCATCCATACGATCGTGTCCTCGTAGATGCGGGGGCCGCTCTGACCAGACGTATTCGTCGTGATCCGGGTCTCAGTGGAAGTGGTCAGATCGTGCAAATAGATGTCGGCGTTACCGTGCCTCCAGTCCGTCCATACGATGCGCTGCTCGTAGATGTCGAGAAACCCGCTACCATATAGGGCAGGCGATGTGTGCGCCGCGTGCACCTTGATGGGGATCTCGGTGCTCGTCGACAGATCGTACATGTAGATGTCGGTATAGTCGCCGTTGCGGTAATCCATCCACACGATCTTGTCACCGTAGATGGCCGGCGACAACTGTTTGGCCGGATCGGTGCATATGGGCGTCTCCGTGCTCGTGGCCAGGTCAAACATGTAGACATCGTCGTTCCCATTGCGGTTGTCAATGTAGACGATTTTGTCCTGGTAGATGGCAGGCTGCGTCTGATTATGGTTCTCTGAGGTGACCTGCATCTCGATGCCCAGGCCATAGTCATAGAGGTATATGTCCCGGTCTGCAATGCCGTTTCTGTCGTCATCCCAGACGACGCGATCGCCGTGGATGGCAGGCGTCCTCTCCAAGCTGGGGCTTGCGGATACGGTCTCTGAAGCACCAGCGAGCAGATCATACAGCACAACGCCGTCCTCGCCGTTCGCCGCCGCGCCCACCGCCCGCTCCGAGGACGGGATGGGCAGGGCCGGTTCAGGGGCATGGAAGATGGGGGGAAGCTTGGGGCGCCAGGGAGCGCGCAGCCCCCCGCCCCCGCTCAGCTCGACCCGCGCCATCCCCAAGAAGAGCGCATCCAGGCCGAGGTCACCCGCTTTGGGCTCGAAACAGCCCACCAGATCCGCGTTCTTATGGCTGACGCCGCCAATCTTGAGCACGTCGCCATCAGTGAAGGCAGGCTCGCCCCTGAAGAGAATCTCGGTGGAGAAGTAGATGGGCTCCCGGTTGCCGTCCCGGGTCGTGGCGACCGCGTCCAGGCCAAAATCGACGCCCCGCTTCGGAAGCCCCGCCGGGACCGAGTTGGGTAGGAGAAGGCCGTTCTTCGCGACGACGTTGCCGTACCGAGCCGAGAGCAGATCGCCATCGAGGAAGAGCGGGGCGCCCTCCAACGAGCGTCCCGTGCCCTCGGTGGAGAAGAGGATGTCGATCTTGTACTCCTCCAGCAGGCCGGGCAGCATGGCGGGATTCTCAAGCCACGTCCCGCGGCTCACCTTGCGTGCATCGTCGAGGAAATCATTGATGCCCTGCAGGTCACCCACGAAGTGCACGGCATCCAGGCCCAGGTCGGCCCTCGGAAGGTCGAACTGGTGCAGTAGAGCTAGGTTGGGTATCACGGCCCCGTGGGTGGTCAGCAGGTCGCCGGCCGTGAAGCCGCCGTGAGGGCTATCCAACTCGGTGGAGAAGGCCACCAACCCCGCGTCGACGTTGATCACGTCGGCCGCGTCGAGGCCGAGATCCTCCTCGACGTCGAAGCCCTCCAGTAGCTCAGCGTTCCTGCGGCAGATGACGCAGTTGTCGCCCAGGAGATCCCCGTCCGAGATGATGGGATTACCATCAGGCGGCTCCTGGGTCACGAAGTCCTCCTCGGTGGAGAAGGCTATTTGCGCACAGGCCACCAGCGGATCGGCAGCCTGGCCGAGTGTGGGGCCGGCTGGCACCATCAAGACGACTGCCAGCAGACCTACGAGCGCGAGCATACGTACCGTGCAACGCATTTCGATCCTCCTTTCTTCCATAGCGACCTTCCCGTGCATGATGAACAGTATAGCACAGGGGTGACTACAAAATGTCTACAAAGAAGGTGAGAGGAGACGAGGGGGACGGTCAGCGGATGCGCGATCGGGCGACCTGGACGTAGCGGTGGCGCCGGTCAGGATCAGGGATAAGGTCGGCCTTGGCCTGGATGGCCGTCTCAGCCAGCTGGGCCTGTTCGCGCGCCTCGTCGGCGCGGCCCAGAATCTGCAACACCCGAGCATGGGCGCCGTGGACCGCCTCGCTCCCGATCCAGGCCTGGTGGGCACGCGGGAGAGCTTCCACAGCCGCGCTTGTCTGTTCCAGCGCCCTCTGCGGTTCCCCCTGAGCCAGCAGGGCCATGCCGAGCTCCCTCCTTGCCCAGGCATCGAAGACGCACAGCTCACGCTGCTGGGCGACATCGATGGCCTCCTCAGCGCGCTGCAGGGCGCCGGGCATGTTCCCCTGCGCGCGCTCGACCCGAGCGAGCGCGCTGAGCCCCGCCGCGACGCTCTCCCAGCACTGGCCGTCCCGCGCGAGCGCGACGGCCTCCTCAAGGCCGACGCGGGCAGCATCGAAGGAGCCGGCCCCGATCTCCAGCACCCCCAGGGCGACGAGCGACTCGGCGAGACGTCGCCGGTGCCCAATCGAGCGGGCACGCCGGATAGCCTTGCGCAGCACGTCCCGACCCTGATCAAGCTGGCCCAGGTGATAGAGAGCCAGCCCCGCGCCCAGCTCCGCAGCCACGATCCCGTGTTCGCTGCGCAGATCGCGCTGCATAGAACGCGCCTCCCGGAAGCGCTCGGCTGCCGCCAAGTACGCACCGCGATGAAGCTCCCAGGAGCCCAACAGCGTCAAGCCGTACGCTTCGGCCGGCCGCGCGCCAATGCGACGGGCCAAAGCCAAGTGCTCGGCCATGTATCTCCTGGCCATGGCGAAGTCGCCCCTCTCCAGGTGCAACGCCCCGATATCGAGTCCATCCCACGCCACCCGGTTCTGGTCGCCCACCGCCTGGTGACAGGCGTACGCCTGCTGTTGGTAGCTTAGAGAGCGGGCATATGCCCCGAGGTGGAAGTAGACATAGCCCAGGATGTGGACGATTCGCCCTCGCATAGCGGTGGAGCCTTCCTCACCGACCGCGTCCAGGGCGGATTCCAGGACGACCAGCGCCTGCTGCGGCTGGCCGAGGAAGTAGTGGGCAAAGCCGATCTGAGCCAGAAGACGGGAGGCAGCCCCCTCCCGGTCCAGCAGGCTGGCCAGGGCCAATCCCTCCTCAGCTACCCCAATGGCCCTCTCATACTCCGCATCGAGGTTCAGATAGCGGACACGGTGCACCAGGGCCCGCAGACGCAGCGCGCGGTCGCCGCTCTCCTCTGCCAGAGAGGTGAGAGCTGCCAGGTCGGCGTCCCGGTCCTCCAGACGGCCCTGGAGGAAGCGGACGTGGGCGCGCGCGGTCAAGATCTGGCCGCGCAGGGCGAGGCGATCCGGCTGTGAACGGTCGGGATCGAGCTGATCCAAGAGAGCCAGCAGGCGGCTCTGGATCTCCTCGGCCTCCTGCCAGGCGAAGAGATCCTCGGCCTGGTGGGCGGCGCGGCGGTAGTAGCGCACGGCCTTCATCGCCTCCCCACCACGGTCGAAATGGTGCGCGATCCGCATCGCGGCCCTGCGCTCGGGGGCCTGGCGGTCCATCCGTTCCAAGACCCGCGCGGCGCGGCGATGGAGCAGATGACGGCGCACTGGGCCGAGGGTCGACTCCAGGGTCTGGCGGATGAGGGCGTGTCTGAAGCGGTAACCGGACGGATGCTCTGAAAGGAGCTGACATGCCACCGCCTCATCCAAGCCATCGACGGTCTCCATCTCCCCGCGGCCCGCGGTGCGGTGTACGAGATCGAAGTCGAAGGCCATGCCAAGGATGGCACCGGCCTCAAGCACCTGGAGCGTCTGCGGGTTGAGCTTCCGCAAGCGGGCCTCGACGGCCTGCCGAACCGTCCGAGGGAGTGGGACCTCCACCAATGCGGTCAGGTCATCGGGCAGCTGCCCGGCCCCCAGAAGCTCTCGGATCGTCTCCAGGAGGAAGAAAGGATTGCCACCGGTAGCCCGATGGAGACGATGGGAGAGCGCCTCAGAGCCAGGACGAGGGCCGATCAGATGGCGCACGATCTGGAGGACCGACTCGACCGTGAGGCCGCTCAGACGGAACTCGGAAAGCACGCCGAGGCGAAGGAGGCTGTGACGCAGGTCGCCCACGGCCTCCCGCTCCTCGGTGCGATAGGTCCCCAAGACGAGGATGGGGCGTTTGCCCATACGGCGGGCCAGACAGACGAACCAATCAAGGGTGGCGCTGTCGGCCCAGTGGAGATCGTCGAGGCAGAGGAGGAGGGGCCGAGACCCTGCGGCAAGCCCGAGCACCAGGCGACAGAGGGCCTCGTGCAGGCGTGTGCGGGCCTCGTCTGGCTCGGCCGGCAGCGGCGAGGGGAGATCGGGGCAGAGGTCGCGAAGCTCGGGCAGGAGGCGGGCGGCCTCGGCCAGCCAGGTGGGCTGGACGGCGCGCGTGAGCGCACGTCGATCGGGGATGGAGCGGAAGGCCATGGCAACAGACTGATAGGGAAGATGCTGCTCCACGGATTGGGCAGCCGCAGTCAGGACCAGGGCCTGCTCGCCGGATCGAGTGGCGAACGCCTCCATCAAGCGAGACTTGCCAATGCCCGGTTCCCCAGACAGGAGCACCACTTGGCCCCGGCCAGCCTGGACGTGGGCGAGAGCCTCTCTCAGGTTCTGACAGGCCGCCTCGCGCCCTACCAGCGGCACGTCCAGGCCAGGCAGAGTGGACCAGAGGTGGGAGGCCTTTTGCGCCATAGACACGCCCTGGTCCGCCAGGGCGCCCTCGTAGGCAGCGCGGGTCTCCGGCACGGGGCGAACGCCCAGCTCGCGCTCCAGGATGGCGACGCAGCGCTCAAACTGGCGCGAAGCCGCGCTGCGGTCCCCGACAGCGGCATAGAGGGCGATCAGCCGACGATGGATCTCCTCAGCCAGCTCATCGGCAGCCAGGTAACGACGGGCATAGGCAATGGCCGCGTCGTACGCCTGCTGGGCCGCGTACCCCTCGATAAGGGCGGTCAGGACATCGAGATAGCGACGCTCGTAAGCACGCTGTCGCTCGAGGACCCAAGCCTCGAACTCGGGGCTGTCGGCGAGGGAGAAACCAGCCAGGAAGGACCCTCGATAGAGATCGGCCGCCCGCCGGAGAGCTTCGACCCCACCTTCGACGTCGGAGAGCCGGGTGAAAGCAGCGAGGTCGGTGGAAACGCGCTCGGGATCGAGGCCGACGCGGTCTCCAGAGGTCAGCAGCAGGTCCGGATCAGGCAGGGCGCGGCGCAGATGCGTGAGGAGGCGAGAAAGGCTGCGGCGTGCCTTAGACTCCGATCGGTCGGCCCAGAGGAGATAGCATAACCGTTCTCGGGGCATGGGACGCGGCACGGCAGCCACAGCATACAGCAACGCCCGAACCTGCCGGCGGGGGACGGACAGGGCCGCTCCCCCCGTCTCCACCCGGGGTGGGCCGAGGAGATAGACCCGGAGCTCCTCCGGCGCGGAAGGTGTGCTTTCGTCCGTGGACCGGTCGGGCATCTCTTATCCTTGGCTGACAGCTTCGTCCTCGTGCACCATCAACCGCGGCACCTCAACCTGCCGCTCGCTCGGTCCGCGACGTGCGTCTGCCGCCGCGTACGCTCGCCCCGTGCTCCATCTAGCGCTCTACACAACGGCCACCCTGCCCTTGGTCAGCAGAGGAAGCTGGATTGCGGGCCACGGGCAGCAGTTGCCCAGAAGGTTATTCGGTTGGGTAATACGTTGGTCTGATCAGCCCTACAGAATGCCGACCTGACTGTGATCGGCCAGCGTCAACTTGTACGCCTTCGGTTTGATGGGCGAGCGCGTCAGGTTGACGTTCCGCCCGATGAGGCTGTCCTGGATCCGCGCCGGGATGTCGCGAATGACGCTATCCTCCAGGACGATGGCCCGCTCGATCTCGCTATCTTCGATCTCCACGTCGTGATAGATCGAGGTGAACGGGCCGATGTAGGAATTGACCACCCGGGTACGCTCCCCGACGATGGCCGGCCCGCGGATCACGCTGTTGATGATCTCAGCACCCTTCTCGACGATCACGCGGCTGTCCACCTCGGAATCGCGGTCGACGTAGCCCTCGACCGCTGGCGTCAGCTCCTCCAGCACCAGGCTGTTCGCCTTGAGAAGCTCGTTCGGCTCCCCGGTGTCGATCCACCAGCCCCGGTGGACGTAGGGATAGACCTTGTAGTCGTTCTCCACCAGCCACTGGATGGCGTCGGTGATCTCCAGCTCGCCACGCCAGGAAGGTGTGATGCTGTCGACCGCCTGGTGGACGTGATGGTCGAACATGTAGATGCCCACCAGGGCCAGGTCAGAAGGAGGATCTTGAGGCTTCTCCACCAGATGTATCACGCGCCCCTCACCGTTCAGCTCCACCACCCCGTATCGCTCGGGATGCTCCACGCGAGTCAGCACGATCTGGGAGTTCCACTCGGAGGCCTGGAACTGCTGCACCAGCTCACCGATGCCGCCCTGAATGACGTTGTCGCCCAGAAACATGACGAAGGGCTCGTCCTCCAGGAAGTCCTGGCTCACCTTGACCGCGTGAGCCAGGCCCAGGGGCTTCTCCTGGTGGATGTAGGCGACGTCGACATCCCACCGGCCCCCTCGACCCACGGCGGTCCTGATCTCCTGCCCCGTATCCCCGACAACGATGCCGATGTCGTGGATGCCAGCGTCACGAATAGACTCAATGACACGGAAGAGGATCGGTTTGTTCGCCACCGGGATCAACTGCTTTGCACTGGTGAACGTCAGGGGATAGAGGCGAGTGCCCGTACCCCCGCTGAGAATCAGAGCCTTCACGTACGCCCTCCTTTCAAACCTTCAACCAACATAGCCTCACCCGGCCCTCTCCTTGAGGAGAGAGAGCCATGGGGCTCTCGATCAGTAGGCGCTCAACGTGGCGCCACGCGTTGCCTCGTTCAGCACAGCGCCAATGATCCGGACGTTTACGCGCTGCAAGAGCTCCTTGGCGCGCTCGGCGTGCTCGCGGCGGGTGCGCCCGGCGGCGACGACCAACAACACACCATCGACCTTGGTGCCCAGCACCGCAGCGTCGGTCACAGCGACGACGGGCGGCGCGGCGAAGAGAATCACGTCGGCCCGATCTCTGAAGACCTCAATGACACGCTCCATCTTGCCCGACCCGAGCACGTCCGCCGGATTGGGGGGCAAGGGGCCGCTGGGCACCAAGAGGAGGTTCTCCACCCCGACGTCCAGAAGCGGCGGGTCGTCCAGGGCCTGCTCCTCAAGGATCATGGTGGTGAGCCCTCGATCGTTCGCCACCCCAAAGAGCTCGTGCAGCCCGGGACGGCGCAGGTCGGCGTCCACCAGGATGGTGCGACGCTCACCCTGGGCCATCGTCACGGCCAGGTTACCCAGGACCTCGGACTTGCCCTCGTTCGGCGCGGCCGACGTGACCACCACGGACTCGATCGGCCGGTCGAGAGCAGCGAAGAACGTGAGATTCGTGCGCAAGGTGCGGTAGGCCTCCGCCGCCGGGCTGCGTGGATCGGTCAAGGTAATAAGGTCGAATGTCTCGGCCATGGTTCCTTCCTTTGCTCTCAGTTGCTCAGGCGTCACTTGGTGGAGGGGATGGCGCCCACGACGGTCAGATCGAGCTGGCGCTCAAGATCCTGAGGTGTGCGAACGACACCGGCTTCGAGCCACTCCAAGAAGAAGATGACTACCCCAGCAATGACCAGGCCGAAGACGACCCCGGCGACCAGCATAATCTTGGTGCTAGGAGGCCAGGATTGGCTGTAGCTGGGGGGATCGCGGAGAATGGCATCGACGCGATCCTCCTTGCGCAGCTTAAGGTTCTCCTCATTGCGCCACTGGACGAGCAGATTGGCCCAGGTGCGAGCAATGTCGTTGGCCTGGTCGCCATCGTAATCCTCGACCTCGATCTTGATCACCATACGGTCACTCTCGGCCGCGAAGTGCGTATTCCCTCGCAGGCCCTCCGGCGTCATCGGCAGCTGCAGCTCCTCGATCACGTCCTGAGCCCACGTCTTGGAGTTGGCAACCGTCATGTAGGGGCGCAGGAGGATATTTGCCGACTGTGTGAGGCCGAAGTCCGGCCGGGCCGGGGAGATGATCACCTCCGCGGTGGAGGTGTACTGAGGATGCTGGAGCTCGCTGAAGATTACGGCGCTGCCGGCAGTCAGCAAGACCGCGATGACGATGATCCACCACCGTTTGCGCAGGATTCTAACGTAGTCGCTGAATGTCATAGATGGGTACCTCCCTTACACACTCGCACGTATTCTACCATGCCAGGCCCCAATGAACAGCCAGCAGGCCTCACGGGGTGCACTAACGAGTTGTCACGCGACACAGCGAGAATAGGTGCGTCGCGGTG
>CAZNRX010000081.1:0-17835 GCA_964575455.1 uncultured Anaerolineales bacterium | reverse complement strand
ATCCCTGTTCATGGGTCAAGTATACCACGTGGGGAGTGGTTTGTCAATAGGGTAGTTTTGGGATACCATTTGGGAAATAGCGCGGGGGATTTGGGATATCGGGCGATAGGGATCTTGACAATGCACAGCCGTGGCCTATACTTGGGACGCTGCTGTTCGGAGGGACAGACGTGCGATCCACAGCCTCTGGGAAGTGTACCTGGAACGGGGGGAGGATGCTGACAGAAAGGACCGATGCGCCAGATGCGCAACTTTCTCTGCCTACGCGTGAACTGAACGCGTGGTTCGCGAAGCATCGCAGGGTGAGCTTTGTCGTCCTCTTCGGATCCCTGGTCCCGGAACGCGAGGGAGATCTGGCGACGCCGGAGAGCGACGTGGACATCGCCATCCACACGGACGGCTCCCTGCCACTCTTGGAGCGCGGCGCCTGGATCGCGGAGCTCGAAGAGCTCTGCGGACGCTCGGTCGACCTGGTGTGGCTGAACCCCTTGCCGGGGCAGAACCCCACGCTGGCGCACGAGATCATGACCCGCGGTCACCTCCTCTTCTGCCGAGAAGGGGCACCGTACGTCGCGTTCAAGACCCGCGCGATTCTCCGATACCTCGACACAGCACACCTTCGAGAGCAGGTGACGGCTGCCTTTCGGCGGCGCCACGGGGAACGTTCCTGACAACGATTGAGGAGCAGCCTATGCTAGAGAAGCTACAACGCATGGAGCACAACATCGCTCAGTTGAGGCGCTTTCAGACCCGCTACACGGCGCAAGAGGTCACAGGCGACACCCACCTGGCCTGGGCCTTGCGCTATGGGCTGTTCGAGGCTATCCAGATCGTCATCGATGTGAGCTGCCACCTCGTGACGCGGGACCACCTGGGCGTACCGCAGACCTATGGGGAGTGCGTCCAGTTGCTTCAGGAGCACGGCTACCTCTCACCGACGCTGGCGTGGCGGGTCAAAGCGATGGTGGGATTGCGCAACATTCTGGTCCACGAGTATGTGCAGGTCGACGTGGAACAGATTCTTGCGCTGCTGGACCAACTCGAGGATCTGGAGGCCTTCGTCGAGGCCGTCACGCCGCACCTCCGCTGACGCAGCGACGCACCTCGCGATTTACTAGAGATAACCGAGCGACAGCCGCGCGCCGCCGATCTATGACCGCAGACGCGACTTGATGCGTTGCTGAGTCCATGATATCCTTGGTCCAGGCTAGCCGTCACACGCCCCGCCTCACAACAGCGTCGGCCGTTCCAGCAGAAGAGAAAAAGGCCCATCGTCACGTATTCTGCGAGACCCTCAGGACCGAGGGATACGAATGGGGTTCCACAATGGATGAGAAGCGCAGCGACGGTTGATGCTGCGCGCCAGAGACAGATGAGAAGCATAAGGCCCACGACCCACTGCTTCCCTGGGAGGAGACACTCGCGCCCCCTTGAGGGGTCCCGGGGGGAGAGCTGGCTCAACCCAGTTTCGGCGGGTGCCGCTGCAGCCGCTTCGCTTCCTGCGCTTACAGAAACCCGTCAGACATGAGGTTGAGAAAAAAGCTTCCCGAGGAGCAGAAAGAGAAGGATCGGGACCTGGTCTGGGAATCCCGCTTATACTCGTTCTAGTGGTCTCCTCTTCTCTTCTTCGCTCTGCCTATTCTCGCGGTGGCCGCGTCTGCCTATTTCATCCCCGACAACGAAACTGCGTTGATCGTGTCTGGAGCCATCGGGGTAATCGCTGCCGCCGGTCTTTGGGTCTATTTTGCTGTAGTAAAGAATGAACAGATTCTATCTGGTACCAAGCCCAAGCTTGCGCAGGGCCGGTATCCCGACGTACAGGAGTTGCGAAAGCAAGGATGGAGATACTGAGGACATCCACGATCTACGCTTGGGCATCGTACTCTACTGGCGTCGGAGATGCTGGCCAGCGCCGCCCCGATCGAGGCGTAGTCCCCACCGCTCTTCGCCACCACGACCACGTCCTCATAGTCGGCTATCTCGCTGGCGTGCAGCCCGTCGACCGTGTCGGCGTAAAGGCCCGACCCGGCGCCGTCGTCGTACAGGATCCCGGCCAGCGCTGCGCCGTCGGCCATCTCATCGGCGGTGACGGTGCTGCTCAGGATCATCGCCGAGGTGACGCTGTTCGCCTGCCCCTCGTTCACGTAGTCGGCGTCGTGGTCGTGGTCGTGGTTCGCATCGGCGAAGGCGTTGGCGTGCTCACCGTCGAAGGGTATCGGCGTTCTTCGCCTCTCCTCCGCCTGAATGGCGTAGGGCACGCTGGCGAGGCGTATGCGCGGGTCGAGGGTCTCCCCCTCCATCCTGCGCGAGGGGCCTCGCCGTTGGCGAGGCCGCGATGTTTCTCACCGCCCAAAGCAGACCCACCATCGCGAGCACGCCTGCGACGAGCAGTCCGCATTGGGTGATGCGTCTCTTGTGCGTCTTCGTTTCTCCTCTTCTGTCTTTCACGGAGCCGACCTGGATATAGCTATCCAGCGCGAGCACGGTCGCAGATGCGGTGCGATTGCCCCGTTTCGCGCCGTGTGTCTTCTTGCAAGTTGATCACACTATGATACCATGGCCCGCTAGTGTCTCCCAGTGCGCGGACCGAGCGCTGCAGGGCAATCGCATTTAGGCTCGAAGACCTCGTCCCCCAAGGGCGTCACAGGCGAGAGCACGGGAATACCTGGGCCTTCCACGCCGAAGGACGTCTCCGAGACGGGGACTCCGAGCGTTCTCGGCGATGGCGGTCCCATATGCGATCGCTCTACCGAGCACTTTCTCGGCACCAGTGGCGAGCTGGCGCGCCTTCCCTTGCTGGGCAGCTTTCCTCCTCGCCTCAAGGGGTGGGAGGCTCTAGAAAGACCCTGAAGACGTGGCTAGGGTGAAGGATACCGGGCTAGAGGTTATGCGGGGTCTCCCCCGCCCATCTGCTCTGCGCGCTCCGGAGACCGCGCAGTCGATACTGTCCGCGCCCCGACGCTTGGAGCGCGTAATCATCCGACATTCACTGACATAGGAGGACGTTCACGATGACACTGAAAGCGGCAGAGATTGCTCTGCAATTATACACCGTCCGCGAGGCTCTGGCCGAGGACTTCGGCGGAGTAATGCGACAGATCGCCGACATAGGCTACGTCGGCGTGGAGCCTGCGCTCGCAACGCTGAAGGCGACGCCCGGAGAAGCGGGTAGGCTCTTCAAGCAGCTGAGGTTGCAGGTGCCCAGCGCCCATACTCCCCTTCCGGTCGGCGCGGATGAGGATGTGGTCCTGGAGGCCATGGACGCTCTGGACTGTCGACGCATCGTCTCTGGCAAGGGACCTGAGAGCTTCCAGACCCTTGACCAGGTTCGGCAGACCTGCGATCTCTTTAACGAAGCGCACGCTGTGGCCAAGGAGAACGGCATGAGCTTCGGCATCCACAACCACTGGTGGGAGTTCGAGGAGGTGGAGGGCCGGTATCCCTACCGAATGCTGCTGGAGCACCTCGATCCGGAGATTCTCTTCGAGATAGACACGTACTGGGTGCGGACAGCGGGCTTCGATCCGGCCGAGGTGGTGAAGGAGCTCGGGGACCGAGCCTCTCTCTTGCACATCAAGGACGGCCCAGCGGTCAAGGGTTCACCGCAGGTCACCGTCGGCGAGGGCGTGCTGGACGTCCCGGCTATCGTCCAGGCCGCCGAAGGCCGAGCGGAGTGGCTGATCATCGAGCTGGACCAGTGCGCCACGGACATGATGGACGCCGTCGAGAGGAGCTATCGCTACCTGGTGGAAGGAGGTCTGGCCCATGGAAAGACCGGTTAAGATCGGTATCATCGGCACCGGCAACATCTTTGGCCGGTACGTCGAGAGAAGCCGCGTTTTCAGGATCCTCGACATCGTCGCCTGCGCGGACATCGACCAGCAGAAGGCTCGCGAGAAAGCTCAGGCGTTCGACATACCCCAGGCCTATCCCGTCGATGAGCTGCTGGGTGACCCAGAGATCGAGGTCGTCGTCAACCTTACCGTGCCCACAACGCACGCGGAGGTTAGCCTGGCGGCCATCGAGGCGGGCAAGCACATCTACTCGGAGAAGCCCCTGGCCGTGACGCGCCAGGAGGGGCGGCGGGTCCTGGAAGCGGCCCGCGAGAAGGATGTGCAGGTGGGCTGTGCGCCCGACACCTTCTTGGGCGGTGGCCTGCAGACCTGCCGAAAGCTGATCGACGACGGTTGGCTCGGCGAGCCTGTGGCGGCGGTGGCCTTTATGGTTCAGCACGGGCCCGAGTCGTGGCACCCTAACCCCGATTTCTTCTATCAAGCGGGGGCGGGCCCTCTGCTCGACATGGGGCCGTATTACCTGACGGCGCTGACCAACCTGCTGGGTCCGGTGGAGCGCGTGGCCGGTTCCACCCGCATCTCTTTCCCCGAGCGCATCGCCACCAGCGAGGAGCATCGCGGACGCAGGATACCGGTGGAGGTCCCCACACACGTCGCCGGGGTGCTCGACTTCGCCAGCGGACCGACAGTCACCCTCATCACCAGCTTCGACGTCTGGGCCTCCGAGCTGCCCCGCATCGAAGTCTATGGCTCGGAGGGTACGCTTAGCGCACCAGATCCCAATACCTTCGGTGGTCCCGTCCGCGTCCGTCGCGCCGGGGCAGAGGAGTGGAGCCAGGTGCCGCTCTCTCACAGCGGGGAGGTGGGCCGTGGGATCGGCGTGGCGGATATGGCTTACGCCCTCAGATACGATCGACCCCATCGGGCGCGAGGCGACGTGGCCTTCCACGTCCTGGACGTCATGCAGGCCCTCGGTGAGTCGTCAGAGATGGACGAGTTCGTCGAGATCACCAGTGACTGCGCGCGGCCAGCGCCCCTGCCCATGGGACTGAAACCGGGTGAGCTAGACGATTGATTCGGTTACCGGCCTGACCCCCGGAAGCGTCGCACCTGCTTATCCGTCAGCTCGGGGCGGGTCCGTGACCCGCCCCGAGCCGACATCTCTCAGACCAAAGAGGGTCTCTGATCCGCCATTCCGCTCCCGATGGGGGAGCTCCAGGCGCATCGGTCATTCGTCTATTGTAGCTTCTAATCTACGGCACGAGCCACTGCTTTCGGGCCGTCCAACGAGCTACGTTCGACAGCAGGTCCTTGGCTTGCGCCTCTGAGCTGCAAGAGGTGGACAAGAGAAGACCCTCGGGCTCCAATTCGCTGAGCAACACCTCTACCTCCCAGGGCTCGCAGTAGATCTGGATGAGCTTGCCGTTGGCCTGGATCCAGCGCAGCAGCCGAATCCACTGGCTAACGGGTGGGGCGCCCGCTCCAGGGATCCACTGAATGCAGTCTAGCTCGGGAAGGGATAGCAGCAGGTCAAGATGGCGGACTGCCCCTGGACCGTCCAAGTGGTACACGGTCCGCTCCGCCCATCTAGTTTGCTCTTCAATGGCCGGCAGGAAGAACTCCTCGAACATCTGCGGCGATATGAGGCACGAGAAGTCGCACTGGAGATCGGTGGAAGGTCTATCCGACCAGATACCGATCCAGTAGAAATATCCCCCGACCCACTGATGCACGATCCCCATGGCTGCTTGCCAGTAACGCAACCAGGCGACGTTGATTTCCTCCAGCGCGGGCCCAACGTACTCCGGGTTCTCTATCAGGTCTAGCGCCAGCCGCTGCGACCCCCTGAGTCGGGCAAGGATCTCGCCCGGCCCATTGAGATCCGGTATGCCGACGTAGTAGCGACCAGGGGCGCGCTGGGCTGCCGCATCGAGCAGCCTCTTGGATGTTAGCCACCACTCATTGTCCGGATCGAACTCGAACGTCGGGCGGGCGTCCCAGTCGTCGATGATCGGATCGGCCCAACCCGAGTTGCTGCCTGCCGCAATCCTATAGGGGCAGCCGAGGTAGGCCGACAGGATGGCGACCATTCTGGTGGACACCGGGAAGACGACCGGAAAAGCCTCGCCTCCCCAATAGGTGGCTTCGACGTAGCTCTCCCAGCGGGGAATCACCTGCTGTGGATCCGTGAACCAGTCGAGAAGCTCCTCCTGAGGAACCTCCTCCGGGGTCAGATGGCGGGGGCCCTGGTCTCCGTCGGCTACGACGCCCTCCCTTGGCGCAATCACCTGGATAATTGCGCGATCGACGATTTCTCTATGCCACCAGGCCTTCATGCGTTCCTCAGCCTGTTTCCAGTCACTCTTATAGCAAAGCTCCATCAAAGCCCTCCCAATGGGGCAGGTATCGACCTCTCAAGGCGTCTCCGGCGTGGAAAGAGCCCCTCTGCCTCTACTCAATGCCCATTAACCCTTTGGCAGTCCGCACCGCCGCCGAGGCGTCGGGGCTGTATCCATCCGCTCCAATCTCGTCGGCGTAGGCCTGGGTAACCGGCGCTCCGCCAATAATCACCTTCACATTGTCGCGCACCCCTGCCTCGGTCAGCGCCTCGATCACCATCTTCATGTTAGGCATCGTTGTGGTAAGCAGCGCTGACATCGCCAGTACATCCACAGACGGCTCGACAGCCGCTACGAACTCATCCGGGCTGACGTCGGTACCCAGGTCCGTGATCTCGAAGCCCGCCCCCTCGAACATCATCGCCACCAGGTTCTTACCAATGTCGTGAAGGTCGCCCTGCACCGTGCCAATGACGAGGTGACCGGCGGCAATCGTTCCCTTCTCGACGAGGAGTGGCTTAAGGATAGCCAGGCCTGCCTTCATCGCCCTGGCGGAAATGAGCATCTCTGGAACGAAAACCTCGTTCCGCTCAAACTGCCTGCCGACGTAGCCCATCGCGCTGATCAACGACTCCTGCAGAATCGTCTCCGAGTCTGTGCCGGCCTCCAGTTCCTCCTCGACCGACTGGACGACGACGTCAGATTGGCCGTTGATGACACCTTCGCGGACCTCTTCTAGTCCCATGTTGTCTAGAACTCCTTTTGCACAAACAAGATTTTCAGGCCAGGGGATGCGGTCTGTACGTTCAGACTCTGTCCACCGTGGCCAACGGTTGCGTGGTGGGACGCGGCTGGCAACTGCCGCCTGCCCCAAGAGCGTAACTGCCTCCAGGAATACGTTCACCGACGGGCCGGCCGGGCGTAGGAACGGACTCCACGCTACTCTGTGGATCCAGGGAGGGGCGCAGAGACCATCAAAACCGGCGCGCCTGATCATATCACCTCGCTAGCATCTTGTCAAGAAGCCGCGGCGCGGAAGCAGGGGCACTTGTTTTAGACCCTTGCTCCTGAGAGAGGCGTCGAGTTAGTTGACAACCGAAGTTCACCGTGGTATATTTCAGTTGTTTTCCTCGCAAATAAACTAGGAGAGGCCTTTGTCCGGGTTTTGCAGGGCTGTGGATCAAACCTTTGTCCGCAAGCTGAACACCAGCGTTATCCTGAATCTCCTGCGAACGCATGGCCCCTCTCTCGCGCCGAGTTATCGGACGTGACGGGTTTGACTCGCAGCACTGTCTCCAGCGTCATCAACAGGTTGTTGAGTCATTGTTTCGTGCACGAAATCGGCCTGCAGCATTCTGGGAGAGGGCGCCCCGGAATGCTCCTGGCACTTCATCCCGACGCCGGCTGTGCCGTAGGAGTCGAGATTGGCGTCAACTTCATCTCTGTCATTCTCACCGATTTTGTCGCGCATATCCTGAAGCGTCAGCGTGTGGCCACCAGCGGAGAAGAGGAACAGGAGGTCACCTCTAGAAGAATTTTACTTCGGCGTCTCTCACGACGTACAGGACTTCATCTACCTGATTGCAGGTGTTGGCTTGGGCAGTGGGATTGCTATCGATGACAAGCTCTTCCGCGGTGGCAGCGGCTACGCCGGCGAGGTGGGGCACATCACCATGGAAAGGGATGGCTTCCCCTGCAGCTGCGGCAAGCGTGGATGCTGGCAGACCATCTTTGGCCCGCGCGCCATTGTGCGTCGCGCCAAAGACCTCATTGAGGACGGTCACGTCAGCCGGATTTCCAGCCTCATCGCTGGAGACCTGAACCGCGTCGACGTAGAAACCGTCGTTCAGGCTGCCAACGCGAGCGATTCAGTGGCTTATGAGGTACTGGAAGAGGTTGGCGTTCAACTGGGCCTCGGTGTCGCGAACTTGGTGAATACGTTCAACCCAAAGATGGTCGTCCTGGGCGGTAACCTCAGCCTGGCGAGTCCTTTCCTGCTACCGGTGATTGAAGAGACGGTGCAGGAGCACGCATTGGCACATCCGTACGAGGTCGTCGAGATAGCCGCGTCAGCTCACGGCCCGGACGCGTATGTCATGGGTGCTGTCGCGCTGGTTCTCGATGAGGTATTGCGAGAACCCATGCTTTGACTAACCTGGGCTCTCGCAAGATGGTCGCCGAAACCGGATCTCCGCAGATTGCGCTCCCGAGACGGCCGCCAGACAAGGGCGCGGAGCTCAATGGCTCGGACATGCTGAGGACAACCAGTGGAGGTAATCGCGTGAAGGAACCATCTCGCAGAGGATCGGGATCGCTACAAAAGGAGGTGATGAGGAACCTGAAATGAGTCCGCTCCGTGTACAGGCCCTTACTTCTGTCGTGTTCCGACAGGCAGATGAAGAAGATGTGTACCAAACCTCGCGTGGAACAGACCGTCATGCGGGGGCAGTCTACCGAGCTGTTTGCGCTACACAAAGCGAATTACATATAATCTAAGGAGGCAGAAGAGCAATGCGTAAGTTGGCACTAGCTGCGTTGAGTCTGTTGGCGGTCTCGAGCCTGACGGTCGCCTGTGCAGCTCCAACGCCAGAGGTCGTCGAGGTCACGCGTGTCATCGAGGAGGAGGTGGAGATCACGCGTATCGTCGAAGGAACTGCGGTGGTCGAGACGGTCGTCGAGGAGAAAGAGGTCGTCGTCACGGCCACACCTGAACCGGAAGAGGAGGTAGAGGCGGAAGCGGAAACCGCGCTGGGCTTCCCTCGGCGTGAAACCGTGTTCGCACAGCAGCTGACGGGGCGCAATTCTACCCCGGGCAACTTCAACTCCTGGGCGGGTTGGCGGCAGCGGGATCGGGGCATGCAGCAGCTGATGCATGGGTCGTTGTGGATCACGGACTTCGAGAGAGGCGAGATCATCAACAACCTAGCCGCGGAAGCGCCTCAGTACAGTGATGACTTCACCGAGTTGACGATTGAGCTCCGAGAGGGCATGTACTGGAGCGATGGTGAGGAGATCACGGCCGACGACCTGGCGTTCACCGTCGAATTCATCCGATCTGCTACAGGCGCCTCCTATAACGCGAGCGTGGCGCTGCAGGTCGATAGCGTGGAGGTGGTCGACGATTACACGGTGGTCATCAACCTCAATGAGCCCAACCCTCGGTTCCACTTCGAGAACTTCTCCGATCTATGGGGAAGCCTATGGGTTATGCCGCAGCACGTCTTCGGGCAGTTCATGAACGACGATGGCAGCGTCGACACCGAGGCCTTCTTCGCTTTCGAGTACAACCCGCCCGTGAGCGCGGGACCGTACGTGCTTCACAGCTACGATGAGGCCGGGTTCTGGACCGCCTGGGAGAAGCGAGAGGACTGGGAGAGGACACCCACCGGGATGATGTTCGGCGAACCGAAGCCACAGTACGTGGTGTATCAGCACTACGGGGACTTCACGGCTCGGGTTATCGCCATGACGCGTCACGAGGTGGACATGATCGATCTAGACCTCCCATCCATCAGGGCGGTCACGTCAGCGGACCCCTATGCGCGCGGCTACTTCGAGGAGCGGGATTTCCCGTGGTTGCAGGCTAACAGGCACCCGGGCGTCGGTGGAGTCATCTTCAACACCCTGAAGCCCCCGTTCGATGACGCGGAAGTGCGATGGGCGCTCCAGCTAGCCATCGACCCCGTCTCGTATATGATGACCGCCTACGATGGCGCGGCCGCCTTCAACCCTCTTCCCATCGTGGTCAACGCGCCTCAGATGCAAGAGCCGTACATCGAACCGTTGCTGGCCTGGCTGGAGGACTTCACCCTCGACATCGGCGGCGGGGAGACCTTCAAGCCCTGGGACCCGGAAGCGCCCCAGAGGCTCGTTGAGGAGGCGCGACAGCGCGGGTTTGAGTTCCCGGACGACCCCGAGCTTATCCAGGAGACCTTCGGCTATGGCGCATGGAAGCACGCCCCGGAGGTGGCAGCTCAGCTGCTGGAGAAGAACGGGTTCACGCAGGACGAGGACGGGAACTGGCTTCTCCCCGATGGCACGCCGTGGGAGTTCGGCGTCTACACGGATCAGGGTCCTGGTCGCTGGGCGCACCAGAACGCCCAGGCCGCGTACGTTGAGTGGAGAAGGTTCGGCCTCGACGTGACCTTCGAGCAAGGCGAGGCCGGACAGCTGCGGATCGAGCACGGCGATTATGACGTCGCCGGGACGCAGACGCATTGCAGCAACTATCTGGAGGTCACGGATCTCTTCAGGACGTTCACGTGCTTCCACTCCGACTACCTGGAGCCTGAGCTGGGAGAGCGCACCTTCGGTCACCCGACCCGCTGGACCCGCTCGGAGGTCGATGAGATCCTCGAGGAAATCCAGGTCACCAACCCAAACAACACCGAAGTGGTCGAGCCGCTTGGTTTGGAGCTCCTGCAGATCTACATCGACGACCTGCCGGCGCTCTCCGGCACCACCTCCCTGGATCCGTACGCCGTTTCCAGCTACTACTGGGAGGGTTGGCCCAGTGCTGAGGACCCCTTCATCGTGCCATATCATCACTATCCCAACTTCAAGTACCTGCTGACGTTCCTAGAGCCCACGGGCCGGTAGGGCACGAACCTGAAGGAGCCCACGAGCAAGGGGAAGCCCCTTGCTCGTGGGCCACGATTTGAGTCTGGACCATACTGCCACAGAGCGACGACCCATACAACAGGAGACGAGAAAGTGACATCTGAGATGACCATGCACGAGCGGATGACCTCCGTGTACGAACATAGGGAATCCGATCGTTGTCCGATTGTCGACTTGCCTTGGCCGTCCACGCTGGAGCGCTGGCACCGGGAGGGGTTGCCGTCCGATGCCGACTGGATTGACTATGTGGGTGCGGACCGTATCGAAGCAATCACAGTGGATAACAGTCCGCGCTTCCCGGTGCAGGTGTTGGAGGAGACGGACGAGTACATCATACACACCAACGAGTGGGGCCTGACCAAGAAGGACTTTCACGACCTGCACAGCACGCCCCACCGCCTGGACTATAGGGTGACGGATCCAGAGAGCTGGGCGGAGGCCAAGGAGCGCATGCAGCCCGATCGATCTCGGGTGGACTGGGATCGGTTGGAACGCGAGTACTCGAGGTGGCGCGAGGAAGGGGCCTGGATCACCGCGTCATTCTGGTACGGTTTCGAGGTGACCTACTCCCATATGGTGGGCCCCACCCTCTTCTATGCGATGGTGGAGCAACCGGAGTGGGTGAAAGACATGGTGGACACTTACCTAGACGTCTGTATCGACTTGTTCGAGATGATCTGGGACGCCGGTTATCACTTCGATCAGGTCAACACCTGGAATGACATGGGCTTCAAAGGCAAACAATTCATGTCGGTCGAGATGTACCGCGATCTGTTCAAGCCCGCCGACCGCCGGCTCGCGGAATGGGCGCACAACAGAGGGCTCAGGTTCTACTACCACTCCTGCGGTGACGTCAACCCCCTGGTTCCGGAGCTGATTGACGCTGGCGTAGACATGCTCAACCCGCTGGAGGTCAAGGCCGGGATGGACCCGTTGGAGCTCAAGGCAGAGTATGGCGATGAACTGACCTTCCATGGCGGCCTGAACGCCTTGCTCTACCGGGATGCGGAGGAGATGTGGGCGGAGATGGAGCGGGTGATCCCCGCGATGAAGGAGAATGGGGGGTACGTCGTCGCGACGGACCACTCCATACCCGACAATGTGAGTCTCGACACCTATTGTGAATTCGTGGCCCGGGCCAAGGAGCTGGGCAGCTACGACTAGAGTGAGAGAGAGGATCGCTGCGCGCCAGGTTAGGCTGGTAGAAGGGTACCTGGCTGACCTGCCTCCCGGAGAGCCCATGCCAACGAGGCAGGACAAAGAGACAAGCCTGAGCCCCCACTGGATCGCCTCCAGGTCCACCGGCAAGAAGCACGGGCCCATGTGCCGATTTGCATGGGTTGATTTGAAGGCACCCTTTGACAACGACCAGGCTCAAGCAGGACTCGGCCTTTCCAGGCTGAACGGCTACGCTCGAACTAGAAACGGGAGAGAGAAGTGAGGTTCTTAAAGCGCTATCTTATTCCGCGGCTGATACAGTACGTGCTGGTGACCGTTCTGGGGATCACGATGATCTTCTTCCTTCCCCGGCTGATGCCTGTCGGTCCGGTCGAGAGGGCAGTCGCTACGATAGAAGCCCGCGGTGAGTACATGGATCCGAAAGCGGCTGAGGAAACCATTCGTGTGTTGCGAGAGATGTATGGTTTGAACGAGGGGTTGTTTCAGCAGTATCTCTCGTTCTGGAAGAGGCTCTTCACCGGTGACTTTGGACCTTCGCTGGTTTCGTTTCCTGTCCCGGTTATGGATTTGATAGGTCGATCCTTACCCTGGACGGTCGGGTTGCTCTTCACTACCACGGTGTTGACCTTTATCATCGGGAACATATCGGGTGGGCTTGCCGGGTACTTCTCAGAGAGCAGGATACTGAGCGTAGTCGATGGCGCCGTCATGTTCTTGGCGCCCGTGCCCTATTACATAGTGGCCCAGATGCTCATCATCTTGTTTGCCTATCTGGTCCCCTTGTTCCCTGTGGGGGGAGGGTATACCGTTGGCCAACAGGCCTCTTTGACCTGGGCTTCTGTCACGGACATCCTGGAACACGCCTTCCTTCCCGCCTTCTCCCTGGTTCTGTTGGGCTCGGCCACAACTCATCAGATCATGCGGCTCATTGTTCAGGGTGTCAAGGAAGAGGATTACATATGGTATGCGAAGATTGGGGCGGTCAACGAGGGGACGATCTTTGCCCGCTACGTGATGAGGAACGCCATGCTGCCCCAGATCACCAGGTTTGCCCTGGGGTTTGCGGCGCTATTTAGCGGCGCCCTGGTCACGGAGACGGTCTTTGCCTATCCCGGGCTAGGAATGCTGGCTTATCGTGCCATTCTGGCCACCGACTACAATCTGCTTATGGGCATTACGACCTTCTCCATCATAGCGCTCACGACTAGTACTCTGCTCATGGATCTCTTGAACCCCCTGTTTGACCCTAGGATAAGACTCAACTGAATGGAGAATCGGCCACATGAAGACATTAAGAGAGCTCTTGAGAGATCGGCGGTTCAGTATCGGCGCGACCGTGTTGCTCATCCTCATCGCGCTTGCTCTTCTCTCTTTTCTTTCGCCTTACGACCCTACGGAGTGGCGCGTCGTACCACGTGACCGGCCCCCATCACGGGAGCACATTCTGGGGACGACCTCTCTCGGCCAGGACGTATTCTGGCGGTTGACGTTCGCCGTACGCAATTCCCTGATACTTGCGGCTTTCGCCGCGACGATCTCCAGGGCTATCGCCGTGACGGTGGGTTTGGCGGCCGGCTACTCAGGAGGCCTCCTGGATCGGGTGCTCATGTTCATCAGCGATGGGTTTGTGGTGCTGCCCCTGTTGTTGATCCTCGTGCTTCTGGCGATGCTGGTGCGGGAGCATATGAATCTCTTCAACATGTCATTGCTCTTCGGAGTGATGGGATGGGCCCTCGACGCCCGATTCATAAGGTCTCAGGTCTTGAGTTTGCGGGAGAGGGAGTTCACATATACCGCTATTCTCTCTGGAACCCCCACCCATAGACTGATATTCAACGAGTATCTGCTCTTTATCGTACCTCTTGCTCTGGCCACGCTCATCGGCAACATGATATGGGTGATGGGAATGGAGATCACGCTGGCCTATCTCGGCCTGACCGACGTGACCATCCCTACCCTGGGAACTATGCTCCACTTTGCCATAAACCACCAGGCGATACTGCTTGGTTATTGGTGGTGGGTGTTCGCCCCAATAGGAGCCTCCGTTGCGCTCTTCGTCGCTCTCTATCTGGCATCCATAAGCCTCAGCGAGTACCTCGACCCCAGGAATCGAATTCAGCGGGTGGGGACAAGTTAAGAGGAACTATGAACGAGACAATACTCAGAACCGAAGGGCTTAAGGCCTTCTACGTGCTCGACGTTTACGGGACCGAAAAAGTGGTGAAGGCGGTCAATGAGGTCAATCTCGAGATTCAGGAGAACGAGGTCTACGGGATTGCTGGGGAAAGCGGATGCGGAAAAACGACCCTTGTAAAGACCCTCTTTGGCGACTTGGAGCCACCGCTGCGGTTGATTGACGGAAAGGTCCACTACCGCATGGGTGCTGAGGACGAGGATATCTACTCTCTCAGCCGGGCGGAGCAGAGAGGGCTGCGCTGGGACTATGTTTCCTACGTTCCCCAGGGCTCGATGAGTGTCTTGAACCCGGTGACCAAGCTCAAAGGGACCTACCAGGATTTCATCACAAGCCACGTCGGCGGAAAGACCGAAGAGGAAGCCTTTGAGATTGCCAGGGAACAAATCGCGAGACTGGGGCTACCTTGCAAGATCTTGAACGCGTATCCCCACCAACTGTCCGGCGGTATGAGACAGCGGGTTACGATTGCCCTGGCGGCGCTCCTGGGGCCACGGATCATCATGTGCGACGAGCCGACGACGGCGCTCGACGTGGTCGTCCAGAGGGGTGTTGTGCAGCTTCTAAAAGAGATCCAGGAGGATCTGGAGAATACGATCATCCTGGTGACGCACGACATGGGCGTTCAGGCTAATATCGCCGACCGCATCGGCATCATGTACGCCGGAAAGATGGTTGAAGAAGCGGAGGCTCTCGATATCTTCGACCATCCTCAGCACCCCTACACTCAGTACTTGATCGACTCCTTGCCGAGATTTGGGGACAAGACGATTCGGGAGAGCGCCCCGGGGAGCCCGCCTTCTCTTGTGGATCCTCCCAGCGGCTGTCCCTTCCACCCCAGATGCCCCTACGCTCTGGAGATCTGTACAGAAGAGATGCCGGCTTTCACTGACCTAGATGCCAAGCACAAAGTTGCGTGCTGGCTGGCTGAAGAAGGAGACTATGGATAAGCTTCTTGAAGTCGATCAGCTGACGAAGGTTTTCACCTTGGGGAGCATCATCTCGAGGCAAAGGATAACGGCCGTCGACGACGTGTCCTTTCACGTCAAACCGGGAGAGGTCTTTGCCTTGGCTGGAGAAAGCGGCTGCGGGAAGACAACAGCCGCCCGACTGATTCTGGGCTTCGAGGAGCCAACCTCAGGTGACATCGTCCATAGGGGCAAGAAGGATGCGAAAGGCAAAAAGGTGTGGTTCACGGAGGGCATTCAGGCGATCTTTCAGGATCCCTTCGCGACGTTCAATCCCTTGAGAACGGTCGATCGCTACTTCTTTGAGACGGTGCAGAACTACAACCTGGCCGATAGCAGGCAAGAGGCGATCGCGGTGATTGATGAGAAGCTAGACGCGGTAGGTCTCTCTTACAAAGCGGTGTCGGGGAAGTATCCCGGCGAGTTCTCCGGAGGACAGCTGCAGAGGGTCTCCATAGCCAGGGCGCTGTTGACAAACCCAACTCTGCTGATCGCGGACGAGCCCGTTTCGATGGTCGACGCATCCTTGCGAATGTCGGTCGTAAACCTGTTCAAGAAGCTCCAGGAGGAGTTTGGCATGAGTGTGTTGTACATCACACACGATCTGGCCATCGCCTACTACGTGAGCGATCGTATCGGCGTCATGTTCAGGGGAAACATCGTCGAGATGGGACCTGTGGAGAAGGTGTTGATGGAGCCACAACATCCGTACACAAGGCTTCTCAGAGATTCCATTCCCAAAGCGGATCCAAAGAAGAAATGGAGCGGAGAGATCGAGCTTTCTGACCTGGAACGTGAAGAGTACCTGAGACAGGGCTGCAAGTTCGCAGGACGATGCTCTCTGGCCTCGGACCGATGCATGCGTGAGGTACCGCCAGAGACATACGTCGACGGCGTACTCGTCAGGTGCTTCCCCAAGTCGGAGGTAGAGCCGGCATAGGAAGGCATGGAGCAGCCGAGAGGTGAACGCCATCGGCTGGGTCCTCCTCGAACAAGCCCCCTGAAGCATCAGCCAGCGCTCTCGCCGGTCGCGCGGTGCTGGTTCCGTGGGGCATCTTCGCCCAGGCGGAAAAGAGGACCAGATCATCCTGGTCTGGTCAAGCCCTTCAACCGGCGCGAGGGAGCCCATGACAGACGCTGAGACTCCGACAACGCGCGCACCCACCCTCTGGCTGACGCGGATCTACTTTCTCCTGTTCGTCGGGGGAGGTGGATTCCTGATGCCGTTCCTGAACCTGTTCTACCATCGGCGTGGACTGAGTGGCGAGCAGATCGGCTTCTTAACCACCATCACCGCGGCCGTCAGCCTCGTGATGGCGCCCGTCTCCAGCATGATAAGTGGCCAAACCGAGCACCCCCAGCGGGTGCTGCAGATCGGGTTGTTGAGCTCAGGCACGCTGATGATAGCGCTCAGCCAACAGTCCGCGTTCGTCTGGTTCCTGGTGCTGGTGGTGGCCAAAGCCGTCCTGGCCTCTGGGATCTGGCCGATCTCTGCAGCGGTGGCGGTGGAGGAAACCCGAAAGAAAGAGAGAGCTGGCTACGGATCGGTTCGCTTATGGGGTTCTTTGGGCTGGGCGATCATTGCCTACGCGGCCGGCTGGCTCATAGAAAGAACCGGTGTCGTCTCAGCCTTCGTGGGCTACAGCATCAGCATGGGCCTGGCCGCTCTCATTCTAGAAGGGATCAAGAGAAGAGACGTCATTCAGGAGACGGAGGGGGTGAAGGCCCCACCCTGGAAGGGGCTGCACTCGCTGCTGCAGGATCAAGCACTGGTTGGCCTTGGGTTCGCGGTGATGCTTAGCTGGCTCTCGCTGCTCGGCGTACGCCAGTTCGAGGCCCTGTATATGGATCGCCTGGGCGCTCCGGAGAGCATGATCGGCCTGGCCAGTGCGATTGGAGCGGCGGTGGAGAGCCCCGTCATGCTGTGGGTCGATGCCCTGATCAAGAAGTTCAACGCCACCTGGGCTCTGAAGGGCGCGTTTATCTTGGACGCGGTCCGGATCGGTCTGGTGATGATCTCGCCCAGCATTCCCGCGATCATGGTCAACCGGGTGATTGGCGGTGCCTCCTTCGCGTTCTACACGGTGGCCATGGTCGTCTTCATCTCGGAACGGGCCAACGAGAAGCAGAACGCCATGCTCCAAGCGGTTTACAGCGTCTCCATCCCCCGGATGGTCTCCATCTTCGGCGCGCCCCTCATGGGCCATTGGTATGACCTGCGCGGAGCCTACATCTTCTACCCCATCGGCTTCGTCGGCATTGTTCTCAGCCTGGTCGTATTCCTATTGACGGTCTCGGGTCGGCGCAACCAGCAGCGGAAGCGTTACGTCTGAGAGAGGTCGACCCGAGCAGTCGTCCGCAAACGTGAGTCCGCAGCTCGTGCTATGCGAAAAAGGAGACGTCTGATGCCCAAACTAGCGATTCTGGGAGGCGAACCTGTTCGGCAGGAGCCCTATCCGCCGTGGCCCGTCCACGACGAGAGAGACGTAGAGGCTGTCGTCCGGGTCGTCGAGTCCGGCCGTTGGGGAGGCTACCCCTATCCGGGGCCGGAGACAGAGGCCTTCCTGAACGGATTTGCCGAGATGCAGGGGGGAGGTTATCCGGTGGCGGCGGCCAATGGTACCGTCACGCTGGAGGTGGCCGTGCGGGCCAGCGGCATCGGATGGGGCGACGAGGTGATCGTGCCGGCGGGCGTATACAAAACTTGGGGGAGAAGGTGACACGACACCGAAAATGAGGTA
>CAZNRX010000080.1:0-18144 GCA_964575455.1 uncultured Anaerolineales bacterium | reverse complement strand
CCCTGCTCATCACGGCCGAGGTGGAGCCGGGCCGTGAGCTAGACCTGATCACCAACACCGCCGTCATCAGCAGCTTCGACCAGGTCGACAGCGACCCGTCGAACAACCGGGCGGAACGGCCCATCGTGGTGCGTGGCTCCGAGTTCGAGCTGCTCAAGGTCGTGGACGACTGCACTCCCCACGAGGGCGTCGGCTTCACCACTACCATCACCCTCACCAACCGCGGCTATACGTCCACGGCCATCATCAGCGACCGCCTCCCCTCCCAGCTGGTCTACGTCTCCCACGCCGCCTCTCAAGGGTTTTACGACGAGCAGACGGGCATCTGGGACGCCGGCACGCTGTACATCGACGACGTCGAGACGCTCCGCATCACCACCTACCCCATCACCGGCACGGCCCACACCACCATCACCAGCACCGCCACGGTGACCAACTCGGCCGTCGTCAGCGACTCCAGCCGGCTCGATCCGGTGCCCGAGAACGACGCCGCCGACGTCTTCGTCAACGTCCAGAAGTCCGACGCGGTCGAGAGCCCGGCCATCACGCCCGCCGCGGGCGGCACGCTGGTCTACACCGACACGCAGGGCTACACGATCACGTTCAGGCTGCCGCCCGGAGCGGTGACCTCATCGCTCAAGCTCGTCTACACGCCCATCACCGATGCCCTTGAGGTGCTCATGGAGCCGCTGCCCGAGCCGCTGCATCCCATCACGCCCGGGATGGCGATCGCGAGACACGCCTTCGATCTGACAGCCTACGCCTGCCCCGACTGCACGTTCCTGCCGGGCTACACCTTCACCAACCCGATCTCTATCACCATCGAGTACGGCCACGAGGACGTGGCCGGCCTCAGAAGGACGAAACTAACGCTGCAGGCGTGGAATGGCACGGCCTGGGAGGACGCGGCCTGTGGCGCCGGCTACGACCGCCATCCGGACGAGAACTGGCTCGCGCTGGAGATCTGCCACCTGACGCCCTTCGCGCTGGCTGCCCCTCTCGCGGCTGTCGGCGGCGCCACGCAGCCAGTCGCCCTGCCGCCTACGCCTGGGCTTGTCGTCATGCTGCTGATGGCGCTGGTGGCCGCGGGGGTAGCGGTGATGCTGGTGCAGCGGGATCACGAATGGCACGAATGAACGAATGACACGAATGCAAAGGAGAAGTAGATGAAAACCAAACGCGCATTCTCATCCCTCGCACTGGGCCTGGGGCTGACGCTGGCCCTGCTGTGGCTCGTGACCGGGGGGGCGGTACCGGCCGTCCTCGCCGACACGCGAACGGTGACCAACACCGACGACAGCGGCAGCGGCTCGCTGCGATACGAGATTGCCAACGCCAGCAGCGGGGACACGATCGACTTCAACCTGGGGTCCTACCCGGCGACCATCACCCTAACCAGCGGGCAGATCACCATCGACAAGGACCTGACCATCGTCGGGCCCGGCGCCGAGGATCTGGCCGTGAGCGGCGACAATAGCTCCCGCGTGTTCGAGATCGAGAGCGGGAACGCCGTGACCATCACCGACCTGACGGTGCGCGACGGCGTAGCGACCGGGGGAGAAAGCGGTGGCGGCATCCACAGCACTGGCGACTTGCACTTGGAGGAGGTGCGGATCATCAGCAACACGGAAAGCGGCAGCACCTTCAGCGGAGGCGGCGGGCTGTACATCGGATCGGGGGGCACCCTAACGTTCGAACGGGGTGAAGTAGCCAACAACTGGACCGAAGGTAATGGCGGCGGCATACGCATCTGGGACGCCACCGTAGCGATCAGCGGCACAGAGGTCCTCAGCAACTCGGCCGCGTTCGGCGGTGGGATGAACATCCAGGACGCCACCGCGACCATCACCAACGCATGGGTTATGAGCAACACAGCCATTGAAAGCGGCTCTGGCGACGGCGGCGGCATCTGCTTCGATGGCAGCACAGCCACACTCTACAGTGGAACGGTGGCCCATAACTCAGCTGACAGCGGCGGCGGGCTGTACATCGACTCCGGCGCCAGCGTCACGCTCAACGACACCCAAGTGAGCAGCAATAGCATCAGCTATGACCATGGCAATGGCGGGGGCATCTACAACTACGGAGACCTGGCTCTGAATGGAGTGCGCATCATCGGCAACACCGCCGGTGGCACCACTAGCGACGGCGGCGGGCTCTACGTGAATAGTGGCAGCGCCATGCTCACCAGCGGCGAAGTGGCCAGCAACGTAGCCTCGATCAACGGCGGTGGGGTGTATGTCAGCAGCGGGGGTACGGCCACGTTCATCGGCACCCAGCTCATCGGCAACGCAGCGTCAACCAACAGCGGCGGCGGCATGTACGTCGATTACGGCGGCACTGCCGCGCTCACCGAGACCCAGGTGCTCAACAACCGGTCCGACCGATGGGGCGGTGGGCTGTGTCTCTACACCGATAAGCCTGTCACGCTCAGCGGCGGGAGCGTGTCCAGCAACTCGGCGGCGGAGTACGGGGGGGGACTGTACGTCCGCGAGACCGTGGCCACGATCACCGGCACGGCCATCCTCAGTAACTCGGCCAGTTATGGCGGTGGTGGATTGTACGTGTACAACAACGGCACAGCCAGGTTGACCAGGACGCACGTCCTTTACAACACAGCCAACGACGGCGGCGGGCTCCTGCTCGCTAGATCCAGCGGTGCCATCACCGCCACGGACGGGTGTTTCGTCTACAACAGCGACAGTGCAGCTGAGAATTGGTATAGTGACGGCGTGAACGCGGAGGACAACTGGTGGGGGGCGGCGGACGGGCCCTCGGAAGAGGGTCCTGGCAGCGGCGATTCGGTGGGGACAGGTGTCGACTATGAACCCTTCAAGACCGTAAGGCCTGAGGGCTGCCCGGCCTACATCGACGTGAGTTTCGGCAAGTCTGTCAGCCCAAGGACGGACGTGTCGCCGGGCGGTACCGTTACCTACACCCTGATGCTCCAGAACAACGAGGTGGTCAGCGACACCAATGCCTTCCTCACCGACACGCTCCCCAGCGAAGTCGACTTCGCCTCGTGGGTCGATCGGCCGACGGGCACCAGCCTGGACAATGACGAGATCACCTGGAGCGGGACGGTGACGGCCGGCGAGACACTCACCTGGACGTGGACGGTCACCAAAAACGCCGACTTCGGCGACGTGGTCACCAACACCGCCGAGTTCTCCGGCACTCTGGTAGCGGCTGAGAGCGACGCGGTCTTCACTGTGGCGATGCCGCCTGACCTCACCATCGCGAAGAGAGTTGCGCCGACCATCGCCCGGCCCGGCGAGCCCATCACCTACACCTTGGTGTTCTCCAACACCGGCGTCGGGACTGCCCACGGCATGGCCATCACGGACCACGTGCCGGTGGGTGTCACGGTCACCGGCGTGGTCAGCGGCGGCGTGGCTGTCACGGACACCCATGCGTCGCCGCCCTACGTCTGGGAGGTGGAGGACCTGGCCCCGGGCGAGGGCGGCACGATCACCATCTTCGGTACGCTCGACGACCCGCTGGCGGTGGGGACGTTGACGAACGCGGCCGTCATCGCCAGCTCGGGCCGCGACAGCGACCCGGGGGACAACGGCGACGCCGCGTCGCTCGTGGTTGTGGCGGCCGACGCGGTGGTGGGGCCGGTGACGCCGAGCGACGGCGGGACGGTCACCCACACCGATGGGACGACGGTCACGGTGCACGTCCCGGCGGGCGCGGTGACCGAGACGCTGACGCTGGTCTACACGCCGCAGGACGCGCCAGCCCACGGCGTGCCGGGTACCCTCCAGTTCGCCGGGCAAGCTTTCGACCTCACGGCGTACCTCGACGGCGTGGCCCAGCCGGGTTACCAGTTCAAGTCCCCTATCACCGTCACCATTCACTACAGCGACGATGACGTGGAGGACCTGGACGAGGAGACACTGGAGCTCCGCTACTGGGACGATGCTAGTTCACAGTGGCTGGACGCGGCCTGCGGCGAGTACGACCGCCATCCCAACGAGAACTGGCTCGTCGTGGAGATCTGCCATCTGACGGACTTCGGCTTGCTGGGGCAGGAGGGTCAGGACGGCGAGCCCGTCCCGGTGGGCGGCACGACGCGGCCCTTCGCGGTGGCGCCGCGGGGGAGCACGGCGTGGATGTTGGTGATGGCGCTGGTGGTCGCGGGGGGCGCGGCGGCGCTGGTGCGGCGGGATCACGAATAGCAAGAATGAACGAATGAGACGAATGAACGGATGATGTGGGGCAGAGAGCGTCCGGTCATCGAGACCTGACAGGTTTCAAAAACCTGTCAGGTCTTTTTGCACGCGGGGTGGTGGAGTGCTGTCGGTCGGGGTCGCAGACCCCTCGGAGCGGGGTGGTGGAGTGCTGTCGGTCGGGGTGGCAGACCCCTCGGAGCGGGGGGGCGGAGTGCTGTCGGTCGGGGTGGCAGACCCCTCGGAGCAAGCACGAGAGGCTTCCGGGCAGGAGCGGAAGGCTCTGGCATAGTACTGTGGAGCTATTGACTTGCCTTCCTCTATATGATATATTTGCTGCAAGCTCATGGATAGTGACTAAGAATCTGACCCTACTTTGAACAACGACCACGCCACCTCCGTCACAGTGGAGATCGCCGGGTGTATTCTGCGCCCGGCCATTGGCACACTGTGTGCTCCATGTGCATCACGTCCGCTAGGCGTCGTGACAGCCGTCCCCAGGTCCCTCCCTAGCTTAAAGGCCCCTCCACGGAGTCTCACAAGGCGCGACCAAGCCAAGACTCTGAGACACGCCTGGGGTTTCCCCCAGCCCCGCGCAGCTTTTCGCCCAGGCCTTGGACACCTCCGCTACCTCCTCGCCTCTTTCGCGGAGCCCGTGAGGGCCCAGCATACGCCCTTTGTCCCTGACCCATCCCGTTTCTGACCGTCGCTCGAAGGACCACGTTGCCGTCGTCGAAGAAAACCAAATAGGAGTCACCATGTCCCGTATAGGAGTCACCATGTCCCGTCTTGCTATCTCGCTCATCAACGCCGCGCGCCTGGCTGTCGTGCTTATGATCCTCTTCAATCCAGTGGGACCAGCGCTGGCCGAGGCGCTGCACGGCCCGACGCTCTCGGATCCGGAGGTCAGCGACCTGCTGCTCTCCCGAAGCGCGTCCGAGTTCAGCAGCGGCATGGACAAGATGGTGGGGGAGATCGGCACGTCGATAGAGAGCGTACTGGGTGCGGTCGGGGAGCTGCCTTTGGTAGGCGATCAGCTCTCGGAGGGCGTCGACCCTCTGCTCGACACGCTCGACGAGCTCAACGCCGAAGCGGAGAAGGGGTTCGCCTTCATGTACGAAGAGTGCGTGGAGAAGGCCAATCCGGTCGAGTGCTTCGACAGGGGGCTCTATGAGACCTTCGGGCCCAGTGGGCTCGACCTGCTCAAAGATGGGCCGGATGACGGGAACGACGTGAGCATAGCGGATATCTCCCGCGACTCGGGGTACGATGCGGGGAGCCCGGACAGCACCCGCTGGGTGCAATGGGACGTGAACCTGGGGCAGAAGACGTGGGTGGTCCTGCCGTTCGAGTTTGGGCTCGATTTTGAGGACCTCGACGCGTCGGTCTTTGAGAACTTTGGCTTCAACGTCGATGCCAGCAACGGCATCAAGGTGCTCCTCTACTGGGACCTCCATCTGGGCTTCGGGGTCAGCGCCAGGCCGGACAACTACGGAGGCTTCTTCCTCAACAGCGGGGCCACCGATCGGGTCAGTGGCAATTCGGTCCCGGAGCTGCAGGGCGCGGTGGAGGTCACCTCCGTGCCCACCGAGGGCGGCGAGCCTGGCATCTCGGCGGACGTGAACCTCGGTGTCATCAACGGACGGGTGGAGGACGGCACGACGCCGCGCGTGCAGATCGAGGCTCTGGAGCCCGTCGCTACCGCGGAGGTGCTGGCGGGCAGCCAGGTCGATTACACGCGAAGCTTCACGCTGACCATTGAGGACGAAGGCGGCGTCAGGCCTCCCATCACGATCGACTATCAGGGGTACGGCAAGGAGACCTTCGCCGAGTTCCTGCTCAATTTGAACAAGGAGCTGGTGTCTAAGACGATGGGCGACTACGACCCGGGGCTGCCGGCCGTGCTCGCCACGGCCAACCCCAAGGTGCGGGGCATCTTTGACCGCAGGGGCCTGGGCGGACCGCATCTCCTCTTCACCGCCACCAGCCCGGAGATCACGGCGATGACGGTGGCGTTCGATACCTCGGGGGACTGCGTCGAAGAGCCGGCGTCGGACGAGGACCACTGCTCCTGGGGCTTCAATCCGCGGCAGCACAACGACACCTGCTCCCGCAGCCTGGGCTTCTCGTCGGGCCAGACGGGCAGCGGCGGCGTGCTCACCGCCGACGCCGAGGGCCCCGTCGACGGCCGGTTGGCCGTGGATACGGACTTCTTGCTGATCCTGGACGGGACAAACGTGCCGGTGGAGCTGCGCTATCGATTCCACCGCGATATAGAGGCCCTGGCGGCCGACGACATCGACCCCGGCTACCCCGGTGACAAGCCGTCGCTGGAGGAGCGGCTCGATGCGTATCTCAATGGATCGGGGGACAGCCCCGGGGCCCTGACGCAGAAGGGCATCGACTACGAGGTGGAGGTCTCCGTCACGGGCGACGACAGGATCAAGCTCGACTGCGGCGGCCACTGTTCGGAGCTGAAGGCGAGCTGGGATCCGCTGGAAAAGAGCAAGCTCTCTGTCTCCTTCTACGCTGACTTCGTGGACCCGTCCTACGTCATAGATAACTACGATGAGGACGATCAATCCACCTACAACCGCCTCACGTACACCGAGATGAAAAACCCCTCGGGTAAGTTGGCCTTCGAGGGCGCCCTGGCGGCGAGCGCTGAGTTCCGGCTGCACATCGAGCAGAACCAGGAGACGATCAGCCACTTCGCGGAGCAGGGCCTGGGTATGGCCGAGGGCACCCTGGGCTTACCCGAGGTCGCCTTCGACCTGAACGTCGATGCTTCGGCCAAGGTCATCCGCGATGAGGAGTACCCCGAGGGCGACACCGAGAAGAGCATCGACATGGTGCAGTTCGACAACATCACGTTGGAGCTTGGCTCACTCATCGAGACCGTGGTGAAGCCCGTGGGCTCGGTCTTCGGCGAGGCCATAGGGCCGGTGTCGAAGCTCCTCGGCGCGGGGGCCGGTGCCGCCAGCAGCTTCCTGAGCGAGCCGATCCCGGTGCTGGATAAGGTGGGCCCGCCCATGGGCTGGGGCCAGCCGTCCATCCTGGAGCTCGGCCTGGGCCCCGGCGGGGGCGCGCAGTTCGGCGAGTTCCTGGAGGGCGTCGAGGCGATGGGCGAGGCCGGCGGTGCGATGGCGGACTTCCTGAAGAGCTACAGCGGCGAGCCCATCTGCTTCGGCTGTCTGGAGTATGATGAGACGGTGCATGAGATCGTCCCCTGCCAGCTCGCCACGCTGATCTCCGGCATCGAGGCCAGCGAGTTCCTGGGCATGCCGGCATGGACGGCGGCAGCCGGGGGGTTCAGGCTGGACATCCTGAGCACGTCGTCCATGATGGACATGATCCTGGGCAACCCCTTCGACATCGCCAGCTATAACCTGCCGGCCTTCGAGTTCGCGGTGGACGGCTCCTTCGGCTTCGATTTCGACGTGCTGGCGTTCGACGTGCACGTTGACGCGGCGGTCCATCTGTTCCAGCTTGGCGTGGTGTATGATTCCACCGGGCTGGAGAAGATCGTGAGCGCCGCCGGGTCCGGCGCGATGCCCGACTTCACCGACCTGACGGATGGGTTCTACCTGCGCAACGACCCCAGCGGCGAGGACGTGTGGCTTGCCCTGGACTGCGGCGGCGGGGGGGAGGTCGATCTGAAGGACTGCTCGGCCGTCGGGTGCTACGGTGTCGCTGGGGGGGCCGAGGTCGGCCTGGGAGGCACGGCCTACTTCGAGGTGAAGGATCCCAACAACGACGGGGAACTGCGCCTGGACGAGATCATGGAGCTGACCGACGGCTTTGAGGACCCCCTTAAGGCCCACTGTCTATTTGACACGGGGGTGGAGATCGAGGGCGAGTTTGACTTCTGGGGCGAGGTTTGCGTTGTCAAGTGTGGCAACATATCCTCCAGTGACATCGGCGTCGACTCCTTCTCCGTCGGGCTCAGCCTCGACGACTTAATTGGCGGCATCGCGCCGTGCACGTACGATGAGACGCCCAAGTTGGCGACGCCCATCAACGAGGATGGCGAGCGCGTGCTGCGCGTCAACACCGGGCCGTTCGCCAGCCAGCGCATCCACGGCGACAGCGACGATGCAGATGCCACGGACGGCCTCGACGTGACCGTCGAACCCGACGGCGGTGGGCTGCGGGTGAGCATCCAGGATACGGCGTCGTCGGACACTGCCTTGGCTGGAGGCCTGACCCAGACCTACGCCGGCGGCTTCGACCGGGTGACGGTGATCGGCAGCGGCTATGGCGACCGCATCGACGTCTCGGGTGTGAGCATCCCGGCCACGTTGAAAGGCGGCGGGGGGGATGACATTCTTCAAAGCGGATCGGGGAGCGACACCATCTCGGGCGGCGACGGAAACGACACCGTCACCAGCGGCGGCGGGGACGACGTCCTCGACGGTGATGCCGGAGACGACACGCTGAACGGCGGCGCCGGGAACGACGTGCTGCGCGGCGGCTCGGGCAACGACACCCTGGACGGCGAGGCGGGTGATGACACGCTCGCTGGCGACACGGGGGACGACGAGCTGCGCGGTGGTGCCGGGTCAGACAACCTCGACGGGGGGTTGGGGAACGATACGCTCCACGGAGACCAGGACAATGTGAGCGAGGAGGAGCCGAAGCCCCTCGATGGGTCTTCGGGCGATGACGTGCTGAGCGGTGGCTCGGGCGATGACACGCTCGACGGTGGGGACGGCAGCGACGTGCTCAACGGCGACCGCGGTGCGGACAGACTCTACGGCGGCCCCGGTGATGACGTCCTTGACGGCGGTTCGGGAGACGACGAGCTCTATGGGGGGGACGGCCACGACGTGCTCCACGGGCGCTTCGGCGCCGACATCCTCGACGGGGGCCGCGACGACGACGAGCTGTTCGGCGGCAGCGGCGGCGACGAGCTCAGGGGGGGGCACGGAGACGACACTCTCCACGGCGGTTCGGGTGAAGACGTGCTGAGCGGCGACGCAGGCGCCGATGCGCTGTACGGCGGTCTGAACGACGACCTCCTGCGGGCGGGTCTGGCCGACCCATGGATCCGCGGGGACGAGGGCGTTGACCACTTGATCTTCGACGACCAGGCCGAGGAGGCCCTGTCCGCCTCGCTGAAGCCCGGCGACACGAAGGGGAGCGGGACGATCTCTGCCAGCCGCGAGGGCGGCGCCGTCGGCGTGACGTCCTACGAAACCGTTGAGGAGATCCGTGCCGAGCTGTCCGGCGACAGGCTCACCATCGAGGACGCGGTGCTGCCGCTGACGGTCACAGCCTGCGTCTCCAACACCACGTCCACGGTGCTGGTGCGCGCCATCCACGTGACCACCACCATCACGAGCGCGGGCGGTGACTACGATGTCCACGTCCATAACACGGCAAATCGCGTGGACACCATCGAGGCGCCGCTGCTCGTGCACGGCGGGGGCGAGGGGAACACGCGCCTGATGGTGCGCGAGAGCGGCGCGGCCCTCGACCGTTCGGTGGAGCTGATCACCGGCACGATCGCTGGGCTGGACCTGCCCGGCCAGGTGGTTTATGACGCGCTGGACGCGTTTGAGCTTCAGCTGGGCGCCGGGGACGACGCGGTGACCGTGACCAACCCGGCGGCTGCCCTGGCGACGATCGACGGCGGGATCGGGGATGATGCGTACACGGTGGTAGACCACGCCGGGGACGTCGCCTTCCTCGAGCAAGAGGATCACGGCAGCGACGAGCTGTTGGTCTGGGCGGTGGACGCCGGCGTCATGCGCACGGTATCCAGCGACCACGTGGAGCACGTGACCCTGGACGACACCGGCGACGCCGGCGGCACAGGGGTGTCCTCGTGGACGCTTTCAACCGCCGTGGGAGCGGGCGTGGTCGAGGGTACGACGCTGAACCTCACGCTGTCGGCCGCGCACGCCGACCACACCCAGGTCGATCTGGGCGCCGGTGTGGACACGATCACCACGCACGGCATTCCGCACGCCACCACCGTCGACGCGGGGGACGGGGACGATGCCTTCGCCGTGGGGGACCAGCTGGCGGCTATCGAGGCCGACCTACGCCTGATCGGCGCGGGCGGCCGGAACACGCTGTCCCTGAGCGACACGGGCCACAGTCTGGGCACTGACGTGGAGCTCATCCGCCTGGCTGACGGTCACGGCCTGGTCAGCGGACAGACTAATGGCTCGGGGTACGAGATCGAATACCAAGATATATCCGCTGACGAAGCCGTGACGCTGACGCTAGGCGAGGGTGGGGACACTGCCATGATCAGGCAGACGAGCAACCCCCTGACGCTGAACGCGGGTGCCGGCGGCGACCACGTGACGGTGGCGGATGCTGTGTTCGAGGCCGAGCTTAGTATGGGCAGTGGAGACGACGAGGTGACGGTGGAGGACCTCCACGCCGAGGCGACGGTGACGATGGGCAGCGGCGACGATACGCTCACGACCCTGGATCGCCACGCGCCGCTCGACGTGGACGGCGGTGGAGACGCAACCGGGGCCGCAGACGCCCTCGTCGTTGACCGCTCCTGGGCCAGCTCCAACCTGACGGGCACCCTGACAGCCAGCACGCTCGATCTGGCCGTGGGAGTTCCCCTGGCTACCGATCTGACGTACGCCAACGTGGAGCATGTCACGCTGGACCTGGGTGCGGGGTCGGACGGCTTGACGGTGGCGAGCACCGGGACGGGCATCGACACCACCGTGAACGGCGGGCCTGGCGACGAGACGGTGATCGTGCAGACCATCGACGGCCCCACGACCGTCAACGGCGACGCCGGGGAGGATCTGCTCATCGCGGAGCTGCAGGACGAGCCAGCCGAGCTGACCGAGGAGCCCTTCGACGGCCTCACCGGCGACAGCATCGCGGTGGCGCGGGTGGACGCCACCATCAGTATTCAGCCCACCGACTGGATCGTGGAGCCGGAGGTAGTGCGGGTGAGGAATGAGTCGTCCACTTTGGTAAACGTCCTCAATACGAGCGGCTGGGGGACGGTCGGCCAGGTGCGGGTGGAGGAGAGGGAAGGGGCCAGTGGGGACGACAATCTGAACTGGCTCGACAGTCTGGACGCCTTCCAGCGGGAGACCGTGCACGAGGATCTGGTGGAGGCCGAGGGGCTGTTGGATGTGCTGGGTTTCGCCCAGGCCCTTGACGGCACCAACGATCCAGAAAGCGCCCTCTCCCTGGCCCTGAGCCCGAATGGCGAGCACGCCTACGCCATCGATCCGCTGCAGGGCCGCGTCTACGCGTACGGGCACGATGATGATGGGGACCTGGTCTACAGGGACAGCGTGGACGTGGAGCAGGGAGATATCCAGGAGGAGGCCGTCTGGCGTCCGTTCTCCGGCATGAATGAGGGAGATGCCCCGGCGAAGAACTTTGGCGCCTCCTTCGATGCGGATGGGGACACAATCATCGTAGGAGCGGGGCATGCCCGGAACAATGCCTGGATCTATGAGCACGATGGCTCCGGTTGGATATCGGAGACCCTCCATGCTGAGTTTGGGTACGACCCCTATGACAATCCGGTACTTTCAGGGGACGTTGCCATTGATGGCGATACAGCCGTCGTCGGCGTACCGAGACATGACGGGGCCTTCCTCTTTGAGCGCGAGGTGGATGGCAGCTGGGCCCATTCGGCGGTGCTGAGCAGGGAGCAGGTTATTGGAGAGCCGGACGAGATAGGAGACGCGGTAGCCATCGAGGGCGATACGGTCATCGTCTTCGGAGAAGAGCCTAACGTTTCTGCTGCTTGTACCTACTTCTACACGCAGCCTGAGGGTGGATGGTCGAAGACCGTGACGCCGACGATGAGCACCGACCGAGGGGGGTGGAGCATCGCCATCGATGGGGATACAGCTGTCCTCGGTGGTCCGAGCGACGGCTACTCTAGATATGGTGGTCCTGCCTTCGTCTTCGAACGAAGCGGAGACAGTTGGAGCGAAGTGGCCCAACTCAAGCTCAGCAACGATACCAGCGCCGCTGATCGTCGGTTTGGACACGCCGTTGCCATCGATGGTGACATGATCGTAGTCGGGGACCCCGGCGATTTGTACGACTACAGCAAAGACGGTGCTGCCTATGTCTTCATCAGGCCTGACGGCGGGTGGATCACGACCACGCCGGATGCCAAGTTGTCCGTACCGTGCGACGATTTTGGCTATCCCCTGCCATTGTGTCAAAACATAACTCATTTTGGTAAAAGCGTTGCCGTAGAAGGCGACACGGTTGTCGTGGGATGTCCTCAATGCTACGACGAACCGGGTGGTAGCTCTGAAGGTAGAGCCTTCCTGTTTAGAAAGCCTAGCGGCGGCTGGAGCGGCGACCAAGAGCCGGAGGCCGTGCTTGACGACGGCGACGAAACAAGCGACTTTGGTAGCGCTATGGCGGCTGACAACGGAAGGTGCGTCATTGGCGCGCCCTTAGCGGGGTGGGCACAAGAAGATGGATGGGTGTGGGGCGCGGCGCACGTGTACCAGATCGCAGCCAAGGCCAATCCCAGCTCGCTGGCCATCAGCCCGGACGGGGAGGATGTTTACGTCACTGTTCCGGCCGAGGATAGTCTGGTGCAGTACGATCGGATGACGACCACAGGCGCACTGGACTTCGACGGCGAGACGTCCGACGCGACGAACCTCTCTGGCGCTCATCTGGTGAAGATCGGGCCCAACGGTGACCGGGTCTACGTGGCTATCGACGGCGCGAAGCTGGCCATCTACAATCGGGACGCTGATGGAAAGCTCACGTTTGACCAACTCCTATCCACGAGCCCGCTGGGGACCATCACGGGCACCACGGTGGTCAGCGACTCGCTCTACCTGGCCGGTCAGGAGGGAAAGATCGGCGTCTACGACACCGGCACGCTGAACGAGCTCCAGAGGCTGACCGTCCCTCACGCGGCGGCCATGACCCCCGGTCCGGGAGGTGAGTATCTGTACGTCACCCGCCCGGCCGACAACGCGCTCAACGTCTACACGCGCGATACGGGGACGGGCGAGCTGGCGCCCTTACAGGGCATCAGCATGCACCGCCTGGGCCAGGCGCGTTCGGTTGCCGTGACCCCCGGTTCGGAGACCCACCCGGGCGGTTTCGTCATCGTCGCCTGTTCGGCCACGGACTCGCTGTTGGTCTTCGAGCGCGACGCGACCAGCGGCCTGCTCAGCTTCGTCCAGGTGGTGCGCAACCGGGCCGGCGGTGTCACGCGCATGGAGAACCCCAACACTGTCCAGATCAGCCCGGACGGTGCGCAGCTCTACGCCAGCGGCGCGCTGGACGGCAACGTGCAGGGCGGGCTGTCGCGCTTCGACGTGGACCTGGACGCTGTGCCGCCGCCCCCGTTTGTGGTGGGGATGAGCGCCGTGGAGGACCTGACGGTCAACGCGGGGAATATGAGCGACATCGTGACCCTGCGCGACGTGGACGACCCGGTGGCCCACGTGGCTATCCACACGAACGATGGAGACGACAGCGTCAGTGTGCAGAAGCTCGAGGCCGACCAACCGACGGACGTCACGCTGGGTGCGGGGAACGATGTGTTCAAGCTGCGCGACCTGGGCAGCGGGTCGGCGACCACGGTCTACGGGGAGGAGGGGGACGACTGGTTCCGCATCGACGGGTACAGCCTGGACAGCGCGGTGACGGTGCACGGCGACGCCCACGAGGACGGCGACGCGATCGTGATCGATCCCTCGGGGTACAGCACCGATCCGGTGACGCCCTCGGTGCCGTCTGACGTGATCGGACTCGGGGGCGGCGGCCCGTCGCAGGACCTGTCCTACGACACCATGGAGAGCGCGCGCATCCTCAACCCGCCGGTGGTCACGATTCACGACGACCCCGTAGCGATCGACGAGGGTGACGACCTCAATCTCAGGGTCTCGGCCGCCATCCCAAACGACCCGGGCAGCTACGTCTCCTTCGCGTGGGACCTGGACGGCGACGGCCTGTTCGCGGACGCCCCGCATAAGGGGGCGACCGGCGGCACGGACGTGGACTTCACCCTACCGTGGGCCAAGCTGCAGGCGCTGGGCATGGGCGATGACGGGGACTACCCTATCACGGCCCGCGCCACCGACAACCAGCCCGAGTCCGGGGAGACCTGCGCGAGGCTTACCATCCAGAACGTCGCTCCCACCATCAACAGCACCACCACCAGCAGCGGCTCGGTGGACGAGGGGAGCCCGGTCACCGTCATCGTCTCCGCCACCGATCCGGCTGGGGCAGCGGATCACCTGGTCTACCAGTTCGACTGGGACGACGACGGCACCTACGACGCCAGCAACAGCGTAGGAGAGGCGAGCCATACCTACCCCGACGACGGCACCTACCAGGTCCGGGTGCGCGCGCTGGACGACGACGGCGGCTCAGACACGGAAACCGTATACGTGAAGGTGGATAACGTGCCGCCGACCGCACCCATTGCCGGCGCGGCCGACGTCGAGGAGGGAGCGTCGTACCAGTTGACGCTCGGGCCAGTCTCCGATCCCGGCGATGACCTCATCGAGAACTGGACCATCGATTGGGGGGATGGGTTTACCGAGACGGTGACGGGCGATCCTGACAGGGCGATCCACGTCTCCCACGTCTACACGGACCAGGCGTCGCGCGCCATCAACGCCACGGTGACGGACGAAGACGGTACCTTCACTGCGGGGAGCGAGCTCGCCGTGACGGTGGGGACCGCAAGGCCTACCATCCTGGTGGTGACGTACGATGGGACGGCCTCGCCGCCCGTGGAGGGCAGCCCGGCCACGATCTTCGCGCTGGCCGAGCATCCCACAGACGACCCGCTCTTGTACGAGTTCGACCTCAACAACGACGGCACCTACGAGGTCGGGCCACAGTCGGCGTACACCACCACCCATACCTTCGACGACGACGGCGTCTACACAGTCACGGTCCGCGTGACGGATGAGGACGACGACCAAACCGTCGACAGCGTGCCCGTGGTGGTGGAGAACGTGGCCCCGACGGTGGTCATCACCGGCCCGGCGACGCTCGAAGAGGCTGGGACCTACACCCTGGTTCTGACCTCCAGCGACCCAGGCGACGACACGATAACCGACTGGATCATCAACTGGGGCGACGGTGAGGTCGTGACGGTGCCGACGACGAGCCCGACCTCGCAAACGGTGAACCACACCTACGCCGACGACGGCGACTTCACCGTCTCCGCCGCGGCCGTGGACGAGGACGGCACGTTCCCGGCGGGGAATACCGTGGCGGTCACGGTCACCAACGTCGCGCCCACGCTCACGCTAGAAGGCCTCACGGACGTGGACGAGGGGCCGTACACGCTGACGCTGTCGGCCAGCGATCCTGGCGACGACGCCATCAGCGGCTGGAGCATCGACTGGGGCGACGGCGTGGTGGAGGACCTCGTGGGCAGCCCGGACACGACGACGCACGTCTTCGACGGGCCCGGCAGCTATTGGATCAATGCCACAGCCAGCGACGAGGACGGGACCTACCGTGCCGAGAACCGGTTGGAGGTGACGGTCGCGAACGTGGCCCCCACCCTGCTCATCAGCGGGGCGGCCTCCGTCGACGAGGGGGCCTGGTATACGCTGAATCTGGAGAGCAGCGATCCCGGGAACGACACCATCAGGTACTGGACGCTCGACTGGGGCGACGGGCTCACCGAGACCGTCCCCGGCAACCCCAGCCAGGCTCTTCACACATACGCCGACGGGGAGGCGGACCACGTGATCTCCATCCTCTCGGTCACCGACGACGACGGCGTGCACACCAGCCCCAACACCGTGGTCGTCCACGTGGACGATGTCTCGCCGCATCTCCTGGTGGACGACGAGGGACCGGCGGTCGAGGGCAGCCCGTACACGCTGACGTTGGACGCCGTCGATCCTGGGCAAGACCCCATCGATCAATGGGACATCACGTGGGGCGACGGCACGAACGACACGCTGCCCGGCACAGCCGTCACCGCCACCCACGTCTACAGCGACGACGGCTCCTTTGCGGTGCAGGCCTCCGCCGTCCAGGAGCCGACCCTGGCCACGACCACCGACGTCACTGCCGTAGTGCTCAACGTACCGCCCACCATCGACCTGCTCGGCGATTGCCCCTGCTGCTACAACCCCGAGAAGCCGTTTGAGCTGGAGCTCGGCCCGGTCAGCGATCCGGGCGACGACACCGTCACCGAGGTCCGGGTCTTCTGGGGCGACGGCTCCACCTTCACCGCCACAGGCGGGGTGACCCAGCCTTACCAAACCTACGACGGCCCCGGGACTATAAGCCACGTATATGAGGACTGGGATGTGGCCCACCAGATCCACGTAGGTCTGGTAGACGAGGACGGCGCTCACGGCCCGATGGAGCTGCTCACCGTCGTGCGTCAAGGGGAAGGGGTGGTCACGGACACCTCGGCGATCACACGCACCGTCGTGCAGCCTCTTACGTTGTTCGAGCTGTTCACCGTCGGGTTGGGCTACAAGGGCGATCTGGACGCGGGGACGATCCCTAACGGGCTCCGACAGGTATTTGAGGATGAGGACCTGGCGCTCTCGGCGAGCGCCACCGTCTCGACTGTGGAAGCCGGCACCCGGTGGCAGATCGCCGACGGAAGCCAGAGCTACACCCTCCTCAACGCCGGGGACGCCCTGGTCATCCACGGCGACGTGCAGCACATGATCAACTGGGGCGACGGCACGTCCGATCTGTACACCAGCGCCGACTACGAGGTGATCAGCGACGTGCTGAAGCTCAGGGCGCGTCACATCTACACGGACAGCGGGGCCTACGACCCACGGCTCTTCTTCGTGCCGTTGGACGCGACGCGTCTCTTCACCATGCCACTGGGCTGCGAGAGCGACCTGGACGCGGGGCACGTCTCCGACGCCCTTCGTGACCAGTCCGTCGCTCACGGCATCGCGCCCCTCTCGACCCTCCAGGTCGAACCGCTCGGTGCAGGCACCCACTGGCGGCTCAGCGCGCCGGTGGCGTTCACCGTCTCGCTGGATTACGCGAGTGCGCTGGATGCCGGCGTCGTCTCGGATACCCTCAAGCAGGCTTTCGCGGACTACGGCGTCCCGCTGTCCTCCGCGGAGGTGACGGTCGCCGTACAGGCCGAGCTCGACCGCGGGCGCATCGCCGATCCGTTGAGGCAGGCCCGCCAGTGGGACATCGTCCGCGAGTCCTCGTCGGTGACGGTTACGACGGTGATCGCTGGGTACCGCTGGGCGATCGACGACGGGAACGACACCTACGTCCTCTACAAGTCGGGGGACGCGCTGGGCGTCTATCGACAGGAGGATGCGTGGTTCACCATCCTGGACGAGGCCGAGCGCCTCAGCGTCTACCGGAGTGGGACGAGAGCGCCTCTCCCGGTGAGCTCGCGGTCCGTGGCGGCCCTCAACGGCGCCCCCACCGACATCAGCCTGGACAACACGACGGTGGTCGAGAACGTGCCCGCTGGCACCATCGTCGGTATGCTCTCCACCACGGACGTGGACGCAACCGACTCCCACACCTACACGCTCGAGTCCACCGGCGGCTGCGCAGGGTTGGGCCCGGACAATGACGCCTTCACCATCGATGGCAACGCCCTCAAGACGGTCGAAGCACCCGACTTCGAGGAGCAGGCCACCTACACGGTCTGTGTGCGCAGTGACGACGGCACGTGCGACCCGTACGATAAGCCGTTCCGCATCGACGTTGAGAACGAGCCGTGCGATCTCGGCGTCACCAAGGTGGTCAGCGACCCCACCCCGGCAGAGAACTGGACCATCGTCTACACCACCACGGTCACCAACTATGGACCCGACCACGCCAAGGACCTCGTGATCAGCGACACGGAACCGCTCAGCGTCACGTTCCGCGCGGCAGCCCCCACGCACGGCACCTACGACCTCCACAGTGGGGTGTGGGACGTGGGCTACCTGACGAGGTCGCTCTCCGCTACCCTGCTCATCACGGCCGAGGTGGAGCCGGGCCGTGAGCTAGACCTGATCACCAA
>CAZNRX010000079.1:0-18254 GCA_964575455.1 uncultured Anaerolineales bacterium | reverse complement strand
CATACCAGTCAGCTTTGTGATGCCTCACCCAGCAGAAAGTGTCCGGTAGTGAAAATCTCTGCGGGATTGAGACTGAAACGACATCCTCAATCCAAACTGGTTACCTAACTCCACCTTATGGCCCCTCGCGCTCTAGCCGGTCTGTGATCCGGCGATTTCGCGCTCAATACCACGGATCACAGATCCGCTGGGAGCAGGAGGTGAATTGCTACCAAACTGGCTACGGGCTTCCACAATTATACCTACAGCGGCGTGGAGCACAACGTGCAGACACTCACGCATCCATGGTGGGGTCCCGGGGGGAGAACTAGCTCAACCCGGTTTCGGCGAGTATGGAAACCTGCGGCGAGTATGGAGACCTGCGGCGGGTATGGAAACCCGCGGCGGGTATGGAAACCCGCCCTACATGTGATTGAGAAGAAAGCTCTTCTTGGTTGGGTCCCTACCCGGTGACTGCGCTGGCCGAAGCACTAGCCAACTTATCCCTGCCGATGTACAATGAACGGCGCGACGTCCACACCAGCCACGCATTTAGCGTTGGCCAGTCTGACTATCTATCATCCATCGAGGAGGTACGCAATGAGCATCTTGGTCACCGGTGGCGCGGGCTACATCGGCAGCATCGTCACAGAGGAGCTGATCGAACAGGGCCGAGACGTGGTGGTCTTCGACAATCTCTTCTATGGCCACAGGGCCGCCGTTCACCCCGACGCGCGTTTTGTCGAAGGGGACCTGGCCCACCAAGGTGAGATCAGGGCCGTCTTCGAGGCCTGCGACATTGAGGCCGTGATGCACTTTGCCTCCTACACCCTGGTGGGCGAGTCGATGGAACATCCGTTCATGTACCTGGGCGACAACGTCACGAACGGGCTGAACCTGCTGCGCGAAGCGGTCGATCACGGCGTGCGTCGCTTCATCCTCTCCTCCACAGCCAATCTGTTCGACGAACCGGAGACGATCCCCATCGACGAGGAGGAGCGGATCGTTCCGGGCAGCCCCTACGGGGAGTCGAAGCGCGTGCTGGAGCGTATCCTCCATTGGCTGGACCGGATCTACGGCTTCCGCTACGCCGCCCTGCGGTATTTCAACGCCGCCGGCGCCTCGCCCACAGGCGAAAGAGGGGAGGATCACGATCCGGAGACCCATCTGATCCCCATCACGCTCCAGGTGGCGCTGGGGCAGCGCGATAGGATCGTGATCTTCGGCGACGACTACCCGACCCGCGACGGCACCTGCGTGCGCGACTACATCCACGTGGTGGACCTGGCTCAGGCGCATATCCTGGCGCTGGAGGCGCTAGACGGTGGCAGCCGAACCTACAACCTGGGCAACAGTCGCGGTTTCACGGTCAGGGAGGTGATTGAGACCTGCCGCGAGGTGACCGGGCACCCGATCCCAGCGGAGGTCGGCGACCGCAGGCCTGGGGATCCACCGGTCTTGATCGCCAGCAGCGAGAAGATACGCCGAGAGCTTGGATGGGAGCCGCGGTATCCCGATCTGGAGACGATTGTGGCGCACGCCTGGGAATGGCACCGCACGCACCCGCATGGGTATCCAGCAGCAGCGTGAATGGAGGGAGAGCTGGCGTTACACCGGCGCGAACAGCCAGTGCTAGGAAGCTCTATGGCCTTGTTGTACGCGGTCTCGCGGCGACACGCGATCAAGTAGAGGCACGAGGTCCTCGATGCGCCTTGCTCTGAACGCCTGGTTCTGGGACAGCCCGACCACGGGCAGCGGCCAGTACACGCGGCGGCTGGTGGAGAGCTTGACGGATCTGGGCTCGGATCTGGAGATGGTGCTGGTCGTTCCGTCCGACGGCTCTGCTGTGCCCTACGGGGGTGAGGGGCAGGAGGACGGGCGTCCGGCACCGGGCCTGTCCGCATCGTGCGCCCTCCATCATGTCCCCTGTCCGCGCTCCAACCTGGGCAAGGTGCGGTTTGAGCAGGTGGCTTTCCCCAAGGTCTGCACCCGCGTTGGGGCGGACGTGGTTCACGTACCCTACTGGGCGCCGCCAGCCCGCTCACCCGCGCCGCTCGTGGTCACCATTCACGACCTGATTCCGCTGGTGCTGCGCGGCCCAACGGGCCGGCATCGCGGTGGGCCGCTGCAGCGGCTCTACACGGCGCTGGTCAGCGCCACCGCGCGCGGCGCCACCGTGGCGCTCACCGACTCGGAAGCCTCGCGACAGGACATCCTGAAGCAGCTCGCTCTCCCCCGCGAGCGCGTGCGCGTGATCCCGCTGGCGGTCGACGAGCGCTACAATCCCGAGCCCGCTCACGGCGACGCGGCGGTCCGGGCCTCGTACGGCCTGCCGGATCGATACGTGCTCTATCTGGGCAGCTTCGGCTGGCGCAAGAACCTCGCCACCGTGCTCGCCACCTACCGCTGGGCCGGCCCAGCCATCGGCGACGAGTGCCCGCTGGTCGTCGCCGGGCGGCTGCCCCAGGGAGGTGCCGGCCCCAGCTCCGCGACGACGCCCGACCCGCGCCGACTGATGCGGGAAGAGGACGTGTCTGAGGGGTACGTCCACTTCAGCGGCTTCGTCGACGAAATCGACAAGCCGGCGGTCTACCGCGGTGCCGTGGCCTTCATCTTCCCCAGTCGCTATGAGGGCTTCGGGCTGCCGCCGCTGGAAGCGCTGGCCTGCGGCATCCCGGTGGTGGCGAGTGACGCGGCATCGCTCCCCGAGATCGTCGGCGATGCCGGGATCTTGCTGCCGCCGGACGATGCCGAGGGCATGGCGGGGGCGTTGATCCAACTGGCGTGTGACGAGGTTTTTCGCGCAGAGATGAGCCGCCGCGCCCTGGCTCAGGCGGCGATGTTCTCCTGGGAGCGTACCGCCAAGGCAACCCTGGCAGCATACCGGGAGGCCAAGGACAGGAGGAGACGATGAGACAGTCTCCGTTTGGCACCGCGGCTGGCGGGCCAGCCGGGAAAAGGCGATGGTGGGCGTGCGCTATCTTCCTCGTGTTCCTGGCGCTGTACGGCGCCACGCTGCTTCCGGACGTGCTTCCGGCTGACGCAGGAGAGCTCCAGTGGGTCGCTGCGACGGCGGACGTGGCTCACCCACCCGGCTATCCCCTCTACACCATGTTGGGATGGCTCTTCTCGAAAGCGCCCCTCGGGCCGACATCGGCGTGGCGGGTGAACCTCCTCTCTGCCGTCACCGCCGCAGCTACCGTGGCCCTTGCCTTCTCCACGGTCTGGGAGCTCAGTGACTCGGTCCTCGGCGGGCTGGCGGCTGCCGTGACCCTTGGCTCTGCGACGACCTTCTGGGCCACGGCGACGAAGGCGAGCATACGCCCGCTGACGGCCTTTTTCACAGCTCTCTGCATCTACGCTCTGGTGAGGCATGCGTCGGAGAAGCGGATCTCGGGCGTGGGGCCAGAAGTCCGGCCTGAGCCTGTCGAGTCGGGTATGGAAACCCGACCTACGGCTTCGGACACGGAGCCCCAATCTACGGGGGCCCGGTACCTGGTTCTCTTCTCCCTCGCTTTCGGCCTGGGTGTCACGCATCACCCATCGCTTGCTTTCCCAGGCGTCGTCTTCGTCGTCTATCTGGTGCTGGTCGATCCCGCTCTGCTGCGTCAGCCAAGTCGCTGGCTGAAGGCGGTGGCTGCCCTTCTTCCAGGCTTGCTGGTGTTGGTCTACCTCCCAGTGCGGGGGGCGCCAGATCTGGCCACGCCATCCGGCTTCCTGGACCACGTCCTAGCCCGCGGCTTTCGCGGGGATATGTTCGCGCTGGGGCTGATCGATCGATCGGTGCTGCTGCCCACGCTGCTGCGCTTTCAGTTCAATGGCGTGCTGCTGTTGGGTATGGGGCTGGGCGCGCTAACTCTCCTCTGGCACGACCGGAAGCTGGCGCTCCTTCTGGTGGGCAGCTTCCTGGTGCCTATGATGGTCACGCTCACCTACGACGCGCCGCAGACCGTCGAGTATGCGATGCCGGCCTACGTCCCCTTGGCCCTGCTGATGGGGGTCTTCGTTGGGTATATGGCGGAGCTGAGGACTTGGACCTCTGGTTATGGTTGGTTCCTTGCGGATCGCGGATCCGCAAGGAGCAACAAGAGGGCGGGAAGCAGCGAAACGGGTGATAGCAACAAGAGAGGTGAGAGCGGGAAGAGAGAAGAAAGCAGGGAAAAGAGTGTGCTCCCCGTCATCTGTCGAGTGGGGGGCATCGCCCTCCTGCTGGCTGCTTTCGTGAATCTCTTCGTTCATCTCCCGAGCTACCGCAGCCTCTCTCGCAGCCACGGCGCTCGCAAGTACGTCCAGGCGGTGCTGGGTGACGCCCCTGAGGATGCCGTGATCCTCTCGAACTGGCACTGGTTCACGCCGCTGCGATACGTGCAGCAGATCGAGGGTGCGCGCCCCGACGTGGACGTGGAGTACGTGGCGCCAGGAGGGGAGCCGCTGGCGCAGACCTGGGTGCGTCGCATCGAGGAGCGCATCTCCGAGCGCCCGGTCATCGTGGTGCGAGCCTTCGAACGCGAGTACAGCGCCCTCCCCTACACCTTCGAGCCCCTGGGTGAGGCCTTCCTGGTTCGCCCGGAGCCGAGGGGCAAGATGCCGCCCGACATGGTCGCGCTTGACGAGATATTGGGCGGGCAGATTGAGGTGCTGGGCTATCGTCTGGCATCCGAGGAGGCCCGTCCTGCTCAACCGCTGACGGTGAGCCTGGCATGGTCACCCGTGGATGTGCCGGCGACCGAGATCGCGCTCTTCGCCCAGCTCATCGGCCCCGATGGGGAGCTGTGGAGCACGGCGGAGGATCCGCGTCACCCACCCCACAGGCTCCCTGCGGAGGGGGTCGTCGTCGACCGTTTCATGGTCTATCCGCGGCTGCACGCCCCACCGGGAGAGTACACCCTGGTGGTGGGTGCCTACCCCGTCGGAGACCCGTCCCAAGGTCGGTTGACGACCGCCGATGGGTCTGACGTCATGGCTCTGGAGACGGTGCGCCTCGAACCTTCGACGAGGCGACCGGTGACGCAGCACCCGTGCTTCGCGCGCCTCGCTGGCGGCTCGACGCTCATCGGGGTTGACTACGACGTCGGCCCGCTCGGTCAGGTGCGGATCTACCTCCATTGGAAGGGGCCAGGCCAGCTAACCCACCTGCACCTGATGGGCGACGACGACGCGCTGCTCACCAGAAGCCGCGTCCCGGCCCTGGAGCGCGGTCAGTACGCCACGGTCGCCGTCGACCGTCCTGGTATTCCCTCCCGACTGGTCGCGCGCGGCGACGAGGGGAGCCATCGCTGGAACCTGTTGTTTAACCGGCCGATTCGCCTGCCCCCTCCGAACCCAGGAGAACGGTACGTTCCATTTGGCAACGTCGCGATTCTGACCCATGCCAGCGGGCCGGACGGTGATCTGGAGCAGGGGACTGAGACGACGCTCTCCCTTCGCTTCCGCGGTCAGCGTCCCCTGGCGCGCGACTACATCATCTCCACGTCGCTCACTGGCCTCAACAGCGACGGCACGTGGGCCTGGCGCGCCTCCCACGACACGGTCCCAGCCCTGGGGGCCATCCCCACGCTGAAATGGATCCACGGCTCGTTGGTTCTCGATCCCCATCGGATGGAGATACCGGACGATGCCCAAAGCGTCCCAGCCTCTGGCTCGCTGGTGATCTATGATCACTTCACCCAGAGATCCCTCCCCAGCCTTGACGAGCGACACGCGCCAGCGGTTGAGCTCGGCACCTGGCACGTCGCTCAATAGCCGCGCTCGCCCTCTACGATTGGAAGACGTCGAGGGTCTGGTCGTATGCGATCGTTCTGAGTCGCTTACCTTTCCTCCGGGATAAGAATGTGCTACAATTGGAAAAAGGGAGAGGCTCGACATGGTCGACAGTCTTGATACACTCCGCGACATCGTCAATCAGCTTGGACGGGTTGAGCTCTTTTCTGCGCTTGATCGGGATGACCTAGAAGCGGTTGCCGAGCTGGTGCAGAAGGAGCACCACCCTGCCGGTTCGCTCATCTTCCGACAGGGAGAGGTGGGGCGCAGACTCTACGTCATCGAGAGCGGCGAACTGCGCGCGCTACACATCGACCCGGAGGGGATGCAGCGCGAGGTCAACCGCCTGGGAGCCGGTGATTTCCTTGGTGAGAGCTCTCTCCTGCTGGGCGAGCCCCACGACGCCACCGTTGAAGCCATGAGGGACACCGTGCTGTTGGTCATCAGCAAGAGCGACTTCGATCAGCTGGTCACAGAGCGGCCCTCGATCATCAACGACCTGCAGATGACGTCGGAGGTCGAGCAAAGACGGCGCGCTCCTCGCTTCGATTGGCAAGAGCCCGACGAAACCGTCGTCTTCGTCCTGCACAAACACGCCGTGAACCTAGTTCGCAGGCTTCTCCTGCCCGGGCTGGCGCTCTTCTTGATCCTGGCAGCGTTCTTCTTCGTGGGGAGCACTCGGATCTTGGGCCTGGTCATCGGAGGCCTTCTGGCAGCGATTCCGCTTCTGTTCGCCCTTTACTACATCGTCGATCACTTCAACGACAACTACATCCTGACGAATAGGCGCGTCATCCACGACGAGCACATCTATCTGATCCGCCAGTCGCGCGTCGGGGCGCCCTTGAGCAACATACAGAGCATGCAGGAGATCCAAGAGGGGATCCTGGCTCAGCTGTTTGATTTCGGCGATCTGCTCATCGAAACTGCAGGGGAACCGGGCGGGCTGGTCAAGTTTCGCCAGATTCCGAATCCCACAGAGGTGCAGGGGAGGATCTTCCAGGAGAGAGATCGCGTGGAGGCTCAGGCCCGGGCCGAGGAACGCGTCGCCATCCAGAATGCCCTCCAGAGCCGGTTGGATGGTTCGACAGGCTCTATGACAGGATCGGCTCACGGCAGGACGTCCGAAGCGGGAGGAGAGAGGGAAGCCGAAGAAGAGGATGAGCCGTTCGACTGGGCTTCGCGACTCCTCGCACCACTGCGCATCGCCCGCTATTTCTTCCCCGCCCTGCGCCATGAGGAGGGCGACACCATCACATGGAGAAAACACTGGGTCGCCCTGCTCGGTCCGATATCGCGTCCTACCGCGGTGATCGCCCTGGTGACCCTCATCGTCGCTCTGTTGCTCGGCAGCGCGGACAATCCTACCGCGATCCTGCTCAGCTATGGGATTGTGCTCATGTTCCTCCTTCCCTGGTGGCTGTGGGTGTTCGAAGATTGGCAGAACGACGTCTATCAGGTGACCTCGTCGCGCATCGTCGACGTGGAGCAGCTTCCTTTTGGCCTGCGCGAGGAACGGCGGGAGGCCAGCCTGGGCATGATACAGAACGTCAACCTCTTCGTGCCAAGTCCGATTGGGCGGGTGTTGGGGTATGGCTCGGTGACCATCGAGACCGCCGGCGCCGGGGCTTTCACGTTTGACTATGTCAAGAACCCAGAGAAGGTGCAGACGGAGATCTTCCGCCGCATGGAGGCGTTCAGGGAGCAAGAGCGTGAGAAGAGGGCCCGGCGGCGGCGCGACGAACTGCTCGATTGGTTCACGGTTTACGATGAGATGCGTCATCCCGAGGCTCGACAGGAGGGCTGAAGCGGTCTGCGGGGTGATGAGCACTCCAGCTTGGGAGCCTCGCGACTTAGCGTCCAACTTGGCGGATCACGGGTTGGAATCGAGTGACCCCAACCCAGGTCCGCTGGGAGCAGGAGGTGAATGATTACGCCAGGAGAAAGAGAGAATGTCTGTTCGTCAGATTGTGTTTTCGAATGAACCGCTACTTCACGAGGCATCGGGGCATGTGCAGCACGTCGACGAGGACGTAGAGGAGCTGATCGAGGACTTGATCGAGACGATGCGCGCGGCCGACGGCACTGGACTGGCGGCCGTTCAGATCGGTGTGCCAGAGCGCGTGATCGTCGTGGAAGCGCCGATCACGCCCGAGGGGGCAGAGGGGGAAACAGATGACGTTCCATCATCTGGGGAGATCCCGGAGACCGAGCTGTACGTCCTGATCAACCCGGAACTCGTCAAGACCTCCGACGAGTTGGTGGAGGGGATTGAGGGATGCCTCTCTATCCCCGGCTGGGTCGGAGAGGTGGAGCGGCACCGGGCCGTCACGGTTGAAGGATTGGATCGCAGAGGTCACAAGGTTCGCATCCAGGCCGAGGGCCTTCTCGCCCGCGTGTTTCAGCACGAGATCGACCATTGCCAGGGCGTGCTCTTCATCGACCGCATCGATGATCCGGACAAGATCTGGCGCGCGGAGGAGGGATAGGATGCGTGACGGAAGCTGAGGGCCGATTTACCTCAGACGTTCGCAACTACACAACAGATAGGAGGAAGGCGATGCGATTAGGAAAAAGCTTGATCGGCAATCCAGTGTACGGAAACACGGATGGTCGGAGACTGGGAGAGGTGAAAGACCTCTATCTTGACGACGCTCTGTCGTCCGTGGTTGGCATCTACCTTGGCCGGGAAGGGCTCCTCAGGCCCACGCGTCTCTTCGTAGAGAGCAGCGACATCGCCCTTTATGGGATTGACGCGGTGCTTGCCAAGAGGACATTCACCGTCCACGAGGGGGACGAGACCCCTGAACCGCCCGGATGGCTGCGCCTGGACGACCTGCGGGGACGAGAGGTGCACACGCCTGGCGGCACCAGGATCGGGAGGGTCGGGGACATCGCTCTAGATGAGGAGGCCCGCGTCACGGGCTTCATCCTGGTCAACCTGTCCGTGAAGGGTCCTGTGGCCGAAGCCGAGGCTGTCGCGCGCAAGGTGGTGGTGGAGGTGGAGGACGAGGAAGGTGTCATGACCATAGATCTCGCGGAGGCCGAACAGGCCCTCCTGGAGGTCGACCCGGACCTTCTCTTCCCGCGGCCCGCGCCGCAGGAAGCCCCCAAGATGACCGAGATGCCCGAAGCGGCCCCCGAGGCTGCAGAGTCGCCCGCTACCTTTGAGCAAGGTGAGCCGGATGCCAACGGCTGAGTTCTCGTTTGTGGAACACACGGATTCACCTTGAGCAATCGTTTCTCTGGTATTTGGCACACCAGGTGGAATTCTAGGAGGTTTCGATGGTCGAGCAGAGGATGAACCTGAACACCGCCACCGTCGAGGAGCTGACGCAGCTCCCCGGCATCGGCCCGGTGCTTGCCCAGCGCATCGTTACCTACCGCGACACGGTCCAGCCCTATGAGGAGCCGATAGGCATCACAGCCGTGTCCGGTATAGGTGAGAGGAGTTATCGCGAGATCGCCGATCGCCTGGTCGTTTCTCAGCCCGGGGAAGGCTCTCCCTCGACACCAGGCATGTCCCCCGATCAGGCCGACGCTTTGCTTCCAGAGGGAGAGGTAACAGCGGAGACACCGCCCGCCGAAGAAGAGCCGGAAGCCGAGCCCGCTTCGGAAGAGGAAGCCGCGCCGGAGGAGATGGTGGAATCTGAGGTCCGAGCGATTCCGCCGGAGGCGTCCCTCTCTGAAGAGGCGCTGCCTCCGGAGGAGGTGGCAGGAGAGGACAAGGAGGGGACTCCGCCCGAAGCAGCGCCGGTGGAGGCGGCTGAGGAAGCTGCACTCGAAGAGGAGGAGCCTGTGGAGAAGGAGGCTGCTCCCGAGGCCGAGGAGGAGCAGGTTGAGGAGGAGCCGGCCCAGGAGGACCTCCTGCCTGAGTCCCTTGGACCTCCAGCCGAGACAAGGCCCTCACTTCCCTGGTGGCGCCGCCTATCCTGGCTCTGGGGCGCGCTTCTTGGTGGGCTTCTGGGGATGATCTTCGCACTGATCGTCTTCGCAGGCATCAATGGATCCCTCGACGTCGGACACAGCCGCGCCGTCCTGGGCATCGAAAGCGACGTGAACGGCCTGGCGCAGGACTTGGAAGCCCTGGGGACGGACGTCGAAGGGCTGCAGAAGCGGCTGGAAGCCCTGGAGGGGTTGACCACCAGGATGGACAAGGTTGAGTCAGCGGTGGGCGACCTGCGAGAGGAGACCTCTGAGCTGAGTGAACGGACTGGCGCGCTAGAGGGAGACCTGGCCTCCCTGTCTGAGGCTCTGGAGGCCGTCTCTGACGACGTGGAGGCGCTGCAGCAGCAGGCCGAGCAGACGGAGAGCTTCTTCAGCGGGCTGCGCACGCTGCTGGATGACGTTTTCGGCCAGGGCGAGGAGGGGACGACAGAGCCATCCACAGCGCCAACCCCAACGCCGACGCCGGAAGAGAAGTGAGGGGGCAGGCGATGACAGAACAGAGAGATCCTTCGGGCAGCCCTTTCCTGCGGGTGGTGGGAGCCATTCTCCGCTTTCTCATTCGTCTCGTCTTCGTCCTCGTCATTGGCGCGCTGATCGGGCTGGGGCTGTTCTACGGCGTGCCATGGGCTTATCGGCGCCTGGTGTGGCCGGTTCAGGAGAACAGCGCTCGGATTGCCATCTTGGAGGAGCAAGTGGCGAAGAACTCAGAGAACATCTACGACAATCACCGCGCGCTGCAAGACCGCGTCGTAGACCTGGAGGCCGAGGTCTTCGAGCTGCAGGAGAGAGCTGCTGCTCAGGTCGAGGACCAGGAAGCGCTCATGGAGGAGAGCCAGCAGCTGACGGAGCGCATCACGGCCCTTGAGGACGAGCTGGAGGCCCAACAGCAAGCCCAACAGCAGGCTATTGAGCAAACCCAGTCGGACCTCTCGGCCACGGCATCCGATCTAGAAGAGGAGATGGAGGGGATCCAGAAACAGCTCGAAGAGACCCAGCAGGAGCTCAGCCAGCAACTCGAGACGTCTGAGGAGAGCCTGAACGACATGGAGGGGCGACTGGATGAAGCTGTTGCAGCGCTCAGGGCGCGGCTTTCGCTCCTTCAGACCGCGCAGGGCCTGCTGAAGGTTCGTCTCTTGCTGGTGGAGGATAACCCCGGGGCGGCACGCGACACGCTCGCTCTCGCCGTCGCCCACCTCGCGCAGGCCAGCGAACAACTGCCTTCACAAGCGGAAGCGCTGAATGACCTGCGCGAACGCATGCTGGCGGTGGACGATCTGATCGCCGAGCGCTCCTTCCGCGCCCATCCGAGCTTGGAAGCTCTATGGGCCGACGTGATGGGTCTCGTGACCCCTTTGACAGCGCAGCCGGCCATCACGGAGACGCTGAGGACCTCGCCTCTCCCGACCCCAACACCGCCCCCATAGATGACGGTTGGAGTGCTTAGGGTGGCATCGTTGGCATCAGCTGTATCGTCATAGGATCAGGGGCTGGACCGCGGCGTCCAGTCCCTGACACTTGGACCCGGGCAAGGCCCTGCCCGCCACACGAAGCGGACGGCCCGGGTTATCGCCATCAGGACGCGTCCATCCCCCTGATCAAGGAACGCGATGACACGCGTCCCTCCCTCCAGGTGTCCGTTTGAGTGGGCCGGCTCAGCGATGTGCGCGATCGTGATGGAGAGAGCGTCAGATCTGAAAGACAATGACGGAGCAAGATTCAATGAGCGAGATACGGTATAGCCGAGGCTTGAGCCTCTGGCAGGTGGTGACCCGCGGCCTGGGCCTGATGGTCATGCTGGCCATATTCGTTCTCATGGACGATACGGTGGCCACAGTCGGTCCGCTGGCCCCCCTCGTCTTCCTGCTGGCAGCCCTGCTCATGCTGTTCAACACCTGGGCTACGTCGAGTTGGCCGCGAGTGTCCCTGGCTTGAACAGCGAAGAGGAGCGAAGGCGCTTCCGCTTCGGCGGAGCCTACGTCCAGGTTCATGATGCTCAGGGTGGTTGGTTGGCCTTTCTCATCGGCTGGACCCTCATTCTGGCTGGCCTAGGCGTGTGCGCCCTGCTGGCCCAGGGGTTCGCCCTCCAGGTGACCACCCTGCTGCGCGACCACCTCCAACTGGCGCTTCCCGCCTGGCCGTGGGCGGCGATCCTGGTGATCCTGTCGGCGGCCAACAATGGGCTGGGCACCCGGGGTAGGCGGCAGAGTCAGATGATCCTCCTGTTGATGGTCATCTTCCTGGGATTTGCCCTGCTGGCTATTCCCCAGATCAACGTCGATCACTACGCAGCGACACGCCCGAACTGGAGGCACATGCTGCCCCTGCTGATGGTCCCCTTCATGGGCATCGAGGTCGTGGCCAGCCTCCAGGGGGAGATGCGTCAGCGAACGAGGTACGTCCCCCGCGCCCTGCTGCTGACGCCGGCGCTGGTCGCCCTGTTCGGGGCATTGATCATGGCCGTGACGGTGGGCGTGGTGGGGGTCGAGACCCTGGCCGGCTCCTCGGTCCCTATGGCCCGGCTGGGCTCCCAGGTGATCGGAGGAGCAGGAAGACCGTTCATCCTCATCGCAGGTGCTTTTGGGCTGGCCCTCGGCTTCGGCAGCGCCCTGACGCTGGTGACGCGTCAGATGTACGCCATGAGCCGAGATGGCTACTGGCCCGCCGCGCTGCGGTGGATACACCCACGCTTTGGGACGCCGATCTGGGCCACGAGCAACGTGGCCCTGCTCCTGCTGCCGTTGATCGCACTGCCTGGCGACCTCATAAGCCGGCTGGCTGGATTGCTCTACCTGTTTGTCCTCATGGGCGTCAACTTCGCCCTTCTACGCCAACCGCAAGCTGAATCCGCCCCGTTTACGCTGCCGTTCCCCCCGTGGATACCGGGCCTGGCCCTGGTTCTGGACCTGTTCATCCTCCCCTTGAGCGGCAGAGCCTATCTGGCAGGCGCGGCTGGATGTCTGGCTCTGGGAACCTTGATCTACATGCTGTACGCAAGGGGCCGGCACGTGGAAGCGAAGGAGGGCGTCACCGTCTTCAAGCCGCCGCCCGAGGAGCGGGCCGAGGTGGGCTACCGCATCCTGGTGCCCATCGCCAACCCGGCCACGGCGGACACACTGCTGCGCCTGGCCGGCGTGCTAGCGCGTCAACAAGAGGGGGAGGTGCTGGCACTACAGGTCGTGACGGTGCCCGATCAGGTGCCGCTGGAGGAGGGGCGCCTTCGGGCGGCAGCCAACCGAGTGCTTCTGGAGAAAGCCCTGAGCCAGGCGCAGGAGGAGGACTTTGAGCTGCAGACGATGACCCGGGTGGCCCACGACGTGGCCGAGGGCATCCTGGACACGGCACGCGAGGAGAAGGTGGATCTGATCCTGCTGGGGTGGCGAGGCTACACGCGCTCCGCCGGTGCGTCGATGGGACCGATCATCGACCCGGTCATAGGCAACGCTCCGTGCGACGTCACGATTGTCAAAGGGGCCGAATGGACCGGGGCGAAGAAGATCCTCGTCCCCACGTCTGGCGGTCCAAACGTTCGCATCGCGGCACGGTTGGCCTGTATGCTCTCGGAGGTCTACGATTCGGAGGTGACGGCGTTGTACGTCCAGCTGGGGCGGGCCACGCCGCAGCGGATGGAGGATAACCGGCGCCTCATCGCCAAGACGTTGCGGGGGCTGGAGTTCAGCCACCCGCCGGAGCAAGAGGTCGTCGTCGCCGATAGCGTCGTCGATGGCATCGTCCGAGAAGCACAGGACTACGACCTGGTGTTACTGGGCGCGTCGGAGGAAGGGTTATTCGATCAGTTCGCCTTTGGCTCCATCCCGCAGCAGATCGCGGCCCGGGTGCCCCAGACGGCGGTCCTGGTCAAGCGCTACGCTGGGCCGACCGAACTCTGGACGCGCAAGCTGGCCCAGGGCCTGCTCCGCATGCTGCCCAGGCTGAACGTCGAGGAGCAACTGGAGCTACGCGAGGCTATGAGCGACAGCGCACGGCCGGGCGTCAACTACTTCGTGCTCATCACGCTCTCGGCCATCATCGCCTCCCTGGGGCTGCTGCTGGACAGCCCAGCGGTGGTGATCGGCGCGATGCTCGTCGCCCCCTTGATGTCGCCCATCATGGGCTTCTCACTGGGGATGGTGTTGGGCGACGTGCGACTGATAAGGCTCTCCATTGAGGCGGTGTTCAAGGGCGTGGCGCTGGGCCTGGTCATCGCCGTGCTTGTGGGCGTCTTCTCGCCGCTGAAGGAGCTGACTGGAGAGATTATGGCTCGCACGCAGCCCACGTTGCTCGATCTGGTGGTGGCCCTGGCGTCGGGGATGGCGGGGGCGTATGCCCTATCGCGCAAGGAGGTGGGCGCTGCCCTGCCCGGAGTGGCCATCGCGGCCGCGCTGATGCCCCCGCTGAGCGTGGCGGGTCTGGGGCTGGCCTTGGGGGAGCCGCAGGTGGTCGGGGGTGCCTTTCTGCTCTTCGTCACCAACATCGCCGCCATCAGCCTGGCCGGCGTGCTCATCTTCCTGGTGCTGGGAGTTCGCCCCGAGACGTGGCTGCCGGAGGCGCGGCGTCGCATGCGGCGCAGCCTGGTGGGCTTTGCGCTCCTGCTGCTGGTGATCGCTATCCCCCTGGGTGTGACTATGGGCAGCATCGTGAGAGATACGGCCAGGCAGCGATCGATCCGAGAGATTTTGAGAGAGGAGATGACCGCGCAGGATCGAGAGCTGGTCGAGTTTGAGCATCGGACAGAGGAGGGTGAGCTGGTCGTGGTCGCCACAGTGCGATCCGTCGAGCCGATTGGAGAACCGACGGTTGACGATATCGCTCTCGCGCTGCGAGAGCGCCTCAACCGCCCGGTGGCTTTGGACGTCGTGGTACTGCCCGTCGTCCGTTCACAGGAATGAGGAGGCATCAGATCGCGGGCGGCGACGATGCCGAGCTGACCGTGCTGCGCATCGCCCGGCCTGGCGAGGAGCTCAACAGGGAAGCGGAGGAGCGCGCCTGTGGTCACCTGGTGAGTGAGGTCCTGGGCAGCTGTGACTCCCCTGTACGGACAAAGGTGGTGGTGCACGACGTCGTCGTGGAGAGGGCATCCTGGAGGAAGCGCGAGAAGGAGGCTACGACTGCTGGTCATCGGCGCGTCCAACGAATGGGGCGTCAAGAGCCTTCTGGTCGGAGCGGTGCCCGACGCTATCGCCGATCAGGCGCCCTGATTGGTGCTGATGGTGCGCCGCTATGAACCGAGGGGTCTCTCCGCCTTCCGCCGGATCGTGCACAGCCTGAGAGGATGGTAGGGTAACGTCACCCCGCTCATCTCCCAGCCCTGACGTCCAGTGGCACGACCTCGACCCGAGGTCTGCCGTCGTCCAGCCTCATCCGCGCCACTGTGGGCCGCTCCCTCAGGGTGGGGCAGACCGCACCAGGGTTGACGAGCAACATCTCTCCCACCCATTCGACATAAGCGCGGTGCGTGTGCCCGAAGATGATGACGTCAGTATGGGGATAGAGAGCAGTCAACCGACTGGCGATGCGCTCGTTGAAGCGCACCTTGTCACTGCCGCCCAACAAGCGAAGGGCCACGTCCCGCCCCTTGAACCAGAAACCCACCAAGCCGGGCAGGTATCCGTGCGTGACGAGGACGCGACGTCCGACCAGACGAAGCTCGACCAATCGGGGTAAAGAGGCGCCTCCGCTGGAGAGATCCAAGACGTGGACGTTCCCCCGCACGGCGTAGACCGGCGCGATCCTCCGCAGCGGCTCCAGTGCCTCTGGCCTGTCGACATCGCCGGCGTGCAGAATCACGTCGGCATCGCTCAGTGCATCAAAGACCGCCTGCGGCAGCTCGGGCATGCGGTAGGGAACGTGCGTGTCGGACAGTATCCCCACCAGGAGCGAGGACTTGGCGCTGAGATCCATCAAGGAGCGAGCGGATCTATTGCGTCAGCAGAGCCATGGCCTGGGCCACAAGGGCAGTGCGGTCCAGCCGTGACACCCAGCCGTTGCGGGCAATACGCAGGGTGCTCGAGGCGCGGTAGAAGCGAGCCCGGCTGACCAGACCCTCATCCCAGCCCTGGGGCAGGGCTCGGCGGTAGGCATCTATCAGATGCTGTACGAAGGCCTCGGCCTCGGCCACGCTTCCACCGTGCTGGTTGATGCTGTGGGTGATCTCGGCCATCAAGCGGCCCAGGTCAGACGCGGGATCGCCCGGGTAGAGCCGTTCCCAGTCGACGACCACGACGCCGCCAGGCCCGGGAAAGACAAGGTTCGTGGTCGTCGCGTCGCCATGGGTGAGGACGGGCACGACATCGTCCATCTCTGGCCTCGCAGCCCAGGGGTCGATCAACCGGATGACGCCATCACGCGTGAGAGGATAGCCCTGCAGCACGCCGTACTTGGCCAACTGCTCGACCACGCCATGGGCATAGCGCACAGACGACTCGAAATCCACCTGTTCGTTCTCGCGGGCGCTGTGGACGTGCAACTTGACCAGGAACCGCGCCACCCACTCCAGAGCCTCGGTAAGCTTTCCGGGCTGGTTGTGACGCACAGCGATGACGCTCTCAAGGGTGGGCCCGGGGACATACTCAAGAAAGAGCACACCGCGCCACAGGGCGAGCGGGTCAACCGCCCGAGCCTCCTCATCAACCAGACCCAGGGCCTGAATCTGCCGAATGCGGTCACGCTCGCGTCTTGCGTACTTCTGCGCCGATGACCCTGCCTTGACTGCATAGAACTTGGCCACCACAGCCCACCCGGTCGACGTCTCCCGGTAGATGTAGGCAGCATTGGAGAGCCGCGCCAACTCCCAGGACATTGGCTGCTCGGGGCGATCCCAGAGAGCATCGGTCAGGTACTCAACCAAGGGATCATGGGCCGACAGGGAGAGCCAGGTGCCGCGCTGGATATCGGGAACGTCAGCCGGTGGCTCGATGGGTGCGACGTTCGCTCCTTCGTGTGACACATCCAACCTCCTAGCCTCTACGATGCATCCTACTGACTGGCTTCCTCGCTCTCCTGCCGCGTCTCCGGCAACCCTGTCGAGAGGACATAGGCGCCAAGGCAGAGCCCCACAACCAAGGCGAACAGGCCCAAGAAGCCCAGCAGATCGACAATCAGGCCTCCGAGCCCTGAGACCAGGACGGCGACCCCCATCAACGTGTTGGAAAGCCCAAGATAGAGAGGGCGCTCGCTCTCGGACACCAGCTCAAGCAAGAAGTTGCTGCCAGAGAGCACCCTGGCAGGAAGCACCGCCCCGTCCAGAACGAAGAGCGGCAGGGCCAGATACGGCAGCCAACCGCCCTGAGACTGCCCTGCATCCACTATGATCACCAGGGCGATGCCGATCAGCGCAGCAAGGCCAGTGCCAACGCTCATCAACCGCATCACGATCTTGTTCCCTCTCCGATCGCTGAGCCATCCCCAAGGCAGGTTGAAGAGCAACTGCGCTGCGACACGCGTGGCCACGTAGATGCCCACCATGCCGTCTGGAGCACCGAGCACCCTCTTGGCGTAAACGCCGTAGAAAGGAAGGGCGATGCCGGCCAGGCCCAAGGCCAGACGAGCTCCCATATAGCGACGATAGGCCTGGTCCCGGCGCAGGACGCGCGTCATTCGGCGCAACTGTCTTCCGAGGGACACCGACTCCATCAGCGCTTCGCCCGGCGGCTCTCGGATCGCGACAAAGGCCCCCATGGCAGGGGTGATCGCGATTCCATAGAGCAGAAAGAGAAAGGCGTGACCTCGTGGGAAAGGGAAAGACGGATGGTTCAAGACGACCTTCACGAGCCAACCGGCGCCGAGCCCAAGCAGCCCCCCGAGGAACTGACGCCAGGCAAAGAGCGAGCCGCGCCTCCGCGTGGGGATGGTCTTCGCCAGCACATCGAAGAAGGACAGTCCCGCCAGCCCCCCCACCGCCCAGGCAGTGCCATACAGGACGAAGAAACTGAGCAGCAAGAACGCCGGAGCGTCGACGAACCACACTGCGGCTGCTAACAGCAGCCAGACCACGATGCGGATCGCTGCTGCGACTGAGTAGCCGGGCATCTTCCGCTCCATCCGCTGGATCCAGGTGGAGACGAAGACCTGCGGAAGAAGCCAGCATGCCTGCCCCCAGGGTGCCACGAGGCCAACGAGAAGATTGGAGGGCGTCAACTGGCCGACAAACCAGGTCAACACCAACGGAGGGTCGATCAAGCGGGCGGCGAAATTGAACAACGCGCCGTTGAAGACGTTGAGAGCGAAGCTGCGCTGCGCCTCGCGCTTGGGGACAGCGACCTGCAAGATCTAGCTCTCCTCTCGACGCACGGCCGACACGTCGACCAGGCTACTGAGAGTGACCTCACGCAGCGGTGATACGCTAGCTCCCAACGCCGCCGGCTCGCCGCGCCGAACGGCATCCAGCGCCTCCTCGTAGATGAGTTCCCTGCGATCTATCATCGTTTGCTTCGCCTCCTCAAGCGCTCACTGACCAGCCTCTCATTCTACCTTGGCGCGCCGATTTTGCAATCGGCAGAGCCCGCACCAAGCATGGGCAGGGTGTTATCGTTTTCGCCAACCTTACGAGCGCGGCTGGCCCTGGCGGGGGG
>CAZNRX010000078.1:6104-18370 GCA_964575455.1 uncultured Anaerolineales bacterium | reverse complement strand
TTCAACTAGAGCATATCATGAGCCAACCGTCTTGAAAAGTGTCCGGTAGTGAATCAGAGATATGAACCGAGTGCACATAGGAAGGTGGGAAGAGGTGATATGAAAGAGAGAATCTGGTTGCCGATAACGCTGCTGGTCATGGCCTCGCTGGCCTGCTCAGTCTTTGGAAACGCAGAGAAGGCCATCGAGGCGGGAAAGGAGGCGGCGACCAGGGTGTCCCAGGTTGCCACCGAGGTGGGGGAGGGAGCGGTTGCGACCCTGATGCCCGAGTCATCCGAAGGGGAGAGCGAGTCGCAGGAGGCCGCCGATGAGGAACCAGCCCTGCCGGAGCTCGACGCTGACGCAATGGAGGGGCTGCAGAGCTACCGGACGCGCTTCACGTCGGAGTGGAAGCCCGCGGAGGGCGATCCCGAGACTATCACGTTTGAGGAGGCACACACGCGGGATCCGAGCGCTCGTCGCCTCGTCATGGGGGGCATGGTCGACGATGAGACCGTAGAGATCGTGCAGATTGAGGATCAGTCCTGGATGTGCAGCGGAGGCACGTGCACCCAGATGGAGGCAGACCCCGAGGAACTAGCCTCTGGCTTTGGCGATGCGTTCATGTTTGATCCGGCCGGTGTGGTGGACGAGGAGAACGCCACGTTCGTGGGGCGCGAGAGGGTCAACGGCCTTCAGACCCGTCACTACAAGCTCGACTTGACGCCCATGCAGGCGGCATTCCTGGCCCAGGGTGAGGTATCTGACCTGGAGGGCGAGGTCTGGGTCGTCGACGAGCCGGATCTGCCGGCCTTCGCGGCCCGATTCGAGATGTCCTGGACCGAGAAGAGGCAGGAGCTGGCAGGCCAGGTGTCGTTTGTCTACGAGACCTACGACGTCAACGCTCCTTTCACGATTGAGCCCCCGGAGGGCGCTGGCGAGAGCGACCTTCCTGAGGACGTGCCGGTCTATCCGAACGCGGAGGAGACGTTCAGTACGGCGGGAATGACGACGTTCAGCTCGCCGGATGATCCGGACAGCGTGGCAGTGTTCTATCGCGAGGGGCTGGCCGCCGAGGGCTGGACGATGGAGAGCGACGATGAGATGGAGGCTATGGTCAATCAGGTGTGGAAGAAGGGAGATCGGACGCTGACGTTGGTGGCCTCCTCCGATGATGGAGGGAGCAGCGTGATGATCGCAATCGAGGGTGGAGGCTAGAACGCGCGAGGGGCGTATTGAGCCGTCTGGCGGTGACGGCAGTGTAGATGACCGGAGCGACAGCTATCGCTCCGGTCTCATCTTGGTAAGGGGGGCTGCCCCCTTCCATCCTCTCAGTCGAAGAGCTGGGCGATCTCGTCTCTCTCGAATCGCGGCAGCGGGCGCTCATCTCCTGCGCGGCGCAGTACGCTTCCCTCCTCGCGTTCGACGACGCATCCGATACGGGCAGCGTTGATGCCCGCTTCGTCAAGGGCTTTTCGGACAGCGTCGGCGTCGCCAGCCGCGACCGCGAGCAGAAGCGCCCCAGAGGCGATCAAGCCCAGGGGATCCAGATCCAACGCCTGGCAAAGGGCCGTCGTCTCCTCGAAGATGGGAATGGCGTCCTCGTCCACAACCAGGCCGACCTGCGCGGCCTCGGCCAGCTCCCAAAGGCCGGTGGCCAAGCCTCCCTCGGTGGGGTCGTGCATGGCGTGGATATCCCCAGCCTCCACAGCGATGGCGGCGTCCTGGAGCACGCTGATGCCGGGCTGGTGGAGGAAGCCGCGGCTGCGCCTCACGAGGGCGGGATCGACACCTTCGATGTGAGCGGCCCTCTCGCGGGCGATGATGGCCGTCCCCTCCACGGCAATGCCCTTCGTGAGCAGCAAGGCATCACCCGGCTGGGCACCATCGGGGCGGACGAGCACGTCTGGCGCTACCTCTCCGAGCATGAAGCCAGCGATGACGGGCCGGTCGAGGCCGTGCGTGATCTCGGTGTGGCCACCCACCAGGGCGATGTCCAGCCGGTCGCAGGTGTGAGCGATCTGGTCGAAGATATCATCGACCAGCGCCTCGTCCGTCCCTCGTTGAGGTAGGAGCAGCGTCGCCAGAAACCAGCGCGGCGTGGCCCCGGTGCACGCGACGTCGTTGGCGTTGACGTGGACCGCGTACCAGCCGATCTCGTCGCTGGCGAAGGTGATGGGGTCGGTCTTGGCGACCAGGTAGCGGCTTGCCCCATCGTCACTCTCACAGAAGGATATGACTGCCGCGTCGTGCCCGATGCCCGGCCCCAGGACCACCCGGCTGTTGGAGGGCGCGTGACGGTCAAAGAGCCGAGCGAGGTGCTCAGGGGGCAGCTTTCCGAGAGGGTATGCCATTTCAAGCCTCTCGCAGGAAGCGCTTCAAGGCCTCCAGGCCGACCCGCAGGAGCTCCTCGCCGAGGGCTGTTATGTGGATGTCGACGAAGACCTCCTCCTCCGGCAGGCGGTCGTCGAGGCTCTGAAGCTCCTGGTGGAAGATGGCGAGCAACTCGTCCTCGTGGTCCTCTACGAACCTGAGGATGTCCTGGCGCGCCAGTCGGAACGCTGTCTCTCGCACGATACGCCTCATGCCTTGACCTCCTTAACCTGTTGATTCCGGAGTCTTGATTATACAGATTCGTGCGGATGTGTCCAGGTATGAGGGGCCGGACATCCTGATTCTAAGGAGGAGGCTACTCCTCCTGGCCCTCCGCGGCGCGGATCCACCCCGCGATCTCCTCCTTGCGAGGGACACGGCCCGAGGCCTTGACCTCCCCATCGACCACCAGGGCCGGTGTGCTCATCACGTCGTGGGCCAGGATGGTGTCCATGTCATCCACCTTAATGAAGGTGACATCAGTGGCTAAGCCCTCGGCCGCCTCTCGCGCCAGGGCCTCCAATCGCTTACACTTGGGGCAGCCGGTGCCCAGAATCTTTATCTCCACGAGAACCTCCTTGCAAGCAGGTGCACGCGTCGCCTCAGTCATGGAATGTGCTTTCCTTGATGCTTCGCTACGTCCTGCCCGGGCCCGACTGACAGTGGGGACAGGGGCAGCCGGGTACCGCTTTGGGCTCACTGGGAGGACCCAGCGTCTGCTCCAGGAGAAGCTCCACCTGCGGGTCGGCCAGCCGGTAGAAGACGTAGAGCCCCTCCCTGCGGTCGGTCACCACACCAGCCTCGCGCAGCACACCCAATTGCTGGGAGACGTAGGCCTGAGGACGGTCGAGGACGGCTTGTAGATGGCAGACACAGGCCTCGCCCCTACGCAGCTCCTCCAGGATTTGCAGCCTGGGTGCGTGAGAGAGCAGGCTGAACAGGTTGGATACTTGTTGGTATCTTCTCTCCATGATGGACACACAGGTGCATATATATGGCTGACCGCATATAATCTATCACGAATCGCGACTTGCGTCAAGTCACTGGCTATCGAGAAGCAGGGTCATCGCACTTGGAGGAGGGGTCTGGACAGATGTGACCTGTTTGGGGCGCAGGTGGTGGGCCAGCCCTGGTGCAAAGAGAAGACCTGTTGTATCATGGCAAGTGGCGATTTGAGTACTATTCACCTTAAGGAGGAATCTCTATGCCAATGCGTGACGTCCTAGCTCTGATCCTCGGGGGAGGGCAGGGCACCCGCCTCTACCCGCTGACGAAGCTGAGGGCCAAGCCGGCCGTTCCCCTGGGCGGCAAGTACCGTTTGATCGACATCCCCATCAGTCTCTGTATCAACGCTGGCATTCCGAAGATCTACGTCATGACGCAGTTCATGTCGGAATCACTCCATCGACATATCTATCAGACCTATAAGTTCGACGTCTTCACCGATGGCTTCGTTCAGATCCTGGCCGCCGAAGAGACGCGCACCGGCATGGATTGGTATGAGGGCACGGCGGATGCGGTGCGGAAGCAGCTTTGGCGCCTGGAGCACGCGCGGGCCACTGATGTGCTGATCCTCTCCGGTGATCATCTGTACCGCATGGACTACTCGTTGTTCATTGAGCACCATCGCGAGAAGCGAGCTGACGTGACCATCGCTGTGCAGCCTGTGGCAGGGGAAGCGGCCACCCGCTTTGGCATCCTCAAGAAGGACGTTGATGAGCGGATAACGTCGTTCCACGAGAAGCCCGCGGTTGAGGAGCTGGAAGGGCTGGAGAGCGCGCCAGGGTCGGAGAAGCCGTACATGGCCTCGATGGGGATCTACGTATTCCGTGCGGACGTGCTGCAGCGAGTGTTGCAGCATTCTGACGCCGAGGACTTCGGCAAGGAGATCATCCCCGCGGCGATCGAGAACGCCCGCGTCTACGCCTACGAGTTCGACGACTACTGGGAGGATATCGGGACCGTTCGAGCCTTCTACGAGGCTAACCTGGCTCTGGGTCGGCCCGATCCTCCGTTTGACTTCTACGATCTTGAGCACCCGATCTACACGCACCCGCGCTTTCTGCCCCCGACGGTGACCGACGGCTGTGACCTGGTGCGGGCGGTGGTCGCCGACGGCTGTCTGATCCACGGCTCGGACATTCGGGAGTCGGTGATCGGGCTACGCAGCGTGATCGGCCCCGAGGTGCGCATCATCCGCTCAGTGATCATGGGAGCGGACTTCTTTGAGACCCCGGAGCGGAGGGCAGAGAACCGAGCCATCGGTCGGCCGGACGTGGGCATCGGCCGGGGCAGCAGCATTGAAGGTGCCATCATCGACAAGAACGCCCGCATTGGCGAGAGCGTCACCATCCGCGCCCACGATCCGGATGGTGAGATGGTGGAGACGGAAAACTACGTCATCCGCAACGGGATCGTCGTCATCCCGAAGAACGCCGTCATTCCGGACGATACGGTGATCTGATCGCGCTTTGCGAGGCCGGTGAGCTGCGGATGGGATGATAGCTTCCCATCCGCGAGGTCGCCGGCCTCCTCCGGTTCAAGCATTTGTCTCACTTCCCATTTGCCATCACTCTCCTCAGAATTGGTGATCCTCCTCCATCCCCTGCTAAGACGTCTGCCTCAGCATGGCAGCAATGGTGAAAGCCCCGGGGCTCTATCATTGTCGGCATGCTTGCGAAGGTTCGGTCCGAAAACGACGAAAACCTGTGAAGAGGACATGTTCTACTTGACAAAAATCAATTCATAGTTTATAATTATTGAACATTAACTTAATATCTATGGAGGAGTGTTATGCATACTGCACCAACCGAATGTCCCGTCTGTCACGATAATCTGCTGGTCACGCGCATGGTATGTCGGAACTGCGGTACCGCTCTGGAGGGACGCTTCGATCTCGGCCCGTTGTTTCAGCTGACGGCCGAACAGCGTCACTTCGTCGAGATCTTCCTACGCTGTGAGGGGAAGCTGAACCGCGTGCAGGAGGAACTGGATCTCTCCTATCCGACTGTGCGAAGCCGGCTGGATGACGTCATCCGCGCTATGGGCTACCCGGTGAAGGTCCGGGATGAGAGCGACGACGCGCGGCGCCAAGATGTGCTGCAGCGCCTGGCCCGCCAGGAGATCACCTCGGAAGAGGCGCTCCAGCTGATGCAGGAGGGGTAGTCGGCTGCGCTCCATGAGACCGGGCTGGTTCCGGGACTGCGCGGTCGAGAAGAAGAAGCCATATCAGAAGTGCTTCCTGAGGAGGGTGCTATGGGCAAGAGAACGATTGAGACGTCAGCGTCACCTCACGTGACGATCGAGGTATGCCGTGGCAACTTGACGGTGCGCGGTGACGCAGAGCGCGAAATAACGGTTCTCGTGCAAGGGGAAGAGGATGAGGTGGGTCTGGAACGGGAGGGCGAAACCATATCCCTGACCCTTCCTGATTGTGATCAGACCATCGTCGTCTGTCCGCTGCGGACGACCCTCGCCATCCAGCGCGTGCTGGGCAACTTGCACGTCGAGCGAGTGGAAGGTCCGGTCACGGCGGTGACGGTTCACGGCAACGCGATGGTGCGCGACGTTGGTCCGGTGGCTTTGGAGGAGACGTTGGGCAACCTGAGGGCTCGCGACGTGGCGGGAGGTCTGCAAGGACAGGACGTGAAGGGGAACGCTCGGGTTCAGGGCCTGGGCGGCGAGCTCGTCCTGGAGCGGGTGGCCGGCAATCTGATGGCCGAGGGTATCGAAGGGGGGCTGAGGGCGGATGAGGTGCGCGGAAACGTCCGGCTGGGGCCTCCCTATTCCGCTGGAGCGACCTACCGGGTGAACGCCAGCGGGAACCTGGCCGTGTCCGTTCCGACGGACGCAAGCCTCCGCGTGGCGCTGCAGGCTGGCGGCCGGGTGGATGCTCGTGTGCCGGGGCTGGAGCTGGAGGAGACGGATGGAGATAGGGTGGGCAGCCTGGGGGTTGGGGAGGCGACGCTGGAGGCCAAGGTGCAGGGCAATGCCTCTCTCAGGTCGACCGAGGCGGCTGACTCGTACGAGATTGGCCCGAACCTGGAGGGCTTGAGCGCCGAGATAGAGTGGCAGGTGAACGAGGCAGTAGCGAGGATGGCGACCCGTCTGGAGGAAAGCCTGGGCCGCATCGACACTGGGGGGATCCGGCAACGCGTGGATCAGGCCACGGAACAGGCCCGCCAGAAGGCCGAGCAGGCCACGGAACAGGCCCGCCAGAAGGCCGAGCAGGCCGCTGAACAAGCCCGCCGCAGGGCTGAGCAGGCCGCGGAACGCGCTCGCATGCGAGCGGAGGGGGCGGAGCGGCGCTGGCGGAGGGTCAGCGGTCAGCTGCCGGAGCCCAGCGAGGTGGCCGCCACAGACGAGGAGAGGCTTCGGGTCCTGCGCATGGTTGAGGAAGGACGCCTCACCCCGGAGCAAGCGTCTGAGTTGTTGGCTGCTCTAGAGGGAGAGTAGGAGGGCTAGCGTCCGGAGTTCGTCTGGACGGCGTCATGACTGGGAACGACGGTCGACTCGCAGGGAAGGCTGCATGAAGGCTCTCTCAGAACAGATAAAGCGGATTGCTAGGCTGAACCGCAACGCCAAGCTGTTCCTGGCCATGACGGCCATCAGCGCTCTGGGCGGCGGCATCTTTCGACTCTTCCTCAATCTCTTCATCCTGGCGCGGGGGAACGACGAAGCGTTCCTCGGGTTGTTTATGTCGTTGATGAGCATGTCCGCGCTTGGCCTGGGCCTGCCGATGGGGGTAGTGGCTGACCGACTGGGACGGAAGCGGTCTCTGCTCCTCGGTTCGGTTCTTTCGGCGCTGGGGATGCTTGCGGTGGTGGTATCGCCGTTGAACTGGCCATTGATGGCGGGTGCTATCGCATGGGGTGGAGGAAACGCGGTCTATATGGCGACCGGCCCGGCGTTCATGGCGGAGAACGCGAGGGCGAGCGAGCGTTCCACGCTGTTCAGCACCCGTATGGGCGTGATGATGCTGGTCGGCTTCGCGGGGAGCGTGATCGGCGGGCCTCTGCCGGGCTTGTTTGGCTCTGCGTTGGGACGACAGGCGGAGAGCGCAGCTGCCTATCGTGCCACGCTCCTGCTGTCCACTGGGATTATGGTGCTCTCTCTGATCCCGCTGTCGATGCTTCGAGAACGGTCGGAGCCCGCGGGCGAGGGGGGCGATGGATTGGGGCTCTCGCTCCGCTCCTTGTTGCGTGGGGATGTCCTGCGGCTTCTGGTGCCGCAGTTGATCATCAGCCTGGGAGCGGGGCTCCTGATCCCCTACCTGAACGTCTTCTTCAAGCAGCGGTTTGCCATCAGCGACAGCCTTCTGGGCTTCAGCTTTGGCGTCTCTCAGCTGGGGATGGGGCTGGCGACGATGTTTGCGCCCATCTTCGCGGAGCGATGGGGCAAGGTGCGCACCATCGTGGCTTCGGAGCTGGCCTCGTTGCCCTTCCTGCTTGCACTGGGTTTTGTGCCCGTGCTACCGGTGGCCATCGGCGCCTTCTGGCTGCGGGCGACTCTGATGAACATGGGCGGCCCGCTCTACACCGCTTTTGCCATGGAGCAGGCGAAGGAGGAGGAGCATGGGAAGCTGGGAGCTGTGCTGGGGTTGTGCTGGTCGGTCGGACGCGGCATCGGGCCGGGTATCAGCGGCGTGGTGCAGCAGAGATTCGGTTTCCCACCTCTCTTCTTGGCGACCGGTGCGACGTATCTGGTGGCTGCGGTGCTCCTCAGTAGCTTCTTTGGCGGCGTCGAGCAGACGGTCGAGGGCGGCTCGCTGCCCGCCGTCTCCGAGGGCGGCTCATCCTGCTCCTCCGGGTGATCACCGTATGACAGGGAGCTTCTAATCAAGACGGAGGCGGGCCGCGAAGCGGAGGGAGCGTTTTGGCAGGAGGCGGCCTATGGGTTCCGGTACATCTTCCGACGGCCGAGCCTGCTGGGCCTGCAGACGGTGTTCATGGTGGGGAATTTGTTCGCCGGGTTAGCCTTTGCCGTCGTGGCGCCGCTGATCCTGGGAAGGACCGGGAACGACGAGTTGATCTTTGGCAGCATCCAGTCTATGGGAGCCATCGGCGGGGTGGCAGGCGGGCTGGCGATGAGCGCCTGGGGAGGGCCGCGGCGGCGCGTGCACGGCGTGCTCCTGGGCTGGTTCTGCACCTGCATTCTGGGTCAGATGGTGCTGGGGCTGGGGCGCACCCTGCCGGTCTGGTCGCTGGGGATGTTCCTTCTCTCGTTCTTCGGGCCCGTCATCAATGGGTCGAACCAGGCCATCTGGCAGGCGAAGGTGGCGCCCGACGTGCAGGGCCGGGTCTTCACCACGCGCCGTCTGATCGCGTGGCTGGTCACGCCTTTGAGCCGGCTCCTGGCCGGTCCGCTGGTCGACTTCGTCCTGGAACCAGCGATGGCAGAAGGGGGGCGTCTCGCGGCCATCTTCGGGTGGCTGGTCGGCGAAGGTACCGGCGCCGGCATCGGGCTGCTGTTTGTGGTGACCGGGCTGTTCGGTGGGCTGACGGGCCTGAGTGGCTATCTCTTCCCCGCCGTGCGCGATGTCGAGGACATCCTGCCGGATCACGACGCTGCGGCCGTTGAGGCAGTGGGCGCTTAGGGTCTGTAAAAGAACAATTTCCCGCGCAGAGCGCCCCGGGGACGGGGCTTCGAGCACAAAAAGGGGGAAGTTATATTTTTGCGGATCCTTAGTAGACGATAGATTGGAGTAGCATGGAACAGAGCAACAACGTCCGTGAGAGGTGGCAGGTCCCCTTCTTCTCGGTGTGGGTGGGTCAGGCGTTCTCGCTGCTGGGGAGCGCGCTGGTGCAGTTCGCGCTCGTCTGGTGGCTGACCGAGTCCACCGGCTCGGCGACGGTGTTGGCGATGGCGACCCTTGTGGCCGTCCTGCCCAGCGTCTTTCTCGCTCCCTTCTCCGGGGCTCTGGTCGATCGCTGGGACCGACGGCTGGTCATGATGGTGGCCGACGCGCTTATCGCGCTGGCCACGGTGGGGCTGGCGGGTCTCTTCCTGGTGGGTGCGGAGCGTGTGTGGGCCGTGTACGCTGTGATGTTCCTCCGCTCTGCCGGCGGTGGCTTTCACTGGGCCGCGATGCAGGCTTCCACCTCGTTGATGGTGCCCGACAAGCATCTGTCGCGCGTCGCGGGCATCAACCAGACACTGCGAGGGGCCGTCAACATCGTGGCCCCCCTGTAGGAGCGCTGCTGTTACAGATCATGCCGCTGCAGGGCATCCTCGCTATCGACGTGGGGACGGCTTTCCTTGCCATCGCGCCGTTGCTCTTCGTGCCCGTGCCGCAACCGGAGCGGAGCGCGGAGAGCGGCAGCGCTCTCAAGGAGGTGTCGCTGCTGGAGGACGTTCGCGAAGGGCTCCGCTACGTCCGCGGCTGGCCCGGGCTGTTCGCGGTTCTCATCATGGCAGCCGTGATCAACCTGCTGCTGACCCCGGCCACCTCGCTCATGCCGATCCTGATTACCGATCACTTTGGCGGGGAGGCCCTGGAGCTGGGGTGGCTGGAATCGGCCTGGGGCGTCGGCGTGGTGGTCGGCGGCCTCGTTCTCGGCGCCTGGGGCGGGTTCAAGCGGCGCATCCTGACCTCGCTGATGGGCCTGGTGGGCATCGGTCTGGGATTCCTGCTGGTGGGTGTGGTGCCGCCGTCGGCCTTCCTGCTGGCGTTGGGAGGGATCTTCGTGGCCGGGGTGATGAATCCCATCACGAACGGCCCGATCTTCTCCATCATCCAGGCCTCTGTAGATCCCGGTATGCAGGGGCGCGTCTTCACCCTCGTCCAGAGCATGGCGGCGGCGGCGACGCCGCTCGGCATGATCATCGCAGGGCCGGTGGCTGATGCGCTGGGCGTGCGGCTGTGGTACATCGTGGGCGGGTTGGGATGCGTGCTTATGGGGGGAGGCGGCTTCTTCGTGCCTGTCATCCTCCATCTGGAGGAAGGCCGCGGCGCCTCGGCCCCCAAGACGGGGTCGCTCTCGCCGGTGCCCGGTGGATGTGCTGATGCCCCGCAGGCGGCTGAGTGAGGTGTGGCGGTAGGCTGCTTTCGGCGTCAGGCTTGGGGCGCGGGATGCATGGGTTATGAGTTCTTGTGAGGGGATACAGTGGATGAACGTGTGAGAATTCTGGATTTGATTGAGTCGGGCCAGATCGACGTCGAGGAGGGTGTGCGAAGGCTTGAGGAGCTGAATCGAGCTGAGACGGGCCCGGCGCCGGAAGCGGAGGGCCGGGCGGCCCCGGCAGCGCCAGCCGACGTGGCTGCGTCACAGTCTGCGTCACAGGCCGAGCCAGCGGCCGCGTCGGTGCACCTGCCGTGGGTGCGGATCGTCTGGCAGATCGTGTTCGGCGTCGGGGTGACGGTGATGGCCGGCGGTGGGCTGCTGCTGGCGAGGGCTCAGGCGAGATCGCCCGGCCGCGAGGGTATGCCTGGCTTGACTTGGGGCTGGGTGCTCTTCATCCTCGGCTTGCTGGTGCTGGTGCTGGGCTGGTGGCTGCAAAGGGCCCGTTGGTTCTATCTACGCGTGCGCGAGCACGATGGGGCGGCGTTCACCATCGCCCTTCCGCTGCCGCTTGGCCTTGTTCTCTGGCTGCTGCGGGTTGCCAGGCCCTTCGTGCCGCAGCTTCAGGAGATGGGGGATGTGGACCAGCTGATCCTGGCTATGCGGGATGAGCTGCGAGACGGTCGCTCCTTCGTCATCGACGTGGACGAAGGCGAGGGTGGCGATCAGGTGGAGATCTACTTCTGTTAGGAGGTGTTCGAATGGTCGCGAGTGAGGAGAGACTGCGTGTGTTGCAGATGTTGGAGGATGGGAAGATCACGCCGGAGGAGGCCACGTCGCTGCTGCGAGCGTTGGGAAAGGGGCAGGATGCAGGCCCCCGTGCCGGACCTGCCACGACGGGGAACCGCTACCTGCGCATCCGTGTGACGGATCTTGCCTCTGGGACCGGGAAGGTCAACGTGACCATCCCGTTGGGGCTGGTCAGCGCGGGGCTGCGCATTGCGGAGCGCTTCGCCCCGGAAGCCGAAGGGATCGATATGGAGGAGCTGGAGAAAGCGATCATCAGCGGCGCCGAGGGGAAGATCGTCGAGGTGATGGACGCCGAGGACAACGAGCGGGTGGAGATCTACGTGGAGTAGAGGCCGGATTCGACCGCCGATCCCCTCAGTTGGTGTGCGCAGCTTGCGGTCGGGCGACTTGTTCCAGGCACGCGGCGATGGCGGGCTCGTGGTCCGCGGCGTCATCTCCCGGCCTCCACCAGGCCAGGAACTCGACGTTGCCGGCCGGCCCGCGCAGGGGAGAGGGCATCAGGCCGCGCAGGCCCAGGCCTAGCTCGCTGGCGGCGGCGAGCACGTCCTCCATCACCTGCCGGTGGACCTCCGGGTCGCGCACGACGCCGCCCTTCTCCACGTGCCGGGGTCCCGCCTCGAACTGCGGCTTGATCAGGGCCACCACGTCCCCGTCCGGTTTGAGCCAGGACACCGCCTTGGGCAAGATCAGCTCCAGCGAGATGAAGGAGACGTCGACAGTGACGAGATCGACTGGCTGGGGAAGCTCGTCCAGATAGCGGGCGTTGGTGCGCTCCATGACGACCACGCGGGGATCGTTGCGCAGGTTCCAGTGGAGCTGGCCGTAGCCGGCGTCGATAGCGTAGACGCGGCGCGCTCCATTCTGGAGCAGGCAGTCGGTGAAGCCGCCGGTGGAGGCGCCGACGTCGGCGGCCACCACGCCGGTGGCGTCGATCTCGAATCGCTCCAGGGCGGCAGCCAGCTTCTTCCCCCCGCGGCTGACGAAGGGCGGCTTGCTCTTGAGGGTGATGTCGGCGTCCTCGGAGACCGGGGTGCTGGGCTTGTCGACCAGCTGACCGTCCACCCGCACCTCGCCGGCGCGGATGAGGCGCTGGGCCTTGTTGCG
>CAZNRX010000078.1:0-6004 GCA_964575455.1 uncultured Anaerolineales bacterium | reverse complement strand
AACCTGCCCTACTTCGCTGACCGTCCACCCGCACCTCGCCGGCGCGGATGAGGCGCTGGGCCTTGTTGCGGCTTTCGGTCAGCCCGCGTGCGGCGATGAGGATGTCGAGCCGCTGCTTGGTCACGGTAGGATAGCCCCTCGGCAGGTATGGAAACCTGCCCTACTTCGCTGACCGTCCACCCGCACCTCGCCGGCGCGGATGAGGCGTTGAGCGTCTCTCACGCGCTGCGGGTTCCAACTAGAGCATCTCTCGGAGCGCCTCTGGATCCGTGACCGGCCGTTGGCAGGTGAAATCGACACAGACGTAGGCCGTCGCCTGCCCGTCCACGCGCGGGCGATCCTGCAGGATGGGCACTGTGTCCTCCATCTCCTTCGGGTCGCCAACGGCCAGCACCTGATGCGGGCGGAAGCCGTCCGCGCAGGCACCCAGCAGTGCCTGGACCTCAGCGTCCTCGGGAGCGCCCAGGATGGCAATCTCGCGGGTGTCCGCCAGGGCGTATTCGAGGGCGCTCAGCCATTGGCCGAAGCCCAGCGGGTAGCGGCCCAACATCTGCTGTACCTGTTGCAGGCTGCGCTGGGCCTCCTCGGCATAGCGGGGCTCCACAGCGAGCTGGCTTAGGCGGAGCAGGTCGAGAGCCGCCATGGCGTTGCCGGAGGGCACGGCGTTATCCTGCAGGGAACGGGGACGGGTGATCAGCTCTTCGTGGACGTCGCTGGTGTCGAAGAAGCCGCCTTGGGGGGCGCGGAAACGGGCCAGCATCCCTTCCGCCAGTCCCTGGGCGGCCAGGTACCAGCGTGGCTCGAACGTGGTCTGGTAAAGCGCCAGCAGCCCGTCGATCAGGTTGGCGTAGTCATCGAGATAGGCCGCCACCTTCGCCTCACCGTCATACCAGGTATGCAGCAGGAGCCCTTCGTCGGCCACGAGTTCCTCGAGGAGGAAGGCCGCATTCCGCTGCGCCACGTGTACGTAGTCGTCTCGCCCCAGCGCTCGCCCGGCCTCCGCGAAGGCGGCCAGCATCAGCCCGTTCCAGGAGGTGAGCACCTTCTCGTCGCGCTCTGGCTGAACGCGTCTCTTGCGCGCCTCGAAGAGCCGTCGGCGAGCGTCGGCCAGCGCCTGCCGCTCCTCCCAGCTCCCGGATAGGGTGAGGATGGACTTGCCTTCCCAGTTGCCCCCTGGTTGGACCCCGTAGGCCCTCATGAAGGCGTCGGCATCCTCGCCCAGCACCTCGCGGATCTGCTCGGGGGTCCAGACGAAGAAACGGCCCTCCTCGCCCATGCTCTCGGCGCTCTGGGTGGCGTAGAAGCCGCCCTCCGGATCGAGCATCTCGCGCACCACGTAGTCCAGGGTCTCCTCGGCGATGGCCCGGAAGAGGGGCCTGGCCGTTGCCTGCCAGGCGTGGAGGTAGACCCGGGCCAACTGGGCGTTGTCGTAGAGCATCTTCTCGAAGTGCGGCACGAGCCAGCGCTCGTCGACGGAGTAGCGGTGGAAGCCGCCAGCGAGCTGGTCGTAGATCCCGCCTCGCGCCATGGCCTCAAGGGCCTCGACGGCCATGTCCAGCGCGTCGGGCTCCCCCGTGGCGCGGTGGAGGCGGAGCAGGAACTCGATAGCCATTGGCTGGGGGAACTTGGGCGCACCATCCCAGCCGCCGTGGGCGTCGTCAAAGTCACGGCGCAGGTTCCGGAAAGCGTTGGTCAGCGTCCTCGGCTCCAGCTCCTGACCTGGGGCCTGCGCAGCCATCTGACGCTCGACAGAGGTGACCACCCGCTCGCTGCTTTCAAGTAGATCCTCGCGCCGGTTCCGCCAGGCTTCGGCGATGGTGGTCAGGACCTGCCTGAAGGACGGCATCCCATAGCGTGGCTGCGGCGGGAAGTACGTCCCGGCATAGAAAGGCCTGCCGTCCGGGGTGAGGAAGACGGACATGGGCCAGCCGCCGCTGCCGGTCATGGCCTGGACCGCGCTCATGTAGATGCGATCCAGATCTGGTCTCTCCTCGCGGTCGACCTTGACGCTGACGAAGTGCTCATTCAAGATATTGGCCGTCGTCTGATCCTCAAAGGACTCGCGCGCCATCACGTGGCACCAGTGACAGGCCGAATAGCCGATGCTGAGGAAGATCGGCTTATCCTCCTGAGCTGCTTTCTGAAGCGCCTCGTCCCCCCAGGGATACCAATCCACGGGGTTGTCGGCGTGCTGTCGAAGATAAAGGCTTGATTCGTGTCTCAGTTGATTGGGCACAGTGTCTCCTTTTTGTAGATCCTCTTATTCTTAATTGTAGCATGAAAGCCCCGTTGAGTCAATGAACGGGACGAAGCCCTGAGGGCGGCCAGGCTCCTGGAGCTGCCCAGATGGCCCTTGCACGCGTTTGCCTTCTGCTTTTCCCAATGATACAATACTGTTTGGTCTGGCACGGGCCAGGCCGTTTTCGACAACAGCGACTACGTATCAACAAAGGAGCTCACATCCACAATGTCAGCAGGTATCTCTGATTCAACATCCGACTTTCTGTTTCGAGATGATCTAGAAGATGTTGCGCCATTCGTCGATGATCTTATCCGCTGGGAGGAAGAGCGGCAAGCTCGGAAGCTGATCTTCATTCCATCGCAGTCCTACGCGTCGAAGGCCGTGCGCGAGGCGTTGGGCTCTCGCTTCCAGAACATCTATGCCGAGGGCTATCCTCCGACGCGGATGACGTGGGACCCCGAGGAGCGTCTGCACGACGTGGCCTGGCAGCTGGCCTTCTACCGGCGCTATGCTGATCGGCGGTTCTACAAGGGGAAGGACTACGTGAACCTGATGGAGGCGCTGGCCCAGCGACGATGTGCCCAGGCGTTCGCGCACGGGTCGACGCAGTCACACGACACGATTCGGCCCGAGCACATTCACGTCAACATACAGCCTCTCTCCGGCACGCCGGCCAATCTGGGGGTCTACTGGACGTTGATGGAGCCCGGGGACACGCTGATGGGACTCGATCTTTATCAGGGGGGGCACCTGTCCCACGGTTCGGAGTTCAACATCTCCGGTCAGCGCTACGGCGTGGTCTCCTATGGGGTCGATCCTAAGACCGAGCGCCTGGACTACACTGCGATCCGTGATCTGGCGCTGGAGCATCGGCCCAGGGTGATCGTGGCGGGCTATACCTCGTATCCCTGGGCGCCGGATTGGGAGGCGTTCCGCGCCATCGCCGACGAGGTGGACGCGTATCTTCTGGCCGACATCGCTCACGTGGCGGGCATGGCCTCCGCCGGCGTCTATCCCAACCCTGTGGGGATCGCTGATGTGGTCACCTTCACCACGCACAAGACGATGTGCGGCCCGCGTGGCGCGGTGATCATGACCACGGATCAGGACCTGGCGCAGACGATCGATCTGGCGATCTTCCCTGGTGAGCAGGGCGGCCCGCACGTGAACAAGTTCGCCGCCATGGCGGTCGCCTTCGAGATGGCCCAGACTGATCAGTTCAAGCAGCTTCAGCAGCAGATCGTGGCGAATGCCCAGGCCCTGGCGGATGGGCTGACCGAGCGCGGTCTGCGTCTGGCCTACGGCGGCACGGACACGCACCTCATGTTGGTGGACTTGAATTCCATCTCCGTGGACAGCGCGGCCCCCACGGATTTGATCTATCCGGTCTATGGCGAGCCGGCCGTGCGCATCATGGATCTGGCCGGCATGGTGGCGAACAAGAACACCATCCCCGGCGACGAGGAGACCCCGCTGGCGACGGGCATTCGTTTGGGCACGCCCTGGCTCACCCAGCGTGGGCTGGTCGAGGAGGATATGGACGTCATCGCTGGCTTGATTCATCGTCTCCTGACCAACATCGAGCCCTTCGCCTACAACGGCCTGATTGGTACGCTGCCGCGCGGCAAGGTTGACCTCGACGTGCTGGAAGAGGTGCGGCTTGGGGTGGCGGAGGTGGCGGAGAGGGCGGGCATCGATTTCGAGTACGAGAAGAGCGGCTATCCTCACTATACGTTCCTCTCTGAGACGCCCGAATCAGAGGCGGTCACACTCCGCGTCACCGGTTGGCGCGCGCGCCAGCACATCGACGAGGTGGTCACGTCGAACGCGCTTCTGATGGAGCCGGGCGACGTCATCACCACCTATATGCTGAACCGGCACGGCGAGCTGATGGACGAGGTGGTCGTGGAGCGCGAGGAGCAGGACGAGGTGGGCCGGGATCGCTTCCTCGTGACACCCACGCCGGAGAACGCGGCGAAAGTGACGTCGTGGCTGCGCGGCCTGGCCGACGGCTATACCCTGTTTGATGAGGAGGACATCTTCCGCAAGGTGCAGGGGCCGGTCGTGGTCGAAGCGGTGGATCGGGCGGCGACGCCCGCTGAGGATGCTGCCGAGGCAGGTACCCCGGCGGAGGAGCTGTTTGAGGCGCATCCGGAGCGATTCGCTCTCAGTAAGACGTACTTCGTCGGGCAGTCGGAGCTGGAAGAGCTCGGTCCGGAGGTCGACAAAGCGCAGTGGGCGTGGGAGGAGCCGGAGCGTGAGGAGCTCAAGCGGACGCCCCTCAACGAGGTTCACAAGGCGTTGGGGGCCAACATGGTCCCATTCGCCGGATGGGAGATGCCGGTCTGGTACTCCTCGGTCAAGGAGGAGCATCAAGCGGTGCGAGAGGCGGCGGGGCTCTTTGACGTAGGGCACATGGGCGTCTTCGAGGTGACGGGCCCGAACGCGATCACGTTCCTCGACGTGGTCTTCTCCAACTACGCCGCCTGGATCACGGACGACCAGTCGATGTACGGCTATTTCCTCACGCCCGACGGGAGCGTCATCGACGATGGCATCATCTATCGCGTGGCGGCCGACCACTTCTACATGGTGGTGAACGCCTCGAACGAGGAGAAGGATTGGGACTGGCTCAACGCGGTGAACGATCGCCGGGTGCTGATCGACGAGGAGAGACCGTGGCTGGAGGTGGAGGCCCCGGCGACGCTGCGCAATCTGAAGGACCCGGCTCTCGGCCTTGATCAGAAGCGGGATATGGCCCTGCAGGGGCCGGCCTCGCTGGTGATCCTCCAGAGGCTGACCGACGATCCAGAGCTCAGGGCGGAGCTGGCCCGCGTGCGCCGCACCGAGCTGATCGAGTGTGAACTGGCTGGCATTCCCCTGGTGATCGCTCGCACCGGCTACACCGGTGAGGAGTGGGGGTATGAGATCCTCGTCCATCCGGACGAGTCTGAGGCACTGTGGAAAGCCATCCTGGAGGCCGGCGAAGATCTGGGCGTGAAGCCGTGTGGTCTGGCGTGCCGTGATTCGACGCGTATTGAGGCCGGTCTGCCCCTGTACGGGCACGAACTGGCCGGGCACTTCGACATCAGTCCGGTCGAGGCTGGCTTTCCCGGCTACATCAAGTATCACAAGCCATTCTTCGTGGGGCGGAGCGCCCTGTTGGCCGAAGAGGACAGCCGGGAGCGCGAGTTGATCCGCTTCCGCGTGAACGAGAAGGGGACACGCCGGCCGGACACCGGCGACCCTGTGGTCGACTGTCGAGGGCGTGAGATCGGCAAGGTGACCAGCTGCTCCATCGACGTGGACGGCTATCTGGTCGGCCTTGCCATTGTGAAGAAGCGCTACAACGTCCCGGAGACGCCGATCGCTATCTTCCCGCTGCGCGGTAAGTCGCTGGACGACGCGCTCCTGCGTCGGAATCGCGTGCAGCTACCCGTTGAGGCCACGGTGCTGACCCGCTTCCCGGAGGCGGAGGGGGCGCGGCCGCCATGGATGGGCGTGGAGGACTAGCGCACGGCGGCAAGAGCTGTTGTCTGTACACGCTCGATATGAGTCAGTTGGCGCTATCGCCAGATCCCGATCTGAGGGAGGCGGGTGGGGCGGGGATCTGGCGATCCCCGTTGGAGCAATGGGAGCCATGGTGAGTGGTGACGCGGGGATCTGGCGATCCCCTTGGAGCAATGGGAGCCATGGTGAATGGTGACGCGGGGATCTGGCGATCCCCGTTGGAGCAATGGGAGCCATGGTGAGTGGTGACGC
>CAZNRX010000077.1:0-18407 GCA_964575455.1 uncultured Anaerolineales bacterium | reverse complement strand
AGGCCGGTTCGCTCTCTCAGCACCGCTGTTGCAGTCTGGGTCCTGTGCGAAAAATAGCTGTTCTTCATTGCTGACCCGCTTGTCAGGAGCACGTGTTTTAGACCTTTAGGTTTCGCGCAGCGCATCACGACCCCGAGAACGTCTTCACCGGGCACAAGATGGCGCGCTGAGAGCTGTCAACTTAAACCCTGAAGGTCTCGGACGTCAAAACCCTTGCTTCTGACCCGTTCGTAGTCAGGTACGCCAAGCTGAGCATAGCCCAGCCGAGTGCCGTCACATCGCGTCCAGCATGCGGCGCGCACCCTGCGCCAGCCGCGGCGGCAGGTCCGAGAGGTCCGGGTCGCGCTCGCCGGAGAGGACGCGGTTGAGCACGCGGCACAGGGCCTGGAGCTCGGCCGGCGCGTCCGGATCGCGCGCGATCTTATGCGTGATGGCGTGGAGCTGCTCGCCCAGCCCGGGCGGCGCGTCGGGGCGGCAGGCCTGGGCCACCAAGTCGAACAGATCGTCGAGATCCATCGGCTCCCCCTCCGCCTCGTCCTCGGGCTCCAGCAGGCGCGGCACGCCCGTCTCCACGCCCAGGCCGCGCAGCACCTCGCCAGCAATGACGGTGTCGGTGGCATCGAGGCCGGGGAGCAGGGCCTGGGGGTCGCGCTCGCCCGCCAGGATGCGGCGCAGCACAGGGACGAGGGCGCGCCAATCGTCCCTGACGCCGATCTGGCCCAGGAAGGCGTCCAGCCCCTCGGGCAGCGGCACGCCGGCCTCGGCCACCGTGACGATGACGTCGATGACGGGCTCCCACTGCTCGCGGAGCTGGGCCAGGGCCCGCTGCCGTTCCCCCTCCCCCCGCGGGGGAGGGGAGGCCTGCGGAGCAGGCGGGGTGGGGGCTTCTCCCGACAGCCGATCCAGTCTGTTGGGCGAACTCTCGTCCGTATCGTCCGAGGTGAAGCGGATGGACAGCTCGTTCACGATGGCCTCCTTACCGATCAGGATCTGTGGACGGTACTCGCGTCAATTGCAGGGACTCGTATGAAGAATACACAGCGGACCACAGAGGCCTCCAGACTTCTCTCGGTGCATCTCTGTGTCTCCTCTGTGTAGCTCTGTGTAACGCCCTACAGTATGATGCGCCGGATGTGCGAACGCGCCGCCTGGGGCAGCCCCAGGCGGATCGGGCCCCAGCGCGTCTCCAAGGTGGCGACCAGCTCGATGGTGATCCGCACGCCGTCGGCCTCGCGCGGCGCGTCCAGCACGGCGTAGACAGACTGGCAGCCCAGCAGCGGGTGGCCGGAGTGGTGGGCGAAGCGCCAGTAGGGGCGGCGCTCGCCCAGGCCGTAGCCCTGCACCACGGGGAAGACCTGCGGGAACTCGATCTCGGCGCCCACCTCCAGCAGCTTGACGTCCAGCACATCCGCGAACTTCAGGTCCGGGCCCAGGCCGATGGTGAAGGTGCCGGTCTCCTCGGCGGTGAGGCGACGCGGGTAGAGGTCGTGGGCCACCACGCGGCCGGCCCCCGCGCTGTGGGGCCGCAGGTAGGCATTGAGCGCGGCCTCGCTGTAGTGGCTCTGGCGCTCCTCGGGCGGGTGGAGCGTGCAGGCCAGGCGGACGAGGGTGTAGCGACGCTGGCTGGATGGCGGCGTCCACTCCTGGCCGGTCTCGCTTTCCACGGCCTCTGCGGCGGGCCACCAGGCGGGCTCGCCCAGCGTCACGCGGGGCCGCGGCGGGGCGCCCTTGAACGCTTCCGCCAGCGGCTCCAGGGTGCCCTCCCAAGCCACCTGGTCCGGTTCGATCTGGGTCGGGGTGGTGATGCGCATTGGGCGTCCTCCGTTCTGTCGGTCAAACTCTCGACGCTGGATGGTGTGGGCTATTATAGCATGGAGTGCGTCTTGTTTCGAGTGCCGTCCCGGCGCTACGCCGTAGGCCGTTCGGCCCGTGCTCCGTAGCGCACGACGAACGCGGAACCTGCTCGTAGTCAGGCACGTAGCCTGCGGAGTGCCGTCCGCTGCGTAGCGCACCACGAACGCGGAACCTCCACAAACTACCCCAGCTGGATCTCCCCCCCAGCCTCCTGGCTGCGATAGATCCCATCCAGGATCGTCATCACCTGCAGCGACTGCTCCGCCGGGACGGGCGACGGCGCCCCGTCGACGATGGCCTGGGCGAACTCGACGCACTCCTGCGCGTGCGCCTTGCGGATATCGCCCGTCAGCTGCAGCGTGCGGTTGTAGAGCTGCTGCGTGGCGTAGTTCGATTGGTAGACCTCGCACCGCGGCCAGTGGCAGCCCCCTTCGGTGCCGTAGAGCCACATCTGCATGTCCTCACTGTCGGTGTCGTGGTGGAGCAGCCAGCTGACCTCCAGCACCAGCGTGGCGCCGTTCTCGAAGCGCACGAAGGCCGCGGCGAAGTCCTCCACGTCGAACTCGCGCGGGATCGGCCCACCCCAGATGCTGAAGGCACCCGCCTGATGGGCCAGCTCCGCCCGGGCGACGCCGGTCACGGCGACCGGCCTGGGGTTGCCCATGAACCAGAGCGTGAGGTCGAGGATGTGGACGCCGATGTCGATGCAGGGGCCGCCGCTGGAGTGCTTCTTCAAGATGAAGCCCGGGCGCGTCGGCGCGGCCGCGCGGCGCAGCATCCAGCTCCGGGCGTGGTAGACCTCCCCCAGCGCGCCCCTCTCGATCTCGGCCTTCATGGCCTTCGAGCTGCCGTGGAAGCGGAAGTGCTGCGCCGTCATCAGCAGCTTGCCCGATGCATCGCGGGCGGCGATCATCTCCCGGATCTGGGCCGGCTTGGGCGCCAGCGGCTTCTCGCACAGGACGTGCTTCCCGGCTTCCAACGCGGCGACCGTGAGCGGCGTGTGGTAGTTGTTGGGGACGCAGATGTCGATGACGTCGATGTCGGGATCGCTGAACAGGTCGGCCGCGTCGGTGGTCACCTTCTCGATCCCGTGTGCGGCGGCCCACTTGTGGAGGACGACCTCGTCGATGTCACAGCCGGCGACGACCTCGGCGTGCTCCGAGGCCTCCCAGCCCGGCATGTGCAATCTGGCGACGCCACCGACACCCACAACGGCGACTCCCAGGGTCTTCGGCATGGTTTGCTCCTTTGGTGCGTGACTGGTTCAAAGCGTATGCTGAACGCGCCCGGCCAGAGAGATCGCGCCGGTCGCGCCCGACAATTGCGATGCCTGCGGCTGCCATTGTACTACCGCTTGGCCTTTGGGGCAAAAGAGGAACACGAGTACACTGCTGCGCTCTGAACCCAACTTCGGAGTGGGATTTGCAGGACCCTATCGCTGTCGACGCGGGTCGCAGACCCGCTGAGAGCCGCGCAGGCGGGGGTTCATCGAGTCAGCCGCCACACCAGCAGATCCTCAAAAGCCGGCAGGTCCCGCCAGCCCATGGCGCAGTCGACCTCCCTCGCGCCCTCGTCGATCACCGTATACCCCTCGTCGGTGACCCGCACGCCCAGCCTCTCCATCTCCAGGAGCTCCTCGGAGAAGGCCAGGTAGACGGCCACCGTGTCGAAGAGGACCGAGCTGCGCGCCACCACGTCCACCCCGCCCGCCCACTCACAGGTCGCGGCCCAGATGCGGTAGTTCTCGAGCACGGCCTGTACCAACGGATCCTCACACTGGCGCACCGCCCGGTACCGCTCCCCCTCCAGCGTGACCAGGCCGCAGGTATCGAGCGGCGTGATGGTCACGTCCCAGTCCGCCGCGAACGCCCTGCGGCAGGCCTGCGGGAAAACGCGCACGTTGTACTCGGCGCTCACCTCCGGGCTGCCGCCGTAGCCGCGCCGGACGCTGCCGTGCATGCCGACGAAGCGGGCGCGCCGCGCGATGGCGGGCTCCCGCGCCAGGGCAGCGGCGACGTTAGGCACCGGCCCGATGCAGATCAGCGTGATCGGCTCCGGGGAGCACATGACGGCGTCGACGATCGCGTCCACGCCGTCCCGGTGGACGGGGCCAGGATAGCGCGACAGATCATACCCCTCGACCCAGGCCGCCTGGTTACGGGGGGCGCTCTCCAGGGGGATGCCGACGCCGAGCGGCACGTCCGCCCGCCCGGCGATCTCCAGCAGCTTGGCCGCGATGCGGGCGCGGTAAACAGTGTCCCCAGAGTCGCTGACCACCAGCTTCAGGTCCAGCTCGGGCGACTTGAGCAGCAGCGCCAGCGCCCAGGTGTCGTCGATGTCGGTCCCGATGTCGGTGTCCAGGATCACCGGGATCTTGTTGCGCGTCGTCGAGGCTGTCTCGTTCATGATAGATCCTCCTCCCCTCATCGCTCCCAGCGGATCCGCGATCCGCCAGCCTCCGAATTCCGAATCCGGAGGGAGCCCTCTCTTCCTACCGCTCCTGGCGGATCCGCGATCCGCCAGCCGGCCCCACCCTCACCGCCTCCGTGGCCGTGCGCCCCTCCTCCACCCATCGCTCCCGGCGGATGGCGCATCCGCCGGCCCCCAGATCCCGAATCCGGAGGAAGCCCTCTCTTCCTACCGCTCCTGGCGGATCCGCGATCCGCCAGCCGGCCGCACCCTCACCGCCTCCGTGGCCGTGCGCCCCTCCTCGCAGACCAGCGCCACGCCACCGCCCAGGAGCGGCAGCTCATCGTCGTGCACATCGAAGAGCTGCTGGCCGTCGATCCAGGCCCGCAGCCGAGGGCCCACCACCTCCAGGCCCAGCTCGTGCGTCTCCCCGAACGCCCAGGGGAACGCCGTCTCGGCCAGCACCGCGTCGCCGTCCAGCGCCTTGACCAGCCGGACATACCCATCGCGGCAGAGCAGCAGCGCGTAGTAGCGGCGCAGCCCCTGCACCCGGGCGGCAATGCCCGCGGCCTCCGCCATGTTGGGCGTCACGTCGGCGCCAACCCGGTAGTCCGTCCATTGGCGCGAGCCCTGCATCAGCAGGCCGGTCCCGCGGTTCTGCACCAGGCGATAGGGCTCGGGATAGTGGGGGTTAACCTCGTCCACGGCGTCCACCCATGCCCGGCGCCACATGGTGCCGCCGCCCGGCGGGCGGGTCAAAACCACGTCCGGCGCGCCGTCCCAGGTCAGCCAGTCCAGGTAGACCGCGCCGTCCGCCCGCCGCGCCGAGCTGATCTCCAGGCCGATCTCGGCGATGGGCGCGCCCTCCGTATCCCCCACGCGCCATTCGAGGTCGTGCCCGGCGCCGGGCGCCAGCGCCGCACCGGGGCCGTAGGTGCGCACCAGGGCGTCGTCGCCATCGTAGGCGCGCAGGTAGAGGCAGCAGGTGACCGCGCTGTCGTTCTCGCCGTCCGCGGCGACGGCGGCCCGCACGGTCTGGCCCGGGTGGAGCGTGGGCGAGGCGAGCAGGGCGTAGCCCCCGCGCTCGAAGGTGAGGGCGATCTCCCGAGAGGGGATGAAGGTGGGCGTGGCGACCCGGGCCGCGCGCCCTGGCGCCACGTGGCGGTAGCGGATGGCCAGGCTGCGCGTGCCGCGCTCGCTGTGGCCGGCCACGTTCTCCACCGTGGCCGTGCCTCGGGACGCGACGCTCTCCTCCAGCCTGAAGCCCTGCACCGCGCCGGGCAGCTCAAAGTGGAAGCGCGCGCCGTCCTTGGGCGCCACAGGGGGCTCCCTGGCCAGCGCCCGCCCAGCGTTCACCACATGATACGCCTCGCTGACGGCGTCCGTGATGGCGCGGCCGCCGTCGGCGGTGGGCATGTAGAGCCGGTCAGCCACCGGCCCGCGCCAGTCCGGCCCGGCCTCAATGCCCTGGAGCCCGTTCTTGATGCCCATCAGACAGCCCACGTTGCCGGCGTTGCAGTCGGTGTCCCAGCCGCAGGTGTTGACGATCATGAGCGTCCGCTGGAAATCGTCGTCGCCGTGGAGCAAGCTGAGGATGATCAGCCCGTGGTTGGGCACGACGTGACAGTTGCCGCCGTACTTATGGTAGCCGTAGCGGGCGGCGAGCCGCTCCCGCGCCTCCCGCCAGTCGCTCCCCCCGGCGTGCCAGTCGCGCAGGTCGGCGATCATGCGGTAGATGACCGAGTCGCCTGGGATCAAAGAGACGGCCACGTCGATCAGCTCGTCCAGATCGGGCTCCACGAAGGCCAGTGCCTCCATGGCAGCGACGACCTGCGCGGCGTAGATCGCCTCCCCGTCGTGACTGACGCTAGCCGCCCGCCGCGCCAGGTCGGCTGCCAGCTCGGGGTCGCCCGGCGCAACCATGGCCCAGCCGTCGATGAAGATCTGCGCGCCGATCTGCTCCGCCACCACCTGGCCGTTGAGCGCCATCGAGCCACTGCGGGGCGGCGCGACGCCGTCCTTCATGCGCAGGTAGGCGGTGTGCTCGGTGGAGTTGCCCAGCCCGCCCCACCAGAGGATGGTGCGCCCCTCGATGATGGTGTTGAGCCAGGTCTGGCCGATCTGGGCCGGCGTCACGTCGCGCGGATCGGCAATGCTGTCGGCGTGGTCGGGCAGCGCGCGCAGGAAGGTGAACGTGCCCGTGATGTCGTCGTCCGTGACGATGAGGGGCGCGCCCACACTCTCGTGGACGTAGTACCAGATCTCGCCCAGCTCGTCCATGATGCGCGCGTGGGACCAGCCCTCGAAGGGGCGACCCAGGTAGACGCCGATGAGCTTGCCCAGCACACCGGCGTAGACGCGTTCGGCGTAGTCGTCGGGGATTGGCATCGTGTCTTCTCCTAGACCCTAAAGGTTTTTAGTAGCGGCACGGACTCCTTGCAACAGGCGTTGACAGCAGGTGCCAGACACTGCAACGACGGCGGCCTAGCTGACGCACGCTTCGCCAAGTGCCAGGCACCGTGAGCACCCATTTTCCGGGGAAGGCAGGCATCGGGCTTCACGCTCGGAACGTTTAGGGTCTGTCGGCCAGCAGCTCAGCCACCGCCCGGCGGGTGGGCAGCGACGGCTGCGCGCCCGCCCTCGTGGTCGCCAGGGCGCCGGCCGCGTTCCCCCAGCGCACCGCTTCGGCCAACGCTCGCCCCTCGGCCAGCGCCACGGCGAGGCCGCCCACGAAGGCGTCGCCCGCGGCGGTGGTGTCGACCGGCGCCACCTCGAAGGCCGGGACGTGCCTCGCCCCGTCGGCCCGCGCCAGGAGCGCACCGCGCTCGCCCAGCGTGAGGATCACGGTGCCCACGCCCAGCTCCAGCAGCGCCGCGGCGGCCGCCTCCGCCTGAGCCCGGTCCGCGACCGGCAGGTCAGAAAGGAGGGCGGTCTCGCTCTCGTTGGGGACGAGCACGTCCACCAGCGAGAGGAGCGAGGCGGGGAGCGGACGGGCGGGCGCGGGGTTGAGGATCACCGGCACCCGGTGCGCGTGCGCCATCTCGGCCGCCCGGGAGACGGTCTCCAGCGGGCTCTCCAGCTGGAGCAGCAGCACGTCGGCGCGCCCGACGGCGGCCTCCGCGGCATCCACGTCGTCCGGCGAGAGGCGCACGTTGGCGCCGGAGGCCACCACGATGCTGTTCTGCCCCGCGTCCTCGACCACGATGAGGGCCACGCCGGTGGCCGCCTCCGGATCCTGGGTCACGAACGTGTGGTCGATCCCGTCGGAGGCGAGGTTCTCCAGCAGGGTCTGGCTGAAGGCGTCGCGCCCCACGCGCCCCACCATCGAGACGCGCGCGCCCAGCCGGGCGGCGGCCACGGCCTGGTTGGCGCCCTTGCCCCCGGGCACCTGGCGGAAGTCGCCCCCGATGATCGTCTCGCCCGGGCGGGGGATGCGCGGGGCGCGGACGACCAGGTCCATGTTCAAGCTGCCGACGACGGTGATGTGAGGGGTCATGTATCCTCATCGCCTTTCAGCGATGTCAGCCAAGGTGCCTCGCACCCGTCAGGTGCAAGGCACCGATCCACCTACTCCGCCAGCCTCTGCTCCAACAGCCAGCCATAGAGCTCTGGATTGTCATACGTCCTGGTCCAAGAGTCGTGCTCTGCATCCGGATAGACCGTGAACCGCACGTTGCCGCCGCTCTCCTCGAGCACGTCCACCAGCCTCTGGGATTCCTCCAGCGGCACGACGGGGTCCTTCGCGCCGTGGAAGGCCCACACCGGGACATCCTTCAGCACGGCCACCCGCTCCGGGAAACCGTGCCCCACGTGCCCTCCCCCGCAGATGGGAACCACGGCGGCGAAGCGGTCCGGGTGGACGGTGGCGAAGTGCCATGCCCCGTATCCCCCCATGCTCAACCCGGTGAGGTAGATGCGCTCCGGATCGACGCGGTAGCGCTCCTCGATCTCCGTCAGCAGGGCCTCCAGGGCCTTGATGTGGTCAGACCACATGGTCTCGTTGGGACACTGCGGCGATACGGCGATGAACGGGAACGCATCCCGCTCCTCGACCACCTTGGGGATGCCGTGCAGCTTCACCAGCTCCAGGTCGTCGCCCCGCTCCCCCATGCCGTGCAGGAACAGAATCAGAGGCCACCGCTTCTGCGGGTCACTGGCGTAGTCCTCGGGCAGGTAGAGCAGGTAGTTCAGGTGAATCTGCTTGCGTATCTCTGTCTCAAACGTCATACTTTGTTGTTTCATGATGGACCTCCGTGCCTGATGCACCCGTTTGATGCCGAACCATCGGTCTCATGGCAAACCCGGCACCGCACCGTGCTGAACCACGGTGCCCACAGCTCAACCCCGCTACGCGGGCTACGCCGCCCAGCCTGCGTAGCAGGGTTCCGCTTTCAGCCGTGGGGTTTAGCCCACGGCGATCCTCGCCGCGATGCCCACCGCGATGCCCACACCGTTACGTCAAGGTGCCTCGCACTAAGGCTTCGCTTCGCTCGCTTGGCAAGTGCAAGGCACCGTCACGGAGTGCAAGGCACCGTCTAGCCCTCGATCAGCTCCTCCAGCCGATCCACCACGCCCGCCATGAAGGCGAAGGCCTTCTCTGCACCCGTTTGATGCCGAACCATCGGTCTCATAGCAAACCCGGCACCGCACCGTGCCGAACCACGGTACCCACAGCTCAACCCCGCTACGCGGGCTACGCCACCCAGCCTGCGTAGCAGGGTTCCGCTTTCAGCCGTGGGGTTTAGCCCACGGCATCCTCGCCGCGATGCCCACCGCGATGCCCACCGCGATGCCCACACCGCTACGTCAAGGTGCCTCGCACTAAGGCTTCGCTTCGCTCGCTTGGCAAGTGCAAGGCACCGTCACGGAGTGCAAGGCACCGTCACGGAGTGCAAGGCACCGTCTAGCCCTCGATCAGCTCCTCCAGCCGATCCACCACGCCCGCCATGAAGGCGAAGCCCTTCTCAACCGGCTCGGGGCTGGCCAGGTCGACGCCCGCGGCCTCCAGCGCCTCCAGCGGGTAGACCGAGCTGCCCGCGCCGAGGAACTCGAGATAGTCCTCCGCGGCACCCGGCTCCTCGGAGAGCACCCGGTCGGCCAGGGCGTGGGCACCGGAGATGCCTGTCGCGTACTGGTAGACGTAGAAGTTCATGTACATATGCGCGAACTGCGCCCAGGTGATGCCGATGCGGTCGTGGTCGAAGGCCACCTCGTCGCCGTACCCCTCCTTGAAGAGATCGGCCGTCAGGTCGATCATGCCAGAGGCATTGACCGGGGCGCCCTGCTCCACTCGCTGGTGCATCTCCAGCTCGAAGCGCGCCAGCGTCGGCATGATGAAGAAGTAGCGGTGGAAGTTCGACATCGTCTCCTCAATCAGAGCCAGCTGCAGGTCGGGGTCGTCCTGCGTGCGGAAGAGGTAGTCCCGCACCATGGCCTGGTTGAAGTTGGAGGCCACCTCAGCCAGGAAGAGCGAGTAGCGGCCATAGATGTAGGGCTGATGCTCCCGGGTCAGGAGGGAGTGCATCGAGTGGCCCAGCTCGTGCGTCAGCGTGCTGAGGCTGAAGACGTCGGCGGCGTAGCTCATCATGATGAAGGGCTGGGTGTCGTAGGCGCCGCTTGAGAAGGCGCCCTGGCGCTTGCCGCGGTTCCGCGCCCGGTCCACCCAGCGGCCCTCCATGCAGCCCTCGCGCAGGCGGCCCACGTACTCATCGCCCAGCGGGGCCATGCCCTCGCAGATCCAGTCCACCGCCTGCTCGTAGGCGATGCGTGGCTTCTCCTCCGTCAGCGGCGCCTTGATGTCGTAGACGTGGAGCTCGTCGTAGCCCAGCGCTTTACGGCGAACGCGCCAGTAGCGGTGCCAGGTGGGCAGGTTCGCCTTGAAGACGTCGATCAAGTTGTGGAACACCTCAGGCGGGATGTTGTTGGGGAAGAGCGAGGCCTCCAGCGACGACTCATAGTGGCGCGCGCGAGCTTTGAAGATGTCCCGCTTGATGCCCGTCGTCTGCAGCCCGGCGATGGTGTTCTGGAAGCTCAGGTAGGCGTCGGCGTAGTGCTCCCAGGCGGTGCGGCGCACCTCACGGTCGGTATGGGTGATCAGGTCACCGATGCTGCTCTGCCCCAGCTCCATCTCCTCGCCGTCCTCCGTGCGAGCGGGCTTGAAGGGCAGATCGGCGTTGGTGAGCATGCCGTACGTGTTCGACGCGCCGCCGAGGGGATCGGAGGCCAGCGCCAGCACCTCCTCGACGTTGGTCGAGCGGACGTGCTCCTTCTGACGCTCCAGGTCCTCCAGGTAGTGGCGGTAGACGGCCAGCTCGGGCTCCTCTTCGAGCCAGTCGTACAGGGTCTCGAAGCCGACCGACATGAGCTCCGGCTCGATGAAGGCCGCCGCCGTGCCCGCCTGCGTGGCCAGGCTGCGCGCTTGCCCGGCCCGCGCGGTCGCCTCCTGGTCGGAGACGTCGACCGAGGTGGCCAGCATGGCGTAGACGACCACCTGCTCAGCAAGCCGCATCAGCTCCTGGAAGGTATCGAGGCACCCGGCGAGGGTCTCAGGGCCCTCGTCCAGACGGCCCTCGTAGGCCTTCAGCTCCGGGAGCCTGGCCTTCAGCTCCTCGTAGGCGGCCTCCCAGTCAGCTTCGGTCGCGAAGATGCTCTCCAGGTCCCAGGTCTTCTCCACAGACACCTGGTCACGGGGTGGAAGGGTAGTTTTTGACACGGTAATGAACTCCTTTGAGATCTCAATTGCTCCGACGCTATCCAGCGCCGGTTGTTGGTTCCCTTCCATTGTAACACTAACGACGAAAATGGCACAGTCGGGCGGTTAAGGATGGCGCGCGGGTGGTACAAACCCGATCAGCACACCAGAATGAGGGAGAGGACCAGCAGAAGGAGAGCGGCGACCGGCGCCCACGACGCCCAGCTGCGGAGAGGCGTGGTGCCGAACGCGACCGTAACCCGGTGCGTCCCGGCCTCCAGGGCGACGTCCATGGTGCCCTGGCCGTTCTGCACGACGGGGCGGCGCTCGCCGTCCACGCTCAGGCGCCACCCGGGGTAGTAGAAGGTGGCCACGCGGAGGCGGGCCGGACCCGCGGCCTCCAGCAGCCACTCGTAGCGGGTGTCGGTGACGCGGCTCTCCAGCACGCGCACCTCGCCGTTCAAAACGAGCAGGCGACCGGCGGGAGCCGGCGCCTGGGGCGGCGCCTCCGCCCAGATCGGCTCGTACTCACCGGCGGTGGTCACCGCGATGCCCGTCTGGGCGATCACGTGTGGAGCGTAGTCCGCGTCGCTGACGTCGTGGAACCCCTCCGGCCTGGCGCGCGGCACCCCGGTCACCACGAGTGCGATCAGCACGGCTGCCAGCAGCCAACGACGGGCAGCGGGAGGCGCCAGCGACAGCGGGAAGCCACAGGCGAACGCCGTGGCCACCGCGGCCAGCGCCAGGATGCGCCAGGGGAACTCCAGGTACTGCAGGACCGGCAGCGCGTCCCAGAGCCAGATCGAGTTGTTCGTGACCAGGAGGGCCACCACGCCCAGGAGCCCGACCAAGAAGAGGAGATGATCCCGCCTCCCGCCCTTCTCCCGGGCCGGACGGTGGCGCCGACGCCAGACCAGGAACAGGGAGATGGCCAGCAGCCCCAGGTGGATCGGCCCCAGGCCGAAGCTCATGCCGTCGTCCGCGCCCTGCACGGAGAACCCATAGCCCCACGGCGAATGGACGAGCTGATGGAGATAGACAAAGTGGTTCCGATAGCTGAGGTACCCCTCCAGCAGGCGCTCCGTCTGGACCCAGCCGCGCTCCATCAAGGCGGGGACCCAGAAGAAGGCGGCCAGGCCGAGCCCGAGGGCGATGGCCCAGCCCCCGCGGAGGAGGACCTGCCCGCTCCGGGCGCGCCAGGCGAGGAAGGCGACGTACAGCAGAAGAGCGGGCACGGTGATCAGCGCCACCGGGTTACTGCTCAGCAGCACCAGAGCGATGGCAGCGGCCGCGGCGGGCAGGCGATAGGCCCCACCGCGAGACGAGGACCGCGCGCCGACCCAGCCGCGGAGCCCCCAGAACGCCCAGGGGATGAAAGCCATGGCCGCGTAGTCGGCGAAGGCGTGCCGCACGTAGAGGTTGACCAGCATGAAGGGGGCCAGGACGTAGGCGGCCGCGGCCGCCAGGCCGCCGGCCCGACCGAGGAGCTCCTGAGCGAAGGCGTACGTGCCCAGGCCGGCCACCACCAGCAGGGCCGGGCACGCCAGGTCGAGCGAGGCGATGACGCTGGCACCGAGGGCGTGGAAGAGGGAGGCAGCCCAATAGATGAGCGGCGGGTTGAAGATGAAGGAGGGCTGGCCGTACCCCCGGCTGAGGTGGGGCGCCCAGCGTGGGAGCAAGTGGCCCTCCTCCAGGCTGTGGTAGAACTCGATGGTACGGGGGAGGTACTCCAGGGCGTCGTGGCCGCGCATCACCTTGAGCTGAAGCAGGGGCAGCCCGGCCAGAAGCGTGATGAGAAGAACACCGCCCAGGAAGGGCAGATGCGGCTCAAGACTCTCCCTGGCGCGCGCCAGGCGTCGATGGACACCGCCGATCGCCAATCCACGAGGGGCCTCCCGTCTCAGTGGATCCAATGTCGCTCGCCCTGGAACGATCCTGGATCTAGCGAGTCCCTCAATCAGCCCCCTCACCCTTTCCCGCTGCCATTCCACGATAGCGGTGAGCGAGAGCGTCACCAGCCCCACGATCATCAGCACGCGGCGGAGCGCCCCTAGCCGGTAGGTGAGCGTCGCGCGATGACGTCCCGCCTCGACCGGCAGGCCGACGAAGCTCGGCGCCAGCATCTCCACGTCCGTCGCCCGACCGTCCAGCGTGGCCCGCCAGCCCGGATGATAGGTCTGCTTCATCATCAGCCAGCAGGGCCGCTCAGCCTCGAACGTGACCGCGTAGGCGCTCCCCTCCATCTCCTCGGCGAGAACGCGCCCGCAGGGCTCGCGGCGGGGCAGGCCCAGGTCGGCCATCGCAGCCGGAGCGGCGCTCAACGAAAGGGCCGCCATCTCGCCAGCCGGCGCCGGCCCGAGGGCGATCCGCGGGTGCTGGCGCGCCTCCACCAGATCGCTCTGCACCCAGGCGCTGGCGGCCTCGAACCAATCCGACCGGTCGCCGTAGAGCGTGAGGTCGCTATCCACCAGGTCGAAAGTGCCCGTCGTCTCCACCTCATAGAGCTGGTGATCGCCGTAGCTGACCAGGGGCTGGGCAAAGTCGGGGACCGGTTGGCCCTCCGGGGCCAAGACGTAGCGCAGGTTGAAGAGGTTGAACGTGGCCGGGCGGCCCTCGTCCAGGTACCCCTCGACGTCGGCGTTGAGAGAGAGGGCGTGATAGAGGTGGCCGGGGTTCGAAACCTGGTTCGCCGTCAGGAGGGCGTAGACCGGCACGTGGCCGATAGTGTAGTCGCGGCCCCACCCCACCGACCGGCCTGCGTAGACGCGACCGGGCGGCCTCTGCGCCAGATCGGTCAGGAGCGCCTGCATGGCGCCACCGTCGGCCTCGAAGGCGGCCCGCGTCTGGCGCATCCAGCGGGCGTTCGTGCGCAGGTAGCGCACCCGCTCCACGTAGACGGGGGCCAGCAGCCCGGCGGTGACCAGCCCCGCGGCGGCAAGCAGCCAGACACGTCGTCCCGCTTGGGCCTGTTTCCACAGCCACGCCAGCCCAACGCCAATCAACCCGATGGCGCCCAGATGCACCGGCGCGATGAGGCGGTGGAGGTGGAGATACTGCCCCATGGGCAGCAGGTTCAAAAGGGCGCCCCACGTCGGTCGACCGAAGGCGAGCAGCAGCCAGAAGCCGAAGAAGGCCACCAGGGCCCGGTGACGGTGCGACCGGCGCCAATGGGCCAGGCAGACGATCAACCCCAGGCCCGCCAGCAGGGTCAGCGATGGGAAGCGTCCGGCGTCCAGCAGCTCACCCTGCACCAGCGCCCGGAGCGTCCATTCCCACCCGTAGGCGTCGTACTTGCCGGGATCCTCCCACACGCTCCGGTTCATGACGTCGCGATCGAGCAGAAAGGGAACCAGGAAGTAGGAGGCGACGATGGCGACGAGGAGGAGCGTCAGGGCAAGCCGCCCTATCCGCCAGCGCAGGCCGGCGGCCCCCTCAACCAGGACGAGCAGCCCCCCGGACAGCAGGGCCACGTAGCCGCAGACGGTGTGGGAGAGGAGCGTGGCCGCCAGCAGCGCCGTGGTGGCCGCGTAGGCCCGCCCCTCGCGCAGCGTGACGGTGAGATGGCCCACGGCCGGCCCCAGCAGCCACATGCCCCAGAGCTGCGTGTAGAGCCCGTAGCCCCGCCAGACGTAGCTGCCCATGCCGAAGCCGTAGAGTCCGTCGGTGGATAGGAGCGAGGCCACCACGCCCGCCAGCGCGGACGGCAGCGCACCCGCCCCCAGCCTACGCCCGGTCCAGTAGATGGAGAGCGGGAACGTGCTGAGCAACAGATAAGCCAATCCGGCGAGGACCCGCTCTGGCGACACCGCGCCCCCCAGGGCCTTCGATAGCAGCGCCGTCACCACGTGGGGCAGGTGCTGGTAGTGATGGAAGAGGGGATACCCCTGGGCGACGTACGGCACCCAGGGATCGGTGGGGTCCTCGCCAAGCTCCAGGGCGTCCACCGTCCGTTTCACAAGCGCCACGTGGAGCACGTTGTCGTTGAGGGTGGGCGTGGGCTCCGTCACCTCCGGGAGGAGGGTGACCAGGTTGAACGCCACGGCGACCAGCAGCAGTCCAGCGGCCCACCGTCTTGCGGCTATCGTCACGTGGCACGCGTCTTGCATGGTGGAGGTGCTGGGCGAGGCAGTGGGGGGTGATCCTGCAGAGCAGGATCACCCCCAAACGAGGGTTCGCCTAGTGCCGGGTCACGAGCGGCAGATAGACGCGGCTGTAGGCCGGCATGCTCGCCATGCGGGTCCAGTAGCCGCTGTGCAGGGCGTGCTCCGAGCCCGCGGAGGATCCGACCGCCAGCTGCCCCGCGGTCCCACGCACAGCGTACGTCTCCGAGGCCATGTCACGCCCGCCGGCGCCCATCACGGACCAGCCCACATCGAAGCCGGCAGCGCCCCGCGCCAGCGCCGCGCCAACCGCCGACAGCGCGACCAGGATGACCAATCCAACGGCAACCATCTGTCTCCTGTTCATACCATCTCCTTCGCGCTAGAACGGCCCGCGCTGCTAGGGTGTCAGGTCGGCGCAGACCGCGTACGCCATAAGCGTATCCTCTGCGGTGTCGCGTGCCACGAACCATCCGGTAGGCGTCCCAGAGGCGGGATCCGGTCGGCTATGGTGGGGCATATGCTCGAGCTTGCTCGAGTTTGCAACGTAGAAGCCACCGCCGACGGCCTGATCCCCGGGATTGCAGTCGGCTCGGGCCGTGAGCCCCGTGCTCGATCCGGTGACGACGTAGAAGCTGCCAGCCGGGCCTGGCGGTCCAGTGGGACCGGTAGGGCCGCGCTCGCCCTCAGGACCCTGCGGGCCAGTGTCGCCCTTGGGACCCTGCGGGCCCGAGGGACCTTCGGGGCCAGACGGACCTTCGGGGCCAGACGGACCTTCAGGGCCTTCGGGGCCCGTGGGGCCGGTGGGGCCAGCGGGACCCTCCGGGCCGGTGGGACCCTGGAGGCCGGTGGGGTCTCCCACCCACTGGCCGGCCTGATCGATCACCTGTCCGTAGCCGGAGACGTAGATACTTGCAGGATGTATGCTCGCCCCGCGCACGTCCGCGGCGTTCAGGGCGTAGGGCACGCTCACCAGCCGCTGCCGGGGCGTCATCTCGCCCTCACCGCCGACGGCGAGCCCCAGCCAGAGATCGCGACCATCCACCCACGTGGTGGGACTAAGGGGGGTGCTGGCACCGAGCAGAGCGTTGAACAGCCCATCCTCGACGGGAACGGTCTGCGTCTCGCTCCAGAGCGGCGTCATCCCCGTCTCGGAATCGTAAATGGCGAACGTGATGGCGTAGTCCCCATCGTCGACGGGGTCGCCAGTGGAGGGATCGGTCAACAACCCCTGGTAGTTGAGAAGCGGCGGTGCGCCGCCCCGCGCGTCCGGAGCTGCCACGTCAATCGACTGGGCTCGGCTGAAGCCAATGCCCAGGGCACCGATAATCAGCGCAGCTGCGAGCATGAGCGCCATGCGTCCTTTTGCAGACATGGAGTACCTCCTTCCCTTCAATGGCCTGACGTCGTATCGCTACACCAGTAGAGCCTTCAACTTGGTAGGGCATCACCTCCTTTCTTTCCCAGACGTCGGTGGAGTGCGGTGAAGTGGAATATACACAGTAGGGCAGGTTTCCATACCTGCCGAGATCCAACAGGGCCTTCCATAAGCCGAATGAATTCGGCGTCCGGCACGGGAAACACGTTCGAAACGTGTGACCAGCGGGATCGGGTATTAACCTGTTTCAAACAAGTATGTCAGTGGACCGAGGACAACGTCCCCTCCACCACCGCCACCTCCTCCTCCGTCAGCCCATACAGCCGATACACGATCAGATCAATCAGCCGGTCGGTGGCCGCGATGCGCCGCACCAGCCCGCGGTAGCCAGGGTGGTGATCGCGGTAGACGCCGACCACCTTGCTCAATCCCGACACGCTGCCCGCCAGCATCTTCACGAAGGCCTTGAAGCAGTCCTCGTTCCACGCCAAGCTCTCGTCCAGGTGGCGGGTGGAGCGGCTCTCCTCATCCACGAAGGGGCGGCAGGCCTCGTCCTTCCAGAGGCTCGCCCCCCACTTCCCGTGCTCGCTCAACGCCTCGAACGTATCGGGGTCGGTGACACCCTCCAGATCGAGCCAGAACGCCTCGATGCGCTCCTGTCTCTCCTGGTGCATAGCGATCATACGCTCAGCCAGGTGGGCCAGGAGGTCGTGGACCACATCGGCCTGCTCGGGCTCAGCGGAGAATCGCTCGTCCAGCCAGCGGCCGAGGCTTGAATCGCCGAATGCGCTGAAGGGGATGCTTCGCTTCCCCGGCGCTGATTCCGCTGAGGCCTTCTCAGCGGTTTCAGTCCACTCAGCGGCCTCAGCGATTCCAGCCGCCAGCAGCTCCTCGCGCTCGTCGGCGGGCGTGGTGAAGTCGATGCGGCGGATCGGAAAGGTCTTGGCGTCCTTGATTAAAACCTTCTGGAACCGCTGGAGAGCAACATCGAGAAAAACCTTTCGATGGTAGAAGCTAGTCAATCGTGAATTCAGGATAGCCAATATGAACATCAAGTCCGTCTGGTGGCGGGATAGCAGGTTGAACTGATTCTGAGTGTTGTAGACCTCCTGGTCGGTCCAGCCAGCAAGAATGCGCAGGGAGCTCCAATCGATGATCTGCTGAACCAGAATGCGCTCTTCGGTGAAGAACCTCTGTTCCCTAGGCGCGGCTAGCCATTCGCCATACTTGATCCAGTCTTCCCCGTTCCACGCTACTACATATCGCTTGACATCACCACTGCGCAAGAGCTTCTTGTAGGAGGGGCCACGCTTCGATTTCGCATGGAAGACTCTCTCTTCAATCTGTTCTTCGGTATGTCCGGCATACTTGTCATACGGCGTAAGGCCGAGACAGAATTCACAGTGCTCTTCCAGAGACACGGATTGAGTCTGCATCCTGTCGACGATGTCGAACTCCTCACGCCGGGCAAGCGTGATCACCGCCTCTTCCCGCTCAATCCATCTGGCCTGAGGGGTCTGGAATCCAGCTGATGCGGTACTCGGCGATATCGAATCTATGCGTGCAAAAGAGTCATACACTAAGACCTCTGAATACATCTCCTCTGGGGGTCGACTCTTGTCAACGACTAGGATGCAGGTGTCCACCTTGACTTCACCCATTGCTCTTCCGAACAACTCGTTTGGCAACCGTACGATGTCGGTGACCCAGTAGTTATCAAGCACGAGTTCTCGAAGAGGAGTGTACGAGACCTGTGTCAAGAAGGCCGTGGGAATGATGAAACCCACCTTGCCTTGTCGGTCTCCTGCGACCTGTAACGCTCTCTCCAGGAAGGATGCGAAGACATTGATTCTCCACTGCATGGTATCGAAGGACTGAAAGAGATAGTCAGTGAGTCCTTCACCCAGGTTCTTGATATCTACGTAGGGCGGATTGCTGACCGCCACATCAAACCCCGCCCCCACCCCCAGCCGCC
>CAZNRX010000076.1:0-18409 GCA_964575455.1 uncultured Anaerolineales bacterium | reverse complement strand
CCATCTGCAGTCTACCCCATCGGTTGACTCCGTACAAGTATACTAATAGGAAATCCCTATTCATGGGTCAAGTATACCACGTGGGGAATGGTTTGTCAATAGGGTAGGTTTGTGATATCACTTGGGAAATAGCGCGGGGATTTGGGATATCGGGGGACTGAATCGCTGAGCGGATGATCACACTGACAGGCGCGGCCCCTTCGTGCCTGAGGGCAATCGCATTTGGAAGATGAGAGCGCTTAGAATTCCGAAGTTTACAGGATGGCCTCCTTCCGAATGGTTCTCGTCCATATGTGCGCAGCTCTTGGGACAAATGCTCGGCTGAAACTTCGGAATTCTGATCAAATGCGATTGCCCTGCTTCGTGGTTCAGCCGATTTGACGTGCCTCCCCTCCGGACGTACAATGTGGACGTTGACGGCCTTCTTCCCGGAAGCACGGACTGATGTGGAGGTTGACCATGGTGGATGCAGCGCCGCTCAAGCCATACGTGCGCAAGCTCGAAGAGAAGCTGGCTACTCAATCCGGACCCACTACGAATCAGCCTGCTTTGTGATATGATCTGACTGAGGGTCCCAGGTTGCCACACGCTCCTTTTTGCGTTGGGACCTGGGCTCTCACGAAGAGGACTTCACTCTGACCGGAGGTGTGCAATGCCCACTAGCTCCAACCTCGCTCTTGCCGAAGACCTTGCCGCAACCATCCGTCGAGTGGCCAAGAACGCGCAGACCGAAGAGGATCTGCGTGTGGGGGTTGAGCACGCGCTCGGCGCCACGCTCCGAGAACTTGGCCTGACCGTCACCGCTGAATACGAGAAGACAACGCTCAGCGGCTCTGCTGACGCCGTCTATGGTCATGCTGTCATCGAATACAAGCGACCTGGTCGCCTGGCAAAGAAGGGATTCCCGGCAGCGTTGACCAAGCAGATAGGCAGGTATCTGAGCGATCAGGCTGAATCTGCTGGTGGAGACACGGAGCTGACAGAGGCCCTGGAGAAGATGATCGGCATCGGCCTGGATGGAGAGCAGATACTCTTCGTGCGCTATTCGGCTACGGGACGCAAACGCGACACGCCCTTGGCTCCCTTACCCGGCACGCAGATGAGCTTCCTGGAGACGAAGGAGTACGGGGGTGGTTTCCAGGTGGTGGGGCCGGTCCCGGTCGGACGTGAGAGCATCGAGCTCTTCTTGCTCTACCTTCGCTCGTTGTCTCGAAGGCCGCTTACGCCCGAGGCACTGGCCTCTGACTTCGGCCCTGAAGGTCACATCGCACCAAGGCTGGTGAACGTCTTCTACAATAGATTGCAGGAGCACCGTGACGATCCTCACGTGAACACGTTCTTCTCTGAATGGGAGCGCATCTTCGGGATCGTCTATGGTGAGGAGCTCGGTAAGGCGGAATCCGACGCGCCAGAGCTGGCCTCGCTCTACCACGCTGTACCCGAAGCTGAGTTGAAGCCCCTGTTCTTCGCTGTGCACACCTACTACGCGCTCTTGATGAAATTGCTGGCCGTGGAACTGGCCTCGCTCCAGAGAGGTGCGCTCGTGGGTTCCATCGTCTCAGCCTTACCAGCGGCGACAGAAGACCAGCTGTATCGTCAGCTGACCAACCTGGAAGGCGGTGGCACGTTTGCGCTCCTCGGCATCAACAACTTTCTTGAGGGTGACTTCTTCGGCTGGTACCTCGATGCCTGGGATGAGACACTGGCTGCGGGGATTCGTGAGCTGGCTCGCATCCTGGCGGACTTCGAGCCAGCTACCAGCACGCTGGAACCAGAGTCCACACGCGACCTGCTGAAGAAGCTTTACCAGTACCTCGTACCGCGCAAGCTCCGTCACGACCTAGGCGAATACTACACGGCTGACTGGCTAGCCGAGCGACTGCTGAACCAGGTGGGTTACGATGGCAGACTCAACAGACGCTTACTGGACCCCGGTTGTGGCAGCGGCACGTTCCCTGTCCTGGCCCTGCGGCGACTGCGCCAGTATGCCGCCGATCACCTTATCGAGCCTGGTGACGTGCTTGACGCAGCATTGAGCAACATCGTTGGCTTCGACATCAACCCGCTCAGTGTCATCGCGGCACGCACGAACTACCTGCTCGCGCTGGGCGATCTGCTCCGCTATCGGCAGGGGCCAATCGATCTGCCGGTCTACATGTGCGACAGCATCCTCACCGCCACCGAGAAGACAGACATGTTCGGCAAGACCTACAAGTTGCACACTGTCGTCGGTGACTTTGAGCTTCCAAGCGAAACGGTGAAGAATGGCGAGATGGGTAAGCTCTCGGCGCTGCTGGAAAGCTGCGTGCGTGACCAGTACGCACCAGAGGAGTTCCTCGGCCGTGCTCGACGCGAATTGACGGTCTCCGAGCCGATGACAGAGACAGCGCTGGAGGCGCTGTATCGACAGCTCTATCGGCTGGACGAGGAGGGCCGAAATGGGCTGTGGGCTCGGCTGCTCAAGAACGCGTTCGCGCCGGTGTTGGTCGGTGAGTTCGATTTCGTGGTGGGCAATCCCCCGTGGGTGAACTGGCAAAGCCTGAGCGACGGATACCGGGAGGCGACAAAGCGGCTTTGGGACTACTACGGTCTTTTCACGCTGAAGGGGCACGCCGCACGATTGGGTGGAGGCAAGAAGGACCTGGCCATGCTCTTCACCTACGTTGCAGCGGACAAATACTTGAAGACCGGTGGCAAGCTGGGCTTTGTCATCACTCAGACGGTGTTCAAGACGAAGGGAGCAGGGGCTGGGTTCCGCCGCTTCCAGTTGGGTGAGGACGGGGAGCATCTGTGCCCGCTGGTCGTGGATGACATGTCGGAGATCAAGCCGTTTCCGGGCGTGGGGAACCAGACAGCCGTGATGGTGCTTCAGAAGGGGCAGGAGATCGACTACCCTGTGCCCTACACCTTCTGGCAAGGAGAGGAGTGGGGGCGTGGTCGTCGACGCACGATTGCCGAAGACTTGACCCTCGAAGAGGTTGCGGAGATCACCATTCGGAGCAACCTGTGGGCCGAACCTGTGGACGCGGGCAATCCAACATCGCCATGGATAACAGCTCGCAAGTCTGCGCTCCGAGCACTACGCAGAGTCATTGGGCCAGCAGCTTATCAGGCACGAGCTGGAAGCTGCACCTGGGCCAATGGGATCTACTGGGTCGAGATACTTGAGAAACGCCCAGATGGTCTTCTGGTTATAAACAATGCAGAAGACATTGGCAGGCTTGATATCGATAGTGAACGGGCAGCTGTGGAGCCAGATCTCGTCTATCCGCTCCTTCGTGGGCGAGAACTGGCCCCTTGGCAAGCCAACCCAACGATGCACATCCTCCTGGTGCAGAACCCTGAGACACGCAGAGGCTACCAAGAGAGCAAAATGCGAATCGAGTTCCCAAATCTGTACGGCTATCTGAAGCGTTTCGAGGAGACCTTGAGAGATCGGAGTGGCCTGAAGCGCTACTTCGACCCCAAGAAGGACCCCTTCTATTCGATCTACAACGTGGCGGACTATACCCTCGCCCCATACAAGGTAGTATGGAAAGCACTTGCCAGGGAGACCGCAGTTGCCGTGATATCTACCTCTGACAACCGGTGGTTCGATCAGCCGAAAGTCGTGGTGCCTGAACACAACACGATATTCATCCCCGTACAGATTGAGGATGAAGCACACTACTTGTGTGCATTGCTGAACAGTTGCATCAGTAGCCTGGTGGTTCAGGCTCACTCGTCGCTGTTCTACTCCGCGTCGATATTGGACCATATCGACTTGGCTGAGTTCGATCCGGAAAGCCCGATTCACACCCACTTGGCAGATCTATCGCGACAGGCTCACGGAATGGCGAAAGCCGGTGACGAAAGCGCCTTGTTGGAGGTCGAGGCCCAGGTGGACCAAGCAGCGGCAGAGCTGTGGGATATCACGGACCAGGAGCTAGAGGACATCCGGCGTTCACTGGAGGAGTTCCAATGACCGGTCTCTGCGCTCTCGGCCGGTGGTGTGAGAGCTACAAACGAGGCAACCGAATCGACTACTGAGCATCAAGGGGGCATGATTCCAGAGGAAGGCGACAGATGAAGGCACTCGCGATCAGGCAACCTTACGCCTTGCCCGAAGATCTGGACGCTGGAGGCATTGTTGGCGTGGTAGAGGTGGTGGACGAGGAGTGAGTTGTCGAGTGCTCGGGCCATAGCGCGGTCACTGGCTGCTGGTCTGGCTTCCTGGTCATGATCGGGTTGATCAGGCGACCGTGCCGAAAGACACTTGTAGAAGCGGTCTGCGGCTGCCGTGTGGCGAAATCGCCACAAAGATAATCTAATTCACGCCACAGAAGAGTCTAACTTTAACTACAGACAAACGCTCCGAGTTGTGATATACTAGGGAGTGTACAGCCGAGGACGCTCGGCCTTGGGAACGTTCAGACCAAGCAGGAGGCAGCGATGCGCAAGAACATCACTATTCTGGTTCTTGGCCTCACGTTGTCACTCCTGCTCTTCAATCCCCTCGCACGCGGCAACCCCGGTGATGCACTCCAGGTCTCGTTCATCGACATCGGCAATCCGAACCACCATGCGGAAGACTGAGAGCTGACCGCGGCAGGGCGCGCTGTTATGCGCAGGATTGCACAGAGGGAGGCGACCGCCCCGCCCCGAGGGTCAAACAAGCGCACTCGAGGGAACCGTGGGGCGCGTGCGTGAGTGCGATCTGGAGGGAGGTGGTGCTTACACGGCAAACGAAAGAAGGCGACCGAGAGGCCGCCGAGCAGTGTCCTGCTTAGGGCACTCCGCGGGCGCTAGGAGAATGCCTGATCAAAGCCAAGGAGCACGAAATGCAGAAGCGAAACCTACTTATCGTCCTGACTATCAGCCTGATTGGGATGCTCACCGTTTCGGCTTGTGGGAGCGCAACGCCGGTACTGACCGCTACTCCAGAACCAACAGATACACCACCGCCGACAGATACTCCTGTCTTAAATGACATACCTGTCCCGACCGATACCCCAACGCCCGAACCCACAAGGACCCCACGGGCAACCGACACGCCACAACGAGAACCGACCAGTACGCCAAGCCCGGAGCCCCCATCGCCAGCATTCGAGCGGTTCGCCTCTGGCGGCCTTGGAGCGAGCAGAGCGCAGTGGGAAGAGGAGCACACTGAGACCGGCTCAGAGTTTGGCATGTCCGAGTACGACGACGGTGCCTACTTGGTGATTTTCGCCGACGAGAATATCCAGTACCTGGAGCCGACCATTGATGAGCTATCGATTGAGCAAGCGCGGAGCGTAGCTGAAGCGCTGATCCCGGAGGACAGTCAATTCGTGGAGACCTATACTCCAGAAGGGCTCGAATTCATGACGGTCGACTTGTACCAGAGTGAAGCGCTGAAGGACCGCTTCACTGCGGACTGGTTCATCGGGGGGGACCCGGGGAGTTTCACAATGGTCTACGGAGATGACGATGACGACGGACAGATTGAGAGAATAGTCATTGCTACTGGAAACAACCCTTACTGATCCGCTCATGACTTACTATGGTCTTGTGCTAGATATTGGGGAAGGCTAGTGACTTGATTTGCAGGAAGTCAGGTTTCCCCAGCAATCGGTTGATGTAGATACATAGAGTGTGGGCTGTCAGCTTCGTGTACAGGCGGGCGCACAAGCCCCAGAAGCTATGGGCATAGGTGCGCTCGATGTTGAATTGCTCGGCCAATTGTCCATTCACTGTCTCGATGATTTGACGCACCGAGTTGATGAGACGCTCGATGACCTCAGGCAGTTGTTGTTTCTGGTTGCGGCGCGGGAGGGTGAGCAACTTGATGTCGTTTTGGCGCAGCAGATTGGCGGCCGTTTCTGCACTGATGTATCCTTTGTCTCCGATGACATCCAGGTTCGCGTGGTTGGCCAACAGTTCTTCTCCCACCTTCAAGTCGGAGGCATTGGCAGGAGCTAGCTCGAAGTCCAGGATCAGACCGTTCAAGGTGATCAGCAAGTGCAGCTTGTAGCCAAAGATCGTCTCCTTTTTCGACGAGACCTTGCCAAATCGAGCTCCGTGCGCTTTCCAGTCGCCGGTCGAGCTGGGCACCAGGTAGAACTCCACCACGGGAACGGGGAGGCTGTCAATAACGCATTGATCATCCTGAGTCAGTTCCATCATCTGCAACACCATCTTGCGGATCAAGTTAATGGCAAACATCAAGTTCCGGCGTCGGCGATTGAAACGGGATCGCTCAGGAATGAGAGGGAACAGATCCTTATGCTCGTGCCAGTTGCTGATCAACTCAGTTTCCTTATCCCAGCCACGGCATTCGCCGACCACGGCCATCGTGATGAGCTCACTATCGCCAACCTCCGGGGCTGGCCCTGGCCGCTTGAACAGCGGCGCAATCTGCTGCCAGATATCATCGATGATGACGTACATCCATGTGCAGAAATCGTCAAAGTCGTTTATCATGGGCATGTCCTCCAGTTGGTATATGATCGGTTTGGCGACCTAATCTATACCTCACTGGGGGACATTTTGTCAAATCGTTCGAACTAGCACAACGCCATACTAAACAAATTGGTCGATCTGGTATATAATGAAGGCACAATGGATGAGATACCAGACACGTTCAACGATTGGCGAGAAGCGCGACGCTTTCGGGCTTGGGAGCTCAAGCAGAAAGGCTGGAAGCAATGCGACATTGCTGAGGCTTTGGGCGTGACCGATGGAGCGGTCAGCCAGTGGATGAAGCAAGTCCGGGAGGGTGGACTGGAAGCCTTGTGTAGCAGCAAGGGGGGTGGACCGAAGCCCAAGATCAGCGAGGAGGAGCTCCAGCAGCTGCCCAAGTTCTTGGAGCGAGGGCCAGAAGCGTACGGTTTTCGAGGAGACGTATGGACAAGAGCTCGGGTAGGAGCGGTGATTGAGGAAGAGTTTGGGGTGTCGTACAGCGACACCCACGTCGGGCGTCTGCTAGACAAGATCGATTGGAGTCGCCAGAAGCCGGCGGAGCGGGCGAGCCAGCGGGATGAAGAGGAGATTGAAGCGTGGAAGGAGGAGACCTGGCCTGAGCTTAAAAAAAAGCCGCACGAGAAGGGCGTACCCTCGTCTTCATAGACGAAGCGGCGTTCTACTTGTTGCCCACGGCGGTGCGCACGTATGCGCCGGAGGGCGAGACACCCGTGTTGCGGTATCCCTACTGGAAGCATCTGTCGGTGATCAGCGCCATCACGCCTGAAGGTGAGCTGTACACGATGAAACGAGAGGAAGCGTTCGACGGGGCGGGCATTGTGGATTTCCTGAAGCACCTGCTGCGAAACATCAGCGGCAAGCTGTTGGTAGTGTGGGATGGGCTGCCAGCTCACCGATGCCGAGCGGTGAAGGACTTCCTGCAACAAGGGGCGACTCGGCGGGTGCATTTGGAGCAGCTGCCGGGCTATGCCCCGGAGTTGAACCCCGCTGAGGGCGTTTGGCATGACCTGAAGAACGTCGAAATGAAGAACCTGTGTTGTCATGATCTACAAGAACTGGGTGATGAGCTACGCAAAGCTACTGAGCGATTACGACACAAGACCGACATCATCCAGAGTTTCACGCGCCACGCTCTTGTGGGCGCGGGAGTTTAGATTTATATGTTCGGATCAGTAGATCTTACAACTCAATACGAACGTCGCCCGCCCTGGCACAGACAAGAACCGGATTCCCAGCCGGCCTCTTCGCAACTCTCGCCACTTTGCTGGCTCTTGGTGAGGCTTCTTGGATGACAGCACGAAGACCTGTCGGCTGAAGACGCGCTGATTTGCGCGCCTGTACCTATCGGTGGCACCCCAGCCCATTCTTATGATCATTGAGGAGTAGGACGATGAAGAAGAGACTGACGCTATGTCTGACGCTGTTGGCGTTCCTCGCTGGCCTTGGCCGAGTCGCGGCCCGCGACTCTCACCCCATCTCTCGCGCATCTGAGCTTCACTCTGCAAGTGAGGCGGGAGCAGGCCCGGATGTGAAGTTCAGAGGCACAGTTACCCACATCTTCCTCCCCGACTATGAAGTACACATCGAGCAGGTCCTGAGTGGAGGTCTGAATACCGGTGGTCACGCCTGGGTGGATGTTTGGGATGCTAAGCACATCATCGGCTCAATCGAGGTTGGAGACCGCGTGGAAGTCTACGGTGAGTGGTACAACTCCGATCCAGATGATCCCGGGGTGAGCGTGGGAAGCCGACCCTACCACTATATCAAGGAAATAGCTCAAGAAGATTGGGTCGATATCTGGGTCCAAGAAGGCGAAGGCTCAACCCATTGCATCGATGACACCATCCACCTGTGCTTCGCTATGAGCGGGCCCATGCATCTCAAGCTCTGGGTGACGACATCTGAGGGTCAACGGCTCATCGACGAGTGGGATGACGATGGCACGAGCTGGTGTATGGCCGGGACCCTGGGGGCGCCCACGGGGGAGCATCGATACCGTGTGGAAGCCGTTGAGGGTGGACACGTCACCGCCTCGGATGAGACATGGGTTTGGGTAGAGGATTGCAGCGACACCACGCCGCCCACTGGTCGCATTACGTCACCAGAGGATGGTGCATTCATCCACAGCTGTCCCTTGACCATCGAAGCTGAGGCCAGTGATGATCAGAGCGGAGTGAACTTGGTCGAGTTTCACGCCTTCTACGATGATTCCTGGCACCACCTGGGAAACGACAGTAGCAGACCCTATAGTTGGAACTGGCACTGCTCTTCTATCTCCGACCAGGGTGTCTGGCTCACCATTCACGTTTGGGACAACGCCGGAAACGAAGTCCTAGATCCAGGTGGATATGTTTACATCACGCTAGACCGCAGTCTACCCACAATCAGCAATGTGCATGAGTCGGATGATACCATCAACCGGGATGGCTGCCCAGAACCTACCACCGTGACGATCCGCGCAGACGTGACCGACGAGTCAGGAGTGGACTGGGTGCGGCTCCATTATACGCCCCCTGGAGGGCAAGAGACCCCTGTTGCAATGACCCCAGAGTCCGGCGATACCTACAAGGCCACCATTGGTCCTTTCTCTGAGACGGGTACCCTTCGCTACTATGTCGAAGCACAGGACCTTGCCGACAATCGCGAGCAATCGCCAGTACATTCCATGCGAGTACAGAACTGTGGCAGTCCAGACCTTGACGTGAGGCACACTAAGCCCAGGTTGGAGAAAGGTCGCAAAGGCAGCGAGCCAGAAAGATTAGTCCTGGAGGTCTGGGTTCTCAATTCTGGCGAGATGGATGCCCATAACGTGATAGTGGACGTGTACGACGGTCACCCAGATACTGGTGCCTTGATAGCGACTGGTGCGACTACGCTCATCCCTAGCGGTACTAGCGACTCGGTCAGAGTGCAGTGGTCAGCTCCGCACGGAGCTACAGCCGATCTGTACGTGAAGGTTCATCTGCAATCGCCCGAGCTAGAGGAGAACTTGGAGAACAACATCACTCAATCGGGGACACCGATCGAAGTCTACTACGCCGATTTCCAGTTCGATCCTGACACCTTCAACTTCGAGAACTGGAGCATGACCTGGTGGGACTTCGTGCAGGAGGTAGCGGCGTATTTCGACTCCTGTTTGCCCCAAAACATGCCTTTCGAGATATGGCGATATGCACTGACACCCCTAGTTTATGAATGGGCTGCTAGCGGAGGACACTGCTACGGAATGGCCCAGGCCAGCATTGTGTTCTGGGAGACTCCGCTCTGGGAACACCCGTATGGCAAGGCGGCCTATCAACTCCACCCTTGGGAAGGGAAGCCAGCTATCCGAGATCATCACGCCAGACAGCTGGTATACGCTCTTGAAAGAAAGCACCTAGGCAAACCAGATGCGGGCGCCGCCTATGACCGTCTGCTGGCACGAGTCAGGCAGCGTCGACCCGCTATCCTCTCGATGTTCCAAAGCGGTACCGGGTCGGGTCATGCCATTACAGTCTACAAGGTTGTTGAGATCGACGACAAGAGGTACGCCTTTGTCTATGATCCGAATGACCCGATGGAGGAAGGCGAAACCAACGAGTTCACAGAGGTCGCTTCCTTTGGCGTCAACTCGTTCAGTTATGGGGGCTACACCACGGTGTACTGCAATGATCCGCTGCTAGACGCCGATGAATACTTCGCCAAGGTGATCCAAGACGTCTACGCTGCGATACTGAAGGAGCTAGACGCATCTAACCGAGCACAGGTGTTCCTGGGCTCGCCAGCTACAGCATTGATCACAGATCAGTATGGCCGTCGTATAGGTCTTGCTGAGGGAGAGTTCATAAACGAGATCCCAGGTGCAACTATGACAGACTTCGGAGGTGCTTACCGGTTTGAGCTGCCCGCAAGCCTGCGATACAGAGTGGTCACTACTGGTACAGGATCCGGCACGCTAGCTCTTTCCTTCGAATTGCCACTGGGTAACAGCGTTGTAAGAGAAGTAGCTTACACAGATGTGCCAGTATCGCACGGGTCAAAGACGACTACACGTCTTAGTCGGATCACTACAGACTGGGATATGGAGCTTGGAGGTGGGCAAGTTCACGAGCCTGCAATCAACAGGAAGGTCGACTTCCTACACCCCCACGCCATCTACCTGCCTACTGTTCTCAGAAACCATATCCCAGGCGAGCAACCAAACAGATAGACATGTCGGTTGTCGCCTCCATTGATAGGCGGGACCAGCTCATGGGTTTGAGTCCTGCTAAGGCCGAAGCCTGTGGCAAGTGCACCGCTATGATCTTGGCGGCGATGATTCGTCTGCGCGCTGATCCGCCTGATACTACACTGCCCGTCCACCAGGTCCCGTGCAGTTTCACACAACGCTGACCAGGGGATATGAGCATGCTGATACCAAGGACCACCCTCGACCACGACAAGTACCGCATTGAAGCTGTCATCGGACGCGGCGGCTTTGGCCACGTCTACCGCGCCCGCGAGCGTCTGACCGGAGAAACTGTCGCCATCAAAGAGCTGGTCCCGACCTTCGCGGACGACCAGCGCATGGTGCAGCGGTTCATCCAGGAAGCACGTGCCACTCTCCGCTTGACCCATCCCCATATCGCTCGCACCCACACCATTTTTCAGGATGGAGACACCTACTATCTGGCAATGGAGTACCTGCGCGGCGGTTCACTGGGAGATAGGCTGAAGGCCGGCCCATGGCCGGTGGAAGAGGTAGTTGACACCGCAGTTGACCTGTGTGAAGCGCTGCACTACGCTCACGAGGAAGGCGTTGTCCACTGTGACATCAAGCCAGCCAATGTGCTATTTGACGAGCGCGGGCGCGTGTATCTGGCCGACTTCGGGATCGCTCATGTGTCAGCAGAGTTGATGACACGAGATTTCCTGACGGCACCGGGAACAGCGATGGGAACCGTCCGCTACATGGCTCCCGAACAGCTTGAGGGGGTGCGCGACGATCGTCGGGTGGACATCTATGCCGTCTGCGCGATGCTGTATGAGATGCTGGCTGGACGACCCTACCTCGACTTCTACACCGATGGTACACCGGGAGCACAGGCCCGCAACATAGACATGATCAAGGCAGAGTCGCCACTGCCACTGCGTGTAACCAACCCATCAGTGCCAGAGTGGCTGGCCCGAGTGGTGGACCAGGGGCTACAGAAGGCACCAGATGACCGCTTTGGAACAGCAAGACAGCTGCGAGTTGCGTTGCAGGGTGGTTCGGAGGCTCGGATGTCGCCAGCCCCACCCGCACCACCTTGGCACACTTGGCCAAGGCAGGCAATCGAGTGGCTTAGGAACCTGCCCGTAGCCGTGGCGCTAGTAGTTGGACTAACAATGGTCGCACTGTTGACATACAGGTGCATATCGGCGTGGAACGCCTTCGGATTCGCCGCGATCTTTCGTAGGACACCAACCGTGACCCGACGTCCTATCCACTCAGCGAGCCCCTCTCCTTCGATGTCGGACACTGCGTCACCGACTGGCAATCCGACTACCACTCCCGGCGTCACCGAGACCGCATCACCCTCCGCAACGCCGAGCAGAACCCCTATGCCCGACAGGGACGAGGACGAGGTACTAGACGATCAAGACCGTTGTCCTGACCAGCCTGGCTCGCTGGAACTCGCAGGATGTCCGGACTCGGACAAAGACAGCGTTCCCGATCGGGACGATGCCTGCCCGAGTAGCTCCGGGCTGGCTGAGTTCGATGGTTGTCCGGACAGTGACGAAGATGGCATCCCAGATCCTGATGACGGCTGCCCTGATTCCTTTGGACTGGCTGGGCACAATGGTTGCCCGCCACCGGATTCCCCCCCCACCGAGGCAGAATTGGGTGCTACATTGAGCCGCCCTGCCGACAATGCCACTATGGTCTACGTGCCAGATGGCGACCTCCTCATGGGCACCGATGATGAGCAGCTGGACTACGCAGTCCGGCTCTGCAATAGGTTCTACGGTGAATGCGAGCGGGGTTGGTTCGAAAACGAACAACCAGCGCACAGTGTGACGCTTGATGGATTCTGGCTAGACCGCAACGAGGTCACGAATGCTCAGTTTGCGGCTTTCTTGCGGGTGGCTGGGAACCAACAAGAGGAAGGCGTGACCTGGTTGGATCTGGAGGCCGACGGCTGTCTCATTGAGCAAAGCCGAGGGCAATTCAGGCCCAAGGACGGCTACAACAACCATCCGGCGGTCGAGGTCTCATGGCACGGGGCAGCTGCTTACTGCGACTGGGTCGGTGCGCGACTGCCCACGGAGGCCGAGTGGGAGTATGCTGCTCGGGGTCCAGCAGAGAGCATCTTCCCTTGGGGAGATGCGTTCGACGGCAAGCGCCTCAACTTCTGTGATAGAAGCTGCTCCGAGGTTTGGAGAGCTATTGACTATGACGACGGGTATGACCAGACAGCGCCGGTGAGGAGCTTCCCAACCAACGCCAGCTGGTGCAGCGCATGCGATATGGCAGGGAACGTCTGGGAGTGGGTCGCGGACTGGTACGACAGCGAGTACTACGCTCATTCTCGCTCCGATAATCCTTCCGGCCCGGAGACGGGCCGCTACAAAGTAATGCGCGGTGGCGCCTGGAACTCCGATCCCAACGGAGTACGCAGCGCTTTCCGCTACAAGTACAGACCCGACGGAACATGGCACAACCAGGGTTTCCGTTGCGCAGTAGATGGCGAATAGGGCACTCGCGGTGACCGTCCGCCCAACGGGCCACTCATGGCCAAGAGGGGAGAGCTGGGCCGGGTGCCCGGGGATCGCGTCAGGCTGGCGGCGCCAAGATCACACTCGCTAGGAAGACACCAGTTGCCGCACGCGGGCTGATAGGTGATTGGCAGTCCTGAAGCGATGGAAAGCGGGTTTGAACAGTCAGGGAGCACAAGGTCATGAGCGATAGACTGGAAGTCTTCTTAGAGCTTGCCGACTTGGACGAACTACTGGCGACGAGCAAGCAGCTGGACGATCTGTCCGAAGAGGAGCAGGAGATTGTGCGCAAGGTCTTGCGCAGGTGGGACGGCTCACTAGCCGTGTCAAACCTTCTCTTCCATCCCAATCTCATACCTGAAGACATTCGGATGGACTCCATCCTGAGAGGGCTAGCTGAGAGAGTCGAACCGTGGTACGTCTGCGCAGCAGTGGTGGGCTTGCAGAGTGTTGCCGTCGCCGATGTCTCAGAGGAAGAGAGATCCCTCTTATTGGATCATCTGACACGGATCATGGAGGAGTACAAGGGAGTTCTTTCGTCACGGGCCTCGGTATCCGTGTCGTCACTTCTAAGAGCGGGAGATGCAGAACGGATTCTGAGATTCCTCTCCCACCCAAATGAGGCCACAAGACACAACATGATGGCATGGCTCCTAAGGACCTACGACAAGAAAGGCAGTGAATGGTTCAAAGAAACCATCAATTCAAGCGAGATTCCCCAAGAGGCGAAGGAATACGCCAGAGGAAAACTCCAGCAGTACGTGAAGGAACGACGATCAGGAGAGCCTAGCAACCTGGCGCGGGAAGTATACTCATTCATCCCCAATCTGGACCTAGAGGTTTCAAGACCAGAAGCCAACGGAGAGACCTTCTCTGAGCACTCGCCCAGGTTGGAAACAATGAGCCTTTCGGACTAATCAGCGGTTCTGAGCCAGAAGGCTTGACCGAGCCTGCCGCGCTTGTACACAATTCTCACTGAGCGCCCATCGAGTGTGCCTGACGTTTGGGAGAGCCCGAAAGCGGATCGCGCAGGGAGTGGGAGATGCTGCATCCAGGAATGACACTAGACCACGACAAGTACCAGATTGAGGCCGTCATCGGACGCGGCGGCTTTGGCCACGTCTACCGCGCCCGCGAGCGTCTGACCGGGGAGACTGTCGCCATCAAGGAGCTGGTGCCGAGTTTCGTGGACGACCGAGAGATGGTGCAGCGGTTCATTCAGGAGGCGCGCCTGACGCTTCGTTTGTCGCATCCCCACATCGTGCGCACCTACGGCATCTTCCAGGCCCGCGGGACGTACTATCTGGCGATGGAGTTTCTCTCCGGGGGATCACTGGCCGACAGGGTTGAGCGCGGGCCTTTGCCCATCGCAGGAGCGGTCAGGATAGCGGCCGAGCTGTGCAAAGCACTTGAACAGGCGCACCAGCTAGAGATCACGCACTGCGACATCAAGCCAGCGAACGTGCTGTTCGACGAGCAGGGGCGAGTGCACCTTACCGACTTCGGCATCGCCCATGTGTCGGCAGAGCTGACGACCCGCCATGTCGTCACGGCTTCCGGGACAACGATGGGGACCGTGCGATACATGGCACCAGAGCAGCTGGAAGGCGTGCGGGACGACCCGCGAGTGGACGTCTACGCAGTGGGCGCTGTGCTATACGAAATGCTGGCCGGGCGACCCTATCTGGATTTCGAGACCGAAACGAGTATCGCGGCCCAGCTGCGCAATGCTCAACGGATTCAGAGCGAACCTCCGAGGCCGCTGCGCGCCGTCAACCCAGCAGTGCCAGAGTGGCTGGCCAGGGTCGTGAACCAGGCGTTGCGGAAGGCTCCAGAGGATCGCTTCGGCACAGCCAGGCAGCTGCGAGATGCGCTAGAGCGAACTCCGGATCTTCGAGCGGCTCCTCGGGTGCCGCCAGCACGACCTGCAGCACCTGGGGACGGCTGGATCGCGCGGGGAGCTGGGTGGCTCAAGGATCTGCCTGTAGGGGCGGCTTTGACGGTGGCCGTGGCGATGGTCGCTCTGCTGGCGTGTGGTGCGATAGGGTTGTGGATGATCCGCGATGCCAGCCGGACTTCTCAGCGTACGCCAACTGTGACTCTGAAGCTCACTGACTTGGCGACAGCGCCTGCTCTGACGTCGTCCCCCGCGCCGCAGAGCGCCGATTTGACCGGGACCTCTCGCTCTGATGAGGCGCAATTGGCGCTGGAAACCCCGAGCGAGATACCTCTCTCGGATAGCGACAATGACGGGGTGCCAGACGATCAGGACCGCTGCCCTGATCAGTCCGGCTCGGCGGAGCTGAAAGGATGTCCAGACTCGGACATGGACGGAGTTCCTGACCTGGACGATGATTGTCCGACTGCTTCCGGCTTGCCTCAGTTCGGCGGCTGCCCGGACAGCGACGAGGACGGCGTTCCCGATCCTCAGGACCGGTGCCCCGACTCGTTCGGGTCGGCGGAAAACGAGGGTTGCCTAGCGCCGGACCCTACGGAGCTATCACCCACTGGTACGCCGTTGCAGACCTGCGAAGCCGTCACCGGTCCATTTGCCGAGGTGTGGAGCTCGGTCCACGAGTCACTCGGCTGTGCGACTGGGCCACCCGTCCAGAGCCTGATCGCCGAGGAGAGCTTCGAGGGTGGCAAGATGTTCTGGCGCGAGCCCATTGATGACGCCCAGGCCCTCGTGCTCTACAACGATGGCACATGGAAGATATACGCGCATACACCTTGGGAAGAAGGCAGTCCTGAGTTCTCGTGCCCAGATGCGGAGACCCCTTCCCAGTGTCCCCCAACTCCTAAGCGTGGTTTTGGAGCGATGTGGTGTGATATCTCGGAGATCCGCAGTCGCCTGGGCAATGCCACGGACTGTGAAAGAGGCTACCAAGGCTCTATGCAGGTGTTTGACCGAGGCTCCATGCTCAAGACTGATACTGGTGCAGTCTACGTGTTCTACGATGGTGGATACTGGGAGCGCCGCTAGGCCCTGGGAAGGCGGCATGCTGAGGTAGGGCCTTTGCCCCGGCGGCGCAGGCGTTTGGGGCCGGGTGAACAGGAGCAAGGGTTTTGACGTCCGAGACCTTTGGGGTTTCAGTTGACAGCTCGCAGGGCGCCATTTTGTGTTTGGTGAAGAGGTTCTTGGGGTTCTGATGAGCTGCGCGAAAACCCCAAAGGTCTAGAACACGGGCCGCGGCGTGGAGAAAGCGGAGCAGTTGTTGGCCGAGGTGTACTTGGCACATAAGGGTTGAGCACTATATGGCTAAGGGGGAGCGATGACCAAGAAGGACTACTTCAACCGTTGTCCAGAGTGCGGCGAGGCGCGCATGGATCACCTGGAACTGGAAGGCACGGAGATCACGTGCCTCAGCTGTGGGCATGTCTACGGGCTCTCTTTTTCGCCGCACCCCAGTTCCGTGTTTCCGCGAGAGGTGTATGAAGAGATGAAGGCTAAGGCAGAGGCCGATGGGAGTCCCACGGATCTGGAGGCTGCCTAACTCAGGAGCGCACTGCCAATGAAGGAAGCAAGAATCAGCGGGGAGTAGGACCAATGGGGTAGTCAAGATGAAGGAAGAATTGGATTTCATATCCCGTGGGTACCCATATCATACAGCTGCTCTGTATGTCTACTGTGATAGCTGTGGCTCGTTTGCCATCAGGAAATCTTTGAGCCCAAGACAGTGGTTCTTGATCCTCGCTACATGCTCACTCGTGGCTGCCTCAGTAGTTGCGTGCCCATGGTGGCCCAACTACTGCATCTGGATGGTATTGGGCTCGATAATTGGAGGCGCGTTGGGCTTCGACCTCTTCTGGGGAAACGCTGATTATCGGTGTATGAAGTGCGGCAAGTTAACGACCACTGAATACAACACGCTAGGTCTACCGTCCGACATGGAGATAGTGGATGTGCACGACGGGCTGGCAGAGAAACGGTATGTGGGCTTCTGGCCCGATGAATACGACATAGACCATGCGCTGAAACCGCGCGAGAGCCCTGAACGCGCTAGCGAGGAGGAGTCAAATCAGGTTTTGGGACGGCTCAAGGAGATCTTCATCACCCTCCTCGCGGTCATCGGTATGGTGATCCTCTGGCCTCTGTTGTGTGTAGCAGTGCTCATCGGGGCCTTTCTCGCAGACCTTCGCAGTAGCTCTGCGCGAGATGCAGGCGCTGACACCAGGAGCAAGAGCAAGGATTCTGACAACTGAGACCTTTGGGGTTTCAGTTGACAGCTCGCGGGGCGCCACTTTGTGTCCGGTGAAGCCGTTCTTGGGGTTGTGATGCGCTGGGCGAAAACCCCAAAGGTCTAGAACACGTGCCGCGGCGTGGAGAAGGCGGGGCGACTGTTGGCCAAGGTGTACCTGGCACATAATGAGCACTATATGGCTGAGGGGGAGCGATGACCGAGAAGGACTACTTCAACCGTTGTCCAGAATGCGGCGAGGCGCGCATGGATCAGCTGGAACTGGAAGGTGAGGAGATCACTTGTCTCACCTGCGGACACGTCTATAACCTCTCTTTCTTCCCACATCCTAGCGCCGTGATTCCGCGAGAGGTTTATGAGTAGATGAAGGCTAAGGCGGAGGCCGATGGGAGTCCCACGGATCTGGAGGCTGCCTACTGTAGCAGCCAACGGTTGAAACGTCATAACCGCCCCGCGAGAATCCTGCGGCAGGGCCAAGCGCTCGTCCAGGCCATCGAGGCCCTGGAGACCGTTGGGCACGAGTCAGAGGATCACGTTTGCCCCAAGATGCCCGTAGATGCGGTCCGCGGCTGACTTGTGGCGAAATCGCCACAAAGAGAATCTAACATGCGCCAAGAAACGAGGCCGTCAGAGTTTCGGAGAGCTTCGAGATGTGGTATCATGATTTGGTTTATCCTTGACTGAAGAATCTCAGGACGGGTCAAGGTTTGGGCATCTGACCAGGATCGCTCCGAAGGAAGCCCGCGGGATGGAGTTACGCAGTGACCGATGGAAGCATGCAGCAGGCATCGTTGGCAAGAGATTGGTGAATTGTGGATTCCTACTTCGATGTCCGAGGGGCAGTCAATCTCACCGATCACCCAGCCAACGGACCCAGCTCCTCGCCCACGCGTCGGTGGTCTCTCATTCATCACGTACCGGCAAGGATCCACTTTGTCAAACCAAGAACTCAAAGCCGGAAGGACAATCAGACGAGCGTTCTGACCAGGATCTACCCCCTACGGCCCAGACAGTACAAATGTCCCCACTGTGACGACAAAATCACTACGCAA
>CAZNRX010000075.1:0-18526 GCA_964575455.1 uncultured Anaerolineales bacterium | reverse complement strand
ATTCAACTAGAGCATATCATGAGCCAACCGTCTTGAAAAGTGTCCGGTAGTGAACCTATCTAACTGCTGCACCGTCTTGCGCCACTGATAATAATTGCGGACTTGCAAGGACTCACCACAATGGGGACAGATTTCGATTTCTGGCATGGTTTAGGTTAGATTGACAAATTGCCCACAGGCCGTCTTTGTGCCAGAATTGGTTTGCCAAAGACCAAAGCACAAGGAGGTGACCTGTGGGCGCAAGAAGGGATGATATCACGAGCATTGAAAGAGCACAAATCACGGTTGAGGTTTTGGATTCCGATCGGCCTTGGGGGACCGTGACCGATTTGGCGACGGAATACGCGATTTCGCGGCAGACGGTCTACGAGATCGCTGCCATGGGGGAACAAGTTTTGATTGAAGGATTGGAGCCGGGGCCCCACGGCCCGCAGCCGCGGGAGAAAACGATCTTTGTGGATCGGAATCGCCTGGTGCGGGGTGCCGTCGTGTTGACCGGGGAAGGGGTGAGCCAAAGAGGTATCCCGCGGTGCTTGGCGGAGATGCTGGATACGGAGCTGTCGGCCAGTTGGGTCAATGGAGAACTGGCAAAGACGGAAGAGGCCGCGGCTACGGTCAACAAGAGCTGGCAACCGGCGGTGAGCGAAACCTTGTCTGGCGACGAGATCTACTCCAATGGGTTGCCGACCCTGTTGGTAGTAGGCAACGACTCGTTGTACATCTATGCCCTGACTCGGCAGCCAGAGTGTGACGGCGATACGTGGGGATGTGTCCTGCTGGACAGCCCAGCCACCCCACAATTCGCCAGTGATGCGGGCAAGAGCCTGGGAGCTGGCGTCAAAGAAGCGGGGATCACCGTTCATCAGTTGGATTGGGACCACTTGCTGCGCCCGCTGTGGGGGCACGCTGCCCGTTTGGAGAAGCAGGCCTATGCTGCGCTCAAAAAGGTCGAGGAGCGCGTGAGCAAGTTTGACCAAGCCAGCACGCCCAAACGGCTGGAGAACCACTTTGCAGCCTGGGAGCGTCTGAGCGCTGATGCGGAGGAAAAGATCGCCCGTTGCGATGCCTTTCTGGAGCTGGCCCAGCAGGTGGATGCTCAATTCGCGTTGATCGAGATGGGAAGTGGACAGGTGCGAGATCCCGTGGCTGGCGCTGAATCCTTGCGCTGCCTGGGCGAGCAGTTGCAGGAGTGGGAGGGTCGCATCTACGAGCAAGTGAGCAGCCACTTGGTTAATTGGGCTGAAGCCCTGTTTTGTTACCGCCCCGTCCTGGTCGAAGCGCTTTCCCCCTTGATTGAGCGCTGGGGCGTTCCGGCGATTCAAGCCCTGTCCCGCATTTGGCAGATCGAGGCCGATGAGAAACGCCACCCGTTGTCCGTCCTTGAACAACAAGCTCGGCAGGTTCTGTGGGAAGAGAGCTTGGACGAAGCGGTCTCGCTGCTGGGACCCCAGCAGCTCTGGCTTGCTTGGGATGCCTTGAACCAGATCTTGGACCGTTCGTGGCGCGGTAGTATGCTGGCAGAGTGTGTCAATAGCCTGCTGCGCCCTATCTTGAATGGACGTAAACACACCGACCAAGGGTGCTTGGAGTTGTTTCGCTTCCTGCATAACGTGCATCCCTTTGAACGGGGCAAACGCGCAGGTCATAGCCCTGCGCAGTTAGTCGGACTGGATGTGCCAGATGATACGCTCACTCTATTGGGTTTGGCTCCCAAAGAGAGTCCAATAGGTGCTGGCGAGAGGACTGTCGCGATCAATTCCCTGTCACCAGACATAGCGGCTGCTGTTCCCTTCACTCTGCTCCACCCCGACTACGCCCTGGAGTGCACAAAAGTGTCAATCTAACTCCCTGGAGTTTTGAACCATGCCCGATTTCTGGTTTGTAAACTTGTCGTTCCTTGACGTCTAACTGTTTCGCTGTCTTGGCCATGGACCGCTCCTCCTTTTTACCTATTCACTCGGTGCGGTCCAATTCTACCACAAACGAATGCTTGTGACACTTTTACCTCAATGCGTATAATGAGGCGTATCATTGGGATCGAGGGAAGGGGGCAGCCCATGCTCGGACTCAAACCCACAACCATCCGTACCCGGCTCCTGGTATGCTTCGTCCTTATGACCCTCCTACCGGCGATCGGCATCAGCATCGGCTCCGGGATCGTAGGGTACTATAATGGCCGACGCCAGGCGATCGATCGCCTGGTGTCCGTGGCTGCGCTTAAGGAGTCGGCGCTCCGCACCTCCGTCCAGTCGCTCCACGAGGAGTTGGTCATCGCATCGAACACAGACTGTGCCTTCGAGCGCATCAGCGTGGTGCTCAACCTGGCGCACGACAACAAGCACTACGAATTCTACAACAAGGCGGTACGCAGACGCCTCCACGGGCTGGTCGGGCAGTCGCCCCAACTCCAGGAGCTGTTCCTGGTCGATCTTCGGGGCCAAGTGGCGCTCTCCACCGACCTGGAGCACGAGGGGAACGACGTCAGCGACCAGGCCTTTTTCCGCGAGGGCCTGGTCGCGCCGTACACGCAGCTGCCGTTCGACGGGAGCGGTGACCGAGCGAGCGCCTCACCCTCCCCCCAGGCAGACTCGGTGATCGCCGTCATCCCCGTGGTGGGCCAGCAAGGGCGGCCTCTGGGCGTCATCGGCGCCCGGGCGGAGGTAGAGGGGCTGAACGAGATCCTGGCGGAGCGGACCGGACTCGGCGAGACGGGGAAGGCCTACCTGGTCGATGCGAATTACGCACTGCTGGAGGGCGCCCCTCTGCCCGTAGGCGACGAAACATCCTCCGCCGGCGGCGTTCGCATGGCCCGGTCCCAGGGAATCGAAACGGCGGCGCAGGACGAGGCCAACTGCGCTGGCGTCTTCCAGGACCCACGCGGCGTCAACGTGGTTGGCGTCTACCGCTGGCTGCCGGACCTACAGGCCGTGCTCTGCACCGAGCAAGATCTGGCCGAGGGCTTCCGCGCCATCTACGCCATCTTCGGCGTCAACCTCAGCATCGCCCTGATCGCCGTGGTGCTCGCCATCGGCGCCTCTATGCTGCTTACCCGCAGCATCGCCGGGCCCCTGGTCAACTTGGTCAACACGGCGACCCAGATCGCCGCCGGGGACCTGGAGCGGACCGCCGAGGTAGAGCGGGACGATGAGCTCGGCACTTTGGCGGAGGCCTTCAACAGCATGACGGCCCAGCTGCGGGAGCTGATCAACAGCCTGGAGCAGCGAGTGAAGGAACGCACGCACGCCCTGCGGGAGGCCAACCAGGCCCTCCAGCGGCGGGCCGTTCAGCTGGAGACCAGCGCCCAGGTGAGCAAAGAGGTGACGTCGATCCTGGACATCGGCGATTTGCTGACCCAGGTGGTGCATCTGATTCGAGACGCCTTCGGCTACTACCACGTCCACATCTTCCTCCTGGACCAGGAGACCGACCAGCTAGTGCTGCGAGCCAGCAGCAGCGGCGTAGAGCTCCAGCACCAGAACATCACGTTGGCCGCCCAGAGCATCAATAGCCGGGTGGTGCAGTCGCAAGCGCCCATTATGGTGAACGACGTCACGCAGAACGCCCACTACCTGCTCGACGAACGGCTGCCCGAGACCCGCTCGGAACTGGTGATTCCGCTCCAGCTAGGAGAACGGGTGATGGGCACCCTGGACGTGCAGAGCTCCCAGGTGGGCGCCTTCACCAACACGGACGTGCTGGTGATCCAGAGCCTGGGCGACCAGATTGCCGTCGCCATCGACAACGCCCGATTGTACGACCGCAGCCGGGAGCTGGCCGTGCTGGAGGAGCGCACCCGTCTGGCCAGGGAGCTGCACGATTCGGTCACCCAATCGCTCTACAGCTTGCTGCTGCTGACCGAGGGATGGCGACGAACGGCCAGCACCGATGGGAAAGAGCACATCGAGGACTACCTCCGCCGGATCGGCGAGATCACGCAACAGGCCCTCAAAGAGATGCGCCTCCTGATCCACGAGCTCAGGCCGCTGGCGTTGGAGGAGGTGGGGCTCCACGGGGCGCTGCTTCGCCGGCTAGACGCTGTGGAAAAGCGAGCGGGCGTCGACGCCCGCATCCTGGCCGACGATTTGGTGGACCTGGATCCGCAGGTGGAGGAGGGGCTCTACCGCATCGCCCAGGAGGCCTTGAACAACTCCCTCAAGCACGCCGATGCGGACAGCGTCTTGGTGCACATTGGGACGGACAACGGATGCGTGGTGCTGGAGGTGACGGATGATGGGTGCGGATTCAACTCGGCCGGCGTGGACTGCGCAGGAGGCATGGGGCTGGCCAGCATGCGCGAGAGGGCCCATGCGCTGGGGGGATCGCTAGACATCACCTCGACCCCGGAGGCGGGGACGACGGTGGCGGTGACGGTCGCTATCGGGAATCGACCCACGGGCTAGACGAGGGGGTAGGATGGACGCCATCCGCATTCTCATCGCCGACGACCACGCCATCGTGCGCGAAGGCCTGCGCACGCTGATCGGCAGCGAGGCAGGTATCAAGCTCGTAGGAGAGGCTGCCGACGGGGTGGAGGCGGTGCTCAAAGCGCGGACCCTCCAGCCCGACGTGGTGCTGATGGATCTGGTGATGCCGCGCAAGGACGGCCTGGAGGCCATCAGCGAGATCAAACAAGAGAACCCCGAGATACGCATCCTGGTCCTCACTAGCTTCGCGGAGGAGGAGCAGGTCTTTCCGGCCATCAAGTCCGGCGCCCAGGGCTATCTGCTGAAGGACTCCTCCCCCGACGAGCTCTTAAAGGCCATCTACGACGTACATCGTGGCCAGGCCCCTCTGCACCCCTCTATCGCGCTCAAGCTGATCCACGAGTTGAAGCAGCCCTCGGACCTGCCCCCGGCCGGAGATCCGCTGACGGAGCGCGAGGTCACCGTGCTCAAGCTGGTGGCTCAGGGCCTGACCAACCAGGAGATCGCCGATCGCCTGATGATCAGCGAATGGACGGTCCGCACGCACGTCAGCAACATCCTGGACAAGCTCCACGTGGCCAACCGCACCCAGGCAACCTTGTACGCCCTGCGCGAGGGGCTGGCCGATCTGAACCCCTAGGACACCTGACCGGTCCCCATCAGCGCCGCACGTCGCGCCAGCGGTAGGTGCGGCGCAATCCTCCCGGACGCGAGTCCATGCATCTGCGGCATCTGCGTCATCTGCGTCATCTGCGGATCGTGGTAGGAGAGGCCTACTACTTCTGTGGTAGGCCCCTCATACCTTCTAGTGACCAACCCTTCCCGTAGAACAGCTCTTTCTTGCCAGCCCCGCTACCACATTCCACCGTTGTGGCGTGATGCGAGAACACCTATCATGATGGATGTCCCAGTCCGCCAATCAGCCCCTGCGATGGGGGAAAGGTCTAAGCCGGCCGCGACGACGCCCGGGCTGACTTACACCGCCATCTCAACAACGGATGATCTGACGACAAGGTCCTCTCCTATGCACCAACAACGCCTGCAACTCAGTTACCTGTCCGAGGAAGCCCTGGACCGCATCGAGGCGACGGCCTACCGCCTGCTGGAGGAGGTCGGGATATCGCTCCAACACGCCGGGGCCTGCGAGATGCTGCACGGGCGGGGGTGCCGGATCGAGAGAGAGCGGACCTTCATCCCCCGCGGCGTTGTCCAGCAGGCGCTGGAGGACGTGGAGCCGCACACCGAGATCCGCAACCGCAATGGCTCCCGGGCCTTCGCGCTGGGGGATGGCGCGATCCGCTTCCACAACGGGGGCGGCCCGCCTTTCATCTACGATCTGAAGACCGGCCAGCGCCGCCCAGCGCTCCTCCAGGATGTGGCGGACATCACACGGGTGCTCGACGCCCTGCCGAACGTGGACGTCGTCGTCCCCCTCTTCGGCCCCCAGGACGTCCCTCCAGAGCTGCTGGCGGTGGCGTCCACGGCGGTGACGCTGCGCAACACGCACAAGCCGGTATCGGCGGCCCCAGTCGAGAAACCCGAATCCGTAGACTTCATCGTGCAGATGGCCGCCGCCTGCTGCGGGGGCATTGCGGCGTACGCCGAGAACCCCTCTATGATCATCAGCGTCTCCCCCGTCAGCCCGCTGACCTTCAGCGAGCCGATCACCGCCACCATCATGGCCGTCGTGGAGTCTGGCAGTCCCTTCTACCCCCTGCCCGCGCCTTGCCTGGGCGCCACCAGCGTCATCACCATGGCCGGGGCGCTGGCGCAACAGCACGCCGAGGTGCTGGCTAGCCTGGTCATCGCCGCCGCCGCCCGCCCCGGGGCCCTGGCGGGCTACAGCTCGCGCATCAGCCCCATCGACCTGCGGACAGCCGTCTCGTCGTGGGGAGGGCCGGAGGTGGGCATGAGCGGGGCGTGCGCGGCCCAGCTCGCCCATCGGCTCGGGCTGCCCTGCGACGCCTATGGCCTCTCCTCCAGCGCCACCCGGCTCGACCCACAGTTCGCCTACGAGCGGCTGACCAATGCCTTCGTCCCAGCCCTGGCCGGGGCCGATCTGTTATCTGGCGTGGGGACGACGGAGAGCGGCATGGCCGGGGCCCTAGAGGTCGCCGTCATCGACGACGAGATCATCGGTCTCCTGAAGCACGTCGCCCGGGGCTGCGCCGTCAACGACGATACGCTGGCCTTCGAGGTGATACGGGACGTGGTTCAGAACGACGGCGTCTTCCTGGGCGAGGCCCACACGGTCGAGCATATGAGAGGCGGCGCGCTGTGGATGCCTGGTATCAGCGTATGGGCCACGGCGGATGACGCTGGGAAAAGGCATGAGGGCGTCGTCGCCAAGGCCAGATCGCGGGCGGCGGAGATCTTGGCCACGCGCCCTGTCGAGCCCTTGCCCGAGGACGTCAGCCAGGAGCTCGACCAGATCATGGAGCGAGCACGTCAGACATTGGTGGAAGACTAGGAGCTCGAAGGGCACATCACCGAAAAGGAGGTAACGAACCGAGATCTAAGACAGGGCTCAGTACAGGCCGCGAGAGCGGCAACAGGAGACCGGTCGATCGATGTCCCGAACCGACCGGTACGAGCGCGCAAGCGCATAGGTAGAGCAGAGCAGGAGAAGAGTTTAGGAGGATATGAAGATGACGAAGCGAATGGTATGGTCCCTTTTGAGCGCCCTAATCATTGTCAGCTTCCTGGTGGGATGTGGTGGCCAGGGAGCGCCGGAGCCAACCGAGGAAGCAGTCGCCGAGCCCACCAAAGTGCCCGAGGATGAGACGGTGGCGGAGGAGGAAGAGGTAGAGGAGGAACCTGAGGAAGCGGGGGAGCCCAAGATCCTCACGGCTCGGATCTACGGCGACATCCAGAACCTCGACCCCGCCTTCCGCATCTCAGAGAACGACGGCGTGGTCGCCAACGCGGTGATGAATGGCCTGGTGCGCTACTGCCCCAACTCCTACGATCTCTGCAATCAGCTAGCCGAGGAAATCGAGCAGTCGGACGACGGCCTGGAGATACGCTTCAAGCTTCGCGAAGGCGTGATGTGGCACGAGGGCTACGGCGAGCTGACCACAGAGGACGTCAAATACTCTTACGAACGCTTCATCGACCCCGACCTGGACGCTGACTACGCCGACGACTGGGCGACGCTGGACCACGTGGAGATCATCGACAAGTACAACGGGATCATCCACCTCAAGGAGCCCTACGCGCCGCTGTGGAACTCCACCATGCCCGTCGTCAGCGGCAACATCCTCTGCAAGGAGTATGTGGAGGAGATCGGCATCGAGACCTTCGCCACCGACATCATCGGGACCGGGGCCTACATGTTCACCGAGTGGAAACCTCAGGAGATGGTCGTCCTGACCAAGAACCCGGACTACTGGGGCGACGAGCCCTATTACGACAAGATCCACCTGATTCCCATCGAGGATGACAAGGCGGGGGAGGTGGCTCTCGAATCCGGCGATCTAGACTTCGGCTTGATCAGCCTCCAGTCAGTGGACCGGTTCGAGGCGAACTCAGACTTCGAAGTGCTCTCAAGGCCATCGCTGCGCTACTACTGGATCGGCATGAATATCACGCACCCCAAGCTGCAGGACAAGAACGTACGCAAGGCCGTCATCCACGGCATCGACGTGCCGAGCATTCTCCAGGCGGCGTACCAGGGCAAAGTCCAGCGCACGTGTGCTCTGATCCCACCCGGCCTCACCGGGTACTGGGAGGATGCGCCCTGCTATGAGCGCGACGTGGAGAAGGCCAAGGAGTACATGGCCGCGGCCGGACTGGAGTCCCTGGATCTGCGGCTCGATCTGCAGGACACGTCCGAGGAACGCATCTGGGCCGAGATCGTCCAGCAGAACCTGAAGGAGGTGGGCATCAACGTCGAGCTCAACCCCATGGACTCCAGCACCTACTGGACCACGACGTTTGGGGAGCAGGCCTGCGAGAACAACGAGCTGGCGGTCGGCAGCTACTCGATGATGCCCGATCCGGCCTGGGCTGCGATGTGGTTCACCTGCAACCAAGTGGGCAAGTGGAACGCCTTCTGCTGGTGCAGCGAGGCGTACGACGAGCTGCACAAGGAGGCCCTCGTCACCCTCGATACGGAAAAGCGGCACGAGCTGTACGTGGAGATGCAGCAGCTCTGGGACGAGGCAGCCCACACGGTATGGGTCACGAACGGCGCACGGGTCTACGGCTACGCCAGCGACATCGAGCCTGCCACCACGCCCAACGGGAAGCCGCAGTTCGAGTTCTTCATGCCGGCTCAGTAGGGACCTACGGCCTAAGCAATGCCATCACGATGATGACTTGCTGCTGGGGCCTGTGCGACTGTGCAGGCCCCAGCAGGCCATCTCGAAAAAGAGACGCTACGAAAGGAGAATAAAGCATGCGCACGTACCTTGTCAAGCGCTTCTTCATGACGCTGCTTGTCCTGGTGCTGGTGACGGTGTACCTGACACTGATGGTGCACATCGTCCCCGGCGATCCGGCCAAAGCACTGCTTGGGCCACGCGCGAATCCAGAGCGTATCGCCAAGATCCGCGCGGCCATGCACCTGGACAAACCCATCCTCCAGCAGCTAGGATTGGCCCTATGGAGCTTGGTGCGGCTGGACTTTGGCAACGATCTGTTCACCGGCCGGTCGATCAGCCAGCTCGTCGCCGCTGCCCTGCCTCACACCCTGATCCTAGCCTGGTCCAGCTTGGGCCTGGCGATCCTGATCGGCATCCCGCTAGGCGTTTACTCCGCCACCCACCCCGACTCCTGGCTGGACCGTTTCACGGCCATCATCTCGATCTCGTTCATCACGGTCCCCTCCTACGTGGGTGGCCTCTTCCTGCTCCTCATCTTCGCGGTCCAATTCCAGCTCATGCCCGCCATCGGACTGGGTGATGAAGGCAATGTACTGGACTACATCAAGCACCTGATCCTGCCAGCCACGGCCCTGGCGATCACGTGGGTGGGTTACCTGGCCCGCCTGGTGCGCGCCAGCCTGCTGGAGGTGCTCAACCAGACCTACATCCGGGCCGAGATGGCGGCCGGCATCCCCCAGCGGAAGATCTACTACCGCTACGCTCTAAAGAACGCCATCATCCCCACCGTCGCCGTCCTCGGTGTCGGGATCGGGAAGCTCATGGCCGGCGCCGTCTTCGTGGAGCTGATCTTCACCCGACCGGGCATGGGCACGCTTCTCTACAACGCCATCCAGGCCCGCAACTACCCGATGGTCCGTGCCGGTGTGCTGACGGTGGCGTTCTTATTCGTCGCGGCCAACCTGCTGGCCGATATCATCTACACTTACCTGGATCCACGCATCCAACTGGGAAAGACAGGAGGATAAGATGGAATTTAAAGCCAGACCCAAGAATCCACTGCAAGAGTTCCTGGACCGCATACCCATCCTGGGGGATGTTGTCAGGCGCCCGCTGGGTGCCCTAGGCTTCTTCATCGTTTTGGCCTTCATGTTGACGGTCGTCTTCGCGCCCATCATCGCCCCTTACGGTTTCGCCGAGCAGGACATCCCCAGTATGCTGCAAGGGCCCTCCAAGGCTCACGTGCTGGGGACGGACCACTTGGGCCGCGATCTCCTGTCACGGCTCGTGTACGGATCTCGCATCGCGCTCAGCGTCGCCCTACCCGCTGTCTCCGTGGCCCTCGCCGCCGGCCTGACGCTGGGCTTGATAGCAGGCTACGCCGGGGGCATCATAGACGACGTGGCCCTGGTCGTCTTCGACTCCATCCAGGCCTTTCCTCCCGTCATCCTGGCCCTGGCTATTCTGGCACTTTTGGGACCATCGCTGATGAATGTGGTGTTCGTCATCGGCCTGACCTGGACGCCGGGCTACGCGCGCATCGCCCGAGCCCAGGTCCTGACGACGAAGCAGGAACCGTACGTGGAGGTTGAACGGTCTCTGGGGGCGAGCCAGGGGCGTATCCTCTTCCGCCACATCCTACCCAACATCATCGCCCCGCTCCTCATCCTGGCGGCGATGGATCTCCCGGTGGTGATCACCTTCGAGGCCGGTCTTTCGTTCCTGGGGCTTGGCGTGCGACCGCCGACGCCGTCCTGGGGCGTGATCCTGGCCGAGGGCTTCAACTTCATTCGCCAGACGCCCTGGCCCATCACATGGGCAGGCCTAACGCTGATTATCAGCACGCTGGGCTTCACCCTCTTCGGTGAGACGCTGCGCGATGTTCTAGATCCGGCCCTGTCCGGGACGAGGGGTATCTGATGGAGACACCGATCCTGCAAGTACGAGACCTAGCGATCAAGTACCACACGCGGGAGGGCATCCTGACCGCCATCCATAACGCGAGCTTCGACATCCATAAGGGCCAGATCGTGGGCGTGGTGGGTGAGTCCGGCTGCGGCAAGAGCACCGTCGCGTCGGCCGTGATGGGCCTTCTGCCCCCCAACGGCGAGATCAGCGATGGACAGATCCTGTTTCAAGGAGACGATCTCACCAAGCTAAATCTGGAACAGATGCGCCAGTATCGCGGCCGAGATCTATCCATGATCTTCCAGGACGCTATGACGAGCCTCAACCCCGTCTTCACCATCGAGCAGCAGATGCTCGACGCGCAGCGGGCCCATCTCTCCGATGGAGAGGACAGATCGGAAAAGGCCCTTCGGAAGCGTGCCGTGGAGATGCTCGATCGCATCGGCATCCCTGACGCGGGTGATCGGATCAAAGAGTACCCGCACCAGTTCTCCGGCGGCATGCGGCAGCGCATCATGATCGCCATGGCCCTGCTCTCCGACGCCAGCCTGCTCGTCGCCGACGAGCCGACCTCGGCGCTAGACGTCACCCTGGAGGCCCAGATTCTGGACTTGATCTGCGGGCTAAAGGATGACTTCGACACAGCTCTCCTCTATATCACCCACGACCTGGGCGTCATCGCCCAGATCTGCGACCGGGTGATCGTGATGTATGCCGGCAACATCGTGGAGGCGGGGAATGTCCTCCCTATCTTCGAGGAGCCCAAGCATCCCTACACCCAGGCGTTGCTGCGCTCCCATCCTTCCCGCAGCATGCGGGGACGGCGTCTGCGCACCATCCCCGGGGTGGTGCCCAGCCTACGCGACCTTCCCGCCGGCTGCAAGTTCGCGCCCCGGTGTGAGATGGCGCGAAAGATCTGCCACACCCACGAACCCGCGTACTGGGACGTGGACGGACAGACCGTGCTCTGCCACTCCTACGCGCCAAGCTGGAGCGGCCCTGACGCGGTTTCCTTCGTCAACCGAGCACGACCCGAGCCCGAAGCAGAGGTCAAGCCCAGGAACAAGGAGAAGGAGAGTGTGCTGATCAGAACCGAGGGCCTGCACAAGCACTTCCGGGACAACATCGGGCTGCTGGGACAGATTTTGGGGCAGGAGGTCACGACGGTGAAAGCCGTCCACGGCGTGGATATGGCCATCCGCAAGGGAGAGACGCTAGGCCTGGTCGGCGAGTCCGGATCGGGGAAGACCACCTTGGCCCGCACCATCCTCAGACTGACCGATCCGACGATGGGCAAGATCGTCGTCCTGGGCAAGGAGATCAGCGACCTGCCGGCCAAGGAGGTCCGTCCTCTGCGCTCCCGGATGCAGATGATCTTCCAGGATCCCACCTCCAGCCTGAGCCCCAGGATGAAGGCCTCCTCCCTGCTCATGGAGCCCTACATGATCCACAACATCCCTAAATCGGAGCGCAAGGACCCGGAGGAGCTGCTGGCCATGGTCGGGCTGGCGCCGGAGCAACTGGACAAGTACCCCCATCAGCTCTCGGGCGGTCAGGCCCGCCGCCTGGGGATCGCCCGAGCCCTGGCACTGGAGCCAGATATCATTATGGCTGACGAGCCGACAGCGGGGTTGGATGTCTCCGTGGCGGCCGGCCTGCTGAACCTGCTCAAGGATCTGCGCGAGCGGTTGAATCTGACCTACATCGTCATCACCCACAACCTGAACGTGATCGGCTTCATCTCCGACCGGGTGGCGGTGATGTACCTGGGACGGATCGTGGAGCTGGCGCCTGCAGAGGAACTGTTCGAGACACCCAGACATCCCTACACGGAGGCGCTGCTCTCGGCCATTGCGATCCCAGATCCACGAGCCCGGGGTCGGGAGGACCGCATCATCCTCACCGGCGAGATCCCCAGCCCGCGCAACCCACCGCCCGGCTGTACCTTCCATCCGCGATGTCGGTATGCTGAGAAACGCTGCCGGGAGGAGATACCGGCGCTGCACCCTCTGGACGGCAACGGGCGCCTGATCGCCTGTCATTTCCCAAACCGGGTCATCATCTGAGGGACCACGCTAGACCAAGGCAATCAAAGGAGAATCGAACCTCCGACAGCAGATTGGGATAGACGTCGAACTGTAGTACAATAGGCCTAAATGAGAGATACGATCAAGATCAGAGATTCCTTTCCGCACCGCGTGACGAAACGCAGCGCCTGGATCCCCACCAGTGACGGGTGCCGACTGGCCGCGAGCATCTGGCTGCCGGAGAGCGCCGAAGAGCCTCCGGTGCCGGCCATTCTGGAGTATCTGCCCTACCGCAAGGACGACTCCAGGGCAGTCCGGGACTCCTCCTACCACCCCTACTTCGCCGGCCACGGCTACGCCTCCGTCCGCGTGGACATACGGGGCACAGGCGCCTCCGAGGGCATCCTCTACGATGAGTACCTAAAGCAGGAGCAGGATGATGCCCTGGACGTGATCGCCTGGATCGCGGCGCAGCCCTGGTGCAGCGGACCGGTGGGCATTTACGGCATCTCCTGGGGCGGCTTCAACGGGCTGCAGATCGCCGCTCGAAGGCCGCCGCATCTCAAGGCCGTCATCAGCATCGCCTCCACCGACGACCGCTACGCCGACGACGTCCACTACCTGGGAGGCTGCGTGCTGGGGTCCGACATGCTGAGCTGGGCGGCCCGCATGTTTCAGCTCAACGCCCTGCCCCCCGACCCCCAGCTGGTGGGCGACCGCTGGCGGGAGATGTGGATGGACCGCTTGGAGAACACCCCACCCTACGTCCACGCCTGGCTCGAGCACCAGACGCGGGACGCCTACTGGAAGCACGGCTCGGTCTGCGAGGACTACGCCGCCATCGAGGCGCCGGTCTACGCAGTCGGGGGTTGGGCTGACGGCTACACCAACGCCGTCTTCCGCCTGCTGGAGGGCCTGCCCGGCCCAAAGAAGGGGCTGATCGGCCCCTGGTCGCACGAGTATCCCCACCTGGCCCAGCCGGGGCCCCGGATCGGCTTCCTGCAGGAGTGCCTGCGCTGGTGGGACCGGTGGCTGAAGGGCGTGGAGAACGGCATCATGGACGAGCCCACCTTCCGGTTCTGGATCCAGGACAGCGTCGCGCCGGCGCCGATGTATGAGGAGCGGCCGGGCCACTGGGCGGCGGAGGAGAGTTGGCCCTCCTCCCGCCTCGAGCCTGCGACGTACTGGCTGGGGGATCGTCACCTACACGAAAAGGCACCCGTGAGAGGCGAGTTGAGCATCCGCGGCTCCCAGTTCGCCGGCGCTGAGGCCGGCGTCTGGTGGCCGTGCGGCGATCCGTTCGACCTCCCCCCCGATCAGCGTAGGGAGGACGGCCTCTGTCTCACCTTCGACGCCGCGCCCGTAAAGGAGGCGGTGGAGATCCTGGGCCATCCCCGCCTCACGCTCTCGGTGGCCTCCGACCAGCCCCTGGCCCTGGTGACCGCGCGGCTGCTCGACGTCGCGCCCAGCGGAGCCTCCCTCCAGGTGAGCAAGGGCGTCCTCAACCTCACCCACCGGGATGGCCACGAGGACCCACAACCGCTGGAGCCAGGGCGCTTCTATCAGGTGGAGGTCAAGCTGGACGCGGCCGGACACCGGCTGCTGGCCAGCCACCGCTGGCGCCTGGCGATCTCACCGACGTACTGGCCTATGGCCTGGCCGTCGCCGAGGCCGGCGACCCTCCGCATCCGGACCGGGGCGCCCACATGCCTGCACCTTCCCGTCCGCCCGCCCCAGTCCGGGGACGAGGAGCTGCCCCCCTTCCCAGAGCCGGAGCACTGTCGCGCTCGGCCGCACGAGAAGCTGAGCCAGTCTCGTCGAACCCGAACCATCGAGGAGGACGTCAGCGAGAGGACGCTGGAGATCCACGACCGATCGGACAGCGGCTGCACTCGCCTGACGGACACAGGTCTCGAGGTCTACAGCCGGATCGAGGACCACTACACCATCGTCGAGGACGATCCGCTCTCCGCCAGCGCGTCCTGCACCGGCAAGATGGGCCTGCGGCGAGGTGACTGGGACGTGCGCGCCGAGACCTACAGCCGCATGACGGCCGATGCCGATCACTTCTACCTCACCCACGTGCTGGACGCCTATGAGGGGAACGTGAGGGTCTTCAACAGGACGTGGCACCGTAAGATCCCACGGCATCTGGTGTAGGGGGGTCTGCTGGTCGCCCATACTACGGCCGGGTGGTGACTCAAGCAGCTTCCGGGCTGGAGCCCGGCCTGCGGATCACGGATCCGCAGGGAGCGATTTAGGGAGTAGGCTCCAGCCAAATTCAAAATCCGGCGACGAAGGCAAGAGAAAGCGTGACTGCACATAACCAGAGCTCTATGACGTCGGACGTGACCAGGATGGCCCAGGACCTTGAAGATCAACTGACCACCTGGCGCCGGGAGATCCACAGACACCCTGAGCTGGGCTTCCAGGAGCAGCGGACCGCGGCGCTGGTCGCCGACGCACTGCGAGAGATGGACGTCTCAATCGAGACGGGCATCGGCCGGACCGGCGTGGTGGGTCACATTGGCGCCGAAAGGCCGTCCATCGGGCTGCGGGCGGACATGGACGCGCTGGAGATCCAGGAGGCCAACGACGTTCCCTATGCCTCCCGGGTCCCCGGGCTGATGCACGCCTGCGGCCACGACGCGCACACCGCCATGCTCCTGGGCGCGGCCGCCATCCTGACCGCGCACCAGCATCGCCCCGAGGGGGAGATTCGCCTCCTCTTCCAGCCCAGCGAGGAGAGCTGGGACGAGGAGGGGAAAGGGGGCGCCGTGCGTATGATCGAGGACGGCGCGCTGGAGGGCCTCGATGCGGTCATGGCCCTCCACGTCGACAGCACGAGGCCGTGCGGACGTGTGGGCATACGCACCGGCTACGTCATGGCCAGCGTCGATCCCTACACAGCGACCATCCTGGGCACCAGCTCGCACAGCGCGGCCCCCCACCAGGGAGTGAACCCGGTCGTACTTCTGGCCCGGGTCATCAACGCCATCCAGGCCATCCCCGCCCTCCACAGCGACCCGCTACAGCCGGCCATCATCTCCTGCGAGGCAGTGCGCAGCCAGAGCAGCTCGGGGGTGATCCCGGAGAAGGCCTCCCTGCACGGCAACATCCGCACCTACGATCCGGAGACGAGACGGGCGCTACGGCAGGGGCTCCAGCAGGTGCTGGAGACGGTCCGGATGATGGGCGGCGATTACGAGCTGACCATTCGGGGCAGCTATCCCCCCACCTACAACGACCCCGCACTGACGGCCCTGGTCCGCGACTGCGCCGTCGCCATCGCGGGGGAGGCGCGGATCTGGGAGGCGGAGCGGAGCCTGGCCGGCGAGGACTTCGGCGCCATGAGCAGCCGGATTCCCGGGGCCTACGTCAAGCTGGGGGTCCAGTTGGAGGGCCAGCACCGGCCCTATCACAACCCGCGCTTCGACCTGGACGAGTCGGCCCTTCCAGTGGGCAGCGCCCTGCTGGCGGCCTCGGCCCTCCGGTTCCTGGAGACGAACGCCAGCAACGACTGAAGTCGTGACTACAACGGCTTCCCTTGTGCAACAACGCCGGTCGTTCCGTCGATCGTAGTAACGGCTTCAGCCATTCCGGTGATTGTAGTAACGGCTTCAGCCGTTCGTTGGCTGCAGCGACGCCTGTAGCTGTTGGAGACCTGCCGATAAGCAACGACTGAAGTCGTGACTACAACGGCTTCCCTTGCGCGAGAACGTCAGTCGTTCCGGCGATCGTAGTAACGGCTTCAGCCGTTCGGTGACGGTAGTCCATGTAACAACAGATGTAGAAGTACAACAAAGGAACCTATGACACCCAAGAACACAAACCATGGCCAACCTCATCAAACAACCCTCTCCGTCTGGGCCGGCGAGGACAACGCCGGAACCTGGAAACGCGCCACGCAGGTTCCGGTGGTCCACAGCGTCTCGTACGGGTACCAGGACCTGGACCACTGGTACGACGTGGCGGTGGGCGAGGCGGCCGGTCACATCTACAGCCGCAACACCAACCCCACCGTGGCCGTCTTCGAGGAGAAGCTACGGGAGCTGGAGGGCGCTGAGGCAGCCACGAGCTTCTCAACGGGGATGGCCGCCATCAGCAACACGCTCTACACCCTGCTGAAGCCGGGGGACCGCGTCGTCTCGGTCAAAGACACCTACGGGGGCACCAACGAGATCTTCAGCCACTTCCTGCCCCGCTGGAACGTGGACGTGACGCTGTGCAACACCACGGACCACGAGGAGATCGAGGCGGAGGTGGAGAAGGGCTGCCAGGTGCTCTACCTGGAGACCCCCACCAATCCCACGCTGAAGGTGATCGATCTGGAGCGGCTGGCGGCGGCGGGTCACGAGGCAGGGGCGACGGTGGTGGTGGACAACACCTTCGCCACCCCGATCAACAGCAACCCCTTGGCCCTGGGCTGCGACCTGGTCATCCACAGCGCCACCAAGTTCCTGGGCGGCCACGCCGACGCCCTGGGCGGCGCGGTCTGCGGCGACGAGGATCTCATCGAGGCAATCTTCCGCTATCGGGAGATCAACGGCGCCTCCATGCACCCCATGGCGGCCTACTTCATGATCCGCGGCATGAAGACCTTGGCCCTGCGGGTGGAGCGGCAGAATGGGAGCGCGTTGACCATCGCCCGCTTCCTCAAGCAGCATCCCTATGTGGAAGACGTCTACTATCCCGGCCTGGAGACCCATCACAACCACAAGATCGCTAGGGGGCAGATGCGAGGGTACGGCGGGGTGTTGAGCTTCTTCCTCAAGGGCGGTTTCAACGCCGTGCGGACGTTCCTGCCCAAGCTGAGGTACGCCCACATCGCCGCGAACCTGGGACCGGTGGAGACGGTGGCCGGCCCGCCGCGCACCACCAGCCACGTGGAGGTGACACCGGAGCAGCGGGCGGCTATGGGCATCCCCGAGTCGCTGATCCGCTATTCGGTGGGCATCGAGGACGTGGATGACCTGATCGCCGACCTGAGCCAGGCGCTGGAGGAGACAGCCGCTCGTCGAGAAGAAGAATGATGTTGGACTCTCCCGATCGTTTAAGAGTTGCCAGTGACTTCCTGGCCTATCTGGATGAGTGAGAGCAATCCGAGGCCACCGAAGAACTGTTGAAGATACCCGGGTTCGAGAAGGCTTTTCGACGCGCCGTCCGACAGGTAGAGGAGGATCAACGCTTCCGCTTTGAGGACATCTGGCGTAATGTATGAGATCTTCCTGACCAGAGATGCGCGGCGCTGATCGACTTGGAGGGAACGTGAGAAGAGGCTTGATCGCGATTGCCGCGATCGTCGCGACGCTGACACTGGCGGGCTGTGCGATCCCACTGCGTCCCACCGCGACGCCACGCCCGCCCACGACCACCGCACAACGCCCCAGTCCGACGTCCACAGTGGCGCCAACCGCGACGCCACGCCCGCCCACGGCGACGCCCACGGCACCACCACCAACGGCAACGCCTCTCTCCCTCACCCCAACGCCCACCGCACCGGCGCCGACAGAAACGCTCCCGTCCCCAACGGCGACACCCTCCCCGGTGCCCACGGCCACGGAGGCCACCATTCACATCTTCCGCGCCGATGTCGAGGTAGCCGACCCCGGCGACACCATCACCCTGACCTGGCGCTGGAGCGGGGGCCGCGACGCGACGATCTACCACCTGTCTCCCACCGGTCAGCTCAGCGAGCCCTTCTGGGAGGTAGGCCCGACGGGGTCGCTCCAGTACACCATCTCCTCGGAGAGGCGCAACTGGGACGGCTTCGTCCTCTATGTCCACGATTCACTACCGGACACTTTCTGCTGGGTGAGGCATCACAAAGCTGACTGGTATG
>CAZNRX010000074.1:0-18986 GCA_964575455.1 uncultured Anaerolineales bacterium | reverse complement strand
GGAGAATAAGAGTGAGAGGTGAAGAATGAGCAAGCAGCCAGCCCATCGTCCTAAGCGGAGTTATCCGAATGCCGAACGCGTGATCGTGGAATGTGAATTGGAGAGCTGTGTGCACTGTGGACAGCCGTTGGAACCCAGTGGGACGTGGCATGTGAGGAAGTACGTTCAAACAATGGATGGACCGTTGTTCGTGGCAGGGAAGAGCAAGCAGTGTACCAATCCCGAGTGTTCTCATGCTGATCATCACTACCATGCCAATGGGGTGTTGAAGATCAGCTTGCCACGCAGCACCTATGGGCTGGATGTACTGGCCTTCATTGGCTGGCAACACGAGCACGACCACAAGCAATTTGTCGAGATTCAGGAGAAGCTAAACGGTCGTGGCGTGGAGGTGAGCGAGCGGCACGTAGGACGGTTGTATCGTCAGTTTCTTGCGCTGCTGGGCGGGGCGAGTGACAGAGTGGAGAAGCAGCTGAGGGAGACGGCTGAGGAGCATGGCGGATTGATTTGGGCTATAGACGCCTTGCAACCCGAGGGGCACGGGACGCTATTGTATGTGCTGTACGAAGTGCTGAGCGGGACGCCAGTCGACGCCATCCAGACGAGCTACCCCACGGCTGAGGAGTTAGTAGCATGGCTCGAGCCCTACCGAGAGTTGTCCTACGAGGTGTTGGCAACGCTATCGGATGGGGAGGACCGGATTATCGCAGCGCTGAAGGCCAGTTGGCCCGACGCCCCCCACCAACGATGCCAGGGGCATATTCTGGGCAATCTGGCTGAGCCGGTGCTCAAAGAAGACAGCAACCTACGCCAATGGATGCGGGATGACATGATTGGTTTGCCGGGAGTGCCCAGCGAAGTCGCAACTGAGGATCTGGAGGGAGAAGCTGGTGCTGAAAAGTCAGAGGGGCTCCCCCTTTGTCGCTGCCTGACGAGTTCGGCCAGCGAGACGAAGTCTTGACGGAATTGGAAGCGCAGGTGCGGGTGGCCATTCGCGACGCTGTGAACCGGAAGAGTCGCAAACCCTTCCACTGGGGTGGGTTGGCGGGATATGACCAGCTTAGCGATATCGCTGAGGCCCTGAATGACGTACCGGAGGGGGAAGCTGGAACGGCCTATTTGGGGCAGTTGGCCGAGCGGGTGAATGGCCTAGTTGATAGATACCGTGCCAACGCTCAGGACTTACGGGAAGCCCATACGCAGTTGAGGCAGATAGCCAAGTGTTTGAGGTATCCTCCCTCTGCCTATCCTGAGTCGCGTGCGTTCGATGACCCATTGGGTGGTGAACAAGTCAAGCAAGAGATGGAAAAGCTCCTGGCTGACTTTCAACCTGATCTCAAACGTCGTCCAGCCCAAGCAGCCCTCCACGACGCTTGGCACCGTGTATGGGAAGATAGCGGGGCTGACTGGCTGCATTGTTACGATATCCCTGGCTTGCCTCCAGACAACTTGGCTATGGAATCCCTGTTTGAGCAGCTGCGGCGTCATCAACGCCGCGTCAGTGGACGCAAGTCTACCCGCAAACTGAGAGACTTTGGACAATACCAGGTTCTGTTTCTGGCTGATAGCGAAAAAGATCTACTGGAGCAAATTCGACAAGTCCCACTGGAAGAATACGAGAAGAACCGTCGCCGCTTGGTTGATGCTGAGAAGCCACGTCGCTTCTTGCACTGTCTACATCGCGATTCAGTAAGCACTATGCACGAGTTGCTCGATCAACACGCTGTTCGGCGGGCCGAACTGACTAGACGTGCTCCACCGAAAGGTGATAATTAGTCACTCAGGGACTCAGCGCCAACAGAACGGCAATATATGGGGGTGCATCGGCGCCATTTTTCGAGCATCGCCAGAACCCCCCTACCCCCCCTCGATGCTCGATTTTCGCCCGTCCACCACCCGGTACAGCCCATTGCCAAACACCGTCGCCTTGCCCACGTGCACCCACTGGCCCAGCGCCAGGAGCGGGTGGAACGGTGCCAGGTCCCCCGTGTAGGTCACGCTCCCCACCACGCCGCCCATGTCGATGCGCCGCCGCTGCCGCCCTGAGTAGCGCTCCCACGCGCCCCAGCGGAGGTTCGTCTCCCGCGCCTCCACGCCCTCCGCCCGCGCCACCCACCCCGCGTAGTCCGTCTCCCACGCCTCCCCACAGTGAAAATAGGCCATCGAGGAGAGGCGCCGCAAGAGGGCGCGCGCCAGCACGTGGAACGCCAGCGACGTCCGGGCGTACGTCCCCTCGTGCTTCAACCGCGCCGGGGTGAGGAAGCGGAGCGTCAGTTGGTCGGGCGGCAGCCGATCCGCCCAGGCCGCCGCTCCCTGCGCCGTCACCTCCAGCCCCGTCCCCACCAGCTCCTCCCCGTCGTAGACCGCTGCCTCCTCCCCGCTGATGGGCTCCACGCTCGTGACGTCCCGCAGGATGTACCTCCCGCGCTTGCTTCCGAGGCCGGTCTCCCCCAGCTCGCGGGCCGCCACCAGGAAGTAGGGCAGGTGCTGTATGGCCCGTCCGATGAGCACCAGCCGGAAGCTGAGCCGCTGGCCGGCCGGGACCTCCGTGCGCTGGTCGAGGGGCGGCTCGATGACGAAGGGGCGCGGGATCGCTCGATGGGTGCTCAGCGCGTCGCTGTCGGACGGGGGGTGGGTCTCGAACAGGTAGGCGTAGGCGCAGTTCTCGATGAGCAGGCAGCCATCGCAGTGCTTCTTCTGTGGCTGGGCGCAGACGCTCCGCTTGAAGACGTAGCCCAACCCGCCCCGCAGCGTGCTGCCTTTGTAGGGCGGGAGGTAGAGCGTCTCCTGCGCCTCCAGCGTGAAGCGGAAGATGGCCAGCCGCAGGGGGGGATAGGGGCTCTCCAGGCGCCCGCCCTCCGTATCCGCCGCGCCCCTGGCTGGCGCCGTCTCGCTCACGCGGCCTCCAGCTGGCGCAGCCGGCCGTAGCCCAGCGTCCAGAGCTCGTCGAAGGCGTAGTCCACGTGGTACTGATGGCCGTCGCACCCGGCGCGGTCGAAGCCGTACAGCGCCAGCTTCGCCCCCTGGCGGCGGTAGAAGTACATCCTCTCCCCCAGCTTGACCTCGTCCGGGGCAGCCACCACCGATCCGACGGCGAGCGTATCCAGGAACGAGACCAGGCCCTTGCCGGATTGGAGCGGCTTGGCGGCCCAGCGCTCGTTCACGGCCACCCTGGCGTAGGGCGCGGCGACGTCGACCTGGGCGTCGGGGGCCCGCGTTACGTCCTCTGGCAGGGGCAGCAGGGGCGTCTCGGCCAGGAGGAGCCCGTCCCCTGGGGGCGCGTCCTCGATCTCCGGGCCGATGTGGAGCTCCACGCGCCCGCAGCCCCGCGAGCGGAGCCCGCCGACCGGGAGCCGACGGAGGGTGGCCCCGGGGCGGAGGACCTGAGCCGCCGCGTCGTCCACCCACACGTCGCCGCGGAAGGGCACCGCGCGCGCCTGGAGCAGCTCCACCTGGTGGAGGCGTCCGTCGACGTGGGCCGCGGTGGTGCGGTGGAGCTCAGTGCGGCCCACGACGTGGGCGTTGACGCTGGGCGGGGTCGCGGCCCGCTCGTCCGGGTGGACGTGAAAGCGGTTGCCGTTGAGCCCCGCCTCCACGACGCCCTGCTCTGGCCGGCGCATGGCCTGGCAGCCTTCCTGGGAGCAGATCCGCTCGGCGAGCGCCTGCTCTGGCTCGAAGCGCTCCACCAGGTGCCCCCGGCCGCAGGCGGGGCAGTAGGTGAGGTTGCGGGGCGCGGGCAGCCAGACGCTCTTCTGGTCCCCGTTGGCGGCCGGGTAGAGGTTGCCGAAGCGAAACCGCTTGGCCAGGTCCTGCCGGCCGATCTGGTAGAGATGGGTGTTGAGCGCGCCGCCGATGGTGGAGGCGGGCACGTAGTGGAAGCTGTGGCGCACGGCGCGGTTGCCGCGGTCGCGGCCCAGGAAGAGGCTGCTTTGGGGCACCAGGGTGGCCTGATAGTGTCTCATCCTCGTTCCTCCCTCGGCCAGGCGTTCAGCCGGAACTCGGCGCCGGGCGGGCTCAGGTCGAACGTGACGCACACCCAGCCGGGAACCTGGCCGTCCACCGGATAGTAGGCGTGGGGCGCACCGCCCTGCAACCTTCGCCCAGCGCTCAGGGCCTTGGCATAGGACTTGGCGTAGCGGCCCAGCTTCCAGGTGATGGTCCACACGCTCCCCCCGCGCTCGAAGAGCTGGTCTTTGATGGGCGTTCCCTCCATCTTCAGCTCGGGGTTCGGCCTGCCATCACTACCGGTGCGCAGCCAGGTGACCAGAGCTTTGGCCTGGGCGAAGATGGTCTCCAGCACGCGGGGGAGGGTGTCGCCGACGTACGACGCCGGGCCGGCAAACGTGCCACCTACCCCTACAAACTCGGCCGAGAACTCCCCTCCAGGGGAGATGGACAGCGAGCCCTGGGGCAACAGATCGTTCAGGGCAATGGCGCCGGCCTGATCGGTGGAGCCGAAGATCTCATCGGCCTTCTCCTCCGGGCGGTGTGCGTGACCGGCGTCCAGCGCGCCGGTGTAGAGCGTACGCAGGAAGCCGCGCAGGGTGGAGCCCGGGACGTAGGGCGTGCCCTCTCGGTCGCGCCACCCCCGGTACTGCTTGACAAACTCCGGCGGTCCGTGACCCTCCGGAGGGGGGTTGTAGTCGGAGGGCACCGTCCGCTCCAGGCATTCATCGTCGAAGGGTTTGCCCCCGCCCCCTCCCGCGCCGATGTGGAGCGGCGTGACCGTCTCCAGCGTCACCTGGGCCAGCTTCGGCACTTGCCCCCGCACGTTAGCTCTCCTCGGCCGGCGCGATCAGCATGCGCGCCCAGCCCAGCCAGACCAGGAGGTCGTGCGCTCGCCGCGTGTGGTCGGCCACCTGCAGGACGACGGCTTTCTCGTCGTCAGCCCGTCGGAAGGGCGTGGGGATGTGGGAGAGGCCCGGCAGGCGGAGCTCCTGCGAAGCGCGGCTCTCCTTCTCGATGCCGCTCAGGAACTCGAAGGCGGAGCTGTAGTTCTCCGCCAGCACCTGGTCGGCCTGGTGGGTCTGATTGATGGCGTACTCCATCTGATTGATCTGCTCCTCGATCCCCACCTGGCTCAAGTCGCCGCCGGGGCGCAGGTCGTAGGATCCGATGAGCACGCCCGCCTCCCCGTCGCCCTTGGGCCGCAGGCGAACCTTGAAGCTGCCGTTCTCGGCTGGCGTCAGCGGGTAGAGGCGCGGGATCAGGTCGTCGCGCAGGTAAGCCAGCCCATCATCGGAGGAGAGCGTGGCCCATTCCGCGCCGGCCGCGACCTCGTAGACCACCACCGCTTCGACCAGCTCCTCCATAGCCTCGTCCCCGATCTCCTCCCGCTCCATGATGCGGTAGAGGATCTCGCTGCCGCTGAGCCAGCGGTAGCCGCCATCCTCGCGCTCGAAGGGGTCGAAGCGGTAGAGCTTGGGCAGGTAGGTGGTGATGTTGTCCACCTGGAACGTGACGCTGCCCATGCCGCGCGATTTCTGGCCGCCCAGCTTGAAGCGCCCCTGGTTGAAGAGCTCCAGCGCCAGGAGCAGGAGCCTCAGCTCGGCGGGCAGGATGTTGGTGCACAGGATCTTGAACTCGAACTCGGCCCCGCGGGGGACGAACTCGATGCTGAACAGGGCACCCCCCTTCGCCGCGCCCGTCTTGCGGCTGAGGCTCACACCCGTGCGGTGCTGCACCACCCGGTCCCGGAAGACACCAAAGTTGGTCATGAAGGCGTCGTCGAAGGAGACCTTGCTGATGCGGTTCGTGTTGCCGAAGGTATCGCAGATCATGCAGAGCGGCCTGTCATCCTTCCCACAGTCTGTCTGCTCCTCCGGCGCGTCCTCATAGCACAGCACCTTGCTGTCCTGAGGATCATCCACGAAGGTGCGGATCACCGTCTCGCACGTCGAGCGGATGGCGCCCTTGAGCGACGAGCCGGGCACGTAGGGCTCGCCCTGCAGGTCCGGGTGGCGGCTGGTCGTCATGCGAATCTGCGGCACGTCCACGCCCCCGGGCGTGATGTCCCCCTGCCCGGAGCCCACCAGCAGCGTGCGATTCACCTCCATGCGAACGTCGAGAATCACCTGATTGAAGATCTTGTCCAGATTCATGATCCACTCCCTGACTCCACTCCCACGGCCATCCGCGCCAGGTAAGGCTTGTCGGCCGTATCCTGCCTCAACTGCGCCGCGATCTCACGGCACCGCTGGGCCAGCGACTCCTGGCCCTCCAGATCGCGCAGCGCCGCCACCGCCCGCGTCGTCCCTGCCACGGCCCTCGCGTAGGGCCGGGTCCGATTGAGCAGCCCCTGGTCCTTATCGGCGAAGGCCTTGAACTTCCAGGTCAGCACCGAGAGCCAGTCGGTCAGCGACCGATGGAGCTCGCGCCGGTCATCGAAGTCGGGGCACTGATCGTGGCGCCTGGCGAACTGGCGCAGCACGGCGCACAGCACGTCGAAGGCCTGGGGGTCCTTGAACTGGCTGCGAGAGCGGGTTAGCCAGCCGCCCAGCAGCCCGAACTCGATGCGCAGCTCGTCCTCCTCGCGGCGCAGGCAGTGGTACTGCAGCACCTGGGAGATGTCCTGCACCTTCCTGGTGGCGGTGCCGGCCTGGGCGAAGCGGGCCGCCAGGTAATTGGCGACCGGCTCCAGGTCGGCCAGCGTCGGCCACGCTTGCGTCTCACTCGCCATCATTGGTCTTCCTCCTCTCTCTTCCCCTGCGGCCAGCGCCACAGCGTCATCAGATCCTGAAACGTTCCCTCCTCGCAGACGTGGCGCACCTTCTCCCATCCCGCTCCCTCGCGGGGCTGCCAGGCGTAGGCCTGCGCCGCGGTCCGGCGATCGGCGCGCGGCGGCGGCACCTGGGCCACCAGCGCGGCCACCTGGTGGAGCTGGCTGGCGGGGAACCCCGCCCGCAGCCGTTCCACGTCCTCCACCAGCGCGCTGAAGCGGCCCAGCGTGAGCGGGCGCTCGCTCAGCCACGCCTCGGTGAACCTCTTGCGATCCAGGTGCGCCTCGTCCACGCCGCCCACCACGTTCTCGAAGTCGACGGCGCTGTCGTGGGGATGCGCCTGCTTGGCGCTGCGCACCAAACGGTCGACCAGCTCCAGCAGGCCGTACATGGGGTGCGCGCGCCTGGCGACCAGCACGCCCATAGCCAGCGTGACGGGCAGGAGATCGCTCAATGGCTCCACCCGCCGCTCTGGGAGGGCGTTGAGGCGCGCCACCACGCGGCGGCAGATGCGGCGGGCCAGCCGCGGCGCCTCCTCGGCCCGGCAGACCACCAGGAACTCGTCGCCGTCGGCGTAGATCACGTCACCCACGTCGCCGGGCACCACCTTCTCCACGGCCTCCACCGCGCGCTTGATCAGCCAGGAGACCGTCATGGTGCGGGAGGGGGTGGGGAGATCCTGGTTGTCCTCCACGAAATGGGGCGTGCCGCTGAAGAGCCAGGGGATCAGGTCATCCAGACCGGGCGGGGATGGGGGGTATGGGGCCCAGGGGTTGTGGGGGTACGCCTTCCACAGCGCCTCCAGCCACGCAGCGGGCAGCCGCTGAAGGCGGAGCACGCGTTGAGCCTCGTCCAACCAGCTCGGATCCGCGTCCTCCACTGGGAGATAGCGGTCACGCAGATCGTCGTCTATGCGCTGCCACTGCTGCTGCGCCGGGTTGTAGTTCAGACCCGCCAGGTTCAGGTCACCGAAGGGATCGCCGCTCCAACGGCGGCTGAGGAACCTGATCAGATCATCGGCGCTGACGCCAGAGAGGCCCAGCTCCGGGAGGTCCATCGGAACGGCATCCAGCTCCAGCAGCTTCGCGCCACTACCCCTGGGGGCGGCGCGGAGCGCCTGGTTCTGTAGCCTCTCCAGCGCCTCGTCCAACGGCCCCTCTGCCCTCTGCGACCGCTGGAAGAGCGGACGCGCCACCTCCTCCCGCCACACGCGGCTGTAGACGCTCTCATCGTTCGAAAGGGGCTTCCCGGCGGTGAGGCTGCCGCCGACGTACCAGAGCGTGCGGTTGACGTTCCCCTTGATGACGGCGATGCGCGCCTCCTCGTCGGCCTCCGGCGCGATCGCCTCCAGCGAGGTGCCCTGGCCCAGCATGCGCCGCAGCAAGCAGGCGTGGCAGAGCTTGTCGCCCTCGCCCGGATCGGGGCTCTTGGAGCGGAAGACGCGGTACCGGGCGCGATCTCGCACGATCTCCCGATCCCAATCGACCTCCGCCCAGTCGCGCGGGCGGTCTGGGTGGGGGTCGTGCCCGGCCCGGTTCGCTCGGCAGCCGTCGCAGATGTCGCCCGCGTAGTAGTGCACCCCCGCCTGGGCCTGTGGCAGACGCCCGCGCACGTCGGCCCGCAGGCGGTTCCAGACCACGCCGAAGAGCGGCGTCAGCTGGCTGCCATCCACGAACTCGGCGAAGCAGCGCTCGGCCCAGGCCACCGAGACCAGGTTCGCCAGCGCCGCCTGCAGCCGCTCCCCGTCGCCAAAGGCCCGGTGATCGTGCGGGTCGCAGGCCAGGCTCTCTCTCAGATCGCGGTGGGACAACAGATCCTCCACCACCCGTTGGATGAGGGCCGGCGCCGAAAGGGCCCCCTCCAGCGCCTTTCGGAAGGGATCGTCAGCCGCGACGCTGAAGACGCAGTCGCCCTCCTCTGCCCCCTTCTCCTCCACCGGCACCATCACCAGGACGTCGTCGTGTCCCTCGTAGAGGAAGCTGTCCTGCCAGATGAAGGGGTCGCCCTGGTGCCTGGCGTCCAGCAGCCGCTCCTTGACCGCCCGCTTGAGGGCCCGGGCGATCTCCTGCGTGCCGCTGAAATCGGGCAGCCGGTAGGCGGAGGTGAAGTAATCCGTCAGCCCCGCCAGGTGGACGTAGAGCAGGCCGATCCTGACCCTCAGAGGCGTATCCCGGAAACGGGCGCGTTCCTCATCGACCTCCTTCACGCTGCGGAAGCCCTCGGCCCAGTATAGCCCCGTCATGGCCGACGAGAACTGCATGTGGTACCAGAGCGCCAGGGTGTCGGTGGGCGGGTGGTGACCCTGAGGGATCAGCTCGCGCGTCACGGCCCTCCAGATGGCATCACGCCGGAGGGTGTCGTAGAGGGCGTTGAAGTCACCCTGGCTAGCCAGGTGCTCCACCAGCGGCCTCAACAGGGATGTCTCCTTCAGCGCCTGGTCCAGCGCGTAGACGCATTCGTCCGGCTGGGCGTCCAGCCGCTTCAGACGCGCCTGGGGCAGGTGCTCGCTGCGCACGAACTCGCGCAGGGAGGGCACGTCCGCTCCGCCGCTATCCTGCTGGTTCACGGTGCCCTCAGACCCGCGCCGCCTGCAATCCCGCTCGTCGGTGGTGCCCTGGAACTGGCGCAGCTCGCCGTCCATAGGCAGGTGGGTCAGCGGGTTGCGGAGCACGACGGGGCGCGTGCGCTTGACATCGCCGCCGCCCAGACGGTCGAAGCCACTCATCAGCTGGTCCACCAGGGCGCTGAGCCTCAGGGCGTAGGGGTCGTAGGCGCCGTGCGCCTTCAAGCCGGCGCAGTCGGGCTCCTGAATGATCTCCTCGATGGCCGCGCGGTGACTCCCTCCGTGGTGGTAGAGCGCCACGCCGACGATGGTGTCGTCGAAGCCCAGGTGATGGAGCACCCGGGCGCCGTCCAGTGGATGGAGCTCGCCCGACCAGTTGAGGATCTTGCCCAGGTCGTGCAAGAAAGCGGCCTTCTTGAGTGTGTCGATGGTGGGTCGGTTCATCTACGCCTCCTTTGCGCGCTATAGGTGACCGGCACTTGCGCAGCCATCTGCGTCAACGCGGCATCTGCCTGGCCACAACCGAGCCGGTCTCCTGGAAAGCCATAGAGTCAGTGCCGGTCACCTTGAAGAGAGCAATCCCCTACTAATCGGGTCGTTCATTTCAACGCTTTCGCGGTTCCCTACGTTGCTTTCAGGGAAATCCCAGTAGCAATCCCCTACTAATCGGGTCGTTCATTTCAACCGGTCTATACCGTCAGTGTAACGCGGGTTCCCGGAATGGGGTAGCAATCCCCTACTAATCGGGTCGTTCATTTCAACTCGCCTCGATCTTCATCGAGGACGGGAGGGTTCTGCTGTAGCAATCCCCTACTAATCGGGTCGTTCATTTCAACTGTTACAGCTTTAAAGCCCCTCGTGAAAAAGGCCCTGGAGTAGCAATCCCCTACTAATCGGGTCGTTCATTTCAACGCCTGAAACGCTGGGCGGACGGCGGTGTGTTGTTGTCAGAGTAGCAATCCCCTACTAATCGGGTCGTTCATTTCAACACGCCCTTGATGACGCGTTGGAGGAGCGAACAGACTGGGTTCTCAAGTAGCAATCCCCTACTAATCGGGTCGTTCATTTCAACGGGCTATCAGGATACTCTCCCAAGTAGAAAACAGGTGATGTAGCAATCCCCTACTAATCGGGTCGTTCATTTCAACAGCGCCCTATCACCCCCTTTTTGCCCTCTATCTGGGTCCAGCGCCCCACATGCGCCCCACTTTGACGTCATGGAGCCCCCTTTCATGGGTACCACGCCCCACTTCATCAAAATCGAGCATCTCGCATACCCCCCAAACCCGGGGGGATGCTCGATTTTTCGTCGCTCCATACCCCCATATATGGCACCTGGCACCATCTCAGCGGCAAGATGTGGGGGTGCGCGAACGCCATTTTTCGAGCATCGCCAGAACCCCCCTACCCCCCCTCGATGCTCGATTTTCTACCCCGGGTGCCCTGCGCACCCTAACGATGTGCGTCTATCACGCCCTGTGGAGGCGACCTGTCGCGCCCGCGAACCTGGCACCCGGCCTGGGGTCAGACGGAACGCGCGATTCTGTTCGCTTTCGAGATGGATACCGTCACTGCCTTCAAGTATACATCCGGCCCCCAGCGGTTGTCAAGCGGCATGGCGACGCTTGCGCGGGTGCAAGGGGGGGCGCGGCAAAGACTGTTAGGGTCATGTCCTCGGGGCGACTGACGCACGCTGTCGAGCGTTGTCTTGGGGCAGCCGCCCCCGGGACGGGGGCTAGGAGCGGAAGGGAACGAATGAACACGGTGCGTTGCACCTCACAGGTGCGACGCACCTTTTTGCGCTCGAAGGGGGTGTGTGACCCTCGCGTGCACCGCGCATCACCTCGACACACAGCACGCGGGTGACACACCCGCTCCGAGCAGCTACTATCCCACCACGGGCCGAGCAGCTACTATCCCACCACGGGCCGAGCAGCTACTATCCCACCACCGTCCGAGCAGCTACTATCCCACCACGCTCCGAGCAGCTACTATCCCACCACGGGCCAAGCAGCTACTATCCCACTACGGGCCGAGCAGCTACTATCCCACCACGCTCCGAGCAGCTACTATCCCACCACGGGCCGAGCAGCTACTATCCCACTACGGGCCGAGCAGCTACTATCCCACTACGGTCCGAGCAGCTACTATCCCACCACGGTCCGAGCAGCTACCGTAACAAGCGCAGATCAGCCATCTGATCTCCTCTCCAACAGCGCTGCCGACCCGTCAGCCAGACCTCTGATGTTTGATGGAACGTCGGAAGTCTGGTCAAGAGGGAGCTTCGAAGGGGTCAGGCGGCGTGCAGCGTACCGACGCGCTTGCGCAGCTCCGCGTTGACCTCGTCCAGGTCGAACGCCTCGGGGTCGAACTCGCCGCGCCACTCCATGTACATCTCGTGCTCCGGATGATCCGGGTTTTCCATCGCCTCCAGATACTGCTCGTATCCCCAGATGCCGCCCACGTCCTCCGGCGGGGCGGCGCGCCGGCCCTTGAGGCAGAGCGGATACTCCTGCCCCGGCTCCGGCTCCACGACCTTCTCCACCTCCAGCGTGTGCAGCCAGCTGTCGCCGAAGTCGTACTCGTAGAAGAACTTCGCCCCCTCATCGGCGATCTGGTTCAGCTGCACCTCGCTCTCATCCAGCATATCCATCATATAGTCCGGGTGAGGCACGCCGTAGTAGTTCTCCCCGACGATGAACTGGTGCAGATGGTAGTCCCACCAGCTCATCACCACCTGGATGATATCGTGCAAGTCCGCCAGCGTTGCGTCGCCGGGCACCTGAACGCGCCGCCAGATGGGCGGCTTGCTGTCTCTCACCATGACCTTGATCTGGTAGATCGAGGTCCCTGTCGCTTCCTTCTTGGCCATGTGCGCTCTCCTCTCCTTGAGATAGACACGTTGAAACTACTCACCCTGTAGCCCTCACGCTCCAGCCGGCGCGGATCGCGGATCCGCTGGGAGCAGGACATGAAAAGCTGCGAACCGTGGACGAAGAGGTTGACCGACCCATCGCTCCGAGCGAAGCTGAGTTGGGGAAGACGGCCTTCACGGAGCTGAATGACGCCCGTCAACCGGGTCAATGTTACTTCAATTGGGCGAACTTGGCAACTCGCCAATTGGTTAGCGAGGGTTTGGATTCGGTTAGAGAGACAGCGTCGCTTGCCCACAGTCCACGTCTGCACTACAATAGCCCCATCTAACACGAGGATGTGTTCCATGAGCAAGAGAGCTGGCATCCAGATCGGTCGGCGCATGTTCATTCAGTCGCTGGCCATCCTGTTTCTGCTGATGACGGTGGCCGGGATTCTGACGCTCGTCGTCCCGGCGGGGCAGTACACGCGCACCGCCACGGACGGGCGCGAGATGATCGACCCCGACTCCTTCCGCACCATCGCCCGCCCGGACTACCCCATCTGGCGCTGGTTACTGGCCCCGCTGGAGGTGCTCGCGGCGCCGGGCAACGTCACGCTGATCGCCATCATGGTCTTCCTGCTTTTCATCGGCGGCTCGTTCGCCGTCCTCGAAAGCTGCGGGCTGATTCACGCCCTCCTGGCACGTATCGTCGCCCGCTTTGCCGCGCGCAAGTACGCTCTCCTGCTGGCCATGTCCCTGCTCTTCATGCTGATGGGCGCCTTCTTCGGCATCTTCGAGGAGGTTGTGCCGCTGGTGCCGGTGGCCATCGCCCTGGCCTATTCCCTCGGCTGGGACGCGCTGACCGGCCTGGGGATGTCGATCCTGGCGGTCAACCTCGGCTTCAGCGCCGCCGTGACCAACCCTTTCACGCTCGGTGTGGCCCAGGAGCTGGCCGGGCTGCCGCTGTTCTCCGGCGCGGCCCTGCGCGTTGCGATCTTTGGCGTGATGTATGGGCTGCTGGCCCTGTTTTTGACCCGGTATGCCCGCCGCATCGAGCGCGACCCCCAGGCCTCGCCCATCTATGGCGAGGACGGTGCCGACCGCGGGCGATTTCGCCTGGGCACCTTCCCGGCCGCAGCCACGGACAATCGCCGGCTGGGCAGGGCGCTGGGCTGGTTCGGCGCCTGCCTCGTGCTGATCCTGGCCACCCTCTTCGGCGCCCCCTTTGTCCCGGCGCTATCCGACTATGCGCTGCCTATCGTCGGGGTGCTGTTTCTGGTGGCCGGCCTGGGCGCCGGGCTGGTGTCCGGCGCCGGCAGGAAGGTCTGGTGGGCCCTGGGCCAGGGGGTGCTCGGTATCCTGCCGGCCATCCCGCTCATCCTCATGGCGGCCAGCGTCAAGCACATTGTGATGGAGGGCGCCATCCTGGACACCATCCTGCACTGGGCTGCAGCACCTCTCTCCTCCGCCAGCCCCTTTGCCACGGCGATCCTCGTCTACGGCCTGGCGCTGCTGATCGAGCTGTTTGTGGCCTCTGGCTCGGCCAAGGCCTTCCTGGTGATGCCCATCCTGCTGCCACTGGCTGGCCTGGTGGGTCTGAGCAGTCAGGTGACGGTGCTGGCCTACTGCTTTGGCGACGGCTTCTCCAACCTGATGTATCCCACCAACCCGGTGTTGCTGATCTGCCTGGGATTGACCACGGTCCGCTACTCGAAGTGGCTGGCCTGGACGCTGCCGCTGTGGCTGGTGGTCATCGCTGTGTCGGTGGCGTTCCTCGGCCTGGCCGTGGCCATCGGCTATGGCCCGTTCTAGGCGGGGCGTTGGGTTCCCCGCCACCTGCGAGCCATCCCAGGCGCGGTCAGGAACGACGCGGGGTCCGCACCAGGGCCACGTCGACCGGCAGCGTCCACATCGAGCGCCGCTCCACCGCCACGGCCTCGAAGCCAGCCTCCTCCAGTAGCTCTGGGACTGGAATCGGTCGGCAGTCGACGTAGCGCGGCATCCTGTCGTGCACCCATTCGTAGAGCCGCACCGACAGGCTCCCCCTCCCCCGCTTGGCGAGGCTGACCACGCACAACCGCCCCGCCTCTCGCAGGACGCGCTTGCACTCGCTCAGCACGCGCGGGATGCGCGGCGTGTCGAACAGCTCCAGTGTGAAGCTCATGAAGATCCCGTCCAGCGAGTGGTCCTGAAGGGGCAGCTGGGCGCCGTCTCCGAGGGCTAGCACTGCCGCGTCCCAGAGACCGGTCGTCTCCAACCTGGCTCGGGCCTGCCGCGTCATCCCCTCCGAGATGTCGACGCCGCAGACCTGGCCGGAGCGGCCCACCGAGCGCGCCAACGATACCAGGGCGTGCCCGGTGCCGAAGCCGATCTCCAGGATGCGCTCGCCCTCATGGGCGTCCAGCTTGCGCAGGCCAGCCCTGGCGTGCGGCTGTTCGCTGGCGCCGGCCATCAGGTCGTACGAGCGGCTCATGCGGTCGTAGGCGGCCCGCGCTTCCTCCTTCGACCGGCGCACGCGGGTTATGGTCGGTTTGTGGTTGGATGCGTGGGGCATGCTTTTATCCTCCGGGGCGACGCATGAACGGCAGGTGCCTCGCACCAACGGCAGGTGCAAGGCACCATCTCACATCCGCCCCTCCAGCCCCTCCACGACGGACGTGTATTTCTCGTGAATTATCTCCCGGTCGAACGCCCACATCTCGTCCAGCATGGCGTCCCGCCCAGCCTCGCTGAAGTAGTCCATCACGGGGATGAAGAACCGCTCGTCCTCCTTGGTGATATGGGGCGGATACATGCTCGCCAGCGCATCGAGCTTCTCCAGCAGCGTGTCCAGCGCACCCGCCTCGCCCTGGACGTAGCGCTCCTTCGCCTCGACGAGCTCACCAACCGTCCTTCTCGCCACCACGTGCTCGTGCACCAGCTCGTCCATCACCTGCTGATGCTCCTCAGACAGCTCCTTCTCCGCCAGATCCCGGAAGAGGATGTCCTCCTCCTTTCCGTGGTGCGTCCAGTCGGCATAGGTGCGGATGAAGTCCACCGCCACGCCCGTCTCGGCGCTCAACGCCTCCTTGACGGCCGTCTCGACGTCATCGGGCAACGCCGCCGCTGCGCCATCCGTCCCCGTCCCACAGGCGCTCACCGCCAGCGTCAGCAACGCAAAACCAAACAGTACCTTCCTCATCGTGTGTATAGAACCTCCCTCCAAACCATGCGGCCACGGCCTGTCCATCGCTTGATGACACGGGCCAAGGGCCGTATCGATGCGTGAGCCCTACTAGACCCAACCGGTCACGTCCTGTGACAGCGCCAAAGAGGCTAAGCCAGCGTCGCCTCCAGCTCGATCTCCAGCCCCGGGCGCAGCAGGTTAGAGACGGGGCAGGCCCCTCCGCCAGCTGCTCAAATGTCTTCCGGTCGAGACCGGGCACCCGTCCTCGCACCTTCAGCGCGCTCTTCGTGAGGGCGAACCCGCCCCCCTCCTGGGACGTCAGGTGGATCGTGGCCGTCGTCTCGATCCTGTCCACCTGGTAGCCCTTCTGGCTGAGCACGTTGGCGAAGGCCATGCTATAGCAGCCCGCGTGGGCCGCCGCGATCAACTCCTCCGGGTTCGTCCCGCCCTTGTCCTCGAACCGTGTGGCGAAGGAATACGGCTGAGCGTCCAGCACTCCGCTGGCCACGCTCACGGTCCCCTCGCCCTCGCGCAGGTCCCCGCTCCAGACTCCCGTTCCTATCCTCTTAATCTCTGCCATCTGCACACCTTCCCCTTGCTACTCTCTTTCCGATCCCCCATCCTCGTTCAGGCACATCGCTTGCCGGACCACGTCGCGGAACATCTTGATCTCCAGTGGCTTCTCCACGCAGCGGCAGACCTCCAGGCGCTCCGCCTCTTTCTCGAAGCTCTTGCAGCCATAGGCCGTCATCCAAACCACCGTGGACTCAGCGCTCAACTCTCTGATCCGCTCCGTGAGCTCGACGCCATCCATATCCGGCATGACGAGATCGGAGATGACCAGCTCGTAGAACTGCTGACGCGCCAGATGCAGGGCATGCTCAGCGGTGCTGGCGGTCTCCACCCCCAGGTGGTCATCCAGCGTCTTCAGAGCCCGCTCCAGCACGAAGAGGATGCGCTCCTCGTCGTCGACGATCAAGATCATTCGCTTCATAGAAGATCAATCCCAGATCACGATAGTGGAGACACCCCGGGCGGTCTTACGTCGAAAGCGTGTCCCCTCAGCGTCCTTGGCCCTCCTGTACCCGCCGTATGGAGCCGCCCAAAACGCTCACACCACCACCCGCAACGGGGCCGCAGCGCGCTTCCCCATCAAGTGTAGCATAAAGAGAGAGCCCCAACCGATGGAATGGGTTGGGGCTCACGTTGGACTGAGTTGGACAGAGTTGGAGTTTCGTTGGATCACCTCATAGGAGGTAGCCGACCAGGCTGCAGCCGACCAGCGTCGCCACGAGCCAGAGGTCGGCTCGGCGGGGGGAGAGCGCGCTGCCCCGCCCTCGCTGCGGATCGAAGGCGCGCACCGAGGCCGCGTGGACCACCTGGTCGCCATAGCGCAGCGTGTTGCTCACTACCGTCACCAGGAAGAGGCGCAGCGCGGTGAGCGGCCGTCGCAGCCCGCCGCGCAGCTTGATGGTCTCGAACGTGGTCCGCGCCATCGCCTGCAGCGTGCTCAGCATGTTCATCGCCACGCCCAGGGCGAACCCCAGGCCACGCAGGCGCAGCCGGTCGAAGATCGCCACCAGGTCAGAGAGCGAGAGGGACGAGAGCCCCAAGCTGAAGGCCAGCATCAGCGTCAGGGCCCGCCCGGCCATCTCCAGGCCCAGCGAGAGGCCAGGCCACGAGAGGCTGATGCCCGTCTGCGCAGCGCCGGTCGTCCGGACGAGCCATGGGCCCAGGGCCACGGCGGTGGCCATGAAGACCCAGAAGCGGAGCCGCCGCAGAGGGCCCAGGCCCTTCCGACTCCAGGCCAGCCCGAAGATCAGCTCCGCCGCGGCCAGGGCCGCCAGCCGCCAGCCCTTGACGGCCACGGCCATGCCCACGCCCCAGAGCGTGAAGGCCAGATAGCCCCAGGCGCTGAAGCGCTTCATCCCGCCGCGCGCTGGCTGCGCTGGCCCAGCCGCTCGGCCACCGCGCCGCCCAACGCCCACGCGCCCCATCCGGCAATCCCCCCTATCACCAGGCGAACGCCCAGCAGGATCGCGAGAATCAGGAGGGCCAACGACGGATCCAGGCCCAGTGTCGCGCTCCCATCCTGCACCAGCTTCCGGTAGACCTGGACCACGGTCCGGCCATACATGATCCTCATCATGATGAACTTGTGCGGGAAGTTCCAGCCCACCGCCAGGGCGCCACCCAGCACGAAGGCCCAGCGGCGGGGCTCGCCCGCCAGCGACAGAATGAGCTCCATCAACATGCTCTGCATGATAATCGCCAGGACGGGCCCGATGCGCGAGCCGGCCGGGCTCAGCGTCTTCAGCAGCGCCGTGATCACCCCGATGAGCAGCACCGAGCCGCGCTTCTGTACGAAGAAGCGGCCCGTCAGCGCCACCGCCACGCCGATCCCCCCCAGAATGACGCCCTTGAAGAACGTGTTGGTGAACGCGGGGAAGATGACGTTCAGATACGTCCCCAGCGTGGTCTCCACCACGCCCCACAGCGCGCCAAACAGCCCAATTGTGACCCAATCCCGTACTTTGTATGATGGCATACATACCTCCTCCCGACCATGCTTCTACCCCACCCCCGGCTTTTGGCAGATTCGCAATCCGCCGGGCTCCGGATTGCGAATCTGGAGCGAGCTTTCTTCTCCCTGCTCCCCGCGGATCCGTCACCCGCCGGGCTCCGGATTGCGAATCCAGAGCGAGCTTTCTTCTCCCTGCTCCCCGCGGATCCGTCACCCGCCGGGCTCCGGATTGCGAATCCGGAGCGAGCTTTCTTCTCCCTGCTCCCGGCGAATCCGTCATCCGCCGGGCTCCGGATTGCGAATCTGGAGCGAGCTTTCTTCTCCCTGCTCCCGGTGGATCCGCCATCCGCCGGGCTCCGGATTGCGAATCCGGAGCGAGCTTTCTTCTCCCTGCTCCTGGCGGATCCGCGATCCGCCCTCCATCATGCCAACAACTCCCCCACATCACTCAGCGGAATAACAGCCCTCCCCTCCGTCAGATAGTACCTCGCACTCGACCACACATACTGCTCCGGCCTCTCAACCAGAGCCCAATGCGGTTGAATGGGATTGTTGTGAATGTACTCCATCTTCTGCCGCAAGAATCCAGGCGAGAACACGTTCTTCGCCTGATACTCACCCCTCCAAACCGCGTGATCCTGCTTTCCCTCCCGTGCAACGCAGGAGGCAAAGAACGCCAAGACCGACTGATTCCCCTCAGCCTCATACTGACGGACAATCAGCTTCGCCGTCGCCTTCTTGAATTCCCGCGTCACATCGCCAGGGCTGTAGTCCTCCAGGCAGCGGATGATAGCGTGGACATGGTTAGGCATGATGACAAAGACGAACAACTCGTAGTGACCCAGGATGCGGCCGGTGTTCAGACTGTCTACCAGAATGCGCTTGATCACATCGCGCCGGAAGACGTGGGCACCTCGTACGGCGCTCATGGTCATGAAGTACAAGTGCGTTGGATCTATGTGAACAGGCCAGGTTGCTGATGGCATGCTTCAGCTCCATTATCAGTCTGTCGTCGCCGGGCTCCGGATTGCGAATCCGGAGCGAGCTTTCTTCAAGGAGCGTTCTTCTCCCCGCTCCCCGCGGATCCGTCATCCGCCGGGCTCCGGATTGCGAAAAGTGACGTATGGCCCTTCATGTGGTATACTCAGATGGGCATG
>CAZNRX010000073.1:0-19008 GCA_964575455.1 uncultured Anaerolineales bacterium | reverse complement strand
GGACACTGATTATCTAATAGGAAAGCATGTCTTTCAACTCATTTTAGCCAGACTCTATTGTATCACAGTCCAGCCCTGCGGACAACACCCTACGGTGCCTTGCACTTGCCAAGCGAGCGAAGCGAAGCCCTAGTGCGAGGCACCTTGAACGCAACAGTCTACCACCACCTCGCCCCCAGGGCGCCAGCTGCACGGCCTCGGCGTCCCCCTTCAGGTCGACGTTCATGGCGTCCAGCCCGGCCTCAATGAGCAGGTCGAGCGCCGCCTCCGTCATATAGCCGTTGGTGACGAACGTGTTGTAGAGGCCGGCCCGGCGCGCCAGGGGAAAGACGTCGAGCGACCACTCCAGGCTCAACGTCGGCTCGTTGAAGCTGATCGAGGTACCCTGGCAGCCGCGCTCCTGGGCCTGCCGGACGAAGGCTCGCGGCGCGACGTACTCGCCGCCGGTGGGCGGCCTCTTGGAGATGTGCCAGGCAAACGGATCTTTGACACATCACCCCCCATCTTGTATACTCCAGCGTCGACGCTGGCACGTGAACAGAGACCCCGTGGTCCTGACTATCAAACCGCAAAGGAGCCTACCCATGCCCACAGAGCACAGTCCCATCAGATTCTTCACCTCAGCGGACGCCGAACCACAGGCCCTCAAGGCCCAACGCATCGCCGTGCTGGGATTCGGCCACCTGGGACGGCCCTTCGCGCTGAACCTGCGCGATTCCCAGGTCGAGGATCTCGTGATCGGGAACATCGAGGATGAGTACGCCGCCCAGGCGCGGCAGGAGGGGTTTGAGGTCCTGCCCATCGCGGAGGCCGTCGAGGGAGCCGACGTCTCCCTGCTCTTGCTGTCGGACGAGGTCATCCCGGAGATCTTTGAGGCCGACGTCGCGCCCAACCTGAAGCTAGGAAGCGCCATCACGTTCGCCTCAGGATACACCCTGGCCTACGACCTGATCGATCCTCCGGAAGGGATCGACGTCCTTCTGCTGGCGCCCCGCATGGCGGGCGAGAACGCCCGCCAACGCTACCTTCAGGAGGAGGGCTTCTTCGCCTACGTTTCGGTCGAAGCCGACGCCAGCGGGAGAGCCTGGACCCGCCTGCTGGGGCTGGCCGACACGGTCGGGGTGCTGCACGCCGGCGCCCTCGAACTGGATGCCCGTCGCGAGGCCGACATCGACCTGTTCATCGAGCAGACCATGGGGGCCGTGCTGGGCGTCGCCATCATGCAGGCCTTCGCCATCGGCGAGGAGGCCGGGCTTCCCACTGAGGCGCTGGTCATGGAGATGTACATGTCGGGGGAGATGGAGATGGTCTTCCGCTCCTTCCGGGAGGAGGGGTTCTTCGCGGCCTCCAGCGTCCACGGGCCGACGGCCCTCTACGGCGGCTTCATCCGCACGATGCAGTTCATGGGCTCCGGGCTGGGGTCCACGTTTGACCAGATCCTGGAGGAGATCCAAAGCGGCACGTTCGCCGAGAGGTTCCAGGCCGAGCGCGAGTCCGGCTACCCTGTGCTCTCCCAGGCCGAGGCCATGAGCATGGGGGACAGCCCCATCGCCCAGGCGGAGCATCGCGTCCGCGAGATGTTGAGGAAGAAGGCAGCCTGAAAGCCGGTGCCGGGGTCTCCACCTCTAGACCCCGGCACCGCGTGTCTACGGCGATGCCCACCTCACCGCGACAGCGCGATCGTCGGCTCTCCGGCCTCCATGCGCATCGCCATGATCTGGTCCAGATCCCAGGCGGGCACAGCCTCCACGGCCGCCCCGACCTCCACGAAGCCCAGGTCGCGGACCACGATGTGGGCCGCCTTCTCCAGCCGTTCGTCCCCTTCGGGATAGAGAACCACCACGTCGTCGGGGTAGTACCCCATCTCCTCCAGCATGGCCTCAGCTTCGCCGGGGTCATGCGGCAGCTCATCGATCGCATCTACCGGCTCGTCGCCGCTGTAGACGGTCACCGTCTCGCCTCCGCCCGGCTCATACGGCCCCGTCGCCTGCCAGTCGATGGCCAGGTAGAGCGCTTCCTGGATGAATGGATCGCTGAGCTTTCCGCCGCCGCTGGTCACCACGTAGCCGAGCTCCTCAGGCTCAGGCTCCGCCTCCTCGTCCAGATCCGGCCAGTTGTCGGGCAGCACGCCCTCCTCCTCGGCTCGCTCGCGCACCTGGTTCAGCCAATCGACGATGCCCAGCTCCCTGGCCACCGGCCCCAGATCGCGCACGGAATGCGCGTCCCGCGACTGTAGCCCGCCGACCCTGGACAGATCCTCGTCCGGCATAGTGAAGTAGAACTCTCCTCCGGGCACCTCCATCGCATAGCCGTCACCCAGGTCGGGCGGGTCATAGGAGCGGACCGGCTGCACGATGACGTTCCCCTGCAACGCAATCACCAGGGAGATGTCCCGGTCATCGGGCAGGGCCGTGACCGAGAACGAGGTCCCCAGCTTGGTGACCCGGACGCTCCCGGTGGTGAGGCTGAACTCCCCGCGGCACTTCCCCGAGTAGAGGGTGCCGTTGGGGACGCAGAGCGTGCTCAGTTGATCGTACTCGGCCTTGCGGCATCCCTCCACCCGGATCCTGCCCTGGCTGTCATCGAAGAGCCAGAGCCGGCCGCTCCAGCAGTCGGAGACGTTCAACTCCGCTTCACCGCTGCTGTCGGTGGAGAGGGTGTCGCCCGAGCGCAGCTGGTGCCAATAACGATCGTCCTCGGCCCTGCCGTTCTTCCGGACGACGTCCCTGGTGGCTGTGAACTCGTCGCACCCCCTGGTGCGCGCGCTGGCGCCGTCGATGCAGGTCTCCTCAGGCGTGGCTGTGCCATTGGGCGGCGGGAATGGCCCGATGATGAAGATCAGCACCACGCACGCCGCTACCAGAAGGAAGATCAACACCACCAGCAGTAGGATCAGGTACCAGTTCTTCTTCATGACAAACCTCCTCACTCGCCAGCCCGACGCATCAGCGATTCCCACCGGCGATGCCGTCTGCCGGCGACGATCAACCCCGCGCTCAGGCCCAGGGCGAGCACGACGCCCACCAGGGCCGCATCGAGGACGCCCAGGTAGTGAAACCAGTGGTCGGAGGAGAGCAGGCGCTCCAGGCCCAGTTGAGGCAGGAGCGCGGACAGGAAGGATTCGTAGGTGAAGCCACTCCAGACGACAGTCAGGCCGGTGCCCAGGACGCGGCCCGGGCCAAGGGCCACGTCGACCGCCACGAAGGCCAGCTGCCCGAGGGCGAAGGCCAGCGCGGACGCGGCCAGGCGTCGGACCCAGCGGCCGATCCCGATGCGCCAGCCGGCCATGGGCTGGTCGCGGACGGCGTAGCTCAGGCCCACCCCGGCCACCAGCGCCAGCGGCGGGCCCAGCGGCGACGCGATGAGCTTCGTTGCGTCGAGCAGCACGATCAACAGCACGTACGCCGCAGCGAAGGCAAGGGCTCCATGCACCACAGCGGGCAGCGACGGCCGGGCACCTGCCCCCTCGCGCCGGCGCTCGCGCGGCCGCAGGCGGACGACGTCGACCAGCACCAATCCCAGGGAGAGCGCCCAGCCCAGCAGGAAGCCGCTGGGGAAATTGCTGTAGAGCATGAATCCGCTGTTCCCCGGAAGCAGGGGCGCCATGAGAAAGCGAAGCGCACCCAGCCCCAGCCCGGCACCCACGCCCCCGCCCGCGGACAGGCGCAGGATATAGCGCCGGTCGCGGCCCACGCGGCGCCGGAAGCGCCACCACCAGACCCCCAGCCTCTCCCGCCAGCCGCACCGGCGCACCTCCTTGGCGATCCCCTCCCGGGCGTCGGCCAGGATGCCGCGCAGCTCCGCCAGCCGGCGCCGCGCCGGGCCGGCCTCCAACACCTCCGCCTTCCGCGCAGCCTCGACCGCGGTGCGCAGCCGCTCCAGGGCCCCCTCCCCGTAGGCGCTCAGGGCAGCCAAGGCAGCCGCCTCGCGGCTCTCCGGCTCCCGGTGGGCAGCGGCGGTCCAGCTCAGCGGTCCAAACGCGTCGGACCGGGGACACGGCAGCAGCTCGGGGTCGGAGACGCCCAGAATCCGGGCGGCCTGGCGCTGCCGGGTCAGCTCCTGGCCGTGCTCGCTAATGGCGCCCTCCCTCTCCTCCAGCTCCTGGATCAGACGATGGGCTGCCTCACTCTCCAGCCGCTTCAACCAGGGCCAAGTGGGCATCTGGCGCGCCACGGCGGAGCGCAGCGCGACCAGCGCCCGCTGGGCCGGCAGCGGCCTCCCGTCGTAGTGATCGTCCACCAGGTTCAACTGGTACCGGCTGGCCCAGGCGTCGTCCGTCAGCCAGTCCCGCCAGACGTAGTCCATCTCCCGCCGCGCCCGCAGCCGCTGCTGCGCCTGCCGTCCCAGCGCCCGCTCAGCCGCCCGGGCGATGCTGTTGCCGGCAAAGGCGTAGATCCGCCGCTCACCGTCCAGGTGCCAGACAGCCAGCCCGGCGCGCGCCATGGCCTCCAGCGTGGCGGCGACCTCGGCCGGCGACGCCGTCCGCACCGGCAGGCGATACGCGTCCGCCCAGACGCCCGGATCCAGCGCCAGAATCTCGGCCGCGACCTCCTCCACTCGGCCCTGCCGCACGCCCTCCACGCGGTCCAGCAGCCCCCGGAAGTGATCATCCATGATCCACTCGGCGCCCTTCCCCTCGGTGACCTCGAGGTAGAGCGCGGCCTTGATGCTCTGCTCCCGCCGCTCCCTCGCAGCCTCGTAGAGATAGCGGCAGACGATCTGCAGGTCGGCGGGCAGGATCCGCTCCGGCTGATCGAGGGAGAGCTGATCGAGGGCGTCCAGCAGCTGGGCGTCGAGGAACGATTCGTCAAAGATGGGCTGAACCCTCAGCTCCCGCGTGGGATGGAGGATGGCCACCTTCGCCTGAGATAGCTTCAGCGGCTCCAAGTGCACGGGCAGCTCCCGCAGACCCGGGAGCAGATCGCCCCACTCACGGTCGAAGGCCGACTGCCAGTCATCGCGGATGCCGATCAAAAGCTGGAAGCGATCGGGCGCCAGTTGCTGGACCGTGCGCACGAGCGTCTCCTGCAGGGCCTCGCGCTCCCCAGCGCTGACGTCCTCCAGGAAGAAGCGCTCAAACTGGTCGAAGAGCCATATCATGCGCCGGGGGGAGGCAGCGACGATGGCCTGGGCCAGCTCGGAGACGCTGGCCCCGTCGGAGACGCCCAGCGCCATCGCCCGCGCCCGCCCCAGCAGCAGCCCCTTGATGAGGGAGACGGCGTCACCGTAGTCGCGCAGCGGGAAGACGTCCGCCCCGGCCCCGTCGAGCCGGGGGAGGACGCCGGCCGCCAGGAACGACGTCTTCCCCACGTCGGGCGGGCCGTAGACGGCGGTGGCCAGCGTGGCGCGATCCTGGATCTGACGAATGACGTCGCCAACAGCCTCCCCGCGCCCGGTGAGGAGCTCCCAGTCGTCGGCGCGGAAGGGCTGGCCGCCGAGGTAGGGCTGCCTGCGCTCGGCCGGCCCCCCGGTCCGGGGCATGAAGATCGGCGTGACCTGGCTGACGTAGTAGTGCTGGTGCTGGTCGCGGCCAATGAAGTCCCGGGCGACGTGCAGGTTGCCGTGGATAGCCGCGCCGCCGCGCGTGTCGAGGCGTGGCGCCGATCGATCCATGCTCATGCCACCTCCCCCCTCCCCTGTGGTCATGGTGCGTCACCTCCTGCTGCTGAGTGGACGTCGAATGATGACGTTGATCTGTTGGCCTTCCCTCATAGAGGAACGCCCTGGGCGCGCGCACGCGCCCGGGTCCAGAAGAAGCACGCGGTCAGGATGAGGTAGACCCATGTACAGTATAGAACATCCATGCCCAGAAGTCAATGGTCATCGAGAACATCGCGCTGCATTGGCAGCCTTGCAAGGTTGCGCGGCGCTCCGCAAGGCTGGTTGCCCACCTACCACGTCGTCGACCGGTAGCTCAGGCTGGGAGAGGCCCACACGGCGCTCTACCAGGAGCTCCTGGCGCTGGCCCGTCACTGGCGCGCTGTCTTGGGTGGTGGTGGACGCCAAGGGCGTGGGAGCGGGGCTGACCTCCTTTCTGGAGGAGGCGCTGGGGGCACGCGCCGGCCAGGCCGGGCGCGTGATCCCGGTGCGCTTCAGCCGCAAAGTGAAGTCAAACCTGGGCTGGGACTTCGTGGGCGTGGTGGAGACAGGCCGCTATCGCGACTACGTCCGGGACGGGGCGCGGGAGACGCGGCAGTTCTGGTACGAGGTGGAGAGCTGCCAGCGGGAGGTGAGCAGCGACCCGAACCACACCATGCGGTGGGGCATCCGAGACGCGGTGGCCCACGACGGCCTCATCGCCTACGGCCACGATCAGCGCCCCGCTCTGCGCCCTGCTGGACGACGTGGGGGTGGCCCGGCACGGAGCGCCGCCGTGGAGGCAGGCGAATCCGCTGGAGGAGATCGACGCTAACGGCTGGTGATCCCCCCGGTGCGTTGCACCTGCCGTTGGTGCGACGCACCTCATGCGTCCAGCATGGCGCATCGCACCTGCCTCGCGCTCACTCCCCGACCTCCACAAACAGATGCGTCGCGTCCACCGTCAGCTGCAGCACCCCGCCGTTCGCCTCCACCGCCTCCCAGCGCGCTGGCTGGGCCACGGTCGGCGTGCGCGCGAACCGGGCGCGCTCCCCACCCACGTCCAGATCGACCGCGACGGACGGCGGCGAATCGCCGGGCAGATGCAGATCGCCGTTGTCGTACCACACCACCCACAGCGGGCCACCGGCCCTCTCGAAGCGGTAGGCCCACACGTCCGCGCTCAACTCAAGCCTCTGCACCGCCGTGTACCCTGCGATCTCACCCATGACGACCTGCAGGGCGTAGAAGGCCGCGCGCGGCTCCCCCGGCCGGCGTATCTTGCTGATGGGATCGGCGGGCCCCTGAAGGGGCCCGTCCGCGTGACGATTGGTTAACGTCCGGTCCATCATTCCCATGAAGATCGACGTCCCCGCCGAGCGCACCAACCCCACGTTAATCGCGGAGACGTCGCCAAAGGACCAGTCCTCCAGATTGCCGAGGTTGATGCCCGCCAGCCCCTCGCCTGCCGAGACCACGATCTTCTTCACCAGCCCCCGGGCCATCTCCGCCCGCAGCCAGGCCGTGGCGGCGGCGTGGTCGACCGCCCCAGGGTCCGCCACCGCTTCGAGCAGAGCGATGACCGCGTCCCGATCCTCATCCATGGCCGGGGCGAAGGTGCGGCCGCGCGTCAGACCCAGGGGGTCAGCGTAGCCCACCAGGGCCGACATGCTGAAGGCGTCGCCGATCCAGATCGGATGCGTCCCACAGCCGTTCGCGTCCAGCACCGCGCGCAGCCAGGCGACCGTGGGCGGAATCTCGGTGTAGTCCCCCAGGCTGTGGACGTCGACGACGTTGTAGGCATCGCAGGCTGCCAGGAGATGCTCCATCGCCTCCCGGCTGTACCCCAACAGCGGCGCCTGGTCGAGGCGCCTCTCCACCACCTCTGGTTCGGGCGCGCCGTCGAACACGTACGCCATGAGCAGCGCGACGAGCAGCACCTGGGCTTCGGGATTGGCGGCCTTGATCTCCAGGTAGGCGATGCGCAGCAGCCGCACGTAGTTCTCGGCGTCCCCGCTGGGCCAGAAGCCGGTGAACTCGCGCTCGATGCCGTAGTGGCGGACGGGATGGAGCAACCCGGGCGCGTCGTCCACGCCGTCACCATCGTACCGCTCGACCACGCGGCGCACGAAAGCGGCGTAGTCGTCGAGGTGCTCCTCGCGCGGCATGGAATCGCCCTTGTCCCCCAGCGTCGGCGGTCGCACGGCGGCCCAGGGCGATTCAGCGGTGAGCAGCAGCTGGATGCCCACGAAGCCCGCCGCCTGGTACTCAGCGATGAGCGCGTCCAGCGGCGCCCAGTTGTACCGCCCGGGCTCCGGCTCCAGGAGACCCCATACGCCGTAGGCCGGCTGAAGCTTGGCATAAGTGACTCCCACGGGGGCGTAGGCCTCGGCCAGGCCAGGCACGGCGTACTCGATGGCGATGACCGTCTGGCCCGTCGCCGAGGGCGAGGGAGTCGATGCCGTGGGCGTGGCCTCGCCCGGCCGCACAGGGCGTGGCGTGACCTGCCCGCAAGCGAGCATGAGCGCAAGGGCGGCGACGATACACACCCCGCGACCTAGCTTCTGCCGACGAAGGTCAACGCTCCGACGCCCCCCCACTCCCACGGTGCGTTGCAATTGCCCAGCGCGCGAAGCCAAGCATTGGTGCAACGCACCTTGCCGTAACAGGAACCCAGGTGCCTCGCACGCATGGAACGTGCAAGGCACCACTATGCGAAGCCGAACAGGTGGTCTCGCAGCGCCGCCCGGTCGAGCATCCCGCTCACGACCAGGGCCTTGACCGCCAGGGCAGTATACACCGGAGAGCTCTCCTCCGCAAAGAAGGGGCGCCAGCCGCCGTCCTCGCGCTGGAGGCCGATTAGGGCCTCCATCATCGTCCGCACGCGGGGATCGCTGACGTCGTAGCCGGCGCGGAAGCGGCGCGGCGGGTCGAGCAGCCAGGAGAGGAGCAGGTACGTGAGGTGGTAGACATCGAGATCCGCCCGTTCCCCGTCGCGCGGCCTGATGTGGTAGCCCCGCTCCACATCGCGGGCGCAGCGGTCGAGGTAGCGCTCGAACAGCTCACGGCCTCTCCGATAGACTGGGTCCTCGTCGCCGAAGACGTCGCCGAGCAAGAACGTGATCTGCACCGTGGCGTCGGGGTCCTCGCCCGGTTCGTCGACGTCGCGAGCGACGGACGGCCACCCACCGCCCTCCGTCTGGACACCACGGAGCCACGCCAGGGCCTGGTGGCACGCAGCGGATTCGCCCCGCCCCACCCGGCGCAGCAGATCGATCACGTCGGCGGTCAGCTACGTTATGCCCCGCTGGCAGCTCAGCCAGGTCCGCGCCGGCGGCAGCTCCAGCGCCGGGTTCTCGCACCAACCGCCGTCGCCCTTCTGATGCCGCAGGGCGAACTGCACGGCGCCGTCGACGTTGACGCCCTGCGGCGGCAGCCCCACCTCCAGCAGCAGAAGCGCGGTCCGCACCGTCTCTCGCATGCCCCAACGGTGGGAATCGAGCTCGCTGGGGAAGCCGCCGTCGGAGCGCTGCCGCTTGATCAGCGCGAGTAGACACTCCTTCGCTCGCGGCGAATCCTCGAGGCCGAAGAACGACAGACAGGCAAGCACCGTGTCTTCATCGCCTCTGCCTCTGCCTCTGCCTCTGTTCAGTATCAGTGGAAACGGGTCATACGTGAACTCCATCGTTCTCTCCTTTCGGGAGGCTGGCCTGCCTATCAGCCCGTTGTCATCGGCGCAACCTGCCCCGTGACGGCGTCCATCTCGACGGCGTCACCCGCCTCGACCGCGTCGGGCAGGCGAACCTTGGCCCCCATCGCCAGCACACCGATCCTCCCCCCGGCGCGCTCCCGAACCTCGACGACCCTCATGGGTATCAACCTCGGCGTCTCGACCTCAGTCTCCCCGAGGAGTTGGTCGATCTCCGCCAAGTCTGCCTCATTCAGCACACGCTCGCCAGCAACCGCGTTCTCCTCCACCTGCTTGGGGCGCTTCGCGCCCGGGATGGCACAGGTCACCCTCGGACGGGAGATAACCCAGGAGAGGGCAAGCTGTGTCAGCGTCATACCGCGGTCAGCCGCGATCGGATGGAGACGCTCTCTCAGCGCCAGGCAGTCGCGCAGCGGCTTGCCCTGGAACTGCGGGTAGGACGAGCGATGGTCTCCCTCGCCAAACGTGGTCTCCGGCGTCATCCTGCCCGCGAACATGCCCATCAGGAGTGGCGTGTAGGCGATGACGCCAACGCCGTGCTCGCGGCAGAGGGAGAGGAACTCCCCCTCGATGTCGCGGTGCAGAAGATTGTACGGCATCTGATCGCAGACAACGCCATCGATAGCCAGCCAGGCCTCCAGGTCCTCGGCCCAGAAGTTCGACAGCCCCGCGTGGCGGACCTTGCCAGCCCGGATCAGCCGCTCCAGAGCGCGAGCCGTCTCCTCGTAAGGCGTCTCGGAATCCGGGACGTGGATCTGGTAGAGGTCGATCCAGTCCGTGTCGAGGCGGCGGAGGCTGTCCTCCACCGCGCGCGTGATCGCCTCTTCGCTGCAGTCGAACGTGACCCGCCCCTCCTCGTCCCACGGGGTGCCACCCTTGGTGGCGATGACGACGTCATCTCTCCGGCCCTTGACCGCCTTCCCCACGATCTCCTCGGCGTGGCCGCGGCCGTAGTTGTCGGAGGTGTCGACGAGGTTGATGCCCAGCTCCATCGCCCGCCGGATGGTGGCGATGGACTGCTCGTCATCCACCGGCCCGTAGGCGTGGCCACCCATAGCGAGCGTTCCCAGTCCAATGACGGAGACCTCCAGATCGGAGCCTCCCAAGCGGCGATACTTCATCCGTCTACCTCCTCGTCTGCGGGAAGCTCCTGGCCGCAATCGTGGCCTCCCGCTTCCCTTCGAACGCTCTCCTCGTCCCACATTTCCGGCGTCCACCGGATGAGTGTCAGCGGCTGATCCTCGTGAACCTCGACTAGAAGAACGGCCCTCGCCCCTTATCGTAGAGCGGCTTCAGCTTCCCCGCTATGAATCCGTACGCAGCGCCGACCAGTCCGGAGACGATCGCGCTGGCCAGCAGAGAAGCCAGCACGCTCCACGGCCCCGCGAGCAATAGCGATCCACCGGCCACAGGTTCGCCCGTGGCGGCCAAGAACAGCCCAACACCAGCCCCGCGGCCCTAAACGTGGCCCCAAGCGAGAACACGTCCGCTACCCGGCCCAGCGCCGGGTCGACCGCTGCGCTCAATAGGCTGCCCAGCACTGCCGATAGGGAGATGATCGTGGCCCTCTTGCCTGACGGCAGGTTCTCTTTCAGAAGATCGCTGATCACCGGAAGGTAGAAGCCAGAGATGAAGAAGTCGACGGCGACGAGGCCCACCGCCCAAGGCGAGGCCAAAAACCCCAGGCAGAGCACAGACGCCGCCAGACAGATAGGAACGAGGTAGACGGAGATCTCGCCAACAGCCTGATAGACGGCGTCCGAGAGATAGGCACCGGCTGCGCTGACCAATCGGATAGAGGTCATCTGCCGACACATCCTCTGGCAGTCGTAGCCAGATGAAGAGACCTCCATGGGGAGACATCCAGGTCGTCTCCTCGGGCATATGCTTAGCTATCGCCGCCTCCATAGCATCTCGCCGTTCCCGGTAGATGCGCTTAGCCCGGTTCAGGTAGCTTTCATAGCGACCAACCGTCACGTAGGTTTCCAGCGCCCGCTGAATCAGCGTGGAGGTCCCCAAGAGATCCGTCATCTGCTTCCTCTTCCGCAGCAGATCCAGCACCGGTCCAGAGGCGACGATGTAGCCTACCCTCAGAGCGGGCATCAGCACCTTAGAGAAGGTGCCGATTTAGATCACCATGCCTCCAGGATCGATGGTCCTGAGTGCTGGTTTCGACTGCCCGTCATAGCACAGATCGCCCGCAAAATCATCCTCGACGACCGGCACGTTGTAGGCTTCTGCGAGCTGGATCAACTGATGCCTTCCCTCTCTACTGTACCATCTGCCACCACCGACCTACCACTTCATCTCAAGGCCAATCCTCGCGGGGGCTCCAGCGGGGCAGCAAGAAAGGCACGCTTCGCCTGTACGCCACATCGGACTCACCCAACCTCAGCTCCAGCTTGTACTCCTCGAAGTACTTCAGATAGAGGACGTGCACAGGTATCAAGACCAACAGCGCAGCCAGCGTCATGTGGGTGGACCCCACCACCAGGCCAGTCCTGAGCGCCGCCAGGTAGATCCCCAGGGACATCGGGATCCTGGCCACGAACACCATCTACCGCTTGAGCTGCCGCTTCCGACCTACCACTGCCAGAGCCATAAGAATGGCCGTCAGGGCCAGATAGGTGAGGTCCCAATTGCAGGCTGAAGTCCCTCAAACCCCACACCCTGCCTCGATACCGCTTGCTGACGCCCTCAATGGTCAACTCCATGACCCGTTTGCCAGAAGCACTGCATCTGTCCTCGCTAGCGCAGCACCTGCCGCCCCGGCGCCCCTATGGGAGTGCGTTCCACGTGTCGACCAGCGCCGGTCTGCTGGGATCGCGGACATCTATGGACCGCCCCCCGTCCCGGTGTTCGCCACGTAGGCGTCGTCTCCGGCGAGCTGCAAGCCCCCCACATCCTCAGAACCCCCTCCTAGATCCCACGCTTCCCAGCCAGCTACACTAGCACAGAACAGTGGACCTCGCATCGGTGAGAACAAGGCTTCTGGATGAGCAGCGTATTGTGGATTTCCACAATATGGCCGCTTGGCCGCAGCGAAACGCCATCTGACGCCCAGAACTCGCAAGGCTATCGAGAGTGATAAGGCCCTGGGATTCGACCGCGGGATCGTCTCATTCTCAAGGTGACCGGCGCTTGGGCCTGAAACATCGAAAAATACGCGCAGACGCAGTCTGAAGCTAGCTTGGGCACTGAGGCGAAGCTCCCAAGTGCCGGTCACCTCAGCGACGGAAACACGACCCTTCCTGTTGACCTCGCTGGTATCGCGCGTCGCACATCTGGGGGACCAGGTAGGTCGTCTGATGGAGGAGGGAGGCGTAACCCTGGATGAGATTCTGGAGACGCTGGACGAAGAACGAGAAGCCTACTACCGTGAACGCTATATCCAGGATTGACCTGCTCCTGGACCGGACCGTGACGTTCTGTCTTTGGTGACGACTTCGGTCGCTCCCGGCCTGGCAACAGCGACTGAAGCCGCCACTACGGTCCTCGAATCGTCCTTTACGCGCCCAGCAGCTGCCGGCGCATCAGCCGCGGCGGGAGCGACCCACAGCCCATGATAGCGTCGTGCACCTCCTGCAGCGAGGCCTCCGGGTTGGCGCTGCGGTAGTCGTCCACCAGCTCCAGGATGGCCAGCTTGCCCATCAGATAGGACTGAGGCTGCGTGGGGCTGGCGGTGTAGCGGCGCACCTCGGCCAACGCGTCGTCGGGCTCCAGACCGCATTTCTCCACCAGGAAGTCCACGCCCTCCTGCACACTCATGCCCTGGGTGTGCAGCGAGACGTCGAGGATGATGCGCGCGGCCCGCCAGCGCTGATCGGAGAGGCGGCCCAGGCGCTGGATCGGCTCGGCGATGTAGCCCAGCTGCTCCATCAGCTCCTCGCAGTAGAAGGCCCAGCCCTCGATGAACAGGGTGGAGAGGAAGGAGCCCATGCGCCGCGCCACGTGCTCCCGCCGGTTGGCCCACACCAGCTGCAGGTGATGGCCCGGATAGGCCTCGTGGAGCGCCGTGATCGGCAGCTTGGCCCAGTAATGGCTCCGTAGCTTCTGCTTCCGTTCCTCCTCCGGCGCGTCCGGGTCCACCGGCGTGACCAGGAAGATGCCCTCCTGCTCATCCTCCAGGATCCCCGGCGGCATGTAGGCCGCGTAGGGGATGATGGGACGCAGATAGACGGGCGTCTCAACGATGCGCAGCGTCTCTCCCTCCGGTATGGTGACGATGTCGTGGTCGATCACGTATTGGCGAGCGGCGTCCATCATCTCCTCATAGGCATCCAGAAGCCCCTCCGCGGTGGGATGATCCGCTTTCGTCTTCTCCAGCAGCTCCTCCACCGACTTGTCGGGATCGATCTCCTCGACCAGGGCCTCCATCTGGGCCTGCGTCTCGTGGAACTGCTCCCAGCCGGTGACCAGCAACTCCTCGGCGTCATAGTCAACCAGGTGCTCCTCCCACAGCTTCTCGTTGAACAGCTGCTCCCCGAACGCGAAGTCGCCCGCCGCCCGGGGAAGGACCTCGTTCTCCAGGAAGTCGGTGAAGTCCTGGATCGCCTGAGCTGCCACCTGCCCGGCCTTGGTCAGCTCGTCCTGGAGCTCCGGCGCGGCCTGGCTGGCCATGAAGGGTAGCAGCTGGGCGAAGAGGGCGGGCGCTTGTCGCGCCTGCTCCATCGCCACCTCGACCCAGACGGCCGGCATCTCCTCGGGGGCGAGGTTAGTCCGCGCCTCCTTCAGAACTCGCGGCACCTGGCGGATGCGGCCCAGGGCAGAGCGCAGACGCTCGGGCAGCGGGGCGAAGTCCCGCAGGATGAGCAGGAAAACTCCGCCCACCACCTCCTCCACGTAGACGCCGGGGTTCCGGCGGTGGCTCTCGACCCGCTCGAACTCCCGGATGAAGGAGTCGAGGATGTGGGTCATCAGCGTGTGATCGATCTGGGCCTCCGTTGAGAAGTCGCCTGGGTCCATCCCCTCGAACTCGGCCAGCGCTTCCCGAATCTCCTGATGCTGGCTCTGCAGTGCTTCGGGGGTGTAGTCCGAGAGCTGATCGTCCCATTGGTGGTCGCCCAATTGGGTGGCCGCCACCGGGTTCAGCTCCAGCAGCCGATCCAGCCATGCCTCCGTGCGGCGGTAGAAGTGTGTCGCGTTCGTCATTGCTGGCCTCCTATCTCAGTTCTGGTTCCGTAGGGATTCCACGCCTGGATGAGGCGGCGCGGCACCGGCAGTCTCGGCCCACGGGCAGCCGCGACTCATCCGACGGGACCAACGACCTACCCTCTAGTATAGCACAGCTTGCGCGGCTTTGCACCTATCGGAACGCCGTCCCGCCTCGCTCCAGGCGGTTTCTCAATCCGCTGGCCTCTGGATTGCGGATCCGACCGGAGCGTTACCGTGACAGGAGCATTACTGCCTACGGGAGCACGGGTGCCAACGGGAACGGGCATGGCGCAGTTCAGTTCACGTCGTCACCCTCCGCAGGATGCAACGCCTCAACAGTTTCCACCAGCGAATCAGTGGCCTCGCGGAGGAGTGCGCCCGCCACCTCCCAATGCACGGCGCCCTCCCGGTCCACCAGCCGCAGATGGATCTCCTCCTCGTCGTCGATCTCCAGGGCCCGCCTGAACGCCGCCTTATCCGTGTAGAGCGTGATCGTCTTGTGCCGCGCCGTCGGCTCTGGGATACCCCCACGCATCCCCTGGTCGATGAAGCTGCGGAACAGGGGGTTGAGCTTCCGGATGACAGGGAACTCGTAGTAGCGGAAACGGGGATACTCCTCCTCCAGCTGCCGCGCCAGCGGGACCCAGCTGTTGATCAACGGCTGGTGCCAGCGCTGGAACGCAATCAGGCAGAGGTTGAGCTCACCCTCGAAATCGCCCGGCAGGTCAAACGTCTCGCGCGCCAGATTCTCACAGCTAATCTCTGGAAAATGCATAGTCGTCCCTCCTCATCATGCCTTCACACCTCTGCTCCACCCCTCTGCCCCTCCGCCCTCCGCGTCACTCCGCCTCGATCACCCACTCATACCAGCGGAAGGGCCCCCAGTGCCCACCCGCGCGATAGGCCGGCCAGAAGCGCCAGGTGCCCGCCTGATCCAGCTGCCGGGTGGCCTCCAACGTCACCTCCTGGCCCGGAGCCAGCGTCAGGTCCGGGAACTGATGGCCGAAGTCACAGTTGTTGTCGTCACCCGTGGCGTTCCAACGGCAGCCGACGAAGACGCCGGGCGGCTCGAACGCGATCGGTTCCTCCGCCGCGTTGCGCAGGGTGAAGGTCACGTCCACGCTCTCGCCCAAGCTGCCCTGCTCGGCGGGCCTGACCGCGAAGGACACCAGGGCCAGCCCGTCGGGCGAGGTGTCGAGGGGCGGAGCCACGTTCTCCGACGATTCCGGTGTGCTGGTCGCGCTGCCCCCCGAATCACCGCCAAGCTTCTCTCCGCAGCCCAGCAGCACCACCGTCTCGCCGCCCTCAGGCGCCATGAACGCCTGTGCGCTATCCCCTCCCCGTTCCCAGATGATGATCCCGCCGTCGGCCGTGGTCAGATCCAACGTCTGAGACCAGCCACCCTGAAGCGGATGCTCCTGGTAGTAGGCAACCACCTGGGCCGTCCCATCGCTGGTGCGGTAGGCGGCCACCTCACCGTGGATCCCTCCCGCCAGCGTCTGCATCTGCCGCACCAGGGCCTTGAGCTCGGACGCCAGCTGGGGCTCCTCGCGCGCGCCCGGGTAGACCGGGATCAGGGCCAGGCAGCCGCCCTCCGCCGCCGTGGGCGGGGGCGACGCAGCCGGCTCGGTGGGGGACACCACCGCCTCTGCGGTCGCGGGTGGCGCGGTCGCGGGAAGCGCGGTCGGAAGCGCCGTCGCCGTGGGCGCCTGAGATCTGGGAAGCGAAAGGTTGCAGGCCAGCGACAGCGGTATCAGCAGAACGATAGACCACTTCAGCCAGGGACGCTTATCCATGCAGCCTCCTTTGTGTAGGATCGTTTTCCTCCGTTGATCCTGTCGATGCGGTCGATTCACGTCGTCACCTTCTGGACGGTGCCCTGGTTGAGCTTGAGCGCCGGGCGCCCGCGGATGATGCGCACGTGGCCCACCTCGTCGCCACAGTCGGGGCAGACGGGCCGCGCACCCAGGGGCGCATTCACCACCCCCAGCTCATCCCGCCGGATCTGGTCGAGGAAGCACTTGATCAGCCGTCCCCGCCCTCCCTTGGCGTACTCGAACAGGTGCCGGCCACACTGGCAGTCAACGTCGACGACGCGATATCGGGTCACAGGCCGGTCCCCCGCTCCGCGGCCTGGCTGACATTGGGCATGAGCATCCGCACCAGAATGCTCCTATCCAGGCGTCTGACCAAGCGCTGCCAGACGGGGCTGGGCGGGTCAGCCCCCTCCGCGCCCGCCAACGTCGCGACGAAACTGTATGAGAACATCAGTCTCACGACAGCGTTTCGTGAAGGCACCGTCTCGCGTCGCATATGGCGCACCGCTGCCACCAGGTTTTGCACCCAAGCCCAACTCTCCTCATCATCGCTCTCTAGAAGACGCTGCCCGATCGCCTTGAAGGCCTCGGCGAGCGTGTCTATCTTCGCAGGTGTCACATGCTCATCCAGCGTCTCTAGGGTGCAAGAGGCCAGAGACGGCATGATGAGCATGGGGAAGTAGCGCCCCAGGTGCCACGGCTTGCTCAGACGTCGCTGCTCTATCCTGTCCATGACCAGCTTAACCTCGGCCTTGAAAGGGAAGGGCTTGAAGCTCAGGTTCCCCGGGGTCGTCAACAACGAGAGATCTTCGATCAGGTGTGCCTCTTGGCGCTCCCAGGCCAAGGTCAGGTCGGTATCCGCCTCCACCCACTCGATCAGCTCCTCAAAAGCCGTCGGATGCCCTGAGCCTGCGACCTCCTCCACCGCCGCCGAGATGACGTCCAAGTCCTCGCTGCGGCGGACAGCGCACCATAGATCGTAGAGATCATCGCCGATCAGATCTCGCGCGTCCTCCACCGTCTCCATGCCCCGATCGAAGGACGCCTCGTAGATGGCCGTCACCAGGCCAATCAACCCAAGAGGCAGCTTGTCCTCACCCGTCTCCGTGGACCCGCTTCTGATCGCCCCTGAGACCACCACGCTCATCTGCAGGCTATCCACGTCCTGACCGCTCAGGAAGCGATCCCTGCACTGCGTCAGTCGGCGATACAGCTCCTCTCGGAATTGGGGCGTGTCCAGGTCATCAAGCACAGCGATGCGATACTCACCGTAGGCGATCTGGGCGGCCTCGGTATTCCGCTTCGATGCCCTTTGAATCCTTCGCTTGAAGCGTGGGAAAGTCCGTGCCGCGGCCTCCAGGGTCCGCTTGCACGGGAAGTAGAGGCCGGCGAACTCCGGCTCCTCGCGCAGAGCATCCGACTCCCAGAAGAGACGGAAAAGTCGTTGTTCGACATCATCCGACTCCACATAAACAGACCGCTCGCCCAGAGCTTGCAGACCAGGGGCCTCGTCCTGGAAGCTCTCTGAGCGGCTTCGAGGCTTCCTCGATGCTCGCTTCTTCCGAGCTTTCGCTCTCTCTATTGATCGTCGTGATCGTCTTTTCGTCATAGAAAAGCTCATTCGTTATGTGTCGTGAGGCGACGCGGCTCCTCGCGCGGCGGAGGCCCTTGAGCGTGGTCAGTTAGGTCCTTACCCAGGATCAGACCCTGAAGATGCTCTGACTGCGGTCCTCGTGCCTGCTCAGTAGTAGCGCTTCCAGATTGCCCTGATGATCTCCAGTACCTTCGGTTTCACACCGGGATCAAGGCCAATCTCGTATTCCGTCCCGTCCTCCAGGATGATCAGCACGTCATCGCTGCTTCCTAGCCATCCGTGCGGGCTTCCTATCCTCGCCTTCTTCAGTTCCTCCATGGGTATCGCAAAGGAATAGGCGTCATCCTCGAAATCGTCGAAGATGAGTTGATCCTTCGTGATCCTCAGTCGACAGTCCAGATGCGCCCAGAACGACGATCGCCTTACCGCGCTTGACTCAAACAGGATACCCTAGTGCTCCAAGATGTCCTCATAGACGTCACCCGCCTCGTCGAACACGTCTTCATAGGCGCGTCCGCAATAGGGACATGTCCTATCAAGGGGCTTTCGGGATGCGCCGCAATGCTTACATATCGATCTACTCATCGCTATAAGGCTGGTCGGGGGTGAGCTCGTGTCGATGGGCCACGGTCAAGTGGCCCCCTCAACGTAACCGCGATCCGCTCGGTCAGCACGGATCCTCCGGCGGGGGGCCGTAGGTGCGAGAGGCGAGGTTCTCGCCCCAGCCTATCCTCGCTCATCATCTCTCCGTCGCTTGAGACTTGAACATCACAAGGCTACACAAACCAGCACAGAGAAGGATCACTCTCACGATCCCAGACACCGCCTACAAGGCTAGTATACTACAGCCACAGGCTCGCGCAAGCCAACCTTACGAAGGTCAAGTCGCCAGGTGCCTCGCACTAAGGCTTAGCTTCGCACGCTTGGCAAGTGCAAGGCACCGTCGGACGGCTCACATCCACTTGGTGACCTCATCCACCGATTTGCGCGGCCTCGGGCCGGGGCGCTCGTCGGCGTAACCCAGCGAGAGCGCGGCGATCATCTGCCCCTCCTCCCCCACCCACGTCCGCAGCTCTTTTCTCCATCACCCGGGCCGTCCACTCGTATCTTCTCAATAAATCGGGGTAGCCGTCGATGAATCACCGACAGGCGACAGA
>CAZNRX010000072.1:10841-19444 GCA_964575455.1 uncultured Anaerolineales bacterium | reverse complement strand
ACGAGACTTTGTGCTCAATCTTCCAAACCACCGTAGAAATGAGCGAACCGGAAGCAGTCCTGAACACAAAATTCGGAAGTCTCATCATGTGCGATTGCCCTGTAGGTCACCCAAGAACCCATTGGCTTTCTCGCTCACTCGCTTTATCGCCTCGATGATCTGGGCATACCCGGTGCAGCGGCACAGGTTGCCAGAGATCGCATCGCGGATCTCGTCCTCGGTGGGATGTGGGTTGCGGTCCAGCAGCGCCTTGGCCGAGATGATCATGCCGGGGGTGCAGTAGCCGCACTGGGCGGCGCCGGCGTCGGCGAAGGCCTCCTGCAGGGGATGCGGATCCTCCATGGTGCCCAGCCCGGCGTTGGTGACCACCTCGGCGCCCTCTGCCTGCCAGGCCAGCACGAGGCAGCTGTTCACCGCCTCCCCGTCCAATAGCACGGCACACGCCCCACAGTCGCCCTTCTCACAGCCGTTCTTGACGTCCGTGTAGCCTAACCGCCGCAGCAATTGGAGCAGCGTCACGTTCGGCTGTGCGGCGGCCTCGTGCTCGCGGCCGTTGACGTTCAACGTTATGGTTTTCGATAGCATTGTGTCTCCTTCTCGATCTGGGAGAGCTGGCTCAACCCAGTTTCGGCGGGTGCTGCTGCGCTTACAGAAACCCGCCCTACATGAGGTTGAGAAAAAGCTTGTGCGCCTCTCTCCACGCATCCAGGTCACGGAAGCTCCGCATCTGCCCCATCTCTTCCCCCTACTCCCTTAAGAACCCGCCGTACCAGCACCCCCGCCACTCGCTCGCGGTAGGCCGCCGAGCTCCGCACGTCATCGATGCAGCTGGCGGCCCCGCAGGCCACGTGCCTGACTTCCTCGATCAGCTCCGGCTCCAGCCGCTCTCCCTTGAGCATCTCCTCGGCCTCGTAGGCGCGCATGGGCGTCGGCGCCACCGCTCCCATGGCTATACGAATGTCCTCACAGCGCTCGTCATCGTCCAGCGTGACCTGGACGGCGGCGCTGACCACAGAGATGGCCATGGCCTTGCGCAAGGAGAGCTTGCGGAAGCGTCCGTAGCTCCCTGCGGGTGGCACGGGCCAGCGGAGCGCCGTGATCAGCTCCGCCGGCTCACAGACCGTGTCGCGGACGTGGACAAAGAAGTCCCTCAGCGGCACCCAGCGCGCGCCGTCACTCGTGGCCAGCTTCACCTCGGCGTCCAGCACCAGCAGCGGCGGCGCCATATCGGCCGCGGGGGAGGCGTCACCCAGATTGCCCCCCACGGTGGCGCGGTTGCGCACCAGCGGGTTGGCGAAGACGCCCGCCGCCTGCCTGAGGACCGGGGCCTGCTCGGCGATCAGGTCGCTCTCCAGCAGCTCGGCGATGGTGACGCCGCTGCCCACGACGACGTGGCCGTCCTCCTGGTGGATGCCGCGCAGCCCGCTCAGCCCCTCCACGTTCACGACGCAGCCCGGCCGGTGCGTCCCCGCGCGCATGTCGGGAATCAGGTTCGTCCCGCCCGCCAACGGCCGGACGTCTGGCACCCGCTCGGCCAGCATCTCCAGCGCCTCCGGCAGCGTCTCGGGCATCAGTAGTTCAAACTGCGGCAACATGTGTACCTCCGTGTATGGTCTGGTCAATGACTACGCCAACAATCGCGGGGGTGACACACCCCCTTTGAGCTTGTTTGCTGGGGGTGACACAGCCCCTTTCGAGCTTGTCTGCCCGGGGGTGACACAGCCCCTTTCGAGCTTGTCTGCCCGGGGGTGGCACACCCCCTCTGAGCCTCTGTGCCCCTTAAGCTCTTGCCCCCCGAGGTCACGTCAACCGGCTTCCCTCCCCTCGCCTCCATCCTCCACGCAGGCCTTCACGGCGCGCACGATGGCGGCGAAGCCGGTGCAGCGACAGCGATTCCCCTTCAGGTAGTCGCGCACGTCGTCCTCGTCCGGCTGCGGATTCTCGGCCAACAGCCGCTTGGTCATCATCAGCATACCGGGCGTGCAGTAGCCGCACTGGAAGGCGGCGTTGTCGATGAAGGCCTCCTGCAGAGGATCGAGCTCGCCGTTCGGCCCCTCCATCCCCTCGACCGTCGTCACCTCTCGCCCGTCGGCAGCCACAGCCAGCGTGAGGCACGAGAGCGCGGGGACGCCGTCCAGATGGACGGTGCAGGCCCCGCACTCGCCGATGCCACAGCCGTACTTCGTCCCGGTCAGGTCCAGCCGGTCACGCAGCACGTTGATCAGCAGCTCGTTCGGGCGGACGTGGAAACGCCGCTCCACACCGTTCACCGTCAGGGTGATGGGGCACGTCTCACCGACCCCCACGTGGACTGGACGGTGCGCCTCCTCCCGTCGGCGGATCGCGGATCCGCCTGGAGCAGGTTCGAGCCGCCCTCCTCCGCCCCTCCGCTCCTCCGCCCCTCGGCCCCTCCGCTCCCCCGCCCGCTCCCAGGCCGCCTTCAACGCGTCGTGAGCCAGCGCCTGAACCACTCGGCGGCGGTAGCGCGCGCTGGAGCGCACGTCGTCGATGGGAGCGACCGCCTCCGAGGCCACTCGCCCGGCGTCCAGCGCCAGCTCCGAGCTAAACGGCTCGCCCACCATCAGCTCCTCGGCCGCGCACGCGCGAAGCACGGTCGGCCCAACCGCGCCGAGGGCCAGGCGGCAGTCGACGACGCGGTCCCCGTCGCGCACGACCATGGCCGCCGCGCTGGCCTTCGCCAGGTCGGCCCGCACGCGGGAGATCTTGACGAAGGCGCTGCCGAGCGTGAGGCGTGATGCGTGAGGCGTGATGCGTGAGGCGTGAGATGTGAAGGGCGGGATCACCACCGCGGTGAGCAGCTCGCCTCGACGGAGGGCGGTCTCGCCCGGCCCCACCAGGAACTCCTCAATGGGGAGCCTGCGCTCGCCGTCCGGCCCGACCAGCACCAGCTCCGCCCCCAGCGCCATCAGCGCCGGGACGGTGTCCGAGGCCGGCGAGCCGTTGCAGACGTTCCCACCAATGGTGCCCGTCAGCTGGATCTGCGTGGAGCCAAAGCTGGCGCACGCCTCCGCCAGGGCAACGGCATCCGCCTGCGCCGCGGCCAGGCCATTGCGCAGGTCCCAGATCGTGGTCAGGGCGCCGATCTCAAGGCTGCCCTCGGCGCCGTCCTGGGGCGCGATCCCCTCCAGGCCAGGCAGCCCGCCGACGTTGATCACCACCTCCGGCGCGGCCTGCTCCATCTTCATCCAGACGATCAGATTTGTGCCCCCGGCCATCACCTGGGCACGGTCGCCGTGCTCCGCCAGGAGCGCCACCGCGTCCTCAACCGTGGACGGCTCATAGTAATCGAACCCGTGAATCAGCAGATGCGAGTTGGTCATATCGTGCGCGTGCACGCCAGCGTCCGTAGATGCGTTCATTGCTCGCCCCGCAGATCCCTCACTCATTCGCTTCCTCGCCTTATCGCCTTATCGCCTTGTCGCTTTATCGCCTCCAGGACCCTCTCCGCCGTGATCGGGAGCTGGTAGAAGCGGATGCCGATGGCGTCGTAGATGGCGTTGGCGTAGGCCGCCGCCACCGGATTGGTCGCCGCTTCGCCGATGCCCTTGGCGCCGAAGGGCCCGGTCGGCTCGTACGTGTCGGCGAAGTGGACCTCCAGATCCTCCAGATAGGGCGCCTCGCCGATCGAGGGGGTCTTGGCGTCGATCCAGTAGCCGCCGGAGAGAAGATGGCCGTCCGCGTCCCAGCGCATGTCCTCATAGAGCGCGTAGCCGGCCCCCATCGAGAGGCCTCCCTCCAGCTGCCCGGCGGCCAGCCTGGGATTGATCACGGTGCCGCAGTCGCTGCCCATCACGGCGCGCTCCGTCTCCACCTGACCGGTCCAGGTGTCGACCTTGACCTCGACGAACACGGTCACGTAGGCCGGCGGGCAGTGCGTGGCGCGGTAGCTCTCCACCGCCGCCAGCGTCTTCCGGCTCTCCGACCAGCAGCGCGTGGCCAGCTCGGCCAGCGTCATGGTCCGGTCGGGGATCGCCGGGGCGTGGATCACCGTCTCGCCCCGCTCCTCGTCCAGCGCCAGCGTCAGCGCGTCCGGCATGATCTCCATGAACATGGCCGCCGTCTCGATGATCTCCTCTCGCACCGTCTCGGCTGCCTTCACGGCCGCCCCACCGCCGGCGTAGACCCCGCGGGTGGCGTGCGTGCAGACGTCGTAGACCGTGGAGCGGGTCTCGGCGGGGGCCAGGTCAACCTTGTCCAGCGGCACCGACAGCGCCTCGGCCACCAGCTTCGCCACTGCCTCGTGGGTGCCACCTCCGTGGTCCATCAGCGCCGTGATCACGTCAACGGAGCCATCCGTGTTGACCTTCACCATGGCGCCAGAGAAGTCGATCACGTCCCCCGGCTGGGGCGCGCCGGCGCTGGAGGTGTGGAAGCCCCGCGCCATCCCAATCCCACGCCGGTATCGCCCACTCGCCCTATCGCCCACTCGCCTTATCGCTTTATCGTTTTCCCGCTTCTCCCAGCCGATGGCCTCCTTCCCCCGCTCCAGCAGCTCCGGCACGCCGTCGCTCCGCACGATGGAGCGCACCAGCGGCCCTTGGCCCCAGAAGGTATCGCCCAGGCCGACGTAGTTCTCCAGCCGCATGTCGACCGGGTCGATGCCCAGCTCGTGGGCCAGATCATCGATCAAGGACTCCACGGCGAAGGTGACCTGCGGATTGCCGAAGCCGCGCATGGCGCAGGAGGGGGTGGTGTTGGTGTAGACCGCGGTCCCTTTGTAGCGGACGGCCGGGATCCTGTAGAGCGAGACCAACCATCCGGCGCAGACGCCCAGGAACGAGTAGGGCTGGATGTTGTGCGCCCCCGTGTCGGCGATCAGGTCCATCTTCGCCCCCAGGATCGTCCCGTCTCTCCGCGCCGCCAGCTTCAGGTCGATGGTCGTGCCGTAGCGGGCGTGATCGTGGGCGTCCTCCTCGCGCGTCATGGAGAGCCTGACCGGGCGTCCGGCCTTGAGCGCCAGCGCGGCCGCGATGGGAATGGGCGGGTTCATCTGGATGCTGGATCCAAAGGTGCCGCCGATGGGGACGCGCTTGACGTTGATCTTGCTGAGGGGAAGGTCGAAGATCTCCCCCAGCACGATGCGTACGTTGTGGATCGACTGCGTGGTGCACCAGACGGTCAGGCCGCCGTCGGGCTCCGGGGCGCAGAGGGCGGTCTTGGGCTCCATCTGCGCGTGGTAGATCTTGGGGGTGGTGAAGGAGCCCTGGACGATCACGTCGGCCTCGGCGAACGCCGCGTCGACGTCGCCCTCCTCGATGTCGCGCCGGCAGGCCACGTTGTCCTCGATCTCGAACGGCTCGTCCCCCCAGAGCACCATGTCGTGGATGGGCTCCGCGCCCTCGACCATCGCGTCGGCGGCGTCGGTGTAGGCGGGCAGGGGCTCGTACGCCACCTGGATGGCGCGCACGGCCCGCTCGGCCAGCTCCTCGGTCTCCGCCGCTACGGCGGCTACCGCCTCGCCGCGATAGCGCACCTTGTCCGCCAGGACATGGAAGTCCTTGTGGAGGACGGGCGGGGTGGTGATGATGCGCTCGTTGTAGCGCACCTGGGGGATGTCGTCAAAGGTGAGCGTCACGGCCCCCAGCGCCTCCGCCCGGCTGGTGTCGATCTCCGTGATGCGGGCGTGGGCATAGGGGCTGACCAGCACCCGTCCGTGCAGCATGCGCGGCAGGGTGACGTCGACCGAGTAGGTCTCCCGCCCGGTCACCCGCGCCACGGCGTTCTTCCGGCGCGACTCCCGGCCCAGAACGTCGAAGTTGCGTTGACTCATCAGGCTACTCCTTCGGATCTACGGCGTTACATAGAGACGCTCAGTCTACGGCGTTACACAGAGATACTCAGAGAAGACACGGAGCTGCAGCGAGAAAGGCCTTATGATGGATGTCGATCTTGTCATGTTGGCCATCATGTCTACTCCTCCCGGTCTACGGCGTTACACGGAGATACTCAGAGAAGACACGGAGCTGCACTGAGAAAAGCTACATGATGAAACGACGGATCCCGTCCTTGAGCAGCTTCACGTTGAAGTTGAGCAGCAGGCCGATCTTGCACTCAGAGAATCTCAGATACGAGAGGACCTGAGCCTCGTGGACTGGGGCGATTCGGTCAACCACCTTGATCTCCACGACCACCTTCCGCTCCACGAGAAGATCGATGCGGTAGCCCTGATCGAGGTGGATCTCCTTATAGACCAGGGGCAGCGCTTTCTGTCGCTCGAAGCTCAGTGCAAGCTCCTGCAGTTCGTACGCCAGGCAGGTCTCATAGGCCGACTCCAGCAGCCCCGGCCCCAGATGGCGATGCACCTCAATGGCCGCACCGATGATCTGCCGTGTGAGCCTGTTCAACTCGGCAAGGTTGCCCGCAGCGTATCTCCTCATCTTTCTCTCTGTGTATCTCTGTGTCTACTCTGTGCCACTCAGTGTAGTCGTTCTACTCATCCTTCTCTCTGTGCATCTCTGTGTCTGCTCTGTGCCGCTCAGTGTAAGCCTTTCGCCCCCAGGACCAGCGCGAGCAGCGCCATGCGCACCGGGACGCCGTTGCGCGCCTGGCGGAAGTAGGCCGCGCCGGGCAGCTCGTCCACGTCGGTCGTGATCTCGCTCACCCGGGGCAGCGGATGCATCACCGTCACGTCGGGGTTGGCCCGCTCCACCATCTCTCGCGTGAGCACATAGCTGCCCTTCAGACGCTCATACTCGCCCGGATCCTCGAAACGCTCCTTCTGTATGCGCGTCATGTAGAGCACGTCCGCCCTGCCCAGCGCCGCCTCCAGATCATCGGTCTCCTCCACCCGGACGCCCTGCCCGCGAAGCCGCTCGGTGATCTCGGGCGGCATCCGCAGCGCCTCGGGCGCCACGAAGATCAGGTCACAGTCGTAATGCTTGTAGAGCTCCACGCCGGCGTGCACCGTGCGCCCGTTCTTCAGATCGCCGCAGAGCGCGATGGTGTTGCCGTCCACCGCGCCGCGCTCCACGTGGACCGTGAACAGATCGAGCAGCGCCTGGGTGGGATGCTGCCCCGCCCCGTCGCCGCCGTTGAGCACCGGTACCGTCGAGACGCCGGCCGCCTGCCTGGCGGAGCCGATCTCCGGATGGCGCATCACGATCACGTCCACGTACTGGTTCACGGTGCGGATGGTGTCATTGAGCGACTCGCCCTTGGCCACCGACGAGGTGCCCGCCTGTGCGAACCCGACCACATCGCCCCCCAGCCGGTGCATGGCCGTCTCGAACGAGAGGCGCGTGCGCGTGCTGGGCTCGAAGAAGAGCGCCCCCAGCACGTAGCCGTCGAGCAGGTCCAGCGAGCGCTCCCTGGCGAGCCGCTCGTCCATGTCACTCGCGACGTCCAGGATCCGATCCAGGGCCTCGCGCGTGAACTGCTTGCCACTCAGGATATCCATACCCTCGAAATCGACCATTGAAACCCCCTCTCTGCTCTACCCCACACAACCCGTTTCAACGGGTTTGCTGTACCAGCCGATGGATTCATCCATCGGTGATTCATCCATCGGCGACCCATCCATCGCCCTACTCAGCATCCCCATCCGTCCTGGCGAACAGGGCGGACGAGATCCGCCGGGCCGCCTCCTCACAACAGGAGACGTAACGTTGGGCCAGCTCCTCCCCGAAGCGCGAGCTGGGACCGGCCAGCCCGATGGCGGCCACCACCTGACTGTTCCAATCGCGAATCGGCGTGGCGACGCCCCAGGCGCCCTGATCCGTCTCCTCTATACTCTGAGCATACCCGCGCTCACGAATCCTGTCCAGTTCGGCCTCCAACTCGTCCCGCTCCGTGATGGTGTTGACGCACAGCCGCGGCAGCCCCTGATCTCGCACGATGCGCTGGATCTCCTCATTGGGCAGGTAGGCCATGAGGACCTTCGAGGAGGCCCCGGCGTGAAGGGGCCGGCGCGTCCCCACGTCCAGGGCGAGGCGCACGGAGTGGGTCGACTCGACCTTCTCCACACAGACCACCTCCTGGGCCTGGTAGACGGTCAGCAGGGCCGTCTCGCCGGTCTGGGCCACCAGGTCGCGCATGACGGGCCGCGCGATGTGGTGCAGGGCCGTGCTCTGCTCGGCCAGGTGTCCCCAGACGAAGAGCCGATAGCCAAGACGCCACTGCTTGCTCTCCTCATCCTGGCGCAGGATGCCGTGCGCCTCCAGGCTGCACAGGAAGCGGTGGAGCGTGCTCTTCGGCAGACTCAGGTGGTCGCTCAGGTCCGTCAGCGTCCAGGCAGGCCGGGAGGGCGAGAAGCTATCGATGATGCGCACGAGACGATCGACCGTCTTCACCGATGTCGACGTGGACATATCTCCTCCGCTCATTCGATCCGTCGCGCATCCCGTCGGGTATGGAAACCCGACCTACGTCGCCCAGCATCCCGTCGGGTATGGAAACCCGACCTACGTCGCTCAGTCGACCCATCGCGCATCCCGTCGGGTATGGAAACCCGACCTACGTCGCCCAGTCGATCCATCACGCATCCCGTCGGGTATGGACACCCGACCTACGTCGCTCATTCGATCCATCGCGCATCCCGTCGGGTATGGACACCCGACCTACGTCGCTCATTCGATCCATCGCGC